>NZ_JBHSBB010000048.1:0-42557 GCF_042650325.1 Streptomyces polygonati | reverse complement strand
GAGTACGAGACCGCATTCGCAGCCTGACCACCACACCAACGGTGTCCGTCAAAGCGGAACAAGCTCACTCCTGATTGTCACCTTCCTGCGGACCAGCGAGCCAGGCGTCTACCGGATGCTGGGACGGCACCGCGCCGAACTGACCGGGACCAGCATGGACCCGGCGCTGCGGGCCGACGCACGGCCCGGTGAGCGCGCCGAGCGGTGGAAGGAGCGCCTGCGACAGGCCGGTGTCACCGACGACAACCTGAACGGGGTACTCGGGCTGCTCGGGCTGCTGTTCCCCGCTGTCCAGCAAGCCGTCGGCAACGGCAGCAACGCCAATGCCGCTGCACGCTGGCGCGGGATCGGCAGCCTGGACTACTTCGACCGGTACGTCGTCTTCACCGTCCCCGCCGACGACCTCCCCGAGGCCGCCTTCGCACAAGCCCTCGCCCAGATCGCCTCAGGAACCGGAGGCGATCAGGCAGCCGAACTGCTGGTACGTCTGAGGGAGGACACCCACCGCATTATCCGGCGCATCGACCAAGCACGCACCGACGGCATCCCCGTACCCACGGCCGCACTGCTCCAGGCCCTGGCCGACAACTACGGCCAGTTGTCCGCAGAGCCGGAAGTGCTGGGCATTCTGGGCCCCGACCGGCGGGTGCGTTCCTTCGCTCCGAGCCTCCTTCTGGACCTACCCCCCGACCAGCGGCCCGCCGCGGTGGCCGCCATGGCTGTCACCTACGACGGAGCCGTCCTGGCCACCCGGACCCTCCAGAGCGCCACCAACCCCAACGACACCACATCCGAACACGCGACGACCACCGAAGCCTGGGCCGCCCAGGCCCGCGACGCCCTCACCGGCCGCCTGGCCGAACACCTCACACCAGCCGCCGGGCGGCCCGCCACAGACCTCACCGAGCAAGACGACACCCTGATCTGGATGTGGCGCCACACCGACCCCGACGGCATCCGCACCTGGCTACGCGACCGCCTCGACAACGGATGGGAACTCCTCCCCCTCCTCGCCAAACTCATCCCCCCCAGCACTTCCCCTTCCCCCTCATCGACAACGACACCTGGGCCGGCCTCGACGCCATGTTCACCCACAACGCCCTCTACACCCGCCTCACACCCCACCTCGACAACCCCGACGCCCGGCACCCCGCCGACCAACACCAGGCCGACATCCTCCAGGCACTCCGCGACTGCCGACCCGAACCGAATCAAACCACCCCGGACGCCCCCGAGACGCCGTGATGACCCGACCCTGCCCCTCCGGGACCGCCCATAGGATCAGCCACCCCCACAACAGCCGACCCGCCCCGGCCTCGCCGTTAAACAGCAGCCGCTTATTCACCCCATGACAGCAGACCAACCCGCATCAACAGCGCATGACCAGACAATCAACAAGCGAACACGGCTGACGCACAATCGCTGCCACCAGCACGCCCACTCACACGGACGTCCTCCGCAGGTTCGAGTTGCTCCCCCTACGCGCGGGGCAACACGGTCAACATGGCGCTGGGCGAGATCATGGGCCACTGCTCCCCCTTGCACGTGGGGGGTACCGCGCAGAGCCAGGTCAGCCAAAGCTTGAAGGAGGCCTGCTCCCCATGCGCGTGGGGGTACCGCGTGGGCGGCGAACATCCGGGCGGCCCGGCAGTTCCGCTCCCCCTGCTCGTGGGGGGTACCGCACCGGCCGTCAACAAGGGCTTCGGCGAGCTGCGCTGCTCCCCCGGAGTGAGGGGGTACCGCGTCGTAGGAT
This sequence comes from Streptomyces polygonati, assembly GCF_042650325.1. Classification (NCBI taxonomy): domain Bacteria; kingdom Bacillati; phylum Actinomycetota; class Actinomycetes; order Kitasatosporales; family Streptomycetaceae; genus Streptomyces; species Streptomyces polygonati. The sequence continues at coordinate 40,804 of NZ_JBHSBB010000048.1, read as the reverse complement.
CAGCCCCAACCAAAAAGAACGACCTGCTCCCCCTGCAGGCGGGGGTACCGCGTCGGCATAGGTGCCGAGCTTGTCCGCCAGGCCCTACTCCCCCTACGCGTGGGGGTAACGCGGCGATGGTCTTGCCCCGCTCCTGGAGCGTGTACTGCTCCCCTGCACGTGGGGGGTATCGCGTCGTAGGCCTGCGAGGCGGGCAACCGCAGGCACTGTTCCCCCAGCACACGGGGGTACCGCGCTCAACGCCCGGGGGCCTTCGACGGGTCCTCCTGTTCCCCCTGCACACGGGGGTACGCCACCGAGGCTGTCCTGGGCCCGGGACTTGGGTCTCTGCTCACCCTGCACGTGGGGGTACACCACAGCCAACGCGACGTCTTCTGGAGTTCCAGCCTCAATGCCAAACTCATCAAAGATCAACTGCTAGGAAAAAAACACATGCCCGAGCTGCGGCGACATGCCACACAGCTCGGATACGTCGTTAGAAATCAGGCGGCAGACCATCGGAATAACCTGGCCACCGAGCCTGTAGTTCACAGCCCAAGCCTCACTTTGTGTCGGCGAGCAGGGCATCGTCCCACTGGCGGGCGAGTTTCTTGATCTTCTTCTACCGCTCGTGGAACCGGTCCGCCCGCGCCCGCTCTTTTTTATCCGGACAGAGCGGTGCGCAGCCAGGTGTCGGCGGCGCCGGGGGATGACGGGTCGGGGGAGGCCGCGTCAGGGGTGGAGAGGCGGGCGACCAGCCGCCAGTAGTGGTCGATACGGGGCTCGGCCGCGATCTCGGTGGTGAGGGCGCGGCGGAAGGCGGGGGTGTCGCGAACGCCGCGGGCGCCCGCGTGGGCGGCGACGAAGCAGTCGAGTGCCTCGCCGGCGTGCGGCGGGCGGCCCGCGCGGATCTCGGGCGCCACCAGCGCGAACGCCTCCAGGAGTCCGTCGTAGAGCACGGCCGGACGGTGACCGTCACCGGGCCGGTGCACGGCGGGCTGGCTCTTGGGGAGGTCGGGGCGCAGGCCGCGGAGGCTGTCGTGCAGCCGGGCGAAGTCCAGCACCTGCGCGGGGGTCGGGTCGTCCGGAGGCTTCGGGACGGCCTGGTCGAGCACGGCCGACACCAGCCGGGCCGGCAGCCCCGCAGGCAGCCAGCGCCGCCAGAACAGGGTCAGGGCCTGCGTGCCGGGCGGGGCGGGCACCGCGCCGATAGCCACAGCCGTTCCGCCCGTTCCCGCGGTCCGCAGTCGCTCAGCAGGCTCAACGAGGCCTCGCGCCAGCGCAGTTCGGCCAGGCGTGTGGCAGTCTCGCGCAGCCGCGCGGCGACGACGTCCTCCAGCGCGTCCTCGTCGCGCAGAACCCGGCCCACGTCGGGCACCGGTATGTCGAGCCCGCGCAGGGCCCGGATCAGCCGCAGCCGTTCCAGCGCCTCGGGACCGTACCTGCGGTGACCGCCCGTGCTGCGCTTGCCCTGCGGAAGGAGTCCGCGGTCGGAGTAGAAGCGCACCGTCTTCACGCTGACGCCTGCCCGCGCGGCGAGTTCCCCGATGCTCCACAAGGTTGTCTCAGTCACCTCTTGAACCTCCCTCCGGGGGAGTTCCTACGCTGTCCGCATGCCCTGGGGGCCGGTCCGCCCGGCTCGCAACGGCAGAGTCCGGCGCGGGGTCGACGGGAGAGCCCGGCGCCCTGTCGGCGGCCGCCACCCCGGGGGACCGGGAAGAGGGACGTCACAGCATCCGCTGCCGGTGGGTGGGCCTCCGCAATGCCCAGGCCACTGGAGATCAAAGCCGCCTCACGGGCGGTCGATCCAACGAGAAGGAGCAGAAGGATGACACTCACGAAGGTCCGGACACAGATCGGGGTTCTCGCGGCAGCGCTGGGGCTCGCATTCGTCGGCGCCGCCTCCGCGACGGCGGCCGCCGCACCCCAGACCGCCGCCAGGCACGCAGACACCTCCGCAACTGCAGCCAGCCTGAGCGTGTGTACCAAGCACTTCACGGACGGGCCGGCGGACGCCGTGTACGCGTGCGGCACCCAGGTCTGGATATTCCAGTGGCCCAACGGGCATTACGAGGTCAGCCTGGTGGGCACCGACGGCGCCGCGTGGGATTCCTGGCAGCTGTCGGACGGGACCTACTCCGCGTGGACGAGCATGGGCGGCCACGACTTGATATGGGGTATGGAGTTGGGCTACGCCGACGGCAGTTCCGGATCCAATCTGGTGACGATGCGGGCAGTCGGCAGCGACGACCACTACTGGTGCCGCACCTACGTGTCGGGGTGGGGCAACTGGTACGACTGCAACAACACCACCTTCAGGACATCGGGACGTGCGCTCTGAGCGCTTCGTCTCGGCCTGAGGCGGAATGGCGACGGCCTGCCTCTGCCCCCTCATATGAGGGGGCAGAGCGGGAAGTTCGCCCGCCGGCGGCTGCGAGCGGTGGGGGCCACTTGCCGGTGACCGCCGGCGTTCACCTGCTGGCGATGCAGGCGAGGCGAGAACGGTGGAGAACGCCCCTGTCGATGGCGGTGAACTGGACGGCGAACGCGGTGCACACCGCCCGCTGGGAGCGCACGCACGGTTTGCTCCTGTGGTGGGTCGAGGTCGCGGCGCAGCCGCTCGGGAAGGTGCAGCTCTACTACTCCTCGGTCCGACGTCCGGCGCCCGCGTCGGGCACGTAGCGCACGCAGGCTGGCCACGAAGGCCCGACCACACGGTTGCGTAGCCGCCCGCCGTCGCCGCCGCGGTCACCCACCGCGCCACTCAGTTGGAAGACGCGGGGGTCCACGGCGGCGATCCCCGGGGGGGGCAGGAACCGCGCGGGGACGCGAACCGGCGCCGCTGCCGAATTCCCGCACCCGGTCTTCTTCCTGGTCCTCCAGGGCACCGTCACCGACAAGGAATGAAGCGGCTGGAATGAGCTGACCCGCACCCCCACGTGGGTGGCGGGCGGCCGGGATCAGGTCGGGCGCAGGCGCCCCGTACGCAGGCCGGCAAGTGGACGGCGAACCCCGCAGCCGCCCGGCAGCACCATGCCCGCGAAGGACGCCTCCAGGTGCCCAGGAAGCACGTCGAAGTCGCGGACGGTGTCGGGCACGAGCCCGGCATGTTCGCGGACAACAGCCGCAGTCGGGCCGACAAGCTCATACCGGAGCGGCGAGCAGAACTGGACGTAGTGAGAGTGCGCTGACAGCGGGAAGCGGCCGCGGTTACGTCCCCTCCGGTTCGTCACCGGGGACCCAGGTGACGGCGGACAGCTCGAACGACGTCTGCGACAGGAAGACGTCCAACGCCTCTTCCCAGCCCATGCCCTCCGGATCGCCGCACAGCAGAGCGAACCCCCCAAGGGGGGTTCCGGGCGTGGCGGCCAAACAGAACACCAATCCGGCAGGAAGGCGCACTACCGCGGTGTGTTCGCCGTGTACCTCGTCGAGCTCGACGCCGAAGGCCAGGTTCTCCAGATCCTCCACCGTGGTACCGAGTTGCGCTACAACCAAGAACGACGCCGGCCGCCAGTCCCCCAGCGTCAAAGACTCCACCACACCATCCTCCCTCACCTCATGCCCCGCTGTCCGAGCTGAGGGATCCGCCGGTAGGACGCTGCGCGGCGGGCCGGCCGACCTCGCGGAAACTGCTGTTCGAAGGCGCCACGGGCCGGTAGGCCAGGTCGATCATGTCTGCGCGTCACCCGCTGTGTTGATAGCCGCCCTGAGCCGGAGCCAGGTGGGATCTCCTGCCGTTGCCGTGTCCACCGTTGCCGGATCGCCCGGGGTCCAGGTGCGGTCCCCGTCCGTGAGGACGAGGTGCTCCTCCAGGTCGCAGCCGTCGGGAACCTCGGACGTAGCGTCGAGGAACTCCGCGACCGCTGACGCTGCGACCGTGGACGCTTCGCTGTCGTCCGCGGCGAGGGTCTCCTCGGGGTCGGACCGCACGGACACGGGCACGAGTTCGCCGCCGCCGCTCGCCAGGACGAGCTCGCCTGCCGCCGTGGCGGCGGCGCGGATACGGGAGAACCGTCCAGCAGGCCGTGCTCGACCACGCGCGAGGCCCCGATGTCGACCTCGGCCAGACCCGGCTGCTGCGCCGCTACGGCGACCCGCTCTTCTACACCGTCGGGCGCCGCCCGGGCCGGTTCGGGACCGAGCGGTGCTGATCCAGCGCTTCGACGAAGGGGACATGCCCGACTTCGGCGAGCTGCTGACGGGCCGCACGGAGCGCGGCGCCCTGGTGTGCACGGCCTTCCAGCTCCACCCCTGGTACCCGGCCGTCAGCCGCACGGTCCACGGCACCACAGTGACCTCGGACGGACAGGACGACCTCCAGGTTCAGGCCGCCGGCCCTCCGGCTGGCGGAGGCGACCGGAGCGCCCGCCGTCTGGGCGTCCGCACCGGACTGGAACAGGCCGACCCCGCCGAACTGCGCGAGATGATCGACGCGCTCACCCACGCGGACATCATCACCGGCACCCTGGAACCCGAACCGTCGCGGTAACCGCCTGCCGCAACAGGCCCCGTCCGGTATCCGTCCTTGTGCGGCCTTTCACCCGCCGTGCTCGCGCCGTCCGTTGATCAGGGCGGTCAGGCGCAGCGGCGTCTCACTGGTGGGGCTGCGCCAGACCGGGTGGAGGGGACCGTGCTCCTGGAGCGCGGGGAGCGTGGTGACGCCGATGGCCAGCTCGCGCCAGCGGATGCCGCGCAGGGTGCGGATGCCCGCCAGGACGTCGGCGGCCCGGTTGTCCAGCAGGGTCTTCCGCTTGTCGGCCAGGACGACAGGCAGGGGCGGGAACTTCGACTCCGCACGTGCCCGGGGGCAGCGGGTGAACCAGTCCGGCAGCCCGCCGGGGCCGGCCCCGGCGGGACGCGGGGTGCGCGGACCGGCGGGACGGTGGGTGTAGGAGCGGTAGCGGTCGTACGCGGCGACCTTGCCGATCAGCCTGCCCACCGACATGGTGGCGCGGTCCAGTTCGGCGAAGACGTGCGGCAGGTCCAGGTAGCGCAGGTGCAGCACCGCGTCCGGGACGAGCAGACCGCCCGATCCGAGGGGTGGGCGACTTCCACCTCCCAGTCGCCGACCTCGCCCACCGCCGCACCGGACCGGCGGGAGAACGCGATGGCCGTGTCGGTGATGGCCAGGGCGTGCGCGAAAGCCGGGGAGGCGGCCACGTGCTCGCCGGTCACCTGCGTGGTGCGGTGGTCGGCCAACCCCGCGCGGCGGGCCTCGCTCAGGCCGGCGGCGGTCAGGAACCAGATGTGCGGCCGCCGCGTGTCGTTCGCGGCCGCCAGGCCGTCCTTCGCCAGGGCGCGCAGGTGCTTGCGGACCGTGCTGGTGTCCGCGGCCTCCGGGGTCAGCCACGTGTGGAGCTGGCGGGGCGTGGCCACCCGGGTGCAGGCGAGCACCTGCAGTATCCGAAGGCCGTGCTCCACCCCGTAGCCGGTGGAAGCAGGAGCCACAGAGGATTTGGCGCCCCGGGCGAAGCGGGAAACCCCCTTACGAGCAGGCACAACTCCGCGCGGGTCCGCGCCGCTCGTGGGTCCGCCGGTGTGCCCGTGAGCGGGACCGTGGGTGTGCCCGCGGTCGGGCGGCGTCCGCTCGGCCGGGGAGAGGCGGGCTGTGTCCGTACGGGGCGGCTGCTCGGGCGGTCCGGGGACCGGGTGGGCGGGGGTCGTCACGGTGGTCTTCTCCTGCCGGTCGGCTCCGCACCCCCCGGGCGGGAAGGCACGGCCCGGCGCGCACGGCCGTGAAGCGGCGCGGCGCGCACCGGAGAGCAGCCGCCATCGTGGAAAACAACCCCTAATGGGCGGTAAAGCTGGTGGATCTTGCAGCTGCTGCTTGACAGGCCTCTCCATCTGACTCGGACGGTCCAGTCACATGAGGAGTTACTCCGGCAAAGGGCTCAACCGGCCGCTCATACGCGGGTCGTCCACCTCTCCCGGGTGCGTCAGCCGAATACCGAAAGCGTTCTCGACAAGCGACAGGACGGCGTAGAGAGGCGCTCCGTCGCCAGGGACGAGCCCCAACGGTCGCATGTACTCGTTGAGCCGTGCCGGGTCCTGCCCGGTCGGCTCAATCGCCTGGAGAGTGTGAAACTCGACGATGACGTCGCCGTCGGCCGCGTACTTGAACCAGTACATCGGCTTCTCGTTGTAATGCAGGGCAACGGCCTCGGTGCCGACGGACACGGCGCTCAGAATCTGCTCTTCCAGCCCGTGCAAACCACCCTGTTCCCACGCCCAGGTCCATGAGCCGTCGATGCCCGTGGTGACGACGGGTTCCTCATCGTCGAGAAGGTTGTCGCCGAAGTCGTCCGACAAATCTATGCCGTCGCGAAGTGCGAGGGTTTCCTGGTCAACCCCCATGCGGGTGAGCAACTCGACAGGGCTCAACCCCCGTACGAAGGTCAACGTGTAGATGGGGAAGTCGCCTACCCGGAACATCTCCAGGCCGCGCCCTACGGGTGCACTTGTCATCCGCGGATGCTGTCACACCCCACTGACATCACAGCCAACCGCCGCCGCTTGACAGATCAACTGCACCGGATGTCCTGTCCGCAGCCTGACCGCCTCTCCCGGCGGAAGCGGTCCAGGGGAAACACCACGGCCGGCACCAGCGGACAAGGGGCACCCACCCCACAGCACGAACACTGGCGGCAGCGCGGACGACGGGGCCCGGTCCGTCTCCGGTCACCCCCGTGGTCCGCACTGGGACGCACCCCGATGCGCGCACTCAGTGCCCGGCGCGGTGCGCAGTGCAGTGCAGTGCGGTACGGCGCGCGCACCGGAAACCGGGAGGGCCGCACCCCAGACGGTGCGCGCACTGGTGCGGTGCGGCCGGTGTGGGAGTCGTTCCACGCTGCCGGGTTAGCATGATTCCACTCCGATACGCGAAGATATTTACGATTCCCAGATCATTGATCAGCTTTCATGTAGTTCCCAGACGTTCCATGACGATCCTGGACAGTATCGGGCGTTCCCAGTTGCTCCCGTCCGGGCGGGCACAACCGCCCGGGACAGCAGGTGCGGCGTTCGCCCGGGCCGCCGCTTACCAGCGTTCCACGGGCTGTGACCTGCGGTAGCGATGTCCGTGGAACGACTGCCGCACCGCCGCGCCGATGGTGTTCCACATGCCTCGCACTGCGCTCCACCAGGGAATCGAACCGAATTAGAACAGTGAGCGAGGACATGGACCGGGAGTTGCCGCAGGCCAACGGGCCGCTGGTGAAGGTCACACTTGCTGCCGCCGCGCGGCGCCGGACGCGATGCCTCCCTGACCCCCACGGTCGGCGCCGCGAAAGGGCTGCGCAATAGACGGTGGGGCTGTTTCCGTACCGGCGAAAGGTCAGGCGCGGAATGCCCCGTCGCCTGCTTCCTTGACAGTGTGCATGCCGTGGATGAGCGTCCTATGTGCGCCGAAAAGCCGCAATACCGGAGATATCGACCCGCCGGACCACCAGCCCGTCTGTCATCGGCCCGTCGGCCCAGGTCAAGACCGGTACAGCGGCGTCGGCAGCACGTCGGGCGTCGCACGCATCCGTCGGCGGGGTGCCGCTCGTTCCGCCCCTTTCGGTCGAAGGGAACGGCGATGGCATCAGACGACGCTTTCTGGCCCGGCGGCGCTCGGCTGGCGGTATCGCTGACGGTGCAGTTCGAAACCGGGGGGCAGCCGATCAGCAGGGCCCCCGGCCCTATCGATGAGACCATCCTCCCCGGGTATCCGGATCTCGGGCAGAACAGCTTCTACGAGTACGGCGCCCGGGAGGGCCCGCCCCGGCTGCTGGACCTCTTCGGCAAACACGGCGTCAAAGTCAGCGCGTACATGATCGGGGAAGCGGTCCGCCGCCACCCCGAGCTGGCAGCGGAGTTCGTGAGCCGGGGACACGAGGCCGGCGCGCACGGGCTCAGATGGCAGCGTCAGTACCATCTGGGGCGCGCCGAGGAAAAGCAGTGGATCGCCGACAACGTGCGGGCCATCCATGAGGTGACCGGGGCCCGCCCCGTCGGCTATACCGACTACTGGATCCGGCCGGGCGTCAACACGCTCGAGATCCTCCAGGAACTGGGGTTCCGCTACCACATCGACGATATGTCGGCGGACGAGCCCTTCCTGCAGAAGATCAACGATCAGCCGTTCGTCACGGTGCCGTACACGGCGCACCTGAACGACATCGTGAGCTACAACTTCGGCTGCCCTCTTCGTAGAGCTGCTCGAACTCGTCGACTACCTGCCGCTCGTAGGCCGCCGGGTCGAACCCACTGAAAGCGCCGGCTTCTCGTCCTGGCCCTTCACGACCGGCTCTCGGGGCACGCGTCGCGGGTGCGCGTCCTGGATCGCGTCCTCACGCGGTTGCGGGAGCGCGACGACGTGTGGTGGGCGCGCAAGGACGAGATCGCGGACCGGGTGCTGGCCCACCAGGAGAGCGCCGCGTGGGTCGACCGCGCACCGGCGCCTGTCAGCGGGCTCCCCGGCCGCAGCGCCTGAGCGCGGCGGGCTGGCCTCGGGCGGTCCCGGGGACGGCTCCGGATGAACGCGGCCGCCCCGAGGAGGGCAGCTCTCAGCCGAGCAGTTCGTGGTGGAGGGCGCGGGCGAGCCAGTCGCGGAACTCCTCGTGCGTCCAGTCCCGGTCGCCGACGAGGTGCCGGTGCAGCCCGGGGTCGTTGTAGACGGTGACCACGTCGGCGGCCCGGTCCGGGGCGAGGCGCGGGACGAGGGCGCCGGCGGCGGCGAGGAGGGCGACGATCTGCTGCGCGCCCTCGCGCCGCTGGCGTCCGATGTCTGCCCACAGCGCGGCCACGTCCGCGTCGGTGTCGGCCGCGGTGCGGACGGCTTCGTACAGGGGCGACACCCCTGCCACGATGCGCGCGAGGATGTCGGCGTAGGCGGCAATGATGGCGGGGCCGTCGCCCAGTTCGCGCATCCTCCGCGACTCGGGCCGGTCGGCGAGGGGGGCGGGGTCGTCGTCGCCGATCAGCGCCTGGTCGTAGGCGGTCCTGAGCAGCCAGGGCTTGCCACCGGCCGCCGTGAAGACGGTGGAGCGGCTCACTCCCGCGGCCTCGGCGATGGCGTCGATCGAGGTGGCCGCGTAGCCGCGTGCGGCGAAGAGCCCGGCTGCAGCGGTGACCACCGCGCGCCGGGTGGCTTCGGCCTGCCGGGCCCGGACAGCTGAGCGGTAGGTCGCTCTGCCGGGCTGGTTCGCGGTCATGGTCCCTGCTCCTGGTCCGTTCTGCCGTGCCGGCGCGCCGCCTTGCCCGCGCCTCCCGTGCGGCCCGGGGGCCAGGGTTCCGTCGATGTCGAGCCTAGCGGGCATGTCGGCGCGCCCATCCGCCCCCGCACCGGCAGCGACCTCAGCGCCGGCGCTTTTGCGCCTCGTGAGGGCGGCAGAGGCCCGTGGCGCGGACCCGTCCCGCACATTCATCAGACTCTGAGTATGATAGTTTTGCTCTCAACATTCGGGTCGCCGAGCCGGCGGTATCCCTCCTGGCCGTGCAGCAGTGCGGGGCCGGCAATTTGCCATGTCTTCATACGAAACGCCACACCTTGGAGTAGTCCACATGTCTGTTATAAACAGCTTTATTCCCATGGTTCCGGCCCCGGGCGAGTTCGCCGGGCGGCGCGCCCTCGTGACGGGCGGGTCGCGCGGGATCGGCGCGGCCCTGGCGCGGCGCCTCATCGACGGCGGGGCGACCGTGGTCACCAGCGCCCGCAGCCGGGTCGCGGGCACGCCGGAGGGATCCACCTTCATCAGTGCGGACATCCGCACCGCCGACGGGGCCCGCCGCCTGATGGAAGAGTCGCTCGACGCCCTCGGCGGCCTCGACATCCTGGTGAACAACGCGGGCGCCGCCCGCGTGCACTTCGACGAGATCCCCGACGAGGAGTGGGAGGACTCCCTCGCGATCAACTTCATGTCGGCGGTCCGGCTGACCGCAGCGGCCCTGCCGGCCCTCAAGGAGAGCGAGCGGGCGTCGATCGTCAACGTCTCCAGCGGCGTCAGCGCCAACCCGCCCGCGCCCCTCATGCACTACGCCGCGGCGAAGGCGGCTCTGGAGGCATGGTCGAAGGGCCTGTCCGCCCAGCTCGCCCCGGCCGGCATCCGCGTCAACACCGTCGTCCTCGGGATGGTGGACACCCCCGGTGGCACCGAACTCCTGGAGACGATGATGGGCGCGACGGGCGCGAACGCGGCCGCCGCGCACGCCCAGATCCCGCTGGGCCGCGTGGGCGACCCCCGCGACGCCGCCGAGGCGATCGCATTCCTTCTCTCCGACCGGGCCCAGTGGATCACCGGCAGCCCCCTCCACGTGAACGGCGGCGCCTGACGGCGGCAAACGGCGCCGGATAACAGGGCCGCGCGCCGGCACCCGGGGGTCGCGGACAAAGGCGGGTATGCCGCCGGGGTCCCGGAAACGGCCAGGCGCAGCGAGGCCGGAGCGGACCGGGCGGGCACACGGTGTCCGCATGGATGCCGACGCCCGCACACCGGGCGCGGCCGGGAGATCCGGGACGCCTGGGATGCGTCCGGCCCCGGGCCGGGGCCGCAGCGGGAGGGCCTCCCCCGGTCACCCGCTTCGGTCAAGGGAGCTTCGGCGGACTCAACCGGTCGTCGCAACACCCTCGTGAACTGGGGGTTTGTGATAGGTGCGGGGAACCGGCAGCGGGCGGTGCGGGAGTATCACGGGCAGACGCCCTCGCCTGGAAGACCCCCGCCGAAGCCCTCGACGAGCACCTGTAATCCCTCCAGGAATCCGGTGCTGCGACGACCGGCTGAACCCGAGCAGTACACCAGCCAGCAACTCGCCGCCCCGCCACCGGGATCCGCCTGTCGGTCGGCGCACCGGCCAGCGCCGGGACAACGCACTCGCCGAACCGTTCTTCACCACCATCAAACGCGAACTGCTCGACACAACCACCTGGCCCACCCGAGCCACCGCACGCACCTCAATCTCCGACTCCATCGAGAGCCGGTACAACCTGCACCACCCGCACAGCAGCCACGGCGACTACCAAACCGCACCCCCCACCCGACCACCACACCAACGGCGTCCGTCAAACCAGAACAAGCTCACATCCTCCCGGGGCAGAACCCCCGATCTCGAATGTCCGCCAAAGCGGATCAAGCCCAGTCAACGGCGGCCAGGCCATGGGCCGAGGTCTCCTTCTCCCCTCCGGTGAGTGCCGTCAACTGCGCGGCGACGGGCCTCATCGGACACCGGAGTGTCGCGATCCTCACTCCGCTCGTTCAGTCGTGCCGGGAAGGTATCCGCCGCATTGTCACCGGTCGGCGTCGGCAGGAACCGCGAGGGATGGTCTTCCAGGCGAGTCGCCTGAGCGGTTCTGAAGGGCTTGCAGGGTGATCGGGTGCTGTTCAGCAGCGAGCGCGGCCATGCTCTCTCGCCACGGCATGACGCCCGGCACGTACGCACCGACGCGGCCATCGGACGGCGGATTGCAAGAATGCCCACCGGCAGGCCGCGGCCGTCCGTGCCCCGGGTACCTTCGCCTCCCATGTACCGCGCGGGCTGTGGGTGGCGACGGACCTCGTCGGAACGGCGGTCCGTACCGGCCATTGTGAGAGGCAGCCGCTCATGTCCGCGCCATCCTGGACCTTGATGGGCTGATGTGCCGTCAGGTGCGCGGCGTGACCTCGGGTGCGGCGGGCCGTTGTGCTCGACGTACACGATGCCGTGCGGTCCGACGTGTGGTCGGGGGAACGGAAGGAACCGCTGGTGCACGTCGGCCACCGGTTCTCGCGGGTGGAGCTGCGATGGCGGCACCACCTGCCACGGCCGGCCCGCCCACCTCGCAAGGGGTGGCGGACGGGCCACCCGATCACGCAGGCCGCCGAGTCACTCCTGCACACCCTGCGCCAGGCGGGCGATGTGGTCCCACGCCCGGAACTCCGCGATCCTTCGGTCGTACTCCTCCCGCAGCGGCTCGATGCCGCCCGTGCCGAAGAGCACGCGCAGTGGCGGGTCGGCGGCGTCGACGATCGCGAGCAGCGCGTCCGCCGTCGTCGCCGCGTCGCCCGTGACGAACGGCGCGTCCTTCATCCCGGCCATGAGCGCTTCGCGGACTGGCTCGTACTCCGGCATCGGATCGACTGCCGGAGCGGTGGCACCGAGGCCGGTCGCGAAGGTGAGCGGCTCGATGAGGGTGACCAGGATTCCCTGATGGGCGACCTCGGCGGCCAGGGCCTGACTCATGCTCTCCAGCGCCCACTTGGAGGAGTGGTAGAGGCCCATAGTCGGGTACGCGACGAGGCCGCCATAGGACGAGACTTGAATGATCCTGCCATGTCCGCGGGCCCGCATGCCCGGGAGCACGGCCCGAGCGGTCCACAGTGCGCCGAAGAAGTTCACATCGAACTGCGCCCGCGCCTGCTCCTCGGAGACCTCTTCGACGGCTCCCCGCAGCGCGTGGCCGGCGTTGTTCACCAGGACGTCGATGCCGCCGAAGCGGTGTTCGGTTTCTCCCACGGCCTGCCGGACAGCAGCGGAGTCCGCCACGTCGAACGCCAGCGGCAGCACCTGATCGCCGAACTCGCCCACCAGCGGATCCAGTGACGAGGAGTTCCGGGCAGTGGCCGCAACGCGGTCGCCACGGGAGAGTGCGGCCCTGGCCCAGTGGAGGCCCAGTCCTCGGGAGGCTCCGGTGATGAGCCAGACGGGGGGTGACGAGGTAGCCATCGAGTCGATCCTTTGCGCAGTGTGGGTCAGGACAGCGCCGGGTAGGCGGCGCGGTCGACGGAAGACCAATCGGAGATCCATCTCCGTTTCACTGTACTCCGAATCGGAGATGGATCTCCACATCGTTCGGATGCACGATCCCGCGCGCGCCCCGCCGGGCCGACCGGAACCAGGCCCGCTCTTGCCGGCCTGCTGGGGCTTCGCCGGGCATGCCCCTATGGGCCATCCGCCGCAGCCGCCTGCCGGCGTGGGCGGAGATGTGTCAGGGACGGCGGCCGGGCCGAGGACTGTCGCCCCTACGGATCCAAGAGGACGGTGCACGCGGCGCGGGTGTCGTCCTGGGGCAGCCCGACATCCTCGGCCAGGACATCGCCGTGCCATTCCCTCGGCGCGTGCCGCCCGGCCGGGGCCGGGTCGCCGGCTCCCGCCGCTTCAGCCCCCGGCAGCCTCGAGTTTCCGCCGGAGGCGGATGCGGGCGGCTACGTCCTGCTCGCCGAGCGGCGCCACGGGGCACTGACGCACGGCTGCTTCGGTAGGTCCGGCCACCGCGTCCACATACGTACGGCCCTCCTCGGTGATAGCCGATCAGGGAGGCCGTCACCCTGGCCGACGCTGCGGCGCGGGTGGCCGCTGTCGATCAGTTCCTGCACCGGCCGGGACGCACGGGTGGGGCTCACGCCGACGAGTTCGCCGACCGTCGCCCGCACGGGCTACGGTTCCAGATCCCGCAGACGGCAGAGGATCTCGAAGGCGCTGGACGAGATCTTGTGCCGCTCCATCAGCACGGCCTCATCAGCACCCTTGTCGCGTCGGCGACCAGCGGCTACCTGCACTCCCGCCGTCCGGGCGGCCCGGCACTGCTCCCCCGCGCCGCCGTCCACGGGTACCTGACTGCGCTCCCACCGCGTCAGTCCCCTTCGCCGTTGACCAGGGCGAGGAACTCCCCACGCCCCAGGGGCGGGACGGGCAGCGGAGTGGGAACCCCGGAACGCAGGCCGTCGAGCAACAGGGGGACGAACCGGCGCCAGAGATCGGGGGCCGCCCTGCCGTAGGTATCGATGAGCGTTGTCATCAGGGACATCAGCACCCCGATGTCTGTCGATGTGATCTCCGCTCGGATCGTGCCCTGAGCCTGTCCGCGCTCCAGCAACCGCTCGATGCACGCCTCGACCCGGGTGCGGACATCCGGCAGCAGCGGGCCTTCGGGAGAACTGCGCAGGAAGTCAAGGAGTGCGCGCTTGGCGGCCTGCGGCCGCAGGACCGCGTCGAAGAAAGCCGCCAGTCCGGCCAGGGCGTCCCTGTGCGCGGCTGCCCGCTCGGCCTCCGCCAGCATGGCATCGAACGAGTCGGCGAGGACGGCGTCAGCGAGTTCGTACTTGTTGGCGAAGTGCCGGTAGGCGGTGCCCACACCGACTCCGGCCCGCCGCGCTACGTTGTCAAGAGTCGGACTGAGGCCGCCCGCGTCGAACAACTCCCGCCCGGCGGCGATCAGCGCCTCCCGGTTGCGCGCGGCGTCCTTGCGCCGGGGCCGCACCGACTGTCCGGGCTCTTCCGGCTCGCCCATGTCCGACCTCCCTCGACCGACCCCAGCCTAACTGAGCGGAGCAGCACCTCCGCTTCCGCGCCGGACCCCATGGGACCGGGCGGCTCCGTCGTTGCCGGGTACTGGCTGTACGTCCGCCGGGTGCTCGACGCCCGTTCAGGGGCCGGCGGAAATGCCTGCGCCCTTCAGCCCGTCCGACAACACAGGGCCGGGCGGTGCGCGCCTGTACTCACCGGGACCGGCCGTACGGACCGCCCGTACTCACCCTCGGTTGAGTACGAGCCCCGATGAGGGCACTGCGGCTGCTGGCCAGACTGATCTCACCAGCGAGAACCAACGTGAGAGGCAGCAACCGTGAAGATCACCGGCCGACACCAGACCCTTCCCGTCGCACTCCCCGCGACCCGCCCCCGAGGCCTTCCCGGTTACCGTCCCGGACGCCGCGGCACCCGGTGGTCGTCCTTAGCCGGCCTGTTCCTGACGGCCGCCGCATTGACAGGGCTCAGCACGGCCTGCGACACCGATGTCCGCGACCACATGTGCATGTCGAACGAATACCCGGTCGCCGCCGTCGGCTCCTCGCTCGGCGGCGCCTGCGTGACCAACGGCCAGCAACCGCCCGCCGGTTACGTCCGCTACCCCAAGGGCCAGGTCCCCCTTCATGTCGACGACACATGGGACACCTACTGGCAGTCCCACACCCTCGACGCCCACGGCCACCCGGCCATGAACTGACGCCCGCCCGGCCGGGTACCTCCTACCGATTCCGCGCGGCCGGTCATCCCGCCACCCCGGCCAACGGGGCGCCGCCCAGAGCGGCAACCTGCGATTGACGGGGCCTCCGGTCCAGAGCTGACCGGCGGCCAGGATCCAGCCGCCGACGGCCAGGTGATCGTGGACATCGAAGGTGTCCCGTTCTTCGCGCCCTCCGGGAAACACGACGCCACCGGCACCTGGAAGAAGACCTTCGGCCCTGCCTCGCCACGCATCTCAGGGCGATCGAGCGGTCGGGCTGGGACCGCTCCGCGGCTCACACCGTGGCCCCCGATCCGGAGATTGGCTCCGAGTTCTCCAGGAAGGCCGGTTTCGGGTCACCGGACGGCCGGGTGGCCGTCGCGTCAGCGACCGTGGGAGAAGGGCACGGACATGGGCAAAGCACTGGAAGACACAGTCGCGCTGGTCACCGGTGCCAGCAGCGACATCGGGGCCGCCACCGCACAACGGCCCGCCCGGGAGGGTGCTTCAAGTGGCCCTCGTCGCCCGCAGGGCGGACCGCCTGGCAGAGGTGGTCGCCACGATCGAATCCCAGGGTGGCACGGCCAAGGCCATCGTCTCCGACCTCACCACGCGCACGGCCGCTCACGAGGCCGTCGAACAGACGGTGAGCACCCCCGGCCGTCTGGACACGGTCGTCAACAACGCCGGCGTCGTGCTGATGGGGCCGTTCATGGACGCTCCGGAGGGCGAATGGGAGCGGATGATCGATGTCAACGTCCTGGGGGTGCTGTACGTCACGAATGCGGCACTTCCACAGCTGATCAAGGCCGCCGAGCAGGGCCCTCGACGGACCGCGGACCTGGTCAACATAAGCTCCTCCGGACGGCCTGTCGCCCGTCCCGGCACGGCCGTCTACAACCTCACGAAGTTCGGGATCAACGGCTTCTCCGAGGCGCTTCGCCAGGAGACGCAGCCCCTGCGGGTACGGGTCAGCGTCATCGAACCCGGCAACGTCGATACCGAACTGGCCTCCCACACGCGGGAAGAGCTCCGCGCGGGAATCGAGGCCCAGATCCAGGCCATCGAGAGGCTGCAGCCCTCAGACGTCGCAGAGACGGTCGCCTACATCGTCACCAGCGACCGCAGGGTGGCTGTCAGCGAGGTGTTCGTCCGCTCCGGGGACCAGAACTGGTAGGCCTGGCACACGGGTAGCGGGGGTGGAGCCCTCGTACGGCCCGGTCCACCCCCGCGCTTCCCAAACGGAGCTCGAAAACCTCGTAGACAATGCCGCCGGGCGATTCTGTGTATTGAAAGCCGACCGCCCTGGCCGCCCCCTTCACCTCGGCCACTATTTCGGCACACCGCACAACCGTGTGCTGCTCGCCGCCGGCATCGATCCGGCCAGCACCACTATTTTCACACATAGTGCCCTTCCGGCAGGCGACCAGCGGTTCCTGGCCTTGCTCGCCGCCCTGTGCCAGGGCCGTCCGCCCCAGAACATCCCTGATGAGATCGGCTCAGGCGGCGCCAGCGCACCAGGATTTCCGTACAGGACCACCTTCACGATTCCGTAAGGCCCCGGCAAGAGCGTGTCGCAGAGAACCGCGCCAACGGCGTCATGTAAAACGGACGTATAGGAAGGGGATCTCCCATGGAAAACTTCGATTATTTGGTGATCGGCGGCGGGACCGCTGGCTGCGTCCTGGCGAACAGGCTGTCCGAAGATCCGGCTACCACGGTTTTGCTGCTGGAAGCCGGAGCGGCGGACGGGCCGCCGATCATGTCGGATCCGGCCTTGTGGCCCATGCTGGCCGGCACGGAAGTCGATTGGGGTTTTTCGAGCACGCCGCAATCCCAGACGGACGACGCCGTGCATCCGCTGGCGCGCGGGAAGGTGCTCGGGGGGTCAAGCAGCATCAATGCACTGCTGCATTTCCGAGGCCATCCCCTCAGCTATGACGACTGGGAAACAGCAGGGGCTACAGGCTGGAATTATCAGTCGGTGCTGCCCTTTCTCAAACGGAGCGAAACCGCGCCGGGGCGTGATCCTTCTTACCGGGGTACGAGCGGCCCGATGCGCGTGGGTCCATCCGATCAAGTCAATCCACTGTTCGATGCTGTGATGGACGCTGCGATCGAAACAGGATATTCCCGAACAGACGACCTCAACGGTGCGGACGGCGAAGGCGTGAGCTGGAGCGAAGTGAACGTCGTTGACGGTGCGCGCCAGTCCGCCGCCGACGCATACCTGCGACCCGTCCTCCATCGTCGCAATCTGACCGTGCTCACCAACGCGCCAGCCCGCAAGCTCCTCATTGACAAGGGGGCATGCCGCGGGGCGGTCTACAGCCGAGGCAACGAGGAAAAAACGGCTTACGCGCGGCGTGAGGTCGTTCTCGCCAGCGGGACGATCGGGTCGGCGCAGCTCCTGATGGTGTCAGGAGTGGGTCCGGCGGATCATCTGCGCGAAGTCGGAGTCGACGTGGTGGCGGACCTCCCCGGAATCGGAGAGAACTTGCAGGACCACACACTGACGCCCATTTCCTACTCGGCTTCGCAAGAAGTAGGCAGGGCCTTCGTCCGCAGACCCCTGATCCGTTTCAGCAGCGGCCTCTCCGGACAGCCGGACTTGCAGATCATCTTCTTCGATTTTCCCCTGTATCCGCGTGCACGGCCCGGAGCCGAGAGCGGATACACCGTGACCGTCTCGCTGATGAAACCTGCCAGCCGCGGGTCGATTCGTCTTGTCAACGCCGACCCTTCCGCCCATCCCCTCATCGACCCGAATTACCTGGGCGACGAACGCGATATGGACCGGCTTTTGGTGGGTGTGCGACAGGCCCGGAAAATCGGCGAGGCTAAGGCGCTGACGGAATGGCGTGAGGCAGAGGTAGCCCCCGGCGCGGATAGCCGGAACGACAGCGATATCCGCCATTACATCCGCCGCAGCCTTTTCTCGTACAATCATCTCATCGGTACCTGCCGGATGGGTACGGACACTCACTCGGTGGTGGATCCCTACCTTCGCGTTCATGGAATCAGCGGACTTCGCATTGCCGACGCTTCGGTTATGCCCTCGATTATCTCGGGCAACCCGAACGCGACGGTCCTGGCAATCGCGGAACGGGCAGCCGCGTATCTGGCGTCCAGCGAATAACGGCACTCGGCGACCGCGACGGTCCTCTCGCGCGTCGATACGGTGCAGACGGTATCGAGGTGCTGTCCGTCTCGGCCGGGTGGTCGGGGTTCCCGCGCTTTTCGATTTCGCCGCTCGCAAGGGCCACACCCAGGCCGGCAACGCCCCCCGACGTCGCGCTCTCCCGGGCCACCAACAATCCATCAAGATCATCGCGGATCGCCCGGCTGGTCTTGGCGATGTTGCGGGTCTGCCGGCTGGGCCACTCGGTCGGACAGGCGCGGCTCATGCCGGCCGTGCGTCGGCGCCCCGCAGGCGCTGTGCCAGTTTGGCCAGTGAGCGTTCCTGAAGGCGCCCGTAGTGCGCGACGCGTACGTCGCCGCGGGCGGCGTCGATGATGGCGAGCTGGCTTCGCCGGGCGATGTCCAGGTCGTCGGCGAACAGCGGGAGTTCGGCGCCGTGCCGCGGGAAAAGGGCCTCGCCGAAGGCGTCTCCGGCCAGGACGGTGCCGGTGGGCAGCTGCACGCTCGCCGAGCCGGGGGTGTGGCCGGGGGTCCAGAAGGACCGGCCGATGCCACCGTGCTGGGTGAGGTCTTCATCGTCGTCGAGTTCGAGGTCTGGGATGACGGGTTCTTCCAACCCGCGCATGACACTGGGGGCGAGTACCCGGCCGAGGGGCCGGCGGGGGGTCACGTACAGCTGGCCGCCGGCGCGCAGCGCGCCGGAATCGGCGTGGTGGATGGCCACGCGGGCGCCAGTAGCGTCGCGCAGGGCGTCAGCACCGCCGACGTGGTCGTAGTGGAAATGCGTCAGCACGATCAGCTGCAGCTTGGCGTGGGTCTCGGTGAGCTTGGCCAGCACCTTCGGCGCAGGGGCCGGGGCGGCGGGGTCCACGAGCATCGCCGTGGGCCTGGCGATGCTGCGCCTGGACGCCGCGCTGCGAGTCCTGCCCGAGGAGGTCTTCACCCAGGCCCGGGACCGGGTGCTGGCCACGATCGTCGCCGCCGTGCCGATGGAATCCCTCAGCCACCCGACCGGGCGATGTGCCGCCTCTCATGCCCCGCCACCGCCGACCGGGCCCGCGCCACCGGCTCGGCCGCCAGGCGTCCGGCCTCTGCTGTCGGGCTGGATCATCGGCGTTACCGTGGAATGAGGGGGATTGTCCGTTTTCTAGCAATTCAAGGGATGCCATGGGCGACGCGGAGATCATCGAAGAGCAGAAGCGGTCGCAGACGCCGGAGGTCGGTGACGAGACTCCGGACCCCACAGCGGCGCCGCAGGCCCAGCAGGCCCAGCAGGCCCAGCAGACACCGGATGTCCTGCTCGACGTGCCCACGCTGCATGTGGACGAGATCGATCTGGAGGTCGAGGATCTGCGAGGTCGGGTCTCGCTCCAGGCCGAGGTCCTCGATCTGCTGAAGCTCAACGTCGGCGTCGACCTGGTCCTCGGGCGGGTGAAGCTCGACATCACCGGTGTGGACGCGCAGGCGCTGCTCAAGGTCCGGCTGGACAATTTGGCGCAGGTCATCGGCCGGGTGCTGACCACCATCGACCGGAATCCGCAGATCCTCGAAAATCTCACGTCCTCCGTCGGATCCGCTGTTGACGACGTCGGGTCCGGTGCGGGCCGGGCCGCCGGTGACATCGGCCGCGGTGCCGGAAGCGGGGTGGGGAACGTCGGTGAGGGGGCCGGGAAGTCCGCTGAGAAGGTCGGCGGCGGGGCCGGCCGAGCCGTCGAAGGAGCAACCGAGGACGCCCGGAAGATCGCCGGGGATGTCAGCGGCAGCGCCGGGCGAGTCGCCGACGAGGCAGAAGAAAGCGGCACCGCGGACGAGGACGACCGGGGCGACGCCGAGGAGACGGATGCGCGGTCGCACAAGGTGCGACGCGGCGCCGTCGACCGGCACCGGAAAGCGCCAGCAGGCGCCGACGGACACCAAGGCGCCCCGCGTCGGGCCGACAGCTCGCGCCGGGGCTCGGCGACAGAGCGGCGCGGGGGCAAGCGCGCCGCGGCCCGGCGGCGCGCCGAGCACCGATAGCGTCCTCCTCGACCGGCCCTCATGACCCGGCGCCGGACTGAACGGCCCAGCAGAGACCAGGCTGATCAGCCCGGGCGCCGCTGGTTCCCGGGCAGGGGCGACCGTGCCGGCGTCATCGTCGCACGGCCACCGCGCCTTCGGTGCGTTCGAGAAAGACGATCCGGCACGGCGCTACGACGCTGGAGATCACGGCCGACACCCTCGAGGAAGCTCTCCCGCTCCTGGAGGAGCTGCTCGGTGGACCGTGATCTGTCCAGGTCCCGTGCCCTGCTGATCGGGAACGCCAAGGACGCCCATCCGGATGTCCTCAACTTGGGCTGGGGCAAGGCCGGCCCGGCAGCGATACGAGATCTTCTGACGGGCAATCTGTGCGCGTGGCCGTCCGACCGGGTGACCCGCCTGCCTGATAGGCGCACCCTGCGAGTTGGCGCTCGAGGTGGTCTCCGCCGTCCGTGAGGCTATGCGGAATGCCTCGCCCCCTCACCGGCCACTATGGCGCCGTCTGGTCGGTCGCCTTCAGCCACGACGGCCGCACGGTGGCCGGGGCTTGTGGCGACTCCACCATCCAGCTCTGGCACCTCGACGCATCACAGTCCGGAACACGGTGGTTCAGCCAACGGTCCAGGACTGTGTGGAGGTGTCCGGCACACCTGGGCGGCCGAGGAGCCCGAGCACTGGGCAGCCCAGGTCGCACCCTGCCCGGTCTGCCCGGTGAGCTGCGCGGCCCTGGCACGCGCCGCCGAGGACGCAGACGATCTGCCGCGGCGACCGTGTCCCCACCCGGGTTCGCAACGAGGACGGTGGACAGCGCATCGGTACTGCGAGGATGGGCCAGAACTAACTGGGCGGACGCGGCCATCCGTGCCGGCAGAGTCCGCGCCAACGCCGCCAGCGACCCCCAGCTCAGGCAGGCGTTCCTTGCACCGCTCCCGCGTCCCCCTGGGCCAGGCACCCACCGACCAGGTCAGCGCCCGGGAATGGGCGACAAGGCAGACTCCCCTGACGGCGTATCAGCCCGATACACTCAGAAAGGTACCCCTGACCAGCAGCAATGGCGAACTGCAACGGGAGTACTAGGGCTGGAGCAGCTTGGCCACCGTGCCCGGGCCGGCCGCGGGGGCTGGCTGCACGCCCGCCGCCTTCTTCTTTCCAGCGGCTGGATGCTGCGGCGATCCGGCTCCCCTGGCCGCGGGCGCCGGTGCTTTCTTCTTGCCGGGGGGAGCCGGATGGGCGGCCGGCGCGGGCCGGTTTACGGCCGCGGGCGGGGCAGGGTGGCCAGCCGGGAGGGACCGTTTCGGCACGACTGAGTGTCGTGGCTTTCCGGAAGGTGCGCCGGTCGTCGGGGAGCCGATCGGCGCTGCTCTGCCCCCGCTGGACGGTGTGCCGGTCGGAGTGGCCTGGCTGGCCGGACTGTCCGGACTGGCCGGGGCAGAGCGGTGGGTGGTCGCGTCCTGGGCGGTGGGGCCGCCGTCCATGGCCAGCAGAGTCGCCCCCGTCGCGGCCAGCACGACGACGGCAGTGAGGCCGGCCAGCGCACCCCGCTGGCGCCCTGGGCGCGCGGGATCACCATGGCCGGTGGTCCGGCTGGGTCGGGTGGGGACATCGAGGGCGGCACCCGCACGCGGTGAACGGGAGAGGGCCGCTCGGTGCAGCAGTTCGGCGCAGCGCTGGGCGTCGGGTCGCTCCCGGGGCTCGGTGCGGGTCATCGCCTCGATGACGTGTGCCAGCTCTGCCGACAGCCGCTGCGGGATCTCCGGCGACCGGAGCAGCCGAGCCGCACTCGCTTCCAGCGGCGCCCCCTGATATTCTTTTTCGCCTTTCACCGCTTCGAGCAGAACCAGTCCAAGCGAGTAGATGTCGCTGGCCGGACTGGAACCTCTGCCGAGAACCTGTTCCGGGGCCAGATAGGGCACCGTGCCGACGACGGTGCCAGGCTCCGCTCGGGTGGGTTCGTCAATAAGACGCGAGATTCCGAAGTCGGCCAGATACGGGGTTT
Organism: Streptomyces polygonati; assembly: GCF_042650325.1. Taxonomy (NCBI): domain Bacteria; kingdom Bacillati; phylum Actinomycetota; class Actinomycetes; order Kitasatosporales; family Streptomycetaceae; genus Streptomyces; species Streptomyces polygonati. The sequence goes on along the minus strand of NZ_JBHSBB010000048.1, from coordinate 18,713 downwards.
CGTCGGGACCGAGCAGGACGTTCGAGGGCTTCACATCGCGGTGGACGATCCCGGCCGCGTGGGCGTGCGCCAGCGCGAGGGCCAACTGCCCGCCGAGCCGTGCCACGTCCGCATCGGTGAGCGGGGCTCCGTCATGGATGCGCTCCCGCAGAGTGATGCCCTTCACCAGGTGCATCACCACGTAGGCACCGCCGAGGTACCGGCCTGCGTCGTAGACCGCGAGCAGAGCCGGGTGCGCCAGCCGGCCGAGCAGGATGGCCTCTTCGCAGAACCGATCGGCGGATATGGCGGTGGCGCCCGGGCGGAACACCTTGACCGCCACCTCGCGGCGCAGCCTCAGATCGGCCGCCCGGAAGACGTCGGCAGTCCCGCCGGTGCCCAGGATCTCGTCCAACCGGTACCGGTCGTCGAGGACATCGCCGGTCCGCGGGCCGGAAGGGCCAGCAGGACGTTCATGGGCAGACATGAGACCCCCGTAACGACGAGATGTGACCAGCCGCCTACCCCGGCACTCGTGGTGCATTCGGTCGGATCGGTGATCCCGACGCTCCGGCGGGCGCCGGGCCCGGGTTCGGTTCCCCGTTGATCTGTGATGCGCTGCCCTGTACCGGGCGCACGGTGGGGCAGAGCTGCTGTCGGTGTCCGGCGACCGTTCGCGGTTATCTTCTGCGGCTGCTCCAGATGATGGCCGAGGCCAGGATGAATGCTGGGCGGGTGTGGTGTGTGCCGGCCGCAGCATCCGGGGTGAGGTGGTGGTCGGCGAGGTCGCGCAGGATGCCGCGTGCCTGCTGGAGACTGCCGGGCGCGGCGATCATGAGTTCGAATGCGGTTCGGGCGGCCTGCTGTTCGGAGAGGGTCTCCTGGGCGAGGCCGAACATGATGGTGCGCAGGTTGTCGGCGAAGACATCGGTGATGGACAGCTCGGGGCACGGGTGACGGATGGATCCTTCGCGGTTGGCGAAGGATTTTCCGAGGAGGGCGATGACGGGGCTGGACTGGATCCCGCGGCTGGTGGTGTGGGTGACGCCGAAGGTGAGTTCCGTGAGATGCCCATCGCGGCGGCCACATGCGCGACCGGGCGACCCGAGCGGACACGCACAAGGATTCGTCTGCCGTGAACGGTCAGCCGGGCATTACGGTGGGACACGAAGACCTCCGTGCGGTGCAGTCCTAGACAGCTCCACCACACCGGAGGTCTTCGCCATGATCAAGCACCGGCACGTGTCAACAACGCTCGTGATCAATACACCTACTAGCTCCCGGAGCCGTGGCGGGGGACGCCTGCCGCGGTCTTCAGGTCCTGCTGGAGTGTGGAGTACGCCGTCTTGGGCTGCATGCTGACGTTGAAGAGCAGGCCGTAGCCCTCACCGCTGAACGTCCCCGGAATCCACGAGTCCCCGTCGTGGACGCCCCAGACCGTGAAAGAGATGCACTGGCGGACGAGCTCGCAGCCCTTGAGCAGCTCGGAGAACTCGTAGGGCTGGGCGAACTCGGCGAGCGAGCTGGTGGGCACCTGGTCGGTAGCGTTGTTGACGAAGGTGCGCACGTCGGCCTCGGTGACGGCGACCTTCAGACCCAGGTCGCCGAAGGCCTGCAGATCGGCCTGGTACTGCTGGGCGTTGAAGCCGTACTGGGTGTCGAGGTGGCCCTGCTCGCCGATGCCGTCGATCGGGACACCCTGCTTGCGCAGGTGCTTGACGAAGGTGTAGACAGCCTGGAATTTGACGTTGGTCCCGTCCTCGCCCGCGATGTTGTAGTCGTTGTACATCAGCAGGGCCTTCGGGTCCGCCTTGTGTGCCCAGCGGAACACGTCGGCGACGATGCCCGAGCCGAGGTGCTGAATCCAGAAGTCGTCGGCGTTCAGGCCGTCCGCTTGCGGGGTCTCCCAGGAGTTGGCGAAGACCTCGTTGACCACGTCCCACTGCCAGATCTTGCCCTTGAAGTGGGTGACCTCGTCGGTGACGTGCCTGCGGAGGATGTCGCGCAGCTGCGCGTTGCTGATGGAGCCGTCGCCGACCCCGGTGGTCAGCCAGCTCGGGAGCTGGTTGTGCCACATGAGGGTGTGGCCGCGGACCGCCTGCCCGTTGTGCTGCGCGGACCGCACCAGATCGTCGGCGGCCTTCCAGTCGTAGACGCCCTGGCTGGGCTCCACAGCGTCCCACTTCATGGCGTTCTCGGCCGTGACAACGGAGAACTGGGTATTGACGATGCCGGTGTAGGCCTTGTTGGTGCCCAGTTGGGACGCGTCGACGGCGGTGCCGAAACGCAGGCCCTGCTTGGACGCGAGCGCCCGCAGGGAGGTATCGGCGGCCGTGCCGTTCTCGTGGGCGAACGCGACAGCGGCGGGGACCAGCATGAGAGCGGCGGCACATGCGGCGACAACTGCGGATCTGCGTCGAAGCTTCACTGCGACTCCCGGGGGTCGGCGGCCTCGAAAGTTTCGGGCCAGCGTTCGATCGGAGCTGCAAGTTAGACCCGCCGATCTCGGCGAGTCAATGGCGCGGGCACATCCGAAATGCCACTGTCAGGGCATCTCATTCGGCTGCCGAAATCCCCTCGACGGTCCGTCAGCAGCACCGCCCCCGGCCCCGGTGGCCGCCGCCGGTCCGCGCTGCGACTCACCCGCGACCGGCCCGGCCCCGGCTCCGCGGGCGACAGGCCGGTCCGCCCGCCCGGGAGCGACGTGGACTGCCCCGCCGCGGCCGGGCAGCACGGGACCCCTTCAGCTCCGCCCCTCCGGCGCGCGCAGGGCGACCGCGTCCAACACGCACCGCGACCATGCCAGGTCGCCGTCGGCGCCGGCTCCGTCCTGGAGCAGGCGGTGCAACTCGGCCCAGACCCCCGTCCGGCTCCACTCGGTGAACCGACGGTGAGCAGTCGGGCCCGAGGGACCGAAGAGCGCGGGCAACTGCCGCCAGGCGCACCCGGAGCTCGCGACGAAGACGATCGCGGCCAGCACCTCCCGGTCGCCGTACCGCCGCCGGCCACCCCCCTGGGGTCGGGTCGGGGCGGCTGGCACCACGCACTGGAAGAGGTCCCACAGCCCGTCCGGAACCAGTCGCTCCACGATCGTCACCTCGCCAGATTACGCATGGACCAAATGAGACAGCCTCGGAATGCGCCAGAGCCGCTGACTTCCCCGGCATCACTCCACTACGGCGATCGAAAGTTTCGAACAACAGGACTCCCCAACCGCGTGTCCGTCAACCGCGCGGCCGCCGACCGCGATCCACCGTCGCGTTCAACGAAGCGGCACCCAGTAGCCGACTGCGCCGCCGCTCCCGTCCGGCGGCTTCGTCTCCGCAGGAAGCGGAGCCGCCGGTGCTCGGAGCCCCGACCCATCGGTCGGGACTCCGAGCAAGGGCGAGGGGTGGGTACCGGAGTCCTGGTGCCCACCCCTCGTCCTCATCGCGGTCGGTGCCGGCTCAGCCCCGCGTCAGCGGCGTCTCAGCGGGCGGTGCAGGAGACCGTCGGAGCGCCGTTGCTGCCCGAGTAGTTGGCATTGAACCCGAAGGCAGTGCTGGCACCGGCTCCCAGGGTGCCGTTGTAGTCCGCGTTGTTCACGGTCGCTGTGTTACCGGACTGGGTGTAGCTGCCGCTCCACAGATTGGTGACGGTCTGGTTGCCGGGGAAGGTCAGCTTCACTGTCCAGCCGTTGATGGCGGCCGAACCGTTGTTCTTGACGGTCACCGCACCCGTGAAGCCGGCACCCCAGTCGGAGGAGTTGGTGAAGGTCGCCGAGCAGCCGCTGCCGTTGCCCGGAGGCGGCGTACTCGGGGGCGTGCTCGGTGGTGTGGTCGTGGGAGGCGGCGTGGTCGGCGGTGTTGTACCGCCGCTGCCGCTGCCGAGGGTGATGTTGGAGCTGCCGCTGCTCTGGTAGCCCTCGGTGGCCAGGATCTCGTAGTTCATGGTGCCGAGGTTCATGCCATGGCTGGCCCAGGCATTGAAGTGGTTGGCCACGGTGATGGTGCCGCCGGTCCGCTTCGACTGGCGGACGCTCCAGTACTGGTTGAAGGTCGAGCTGTTGCCCTCGATCGAGGGGGCGTTGACGCGCTGCGTCTCATAGATGTCGTAGGTGCCGCCGTCAGAGGTGACGGTGCCCTTGAAGGTGCCGGTCGGCCGGTACGAGCCCCAGTTGTCGACGATGTAGTACTCGACGAGCGGGTTGGTGCTCCACCCGTACAAGGACAGGTAGGCGTTGCCGGAGGTGCTGAAGGTGCCGGAGTAGGTCACCGGGTTGCTGTTGCCGGGATTCCAGCCCTTGCCGGCCACGAAGTTGGCCACGTTGTTGAACGCCGTGCTGTATTGGCCGCCGGCCCCCATGGTCATGGACGCCTGGCCGCTGTTCTGGCTCCAGAACGAGTAGAAATAGCCGTTGTTGGTGCCGGTGCTGTTCGAGTTGATGGTCGTGTCGGCCTGAGCCGCGCCGGGCAGCGCGAAGGCGACCATGACCGCAGCCGCCACGGCGACAATCGCTCGGATGGCGGCCACGACATCGCGTCTGCGACGCATGTCGTGGGTCAGTGTCCTCATGGGGTGTTTCCTCCAATGGGCGTGGGGGGAGGTTGCGCGCCGTGGCGCCGGTCGTCACCGGCCGGGATGACCTGGACGACGGGGGCATGACGCACTTTCCGGCTGCCAGGAGTACTGCGACCGGAGGACCGGGTCATGGTGCGGCCCGGATCACCGGCGACGGGTCACCGGGGATGCCGAACAGTCTGATCCGCGCTCCTGGGGTGTCAATAGTTTCGGTAGAAGTTTCGAATATTTCTCCTGATGGCGCGTTCGGAGGTCAGACGAATTCCCTGATCAGAGGCCATGAGGGACGGTGAAGTCGCTCTGGCTGATCCACACATCGGCAATGCGGGTGGCAGAACAGCCACCAGCGAGGTCCATCATTACGAAAAGTTTCGAAAGTGCCTGAGCGCGTCCTGGCGGCCTGTGGGGTGGCGGAGATCTTCCAGGTCGCCCCGTGTAGGCGCTGTTCCACGCCGCTGAGGCTCACCTTGAGTCGTTGCGGCGAAGGCCCTGGCGAGCCCGCGAAACCGACATCGGCATAGTCGTCCCGTCCCCGCCTCAGGAGCAGGTGCGAACGAGCCCTTGACGCCAACACCCCCTACCACCAACGCTCCGGGTCGGCCCGGCCCGGTACATACGCCCGGTGGGCGGCACGGTGCGGCAGGCGGAGGAGAGACCCCGCTCCCGCTGGCCCGAAGTGGCCGTCGGTGCAACCTTCCGCGGAGCGGTGGGGTGAGTAGAGCGGAACCCGGGCCGTCCGGGCCGGGGCAGCGCCGGGAGTCCGGCAGCGCGCACCACCACCGGAAAGTGGGGAAATTCGATGATGAGCGGTATCGGCAGGTCAGGGGACGGGCAGAGCGGCGCAGCGCCAGCGGGGCGGACGCCGCCGCGCGGACGCGCGGGGGCGGCACGGCGGCTCACGGTGCCGGGGATGGTCTGCGTGCTCGCGGCAGCCGCACTCGCAGGTACGGGTCATGCGTCGGCCGCCCCGTCCGGGAACCGGGCGGCGATACGTGCGGCTGCCGCGACAGTCACCTGGCAGCAGACCCCGGTGCAGATGCGCTGGGGCAACCTTCTGGGCATCGGCGGCGATGGCACCCCTGGAAACACCTGGGCCACCGGCTTCTCCCTGACGGACGACGGGCAGGCCACTCTTGGAGCCGCCGCCAGCCGCTGGGACGGCAACTCGTGGGTGCAGACCCCGGTCCCGGTTCAGGCAGCGGGAAACGTCCGCACCTACGGCAGTCGTCTCGACAGCCGAGTCGCCGAAGTCGCCCCCGACGACGTCTGGGCCAGCGGTGACATCGAGACCGACGCGCCCGGCAGCGGCATGCAGCCGCTGATCGAGCACTGGGACGGCACGGTCTGGCACCAGACCCCGGCCGATGTCCTTCCGGCCGGCAGTCAGTTCTACGGACTGTGCGCACTCTCGGCCAAGGACGTATGGGCCGGCGGCCTGATCAGCGACGCGCCCGGTCTGGCCCACTGGGACGGCCGGACCTGGACCGCGGTAACACCGGCTGCGTTCAGCGGGCTCCCGGCGTTCAGTTACGTCACCTCCCTCAGCGCCGCGGGGCCGAGCGATGTCTGGGCGGTGGGTGCCGGCAACCTGTCCGCGCACTACGACGGGCGTACCTGGACGGAGGTCCCGCTGCCCGCGGTCGGCGACGACGAGATCTGGCTCGAGGGTGTGCGCACCGATCCGGTGCTCGGCACCTGGGCGGTGGGCTACCGGGTGGGGGCCGACGGAGTACGCCACACGCTGGCGTTGCACGCTGTCGGCGGCGCGTGGCACCAGGTGTCCCTGCCCGCGGCGGCCCATGCCCAGCTGGAGGATGTGGCGTTCACTTCAGCCGGCCCGGTCGCGTTCGGGTACGTCGACAGCGCCGCCACTGTCGCCGCCTACGGCGTGACGCTTCCCCTGACCTCGTCCGGGCGCGGCCGTGAGGTCGCCGCGCCAGCGACGGCCTCCGGTATCAATGGCGCCTTGGCCGGACCGGCGGGCAAGAGCGTGCTCGTGGTGGGCACCGGTCCGTTCGGCGAGTCGATCTTCCCGCCGTTCGCCGCCCGGACCACTTCACGGTTCTGACCCGTGGCGGGGGCGGCTGTCGCTGAGCCGGCGGGTCAGGCCAAAAGGCCCGACGGCGTACGGTTGCCTGCTGCCCCCGCTCCCCCCGCTGCCGCGCTGCCCCGCGACGCCGGCGCGGTCCGGTGTCGGGAGCGGGGGCTCCTCCTGCCCGTGTCCGTCGCGGACGGCTGCCCGCCTGCCGGTTCCCTCCGGGCCCGGATTCCTCCACGGTCAGTTCTCTGCCGACCCGGTGACCGTGGCCAGGATGTCCCACCGCTGGCCGTACGCCGTCACCGTCGTTTCGGGAAGGGCGCCGGAGGCCGGGGGTTTCGCGGTGGCCAGATAGCCGACGGAGTATCCGGGGGCTCCGGGCAGCGTGGCCAACCGGAGCGGGTAATGGTGGCCCTGCATGGTAAGGGTCATGTGCGCCGGGCTGCGGGGGCCGATGAAGAGCGGGACGTACACGGTGCCGTTCGGCGCGGTTCGTACCCGGGGGTCGATCCAGGGGACACCGCCGTCATCGCTCGCGGCGGCCTCGCACTGCCACGCGCCTCCGGCGGAGGAGAAGCAGACCTTGGTCGGGGCCAAGCGCATGCGCAGACCCGCCCCGATGTCGACGGACCGGCCCGGCGGGACCACCTCGACCGCCGACCCCTCAGTGCCTGCTGTGCTGCGCCCGGACGCCGCCGGCGTGAGTCCGGATGGTCTGCCCGTCGCCCGGTCGCGCATCTCCCCCGCTGCCAGGACGGCGGCGATCATGACGGCGGCCGCTATCGGGAGGACGGTCGCGAGACGGCGGGCGCGGCGCTGTCTGCCGGCGCGTTCCCGTACCGCTTCCGCGGGCCAGGGCGAGGGGGTGAACGCGCTGGCCGCGGTACGCAGGGCATGCCGGACGGCGCTTTCGGTGTCGTCCGGACAGTCGTCGTGCGGTGATGGCTTCACGGGGCCGCACCTTTCTCGGCACGCCGGGCGAGCGCGGCGGTCCCGGTCGGGCCAAGAGCGGGCGCCCCGGCCAGTTCCGCCAGCGCCGGGTGGTCGCGCAGCTTGCGCAGCCCTCTGCTCGCCTGGCTCTTCACGTTGCCCAGGGAGCACCCCAGGATGTCGGCGACTTGTTGCTCACTCAGATCCTCCCAGTACCGAAGGACGACTGCGGCCCGCTGGCGCGGCGGCAATGTGGCCAGGGCAGTCATCAGTAAGGCGCGGTCCTCGATGCGGGAGTGCTGGTCGGCGCGGGCGCGTTCGGGCAGCAGCGGGGTCAGCAGATGCGCGACCCGGCGTTTGCGAAAGCGGCTGATGTTGTTGTTCACGAGGGCGCGGTGCACATAGGCGTCGGGTACGTCGAGGCAACGGATACGCGACCATCCGAGGTAGACCTTGGCCAGCGTGGATTGCACCAGGTCCTCGGCGTCGTGGTGGTCTCCCGTCAACAGGTAGGCGGTGCGCATCAGGTGGGGCCAGCGCGTGGCAGCGAAGGTGTCGAAGTCCCAGCTCTCGTCGTCCTGCGGCGCCGGGCCGGGCGGCGCGGACCGCCGAGGCATACCGCCCGCAGGCTGACGGTCCCGCGACGCTGCCCGCGCCTCCTGCGGCGCGATGTCAGAGCCCTTCAAGAAGCTCCTCCGCGCCACCGCTCGCCGCCGCGCCTCTGCCGGCGACACTCCTCCAGATCCGCATCGCGCTCCTGTTCATCCTGCGTTCCGCTGCTCTCGTGTCCGTCGGCGCGGACCGGGCCGGCAGCGGCCCGATCGGAGCGGCACCGCCCGGTTCCTCACCGGCGGAACCCCGCCGTGCAGGCGCGGGCCCCGCTCTACTCACCCCCTGCGCCGGCGAAAGGTTGCACGGCCGCCGAAGAGCATCGGAGTGTCGTTGCCGCGTATTGCGTCCATGCGGTCATGCCGCCAGTCGGTACTGATGGAACTCGCCGCTGAGGCCGTTACTTCTTCATACGGTGGGGTGGTTGACCTGCTGGTGGTCGGTGATCGGTACGGTCCGGGGGCGCGGCGTGCGGGCCTGGCATCCCCGGGTCCGCCGGCGGTCGGACGGTCCGCTGGCGCGGACTCCGGATCGTCGCGGCGGCCAGGAGCAGACGGTCCACCCCGCTCGGGTGCTCAGCGCGGAGCTGGTCGGCACGACCATCGGTGCCTGGATTCCGCCCGGCACCGGGGTGTGGCTGTACCTGGAGCACGGTCGGGCCTCCGGCTGCCGGTGGAGCGTCGAGCGCTCGCGCCTGGACACGAAGGCCTCGGTCGGGTGGAGCTCCATCGGCATCCGGAAGGTGCCGACCGGCGTCGGCGGCCGCGGCGCGGTCATCAGCCGAGTTCGGCCACCGCGGCGGAGCCGCGGATGATGATCCGGGCCAGATAGGCGGTCATACCCGGGTGAGCCCGCCGGCGAGAGTTGGTCGGTGTGCCCCCGAGCGCGGGAGTCCAGCGCCCCCCACGGCAGGACCGCGCACACCCAGCTCGGCTTCGGCGCCACGCCTGAGGCGCCGACGTGCGTGAGGAACCGCCGACAGGTGACGGGCACGATGTCGTGCTCGGTCGCGCAGGTCGGGCAGGTCGCTCAGGTGCGGAGCGAAAGGGAGGTGCCGGGTCGGGCGGTTCTCATAGGAAGTTGTTGGGCCAGATCATGGTGCGCCACATGTGGGCGACAGGGGAGTTGTCGAAGCCCAGGCCCTGGGGCGGCTGGCGGAAGCGGCGGGCGACGATGTCTTCGAACTCGTCGAATTCGATGTCCACGTCGGGATCGAAGGTGTACACGTCGTTGACGGTGACCATGCGGGCCGACATGTACCAGCGGTGGCGACGAGCGGTGCGGTAGGCCTGACGGGCGTGTGCCGGGGGCTGGTACTCGGTTCCGAAGAAGACTTCGTAGGCTTTGGGATAGCCGTAACCGACGCTGTCGTCCGGGAAGTAGCGCAGCACCTCGTGCTGCCGGATGGCCCACGCCACTTCCTCGTCGACGTACGGCTCGACCAGTTGCGCGCCCCAGTGGCCATGATGGCTGCGCAGCAGCCCGGCGACGGAGATGTCGTGCAGCAGGCAGGCCAGCACCACGTTGTCGTCCATGCCCTGCTGCCGGGCCCGGCGGGCGCTTTGGAGCATGTGCCGCACGGTGAACGGGTCCAGGGCCAGCCGCAGCCGGAAGAAGTCGGCCAGCGTGGGCTGTTCGGGCATCGTCGGCAGTGCGTGGTGGTCGCCCATCATGAACACCTCGCCCGGACCGAGCGAGGCCAGCACCTGGTCGCCGGGCAGATGGCTCCCGGTTCCGAGGGTGGCGGCCGCCGGCGGGCAGATCACACGGGTGTAGTCGTGCTGGCTGTGGGACAACGCGAGACCTTCCGGATCGTGATGCTCCCGGCACCGGGCCGGGCTGACCGATCCCACCAGAAAAAACAGCGCCCGCACCGCCCTTGTCACCCGCCCGGCGGAGCACACATCGCAGGATCACAAGAACGAGCGAGGGAGCGGACCCCCGTGAGGCAGGGTGACGATGGCGACACGGCGTCGGCGAGGATCTCGTCGTGACCGATGACGAACTGCTTGAAGCAGTCCGGGCCAGGGTGCTGGAAGGCCGTCCGACCGGCCTTCCCAAAAGGCCGCCTACGCCTGAACCGGCTTCCCCGGCCGCTGCGGACCAGGCGGAGCAAATTGTCGGTCACCCCCCGCCTCCGCTCCTTCGCCGGCTCTCCGTAGAGGTCGCCGGTGGTGGCTTCGGGCCGTTCAGCGGTGTGGTGGGGGGCGACTGACGGTGAGGTGTTCGACGGGTACGTCGAGTACCTGGAAGGCGAACCGGATCCCGATGAGCCGCCGCCACCGCCCCGGGCGGGTGTTCTCGACGAGCGGCTGCACCCCGCTTTCATGGACGTACTCGGACTGCGGGAAGAGTCGAAGAGTCGTGGTCCCGGCCCGCGCAGGGTTGAGAGCGTGTCGTCATGTGCCGCGCCGGTTCGGACGTGTTGCCGAAGAACGGCCTCTGCGTCCGGCCCGGGCTCGGCGGGAGGGCTGAGGGTGCGTCAGGTCACTGGGGCTGGTGTTGCCGGCTGTGTACGGACTGTTGCGGAAGCGGCTTGTGCGGGCGGTAGGGCAGCCGTATTGTCCCGATCGGACTGCTGTGTGAGGCCGTCGGCGCATACTGCCCGTGCCCGGCCCGCACGGCTCGGACTGTTCTCGTGGGGGGATCAGCTATGAGTGGTTTACGTCGTCCGTGGGAGAGATCCGTACCGCCGCGCCGGGGGCCGGCCCGGCCGTTCGTCAGGGCGGTGGCCGTCGTCGTCGCCGTGCTGGCGGCCCTGGTCACCCTGTGCGGGCCGGCCGTGGCCGGCCCGGTCCGGCCCGCCGCGGCCGCTGCTGCCGCCGGGGAGAGCATCGGCAGCGCCGGCCTGCTGACCGGAACCGTCACCGGCGCCCTGGTGAGCGGCTCGAACGACTGGTGGGTGGTCTACGCCGCTTCGCCGGGTGCCGCGGTGACCGTCACGGTGCGCAGTACCGCCGCCGAGAACGCGCCCTGCGCGGGCATCCAGGCCGTGCTCTACAACGGGGACGGCACCCGGGGGCAGCTCAGTTCCACCGGCGGGATCAGCGCCGGATTCGCCGCCCAGCTCGCCGGACGGCAACTCGGCGCGGACCGCTACTACGTGGCGGTCACCACGTGGGGCTGCGCCTCGGTGGCCCCCTACAGCCTGGAGCTCACCGGCGGCGGGGGGCCGGCGCTCGCGCCGCCCTCCCTGCACATCCAGGCCGGGCGCTCGATCGGCTCCGCCTCGCTTCCGCTGCAGGGCGGCCACTCCTACGGCGGCACCCTGAACGGCAACGGCGGTGAGGACTGGTACGTCCTGTACAAGAAGGCCGACGCCAACCTCGCGACGCTGCGGGTGCAGGACACCACCGCCGACACCACCATCGCCTGCGGCGGCATCACCGCCACCCTCTGGGGATCGACCGGCACCCGCGACCAGGTCCAGTCGGTGTCCCTGCCGGTCAACGGCGCGGTCACCTTCGCCGTGCCCGCGAACGAGGCCGGCGACGCGCAGGGGCGGTACTTCGTGGAGCTGGTCCCGTGGGGCTGCAACACCGGCGGACAGACCTACACCGTCGAGCCGGAAGCCGCGGCGGAGTGGACCGCCCCGGCCGCGGTGCCGGGCGGCACGCCGGTGGCGGGCACCTCGATCGTCTCCGCCTGGCCGCCGCTGGCAGGCGGCACCCTCTACGGCGGCACGGTCGACGGGGCCGGCACCGAGGACTGGCTGGTGCTCTACAAGAAGCAGGACTCCGCCACCGCGACGGTGCGGGTGCAGAACACCACGGTGGACGGCTCCGCTGCCTGCGGCGGCATCACCGCCACGCTCTGGGGTTCCGCGGGCACCGGCAACGAGGTGCAGTCGGTGTCCCTGGCCACCAACGGGACAGTCACCTTTACGGTGCCGGGCAAGGAGGCTGGCGACGCGCAGGGCCGGTACTTCCTGGACCTGGTCCCCTGGGGCTGCAACACCGGCGGACAGACCTACACGGTGGAGAGCGAGTCCGCCGCCGAGTGGGTCGTCCCGGCGCGGACACCCACCGCCGTGGCCCGCGCCGCCGGCAGCGCCGCCACCGCCTGGCCGCCGCTGCCTGGCGGTGTCGCCTCGGCGCAGCACCTGGCGTCCGGCAGCGGCCAGGACTGGTACGTCCTCTACAAGAAGGCGGACGCCGCCACCGCGACGGTCCGGGTCCAGAACACCACCGTGAACGGCTCGCTGCCCTGCGGCGGCATCACCGCCACGCTGTGGGGGGCGACCAGCACCCAGCAGCTCAGCTCGGTCTCACTGCCCGTCAACAGTACGTACGCTTTCGTCCTGCCCGGGCAGGAATCCGCCAGCAGCGTCGGCCGCTACTACGTGGAAATCACCCCGTGGGGCTGCAACAGCCTCGGCCAGGGCTACACCATCGAACCGGAGGCGGCGGGCGAGTTCAGCGCGGCCTCCCGGGCCCTGCCCGTCGGCCCGAGCCGTGCCGCGGCCGCGGGCCCGCTGGCGGGCGGCACCAACTACGCCGCCGCGCTGAGCTCGGCGACCGCCCAGAGCTGGGCCTACTTCCACGCCAACAGCGCGGCTTCGCTGCTGGTCCAGAACACCACCACCGGCACCGGCAGCTGCCGGACGGTGCACGTGGCGCTGGCCCAGACCGGCTACGCCACTCTGAGCGCCGCCCCGGCACCCGGCGCGGTGGCCGTGCTGTCGGTCCATGCCGCGGGCGACTACGCGGTGGAGCTGACCACCGGCGGCTGCACGCCCTCGCCCGCCATCGGGGTACTGCTGGACCTGTCCGGCAGCATCCGCGGCCCGGTGCTGAGCCTCTCCCCGACCACGCTCAAGGCGGCCGCGCTGAACAAGAGTTACAGCGCCGCGGTCAAGGCGTCCGGCGGCAAGGCCCCGTACACGTACACCGCCCCCAGCGCCCTGCCGGCCGGCCTCACCCTGAACCGCACGACCGGCGCGATCACCGGCAAGCCGACCAAGGCCGGCAGCTACACCTTCATGACCGCCGTCGCCGACTCCACCGCGCCGACCCACGCCACGCTCACGGTGAAGATCTCCCTCAAGGTCTCCTGACCCCACCGTCGTCTCCCGCTCCTCCTTCGAGCGGGAGACGACGGCTTCCGGCCGGGCCCGCGCGGCGCCACCACCGCCCGCGAGGCACCGGCCACCGCAAATCCATCCGCCCCCACGCGGGCGACGGCGACCGCCGGCTGCCGCGCCTCTGCCGCGACCGCGTGGTCGGGTCGCTTCCGCTCAGCGCAGTTGCTCGGCCAGTCCGACGATGATGCCCTCGGGGCCGCGGATGTAGCAGAGCAGGTAGCTGTCCTCGAACCGGGCGATCCCGCCGAGGAGTTCGGCGCCGTGAGGGCGCAGGCGGGCAACGGTGTCCTCGATGTCGTCGACGGCGAACATGACGCGGTGCGTGCCCAGAACGTTGTGCGGCCGGTCGCGCGGCCCGGCGCCGATCGCCGCGGGACTGCGGTACTTCGCCAGCTCGAGCCGGCTGTGACCGTCCGGGGTCCGGACCATCGCGATGTCGCAGTGCACGCCGTCGAGTCCGGTGCAGCGGTCGGCGAAGGGGCCCTCGACCTCCGCTCTGCCCTCCAGCTCCATACCGAGTTCCACGAAGAACGCGATGGCGGCATCCATGTCCTCGACGACGATGCCGACGTTGTCCATCCGCTGAATCGCCACGCTGGTCTCTCCTTCTTCCTCGGGCGGCCGGGGGTGGCCGCCGATGTCCCTGGGCCGGAGGCCACCGCGGTGAGTGCGGCGACCCGAGGGGTGGCGCCGCGGGAGACGGGTTCGTCCCCTCGCGCCCCGCGGCCGGGGCTTCGGGGTCTGGCGGCTTTCACGATCGCACAAGGATTCAACGCGTTCACACTTTCGGCGAGCCTGTGCGCCCTTGCCGCGCCGTGACGCGGCAAGGATGACGGACACGAAGCACGGCCCCGAAGGGCGGAGTCCCGGTCGCACGGGCGTCATCGACCGAAGGTCCTCCGCTCCCCCACCGGGGATGCCCGCCGATGCCGGCGTCGAAGGTTTCTCCGCATCAGTGGAGTGGTTGTCCCGCTCCCGGGGGGCTTTCCAGGACGTGGCACCGGTCATGGGGCCGGCACGGGGCCGGGCATGACACACAACAGTGAGGAGATCGGGGATGGATTCCCAGTTCGACACGGCGGTCGCGGCGTACGAGCACAGTATGGAGGCGATGCCGTTTCGGGAGCACATCGAGGAGTACAGCTTCCTGAAGGCGGTCGGCGACATCAGCGGGCACGACGTGCTCGACCTCGGATGCGGCAGCGGGCTCTACACCCGTCGGGTCCGCGGCGCCGGGGCGGCCCGGGTGGTCGGGATGGACGAATCGGCCGCGATGGTGGAGCACGCACAGCGGCGTGAGGAGCGCGAGGGGCTGGGCGTCGAGTACCTGGCCGCGAACGCCGCCGACCCGGCCGCCGGTGACCTGCCGGGCATCGCCGGGGCGTTCGACGTGGTCACGGCCGTGTATGTGCTGCCCTACGCCCCCACCCAGGAGGCGCTGGAAGGGTTCTGCGTCACCGCGCGGCACGCGCTGCGCGCGGGGGGCGGGCGGTTCGTGGCCGCGGTCCTCAACCCCGAGTTCCGCACCGATCCGCAGTGGTACCGCGGCTACGGCATGCTCCTGAGCGCGCAGCGGTCACCGGCGGAGGGCACCCCGGGGCACATGCGGGCGTGGGTCGGGCCCCACGTGCTGGACCTGGACTTCTTCCGCTGGTCGGCGGCAGCGCATGAGCAGGCTCTCGAGGCGGCCGGTTTCGACCGCGTCTCCTGGATCCGTCCGACCGTCTCCGAACAGGGCCGCGAAAGGTACGGAGAGGCGTTCTGGGACAACTACCTCAGCTGCCCGCACGCGCTGATCGTCGACGCGCAAGCCGGCCCCCGCGCCGACCCCGCCACCGGCGCCGCCCCGACGGGGAACGCCGAACCGACCCCGCGGAAGTGAGGGCCCACTCCCATGAGCCGACTCCCCGCAGCCCACACACCCGGCCCCGGCACCTCCACCGGCGTGAACGTCCCGCCCGACGACGCGGCCGCACAGCACCTCCCCGATCCCAGCGGGTTCCAGGTGGAAGGGCTCGACCTCAGCAGTCCCCGCCTGTCGGAGAAGTACGGCACCGTAGTGCTGGGTCTGTCGCCGTTCAACTCCTTCTATTCCACCGAGACCGTGACCGCGCTGTGCCGAAGCGCCGCGGTGTCCTTCCCCGATGTGCACGTGGTCCTTCCGGGGGCCCCCGAATCGGCGTTGCGGTACATCTCGGCGGGCAAGGAGCCACGCCGCGCCGTCCTGCGTTCCAAGCGCGTCATCCACGACATGCGCAACGTGGCACGCCGCACGCTGGCCGACTGCGGCGTGCCCGACACGGACTCCCGGGTCCATGTGCTGACCCGCTTCGCCGCCCATCCGCGCTACCGGGAGATCCGGGCCCGCGTCGAGAACGCGTACCGCACCCAGGCCCCGATGCGGGAGGCGGTGCGCGCGATGACCCGCACGGCATTGGCGACCTCCACCGACGCCGAGCCCACACCGGCCCAGATCGAGGACAACGCCCGCTACATCTTCGCCGAGTCCCCGCTGCTGCTGGATGCGACCGGGGTACTGGGCCGCCCCAGCGCACTGTTCGTCTACCACCGCAGAGTGCCCGTCTACGACGTGGTGGCCGCCGGCCGGGTGCCCGGCCTCACCGTCGGGACGGGTCACGTCCTGTCCGTGCTCACCGATGAGAGAAACGACCATGACGACGATCCCCGATGAACTGACCTGGCCCGACTCCTTCCCCGGCCGCGGGCACGGCCTGCCCCCGGAGATGTTCGACCTGCTGCGGCGCGAGCGTCCGGTGGCCCGGGTGGCGTTCCCCTCCGGCCACCGGGCATGGCTGGTGACCCGCCGCACCGACATCACCGCGATCGGATCGAGCCGCGGCTTCTCCCGCGACCTCACCGGCCCCGGCGGGCAGCGCATCGCCGGAGACGACTTCAACAGCGTGCCCGGCGGCATCTTCAACCTCGATCCGCCCGCGCACACCGTCGTGCGCCGCGTGGTCCAGTCGTTCTTCAACCCGGCCGCCGCGACCGCCCTCCGGCCCGCGGTCGCCCTGGCCGCCACCGACCTGGTGGCGACGCTGCGCGACGGCCCCAACCCGGCCGACCTGCACCGCGCGTACGCCCACCCGCTCGCGGCGACACTGGCCTGCGACCTCATGCGCGTGCCGCCCCGACAGCGCCGCAAGATCGTGCCCCGGCTGCGCTCGCAGGTCGACTACACGACACCGGCCGCCACCATCGAGACCTCCACCCGGTGGATGCTCGACTTCGCCGCCGAGGTCATCGACGCCAAGACCGCCGACCACGACGACCGACGCGAACCGCGAGACCCGATCGAGGCGCTGCTCCGCGCCCACCACCGCGGGACCATCACCCGGCAGCAGTTGCAGCGACGGTGATGTACCTCTTCGTCACCTCCGCCGAGCCCGTCACCGGCCCCGTCACCACCGGCGTCTACACCCTGCTGCGGCACCCCGAGCAACTCGCCCGCGTACTGCGCGACCCCGGCCTGTGGCCCACCGCGGTGACGGAACTCCTGCGACTGCATCACAACGGGATGACCTCCATGCCCCGCGTCGCGCTGACCGACACCGAGCTGCACGGCGTGCTCATCCGCGCCGGCGACGCCGTCGTCACCCCGTGGGTCGCCGCGACCTGGGATCCCGAGCACTTCAAACAACCGGACCGATTCCGCCTCGACCGCAGCACACAGGAGGACCCGGCCATCACCTTCGGCACCGGCCCCCACTTCTGCCTCGGCGTCAATATGGCCCGGATGTTCCTGGAGACCGCGCTCTCGACGCTGTTCGAAGACCTCCCGGATCTGACCCTGGCGGCCAAACACGAGGACATCGCGTGGGAGCCGGACACCTACTTGTTCACCCGGCCGGTGGAACTGCCCGTCACCTGGTCGTGAGTTACCGGGCGCAGGGACATGCGGCGGGAACTCCGCCATGCCGGCGGCGACATGGCGGAACCCGACCGGCTCCCGACGGTCAGGAGCCGAACACCTGGAACTCGGAGGCCTGGGCGGCGGTCCAGCCGGTGTTGGCCGTGATGTTGAGCCGGACGTAGCGGGCGTTGGCGGCGGTGAAGGTCAGCGTCGCGGTGTTGCCCGAGGCCGGGTTGAGGGTGACCGCGCTGGAAGACTTCAGCGTGGCCCAGGTGTTGTTGTCGGTGGAGCCGAGGACGCTCAGCGTCTCGGTACGGGTGGCCCAGTCCGCGGACGGCGGGAGCTTCACGGTCACCTTGCCGACGGACTTGCCGGCGCCGAGGTCGACGGTCAGTGTCTGCGGGAAGGCGTTGCTGTTGGACTCCCAGTACGAACTGGCGTTGCCGTCCACCGCGTTGGCCGGTGCGTAGTTCTGCACCGAGGAGGACGCGGAGGCCGCGTGGCCCTGCGCCAGGTTCACGGTGGCCGGGGTGGTGGGAGGCGTCGTCGGCGGGGTGGTCGGCGGGCTGCTGGGCGGAGTGGTCGGCGGGGTGGTCGGAGGCGTGGTGGTGCCGCCGGTCGGGACGCCGCTGTTGGTCCACACCGGAGCGGGCCAGCCGTTGCACTGCTGGCCGGTGTTCCAGCCGGAGTTGCCGCCGCCGTCGACGAGGTCGAGGGAGGAGCCCTCGCAGTTGTAGACGGGCTTGGCGGCTTGGCCGATGTTCTTGGCCTTGACGTTGATGAAGGTCATCGACGCGGGTGCCTGTCCCTGGACGGCGAAGGTGCCGGCGCCGTCGATGGTGACGTTCTTGAAGGTGACGCCGGTGACGCCGCCGCCCTCGATGGACTGGATCGCCTCGTAGGAGCTGTCGAGGATGTCGGTATCGCTGATCTGGATATTGGCGTTCACCTGGCCCTGGAGGCCGTCGAACCAGATGGCGCCGATGCCGAAGTGCCAGTTGTAGTCGCTGTTGCCGGTCCGGATCAGGGTGTTGCGGGCCGCCGTGATGGTGCCCGTCACCCCGTTGGGGCCGCCGCCGTTGACGCCCGGGTAGCGGTTGGCGATGTGCAGGCCGCCGCCGTTGCTGACGGTGTCGGCCATGACGTTGTCGGAGATGGTGAAGTTGTTGCCGCCGTACGTGACGATGTTGTTCGCCAGGATCGGCGCGACGACGGTGTCGTGGGTGAAGCTGTCACCGGTGTTCGGGGACTGCTCGGGCCAGGAGGCCAGACCGTCGTCGCCGACGTTGCGCACGAAGGTGTTGGTGACTGTGGAGTTGGTCACGCCGGAGTGGAAGTTGACCCCGTCGGCGGTGGTGTCCAGGATGCGGCTGTTCTTGATGGTGAAGTGGTCCATCGGGCCGTCCATCCAGGCGCCGACCTTGACGTGCTGGATCCACAGGTCGTCCACGGTGGAGTTGGACATGGCGCCGCCGAGGCCGTTGACCTGGTCGTCGTCCACCCGCTCGGTGATGTCGCCGATGATGGCGAAGTCCTTGAGCTGGACGTTCCGGCTCGGACCGCCCTGGTTGGCGTACTTGCCGTAGAAGCCGGCCGCGTGGCTGCGGTTGACCGGGTCGCGGCCGCCGAAGACGGTGTAC
>NZ_JBHSBB010000047.1:0-75987 GCF_042650325.1 Streptomyces polygonati | reverse complement strand
AGTTCTACCAGCCACCGCCAGCACACCACCGGGCCTCACCAAGATCCGAACCCCGAACAGCTCCTAGGAGGGTGCTGAAGATCTATGCCGGGCTCCCGACGCCCGGCACTGCCATCTGCCGCGTTGGCCGGGTGCCCGGACAGAAACGCACTATCCGGGCACCCGGCCGCCTTGCAGCTGACCGCACCGGACGCCGCTCGCTGATCCGGCCAAGATCTTCAGCACCCTCCTAGCCCCGGTCCGAGGACGGCTCCGCGCCCTCGCCGCCGTCCGGCAGGTCACCGAAGTCCCGCTCCGGCCCCGACCCGGGCCCGCCGTCCGACCTCGGTACGTCCATGTCGTAGTGGTGGTAGAGCTGCAACTCCTGCTCGGGTGACAGATGCCGGCCGACGCCGAAGTCCGGCGCATCCCTGATCAGGGACTTCTTGAACGGCACCCGCAACTCGTCGCCCACCAGCTCACTCGGCTCCAGCGGCACGAAGGCGTCCCGGGTGAACAGGCCGGTGCGCACCGCCGCCCACTCCGGGGAACCGGTCGCGTCATCGAGGTACACCTCGTCCACCGTGCCGATCTTCGTACCGTCGCGGTCGAAGGCGCGGCGCCCGATCAGGCTGCGCGGATCGATGTCGGTCTGCACGGTCCCTCCAACCCATGGCGACTGCTGCTGAGTACCACGAAAGGCCACATCGGGACCGGTGTCGACTCGGGGGCCGGACCGGCACGTGTCGCTGCCTCCCGCGCGCCGCCCCGGTGACCGCTCCCGGACAGGCGCAAAGAGGCGCTGGTAGGCTTGACAGCGGCTGCGAACCCCATGCGGGAGAGTCTTCCGAACGCCCGGTGCCGGGCGGGACGGAGGCGCCGAAGGAGCAAATCCTCCCCGGAATCTCTCAGGCATCCGTACCGCATGGGTCAGGTCACTCTGGAAAGCAGGGCGGTTCCCGCAAGCACGGGGACGCGCCCTCACCGACGGTGCAAGCCGCCCCGAGCCGGGGCGGTGAAGCTCTCAGGTCCCGATGACAGAGGGGGAGGCCGTAAGGGTGCCGCACCGCGGCATCCCCGAAGGTCACCACGACCAGGAGGGCCTCCGAAGATGACCGATCGTCGCATTCCCCTCGCCCAGCTCGAGGCGGGCACTCCCTTCGCCCGGCGCCATATCGGCCCCGACGCCGGCGCGCAGGCCAAGATGCTCGCCCAGGTGGGCTACGGCTCGCTGGACGAGCTGACCGACGCGGCCGTGCCCGACACCATCAAGAGCGCCGAGGCGCTCCGCCTGCCCGCCGCCCGCACCGAGGCCGAGGTCATCGCCGAACTGCGGGCGCTGGCCGACCGCAATCAGGTGCTGGCCCCGATGATCGGCCTCGGCTACTACGGCACCTTCACGCCGCCGGTGATCCTGCGCAATGTGATGGAGAACCCGGCCTGGTACACCGCCTACACGCCGTACCAGCCGGAGATCTCCCAGGGCCGCCTCGAAGCGCTGCTGAACTTCCAGACCGTCGTCGCCGACCTCACCGGACTGCCCACCTCCGGCGCCTCCCTGCTGGACGAGAGCACCGCGGCCGCCGAGGCGATGGCGCTGTCCCGCCGGGTCGGCAAGGTGAAGGAGGGCGTCTTCCTGGTCGACGCCGACACCTTCCCGCAGACCCTCGCGGTGATCCGGACCCGCGCCGAGCCGACCGGCGTCGAGGTGGTCACCGCCGACCTCAGCGACGGCATCCCGGCCGAGATCGCCGAGCGCGGCGTCTTCGGTGTCCTGCTCCAGTACCCGGGCGCCTCGGGCGCGGTCCGCGACCCCCGGCCGGTCATCGAGCGCGCGCACGAACTCGGCGCCGTGGTCACCGTCGCCGCCGACCTGCTGGCGCTCACCCTGCTCACCTCGCCCGGCGCGCTCGGCGCGGACATCGCGGTGGGCACCACCCAGCGCTTCGGCGTGCCGATGGGCTTCGGCGGCCCGCACGCCGGCTACATGGCCGTCCGCGAGGGCTACGCCCGCAACCTGCCGGGCCGGCTGGTCGGCGTCTCGGTGGACGCCGACGGACACAAGGCGTACCGGCTGGCCCTGCAGACCCGCGAGCAGCACATCCGCCGCGAGAAGGCCACCAGCAACATCTGCACCGCCCAGGTGCTGCTGGCCGTGATGGCCGCCATGTACGCCGTCTACCACGGCCCCGACGGCCTCGCCGCGATCGCGCGCCGTACCCACCGCTACGCCGCCGTACTGGCCGCCGGACTGCGCGCGGCCGGCGTCGATGTCGAGCACGGCGCCTACTTCGACACGCTGACCGCACAGGTGCCCGGCCGGGCCGCCCAGGTGGTGGCCGCCGCCCGCGAGGCCGGGGTCAATCTGCGGCTCACCGACGCCGACCGGGTCGGTGTCGCCTGCGACGAGACCACCGACCGGGCCCGGCTGGCCGCCGTACTGGCCGCCTTCGGCGCCGGGCCCACCCCCGACCTCGACGCGCTGGACGCCGCCACCGACGACGCGCTGCCCGCCGCCCTGCTGCGCACCGAGCCGTATCTGACCCACCCGGTCTTCCACCAGCACCGCAGCGAGACCGCGATGCTGCGCTATCTGCGGCGGCTCGCCGACCGTGACTACGCGCTGGACCGCGGCATGATCCCGCTCGGCTCCTGCACCATGAAGCTCAACGCCACCACCGAGATGGAACCGGTCACCTGGCCGGAGTTCGGCGCCCTGCACCCCTTCGCGCCGGCCGAGCAGGCCGAGGGCTATCTCGCGCTGATCCACGGCCTGGAGGAGCAGCTGGCCGAGGTCACCGGCTACGACAAGGTCAGCCTGCAGCCCAACGCCGGTTCACAGGGTGAGCTGGCCGGCCTGCTCGCGGTGCGCGCCTATCACCGGGCGGCTGGCGACACGGAGCGCACCGTCTGCCTGATCCCGTCCTCCGCGCACGGCACCAACGCGGCCAGCGCCGTGATGGCCGGGATGCGGGTCGTCGTGGTGAAGACCGGTGAGAACGGGGATGTCGACGTCGCCGATCTGCACGCCAAGATCGAACTCCACCGCGACCGGCTCGCCGTCCTGATGGTCACCTACCCCTCCACGCACGGCGTCTTCGAGGACAACATCACCGACATCTGCGCGGCCGTGCACGACGCGGGCGGTCAGGTGTACGTGGACGGCGCCAATCTCAACGCGCTGGTGGGGCTGGCCAGGCCGGGCCGGTTCGGCGCCGACGTGTCGCATCTGAACCTGCACAAGACCTTCTGCATCCCGCACGGCGGTGGCGGCCCCGGTGTCGGGCCGGTCGCGGTGCGCGCGCATCTGGCGCCGTATCTGCCGAACCACCCGCTGCAGCCCGCCGCAGGGCCGCCGACCGGTGTCGGCCCGGTGTCGGCGGCGCCCTGGGGGTCGGCCGGCATCCTGCCGATCTCCTGGACCTATGTCCGGCTGATGGGCGCCGAAGGCCTCAAGCGCGCCACCCAGACGGCCGTGCTGAGCGCGAACTACGTGGCCAGGCGGCTCGAACCGCACTTCCCGGTGCTCTACACCGGGCCCGGCGGCCTGGTGGCGCACGAGTGCATCATCGATCTGCGCCCGCTGACCAAGGAGACCGGCGTCAGTGTCGACGACATCGCCAAGCGCCTGATCGACTACGGCTTCCACGCGCCGACCATGTCCTTCCCGGTGGCCGGCACCCTGATGATCGAGCCCACCGAGAGCGAGGATCTCGCGGAGCTGGACCGCTTCTGCGAGGCGATGATCGCGATCCGCGGCGAGGTCGACCGGGTGGCGGCCGGCGAATGGCCCGCCGACGACAACCCGTTGCGGGGCGCTCCGCACACCGCGGCGGCGCTCGGCGGCGAATGGACGCACCCCTACAGCCGCGACGAGGCGGTCTTCCCCGCCGGGGTCTCCGCCGCCGACAAGTACTGGCCGCCGGTGCGCCGGATAGACGGGGCCTTCGGCGACCGCAACCTGGTCTGCTCCTGCCCGCCGCTGGACGCCTACGACGACTGACGCCGCCGCGGGCCGGGGCCGGCCGGAAGGGGCCCCGGACATGGCGAGGCCGGTTCCGCCGCGGGACAGCGGGACCGGCTCTGTCGTGGCGGGCCCGGACTCAGGCCGCCGTGGTGATCCGTCCGCCGGCCAGTGGGCGGTGCGGCGCGATGATCCGGCCGTCGGGCAGCAGCTCGCCGGTGTCCTCGAAGAGGAGCACCCCGTTGCACAGCAGGCTCCAGCCCTGCTCCGGGTGGTGGGCCACGGTATAGGCGGCCTCACGGTCGGTGCACTCTGCGGTCGGGCACTGCGGCTGGTGCTTGCACATGATGGAGGGTGTCTTTCGCTGCGAGAAGTGGGTGCTGCCGGCGGTCGCGTGTGATGCCTGGTCCATGTCCGTCCCACCGTTCCTGGTGCGGCCGATCCCAGTGTTGCTCCACCGGCCCCGATCCGCAGCAATATTGTCCAGACCGTGTTCTTCGGGAAAGACGTGTCACCCGGGCAGCCGGTTGCCGTCACCATGCGTTCACCGGGCCGATGAGCGGCAATGAGCGGCAATGAGCGGTGACGACCGGCGATGAGCGGTGACGACCGGACAGCGATGCCTCCTCGTCCGCGCGGACGAGGAGGCATCATACGGGTGGCCGGCCGGCTCTTCAGGCGGGCGACCCCAGCAGGGGCGGCGCCGCCAGCCGCGGGCTGAGCGCTGGCACCAGTTCCACCAGCCGGTGCACCCGGTGCGAGGTGATGCCGGGCGGCGCCGGGGCCAGCGGGATCAGCAGGTCCGAGGGGTCCGGCTGGGCGGTGGCCGCGTCGGCCCGCGGGTCGACGTGCAGCCACAGCGCCATCATGTACAGCCCCGGCACCGACAGCAGGTGCGGCTGGTACATGGCGGGGAGGGTCTCGGCCTGCCGCAGCGCCCGCTCGGTGGAGACCAGGTACGGGCCCTCGGAGAAGCGGGAGAAGACCCAGCCGTCCGGTGTAGCCACCGTCTCGCCCGCGGCGGCCACTCCGGCGCCGGCCCTGATATGGAACCGCCAGCCGGTCAGCCGCGCCTGGGGCAGGCCGCCTTGGACCGGTGCCGGCTCGAACACGTGGACAGGCAGCGGGTGTTCCGCGTCCAGCGGCCCTTCGGCGTTGCGCAGCGCGGGGGTCCTGATCTCCATGACCGCGGTGGGCGAACTGAGCGCCGCCAGGACGCTCATCAGGGCGGGAGCGGGGGCTGGGGGGACAAGCAGCGGCATGATGTCGCCTCTCACTGGGAGACAAACAGTGGTGCTGGGGCGGGTGTGCGGACGGCGTTGTCGATGCAGGGCGAACTCCTGCTCGGGCACGTCCGGGGAGGGTGGAAGCTTTGCCTTGTGCGCGGAGTTTATACGACGCGTGTTCGCTCCGTGTTTCGTCTAGTCGCTGCCCGTATTACGCGCAAGGCGATAATTCGCCTTCTTCCGCGGGGCCATCCGCACCATTGCCGCAGGGTATGAAGAGGCGGTGCATATCTCTGCCTGTCACGGTCGGCCGGAAGTCGCCGGTCCTATTCGCGGCACTTCGCACCGGCACTTTACCTCGGCACCCGGCATCTGAATGTGCCGCTGGAACGTGCGCTGTCGGCTGCTAGAGCAAGCCTAGCGTGCCGAACGGGTCGTGTGTGGTGTTATCGATCATTTGGGGGGATCCTTCGCTGCGGCCCCATCCGCAGCCGCGCGAGAATTGGGGTGCCTCCATGGGCGAGAAGGTGGCAGTCGGCGCGTTCGACCTGGCCGACCGCCGGCTCTACCGGCGCAAGCTCCAGCAGTGCCTGGTGGGTCTGGAGCGGTTGCTCGACGAGAAGCGATTCGAGCGGTCGCGCAATCTGATGGGCCTGGAGATCGAATTGAATCTCACGGATTCCGACGGGCTGCCCCGCATGGTGAACGAGGAGGTGCTCAGGCGCATCGCGAGCCGGGATTTCCAGACCGAGCTCGCGCAGTTCAATATTGAAGTGAACATCGCGCCGCACCTGCTTTCCGGCCGGGTGCTGGACCGGCTCGCCGGGGAACTGCGGGCCGGCCTCGGCTACGCCGGCCGGATGGCGGCCGAAGTGGGGGCCCGCATCGTCATGGTGGGAATTCTGCCCACCTTGGAGGCACAGGACCTGGTGTCCGCCAACCTGTCCGCCGACGACCGCTTCGTCCTGCTCAACGAGCAGATCCTGGCGATGCGCGGGGAGGACATCACCCTGGACATCAGGGGCGTGGAGCATCTCGTATACACCTCGGCGTCCATCGCCCCGGAAGCCGCCTGCACCTCGACCCAGATGCATCTTCAGGTCACGCCGGGCCGTTTCGCCGCGGTGTGGAACGCGGCGCAGGCGGTGGCCGGGCCGCAGGTCGCCGCGGGCGCCAACTCGCCCTTCCTGTTCGGCCGTGAACTGTGGCGCGAGACCCGTCCGATGCTCTTCCAGCAGGCCACCGACACCCGCCCGCAGGAGCTGCGGGCCCAGGGCGTACGGCCGCTGACCTGGTTCGGCGAGCGCTGGATCGAGTCGGTGACCGACCTGTTCGCCGAGAACGTACGGTACTTCCCCGCGCTGCTGCCGATCTGCGACGACGAGGACCCGCTGCGGGTGCTGGACGACGGGCGGGTGCCGCGGCTGCGCGAGCTGACCTTGCACAACGGCACCGTCTACCGCTGGAACCGGCCGGTCTACGAAGTGGTGGACGGTGTGCCCCATCTGCGGGTGGAGAACCGGGTGATGCCCGCGGGGCCCACCGTCGCCGACCTACTCGCCAACACCGCCTTCTACTACGGACTGGTGGCGGCGCTGGCCGAAGCGCCGCGGCCGGTGTGGCGGCGGATGCCGTTCGGCGCCGCCGCCGCCAACTTCGACGCGGCCTGCCGCTACGGCATCGGCGCCCGTCTGCACTGGCCGCTCGGCCCGGGCGGGGCACTGGTCGAGCTGCCCGCCGCCGACCTGATCCGCGACGAGCTGCTGCCGCTGGCCGCCGCCGGGCTCGACTCCTGGGGCATCGACCCGGTGGACCGCGACCACTGTCTCGGCATCATCGGGCAGCGCTGCGAGCACCGTACCAACGGCGCCGAATGGCAGTCCGCGGTCTTCCACCGGATGCTGGAGCGCGGCCTGGACCGGCGACCGGCGCTCGCCGCCATGACCCAGCGCTACCGGGAGCACATGGAGGGCGGGGAGCCGGTGCACAGCTGGCCGGTGGGATGACGACGCGGACACCGGACCCGCCGCCGGGGGTGCGTCCCGGCCGCGGGTCCCCCCATCCCACCGGACGCGCCGTGCTCACGGCGTCCTGGCCGCCGCGCCGGTCGCCGCCGCGACCACGGCCTTCAGCAGCACCGCCTGGATCTGCGCCGGGTCGTCGACCCGGTAGGCCGCGCCCCCGGTGGCCCGGGCGAAGGTGTCGCAGGCGGACTTGTCGGCGTCAGGACCGACCGCGATGGCGATCAGCGGCACCGGACGCGCGGGATCGCCGAGCGCTTTGAGCCCGGTGGTCAGCGCGTCGAGGGAGATGCTGCCCGGGTCCTCGTTGGCGCCGTCGGTCAGGATCACCACCGCGTTGAACTCGCCGGCCGCGTAGGAGGCGGTGGCGTCCCGGTAGACGGCCAGCGCCGTGTCGTAGAGGCCGGTCGAGCCGTCCGGCACCGGTTCGAGGGCCCCGAAGGCCGCGTTCAGCCGGTCCCTGACGGTGGCGCCGCCCGATTGCTGGCCGAGGCGGCCGGTCGGGACGACCTTCTGGTAGTCGCGTGATCCGTCCAGCCGGGTGGAGAAGCGCCACAGGCCGATCTCGTCCCGGTCGGTGAACTGGCCGAGCGCCTGCCGCAACGACGCCTTGGTGACGTCGAGCCGGGTCCGCCCGGAGCCGGGGACCGGCGTGGCCATCGAACCGGACACGTCGACCACCGTGGTGATCCGCGCGCTCTGCACCGTGATCTGCCACATCAGCCGCAGCTTCTGCAGATCGGCCGCCGAGGGGGGAGGCACCGGGGACGCGGTCACCGGCTGCGGTGCCCGGCCGCCGGCCTGCCGCACGGTGGCCGCCGCGGCGCCGCCGGCCGGCGGGCGGAAACCGGCTTCGGTGAGGGTACGGACCGCGTCGGCCTGGCCGAGCAGGCCGAGGAACCGGGTGGCGGCGCGCGCCTGGTCGACGTCGTGCTGCATCTCGTCCACCAGCGTGTACGGATAGTCCAGCGTCGCGGCGCCGTCCTTGGGGTAGAAAAGCCGCAGCGCGGGCCCGGAACCGCCGTTGTGGGTGTAGGCGGCCTGCTCGGAGAGCATCAGCGCCTGATCGCGCCGCGGGTCGGACAGCGCGGCCGGGGCGCTGCTACCCGGCAGGGTGGCGAGCGCCTGGGCGGCTGTCGGCGCGGTGCGCTGGGCGAGCAGTTTGGCCGCGCCGGCCGACTGGGCGTCCGCGGCCGCGCTGTCACCGCCGGCGCCGCGGGTGATCGAGGCGTTGATCATCGCGAGGGCGAGCATGCCGGTGGCGCTGTGCGCCGGGTCGGGGGAGCCGAGCCGTAACCCGGTCCGGGCCGCGGCCCCGGTCAGTTCCGCCCAGCTGTACGTCTTCGCCGGCCAGCCCAGGGCGTCGGCCTGCGCCCCCAGGGCGCCGACCACCACCGGCGAGCTGGCGACCGAGCCCATCGGGGACACCGAGGAGCCCTGCCCGGAGGCGACGAGCCCGCTGACCCAGATGCTGTCGTCGGGGATCCACACCGCGAAATCGGGCACTTTCGCCGCGCCGGCCGACCCCGCCGAGCCGCCCGACGCGTCCAGCTGCGCCGCGACCTGCGCGGCGTCACGGGCCGTCACCCGTACGTCCAGGCAGCGCCCGTCGGTCATCGCGTGCTCCGCGCGGGCCCGGTCGGCGATCCTGGTGATCGCGGGGGCGATGTCCGGAGAGGCGACGGCGCCGATGCGTACCGTGCCGCTGCGGCAGGCGCCGCCCACCGGCAGCAGGCCGCCGCGCAGCACCGGGAAGGTGCCCGCGCCGACCGCCAGGACCAGCACGGCGGTCAGCGCGGCGGTCCGGCCGCGGTGGCGCGACGACGGGCCGCCGGGTCCGCCTCGCGACGAGGGGGTGTCGGAGGGGGATATCCGGTGACGTCCCATACGGCCGTGCCTTCCTGCGATGCTCCGGAACAAAGTGGGGGGCGGCTCCGCACTGCGGGGCGCGATCTTCGTATCTTTTTCCGGAGGACCCTAATCGTGCGCGGTCGGCGCTGAAGCGGGATGACGATATTGGAGGGCCGCGTGCACACACAGTCATACGAGGTGGAGGCGCGCCCGGAAGACCGCACCTGGCGCAGCGAGACGCTGATCGTGCTGGCGCTGTCGCTCGGCGCGAGCGGTGTCTCCGCGCTGATCAGCTTCGTCGGCTCGGTCACCAGGCCCGGGGCGCTGAAGAACCAGGCGGCCACCCTCGTCGGGTCGCAGGCCCCCGGCCGTCCCTGGCTCGATCTCGCCTGGCAGGTGTTCGCCATCGCCAGCGCGCTCGCCCCGGTGGCGCTCGTCGCGCATCTGCTCGCCCGGGAGCGGGTCGGCCTGCCGGCCATCGGCTTCGATCTCAGCCGGAAGGGGTGGGACCTGGCCCGCGGCGTGCTGGTGGCCGCCTTCATCGGCGGCAGCGGGCTCGCCTTCTACCTCGGGGTGCGGGCGGCCGGCTTCAACCTCACGGTGGTGCCCGAATCACTGCCGGACGTGTGGTGGAAGATCCCGGTACTGATCGCCGCCGCGGTGCAGAACGCGGTGCTGGAGGAGGTGATCGTGGTCGGCTACCTGCTGCGCAGGCTCGGGCAGTTGGGCTGGACGCCCACCGCCGCGCTCGCCGCCAGCGCGCTGCTGCGCGGCTCCTACCACCTCTACCAGGGCATCGGCGGCCTGGTGGGGAACATGGTGATGGGCATCGTCTTCGTCCTGCTCTACCGGCGCTGGGGCCGGGTCGGCCCGCTGGTGGCCGCGCACGCCCTCATCGACACGGTGGCGTTCGTCGGCTACGCGGTGCTGGCCGGCAAGGTGGGCTGGCTGCCGACGGGCTGAGTGCTCCGCCCACGTGGTGAGCGGCTCCCCGCGCCGGACCGGGCTTACGGCTTACGGGACGGCGTGCAGCTCGCCGTCCACGACGGTGACGGCCGAGCCGGTCAGCAGCACCCGGTCGCCGCTCAGCCGGGTGGCGATCATGCCGGTGCGCCGCGAGGCCTGGAGCCCGGTGAGGCGGTCCCGGCCCAGGCGGCGAGACCAGAAGGGCGCCAGCGCGGTGTGCGCGCTGCCGGTCACCGGGTCCTCGTCGATACCGACCGCCGGGAAGAAACCGCGCGACACGAAGTCGTAGCCGCGCGCCGGATCGGCCGCCGCGGCGGTGGCGATCAGCCCGCGTGAGGACAGCCGGGCCAGCGCCGCGAAGTCCGGGGCCAGCGACCGTACCGTCTCCTCGTCGGCGACCTCGACCAGCAGGTCCAAGCAGTCGGGTCCGGTGTCCAGCACGGTCAGCGGAGCCGTGCCCAGTGCCTGTTCGAGGCCGGCCGGGGTCTCGACGGGCGTCAGCGGGGCCATCGGGAAGTCCAGGGTGATCGTCCCGTCGCCCTCGGCGGTGGCCGACAGCACCCCGGCGCGGGTGCGGAACCAGACCGTGCCCCCCGCCGCGCCGGTGGTGCGCAGCACATGGGCGGTCGCGAGGGTGGCGTGCCCGCACAGTCCCACCTCGGTGACCGGGGTGAACCAGCGCAGCGCCCAGTCGGCCACCGCGTCCCCGCTCATCGGGTGCGCGAACGCCGTCTCGGAGAGGTTGAGTTCGGCCGCGACCTGCTGCATCCAGCCGTCCTCGGGAAATTCGTCCGACCCCAGCAGCACCACTCCCGCTGGATTGCCGGCGAAGGGGCGATCGGTGAAGGCGTCGACGATTCGGATCCGCATGCGCTGAGCCTATTGCCTGTGCCGCGGATCCTGCCGGGCCGGACGCCATCCGTCCGCGGTCCGACCTCGGGGCTTGTCATCCGATCGGTTCCGATATATCGTTGAGCTGTCGCGAACGATCAACGATGGAAGGAGCGACATCATGCGTTCCCAAGGAAACGAACATGGACACGGTCACGGCCATGGTCACTGCGGGCCCGGCCATCACGGCAGGGGCGAGCGGGAGGGCCTTCGAGCCGCCTTCGGGCAGTTCGGACCGCCGTTCGGCGGACCCTTCGGACCCGGCGGCGGACGGGGCCGCGGCGGACCGCGCGGCCGGGCGCGCCGCGGCGATGTCCGGGCGTCGATCCTGGCGCTGCTCAAGGACCGTCCGATGCACGGCTACGAGATGATCCAGGAGATCGCCGACCGCAGCGGCGGCGCGTGGCGGCCGAGCCCCGGCTCGGTGTACCCGACGCTCCAACTGCTGGAGGACGAGGGCCTGATCACCAACGCGAGCGAGGGCGGCAAGAAGCTGTTCACGCTCACCGAGGCCGGCCGCAGCGAAGCCGAAGCCGTCTCCGGGGCCCCCTGGGAGGACGCCGGCCGCGGCGTCGACTGGGATGCGCTCAACGAGATACGGAAGGTGGGCGGCGGTCTCGTCGAGGCCTTCCGCCAGGTGTGGGCCACCGGCACCCCCGAGCAGCGCGACAAGGCGCTGGTCGTGGTCAACGACGCCCGCAAGAAGCTCTATCTGATCCTCGCCGACGAGGACGTCACCGAGGACTGACGGCGCCGGCGGCGGACCGCGCGTGATCGCGCGGCGCCGCACGGCACCTGAACGGAGCGGGGCCGGGTGGCCCGGCCCGCAGCGAGCCGGCCCAGGGCATCACGCCCTGGGCCGGCTCGATCCGCGTACCAGCAGCCGGGTCGGGATGATCCGCGGCTCGGCCTCCAGCTTGGTCTTCCCCGGACCCGCGTCCAGCAGCCCGCGCAGCGCGGTCACCGCCGCCTCGCCGAGTGCCCGCTGGTCCTGGGCGACCGTGGTCAGCGACGGCCGTACCAGCGCCGACGCGTCGATGTCGTCGAAGCCCACCACCGCCAGGTCGCGGGGCACCGAGAGCCCCGCGTCGGCCGCCACGTGCATCGCGCCTATCGCCATCTGGTCGCCCGCCGCGAAGATCGCGGTGGGCGGCTGCGCCAGATCGAGCAGCTTGCGGGCCGCCGTCTCGCCGCTGGCCAGGAAGAAGTCGCCCTCGGTCACATACTCCGGCGGCACCGCGAGCCCCAGCCGCTCGCAGGCCCGCCGGTAGCCGGCCAACCGCTCGGCGGCCGGCGGCAGGTGCAGCGGGCCGGTCACGGTGGCGATCCTGCGGTGGCCCAGCCCGTAAAGATGGTCCACCGCGGCCTCCGCGCCCGCCGCGTTGTCCGAACTCACCCGGACCGTACGGGGTCCGGTGAAGCCGGTGTCGATGCCGGCGCAGGGCACATTGGAGGCCGCGAGCACCCGCAGGCACCGGTCGTCCGGCGGCGTGGTCAGCACGATCACGCCCTCCAGGTTGTGCCGCCGCACCGCCTGCAGATAGCTGCCGTCGGCCTCCTCCGCGGCCGGAGTGGTCAGCAGCATCAGGTGGTAGTCGGCCTCGGAAAGGGCGGTGCGGACAGCGCTCAGCAGCCCGAGCAGGAAGGGGTTGTGCTGCCCCCTGGCCTCCTGGCCGCTGTCCCAGATCAGCCCGATGGTGTCCGAGCGCCGCCGGACCAGCGTGCGGGCCGGCTCATTGGGTGCGTAACCCAGTTCGGTCGCCAGCCGGCGGATGCGCTCCCGGGTGGCCTCGCTCACCTCGGCCCTGTCATTGAGTGCCCTGGACACGGTGGCGGTCGAAACGCCACTTGCGCGGGCGAGTTCACGGATGTTCACGAAATACCCGATCTGCGCGAGGGACATGGCGTACATGGGTTAACACCTGGTGGCAAGCGTGCGGCAAAACGGCTCCTGCGTACAGTCTTGACGATCCGTGAGAACGGAGGACAGACTTCGCGCCGATCGGAAGCGTTTACGGTAGTCGGTCCCGAAACGCCGGGACCCCGAACAGGAACGGGACTCCTGCGATGCCAACAAACGCACGACGCTTACGTCTCAGAGGCCTTCTCACGCTCGCCACCGCCGCGGCCTGCGTCGCGGCCGTCGCGTCGGTCCCGGCTCAGGCCGGTGACAACCCGACGTACACCAATCCGAAGGCCCCGATCGATCTCCGGGTCAAGGATCTGGTCAAGAGAATGACCCTGGCCGAGAAAATCGGCCAGATGGACCAGATATCCGTGGTCAACATGCAGGGCGACTGCCAGTGGAGCGGCGGTGCCTTCACCGAGTCCTGCATGAAGAACGTTCTCGTCGACAACGCGGCCGGTTCGGTGCTCTCCGGCGGCGGCGCCGGCCCGACCGTCAACACACCGGGGAACTGGGCCACGATGGTCAACACCGTGCAGAAGTACGCGGTCGACCACTCCCGGCTGCACATCCCGATCATCTACGGCGTCGACGCGGTGCACGGTCACAACAACGTACTGGGTGCGACGATCTTCCCGCAGGAGATCGGCATGGGCTCGACCTGGGACCCGGCGCTGGTCAAGGACGCCGGGACCGCCACCGCCGAGGCGGTCGCCGCCACCGGCATCGACTGGAACTTCGCGCCGGTCACCGACATCGCACGAGACCAGCGCTGGGGCCGCTACTACGAGACCTTCGGCGAGGACCCGCTGCTGGCGGGCACGCTGGCCGCCTCCGCGGTCAAGGGCATCCAGGGCGCCGACGGCGCCAAGAACGTGGCGGCCACCGTCAAGCACTTCGGCGGCTACGGCGAGCCAGGCAACGGCCACGACCGGGTGCCCGGCGATGTCTCGATCCGCTATCTGCAGGACACCCTGCTGCCGTCGTACAAGCAGGCCATCGACGCCGGCGCCATGTCGGTGATGGTCAACTCCGGTGCCATCAACGGGATTCCGGCCACCGCGTCGCACTACCTGCTGACCGACGTGCTGCGCGACCAGTGGGGCTTCCAGGGCGTCGAGGTCAGCGACTGGCAGGACGTACGCGCCCTGCAGATCAGCTACCACGTGGCCGCCGACTACCCGGAGGCGATCGCCAAGGCCGTCAACGCCGGCCTGGACATGGCGATGGAGCCCTACGACGCCCAGGGCTGGAGCGACGGTCTGAAGACCGCCGTGCAGCGCGGCCTGGTCTCCGTGCAGCGCATCGACCAGTCGGTGTCGCGCATCTTGCGGATGAAGTTCCAACTCGGCCTGTTCGAGCACCCCTACGTGGACGCCTCGAAGGCCGACGCCCGGGTGATCGGCGCCGACACCGGCCTGGCCCGGCAGGCGGCCGACGAATCGCAGGTGCTGCTGCGCAACGACGGCGGCGTACTGCCGATCTCCCCGTCCGCCAAGAAGATCGTCGTCGCCGGCTCCTACGCCGACGACATCAACGACCAGGTCGGCGGCTGGACCGTTGGCTGGCAGGGAGTGCCCGCCGGGGTGACGCTGCCGGGCACCACCGTGCTCCAGGGCATCCAGAAGGCGGCCCCCGCCGGCACCCAGGTCGTGCGGGCCACGTCCGACGCCGACGCGGCGGCGCAGGCCGCGAGCGCCGATCTGACCGTGGTGGTGGTCGGTGAGAAGGCCGCCGCCGAAGGCGCAGCCGACAGTCCAACTCCCCAGCTCGGCGCGGACCAGGTCGCGCTGGTCAAGTCCTTGAAGGCGACCGGCAAGCCGGTGGTCACCGTGGTGCTCGCCGGACGTCCGCTGGTGCTCGGCGACGCGGACGGCACCCAGGGGCTGCTGATGTCCTGGCTGCCCGGCAGCGAGGGCGGGAACGCCGTGGCCGACGTGCTGTTCGGCAAGGTCGACCCGAGCGGCCGGCTGAACGCCACCTGGCCGAAGGACATCGGCAACGAGCCGATGTACTACCAGCAGCTGCCCGGCACCAACTCGGGCCCGGGGTCCTTCATCGACGCGGCCTACCCCTTCGGGGCCGGTCTGTCGTACACCACCTACAGCTTCGACTCGGTCAAGGCCGCTTCGGCGACCGTGCGGACCAAGGACACCGTGCACCTCAAGGTCGGCGTCTCCAACTCCGGTGACCGCGAGGGCGATCTGGTGGTTCCGGTGTACGTCTCGCAGCCGTCGGGCGACGTGCTCTCGCCGTCCCGGAAGCTGGTGGCCTTCACCCGGGTGCACCTGAAGGCCGGGCAGTCCAGGACCGTCTCGCTCGATGTGCCGCCCAGCCGCCTCGCGGTCACCCCGGGCGACATCGACGGCGCGGGCAAGCAGCAGGTCGAGCGCGGCGACTACGTGTTCACGGCCGGCACGCAGACGGCGGCGGTGACCGTCCGCTGACCTGATCCGGTGCGGCTGGTCCGGCTGATCCGGCTGTCGGTCGATCCGGCGGTCCGCGGCCGGGTCGCGGGCGGGTTCTCCCGTCCGCGACCCGGTCCGTGCTGTCTGATGGACCTCTGCACGGTCGGCGCGGGACAGGAGGACGGTATGGGCGGCGGCGTTACGGATCCGGTGGACGACGAGGCGCTGCTGGCCCGGCTGCGGGCCGCGCCCGTCCTGGCCGGGCCGCTGCCGCGGTTCGACCCCGACGAGGCGCCGGACGCCCCCGGGCCGCTCTTCGCCGAGTGGCTGGAGCTGGCGCTGGCAGACGGGGTACCCGAACCCGGGGTCATGACGCTCAGCACGGCCGGCGCCGACGGCGTGCCGGGCGCCCGCGTGCTGATGCTGCGCGGCATCGACACCGCCGACTGCGCCTTCCGCTTCACCTCCGACTCCCGCAGCCCCAAGGGCCATGATCTGGCCGCCAATCCGCGGGCGGCGCTCAGCTGGTACTGGCCCGCGCACGGCCGGCAGATCCGGATGGCGGGACCCGTGGACGTACTCGGTGAGGAGCCCACCCGGCAGGACTTCCTCGGCCGCGGCGCGACCTCGCGGACCGCCGCCTTCACCGGGGTGATGAGCGCGCCGCTGAGCGGACCCGAGGAATTCGAACGAGCCCAGCGGACAGCGCGGCGCCAGGTGGCCGACGAACCCGAGCGCGTCCCCGGCACCCACACGCTGTACCGGCTGCGGGCCGAGCGGGCCGAGTTCTGGCAGGCCGACCCGGCCCGCTTCCACCTGCGGCTGGGCTACGAGCGGACCGGCGCCGGCTGGACCCGCGGCCTGCTGTGGCCATGACGCATCCGCGCGGCGGGCGGAACGGCACGGAGCTGCTGACGCGCCCAGCGCCGATCCCGGCCGCCGGGCGAGCCGGGCGCTGCGGGGCGTGGGAGTCGATGTCAGCCGCTACCGGGATGACGGTCCTGTCGCGAGCTGACATCATGTCCGGATGCACGCGACCGGTGGCAGACGCGGAGGGCTGGGCCTGGCCCTGGTGTCCGCCTGCGCGTTCGGCGGTTCCGGGGTGGCGGCCAAGCCGCTGATCGAGGCGGGATTCGATCCGCTGCAGGTGGTGTGGATGCGGGTGGCCGGCGCCGCCCTCATCCTGCTGCCCCTGGCCCTGCGCGACCGTACGCTGCCCCGGGCGCGGCCCGGACTGCTGCTCGGCTTCGGGGTGCTGGGGGTGGCGGGCTGCCAGGGGCTGTACTTCGTGGCGATCTCCCGCATTCCGGTGGGCGTCGCGATCCTGGTCGAATACCTCGGGCCGGCCATGCTGCTGGGCTGGGTGCGCTTCGTGCAGCGCCGTCCGGTCAGCCGCGCCGCCGTCATCGGCGTGGTGCTGGCGGTGGCGGGGATGGCCTGCGTGGTGGAGATCTGGTCCGGGCTCGCCTTCGACGCCGTCGGGCTGCTCTGCGCGTTCGGCGCGGCCTGCTGCCAGGTCTCGTATTTCGTCCTCGCCGACCGGGGCGCCGGACGG
The DNA here is from genome assembly GCF_042650325.1 of Streptomyces polygonati. Taxonomy (NCBI): domain Bacteria; kingdom Bacillati; phylum Actinomycetota; class Actinomycetes; order Kitasatosporales; family Streptomycetaceae; genus Streptomyces; species Streptomyces polygonati. The sequence continues at coordinate 59,220 of NZ_JBHSBB010000047.1, read as the reverse complement.
GACGGCGCGCCCGACCCGGTGGCCGTCATCGGCTACGGGTTCCTGATCGGCGCCGCGCTGCTCACCGTGTTCGCCCGGCCCTGGGAGATCGGCTTCTCCGCCCTGGCCCACCGGGCCGCGCTCGGTGACCGCGACATTCCCGCCGCCTTGCTGCTCGGCTGGATCGTACTGGTGGCGACCGTCCTCGCCTATCTGTCGGGTGTGATCGCGATACGGCGGCTCAGCCCGCAGATCGCCGGGGTCGTCGCCTGTATCGAGGCGGTCGTCGGCACCGTGCTGGCGTGGTTCCTGCTGGACGAACACCTCGGCGCCGCCCAACTGGTGGGCGGCGCCCTCGTCCTGGCCGGGGCGTTCACCGCCCAGGCCGCGCGGAAGTCCGCCGGGGACCCGCCGCCCGGTGCGATCACGGCGACCGCGGCGGAACACACCGAGGGGGCCGTCCCCCGGACGGCTGTCCGTACCGAGGGATAAGGTCCGTCTGTGCACTCCACCGTTCTTCCGCCTCCCGCCCGCTGACGCGGGCGGCGCGACCGCTCAAGAACCCGTCCGGAGGCCGGCGCCGATTCGCGCTGGCCGACCCGGTGGTGGGTGCTGCCCGCAGAAGGTGACCACTCGGCCCTCACCTCTCACGCGGGAGAACTCCCATGTCACTGACGCGTGTCCAGCCTGTCCGCTCCCCGGCTTCCACCGGGCTGTCGACCGGCCGCGCACTGCTCTGCGTCCTCTTCGCCGCCACCGCCTGGGGGACGGCGGGCGCCGCGGCGGCGCTGCTCTACGACGGCAGCGGCCTCGGACCGCTGGCCCTCACCTTCTGGCGGGCGGCGGGCGGCTTCGTCCTGCTGCTCGCCGTGCGCTTCGCGCGTGACCGCCGGACTTCCGCCGCCATGGCGGCGGGTGGGGCGCGTGCTGCCGCGACGCCGTCCGCCGGAGGCCGGAAGGAGCGGCGGGGGAGCGCCGCCGTCCGCGTCCTGGTCACCGGAGCGGGCCTGACGCTGTTCCAGGCCGCCTATTTCGGGGCCGTCAAGGCCACCGGGCTGGCGGTCGCCACGGTCGTCACGCTCGGCTCGGGGCCGGTGCTGATCGCGCTGGCCGCCCGGCTGCTGATGGGGGAACGCCTCGGCCGGGGCGGTGCGTCGGCGGTGGCGGGCGCGCTCGCCGGGATGGGGGTGCTGGTGCTGGGCGGTGACGGCGGCGCGGTACGGCCCGCCGGTGTCGCCCTCGCACTGCTGTCGGCGGCGGGATACGGCGCGATCACCCTGCTGACCCGGTGGTTCGGCCTGAACGGCGCGGCGGCCGACCCGCTCGACACCTCGCTGCGGTCCTTCGCCGTCTGCGCCGTGCTGCTGCTGCCCGCGGCGCTCGGCGAAGGACTGTGGCCTGCCTCGGCGGACCTCGGCCGCACTCTGCTGCTGCTCGGCTACCTCGCCTCGGTGCCGACCGCACTGGCCTACGCGCTGTACTTCGCCGGCGCCGCGGTACTGCGGTCGGCGACGGTGTCGGCGATCGCCCTGATCGAACCGGTCTCCGCCGCGGTGATCGCGGTCGCGCTGCTGGGCGAACACCTCACCGCGGCCACCCTGTTCGGCACCGTGATCCTGCTGACCGCGGTGTCCGCGCTCGCCTGGGAGGAAGCGCGGACCGGGCGGGCGGACCGGGCGCGCGCTCAGACGGCGCCGCGGGGGCCGGCCGGGGGGAGATAGGCCGGCAGCGGTATCGCCGGGTCGAGGTCGTCGGCCGGGATCGGCGTCCCGTAGACCCGGCCCACCGGGACCACACCGGTCCAGTACGGAAGGCCGATGTCCTCCGGCTCGTCGTTGGGACCGCCGGTGCGGATCTTGGCGGAGACCTCGTCCAGGTCGAGCCGGATCACGGTGGTGGCGGCCAGTTCCCTGGCGTTGGGCGGGCGGGAGTCCGCCGCCCGGCCCGGCACCGCCTGCTCCACGATCGCGTCCAGCGCCAGCGCCCGCTCCTGGGCGTCGGTGACCTGGTGGGCGACGCCGTGCACCACCACCGAGCGGTAGTTGAGCGAGTGGTGGAAGGCGGACCTGGCCAGCACCAGGCCGTCGAGATGGGTGACGGTCAGACAGACCGGCAGCCCGGCGCCGGCGCCGCGCAACGGCCGCGAACCGGTCGAGCCGTGGACGTACAGCCGCTCGCCGTGCCGGGCGTACAGCGTGGGCAGCACCACGGGGGCGCCGTCCCGGACGAAGCCGAGATGGCACACATAGCCCTCGTCCAGGATGGCGTGCACCGACTCCCGGTCGTACGACGCCCGTTCGCGCAGCCGGGTGGGGGTGACCCGGTCGGTGACCGGATAGCCGGGCGGGGGTTCGGCCGCGGTGACCGGGGCGGGCGAAGGCGAGGGCGAGGAGGCGGGCGGGACGGAGGCCATGGCGCGATCCTTTGCACTAGTGCATACTGTTTTTTGTGCTAGGAGAGTATCGAATCACCGGCAGCCGCGCATCGACGATCGCGGCCGACATCGAGGGCGCGGTGGGCTCCGGCGCGCTCCACCCCGGTGCCGCCCTGCCGCCGCTGCGCGAACTCGCCGCCGAACTCGACGTCAACCCCAACACCGTGGCCGCCGCCTATCGTTTGCTGCGCGACCGCGGGGTGATCGAGACGGCCGGCCGGCGCGGCAGCCGGGTCCGTTCCCGGCCGGCCACCGCCCCGCGCGACGAGATCCGGATCGACGTGCCGCCCGGCGTACGCGACCTGTCCACCGGCAACCCCGACCCCGCGCTGCTGCCCTCGCTGACCGCCGCCCTCGCCGCCGCCGCACACCACGCGCAGGTCCCGGTGCTCTACGGCGGGCCGCCGGTCGACGCCGAGCTGCTCCGGCTGGCGCGGGCCGGCCTCGACGCGGACGGTGTGCCCGACGGCCCGATCGGCCTCACCTCCGGCTCCCTGGACGCCATCGAGCGGGTGCTCGCCGCCCACCTGCGGCCCGGCGACGCCGTGGCCGTCGAAGACCCGGGCTGGAGCGGCCTGCTGGACCTCGTGCCGGCGATGGGGCTGCGCGCGGTCCCGGTCGCCGTGGACGACGACGGTCCGCTCGCCGCCGAGGTGGCCCGCGCGCTGCGAGCCGGCGTACGCGCCCTGATCGTCACCGACCGGGGCCAGAACCCCACCGGGGCGGCGCTGTCCGCCTCCCGCGCGGCCGAGCTGCGGGCGCTGCTGGCCGCCCACCGTCACGTCCTGGTCATCGACGACGACCATGTGCACGGCCTGGTCGACCTGCCCCTGCACTGCCTGTCCGGCGTCACCGACCACTGGGCGCTGGTGCGTTCCACGGCCAAGGCGTACGGCCCGGATCTGCGGCTCGCGCTCTGCACGGGCGACGCGGTGACCCTCGACCGGGTGGGCGGGCGGCACCGGCTCGGCGCGGGCTGGGTCAGCCAGCTGCTGCAACGGGCCGTCGTGCACCTGTGGCAGGCCGGCGCGGTGGACCCGGCCGCCACCGCCCGTGCCTACGGGGAGCGGCGCGAGGCTCTGCTCCGGGCGCTCGGCGATCGCGGCGTCCTCGCCCGCGGCCGCAGCGGGATGAACCTCTGGGTCCCGGTCCCCGACGAGACCGGCGCGGTGGCCGGACTGCTCCAGCGCGGCTGGGCGGTCGCGCCCGGCGCCCGCTTCCGGGTGCGGTCCGCCCCGGGCGTGCGGATCACCGTGTCCCCGCTCGCCGCCGCCGACATCGAGCCCCTCGCCGACGCGGTGGCGGCCGTCCTGCGCCTGGCCGCGACCGGCCGCTCCAACTGACCGCTCCTCGCCCCTACCGGGCCCCGGCCTGCCCCGCCCGGCGGGCCGCCCTCGGGCGCAGCTGGGTCAGTGCGGCGCCGATCAGGATCACCGCCGCGCCCACCGGTTCGTTCCAGCTCAGCGACTCGTGGAGCAGGACGACACCGGCCGTGGTGGCCACGATCGGTATCAGATAGGTGACCATCGAGCCGATGGTCGGCCCCTTCTCGGCGACCAGGCCGTACTGGATCAGGAAGGCGACCCCGGTCCCCAGCGCGCCGAGGGCCAGCACCGAGAGCACCGACTTCGCCGGATACGCGTGCGGCAGCGCGGTGAACAGGGGTGTGATCAACAGCAGTTGCACCGTGCCCAGCATCAACTGCGTGGCCGACAAGGACAGGTGGGAGCCGTCGGCGTGCGCCAGGGTGCGCCGCACATAGGCCCAGCCGAGCGCGTAGCTGATCGCCGCCGTCAAAGCCATCACCGTGCCCTTGGGATCCTGGCCCGAGAAGCCCTGCCAGGCCCCCAGCACGGTCAGCACCCCGGCGAAGCCGAGGCCGACCCCGGCGAGCCGCTGCCGGGACGGCCGGTCCTCGGACAGCGCGACGAACGAGATCAGCATCGAGAACAGCGGTGTCGCCGCGTTGCACATCCCGGCCAGCATCGACGGGATCGTCCGCTCGGCGGTGGCGAAGAGCGAGAACGGCAGCGAGTTGAGCAGGAAGGCCGCCACGAACAGATGCGCGTAGGTGCGCCGGCCGCGCGGCAGCCGCTCCCGCTTCGCCGCGACCGCGACGGCCAGCACCGCGGTCCCGAACACCATCCGGCCCAGCGTGACCTGGAGCGGTGCGAACGCCTCGTTGCCGACCTTCATGAACAGAAAGCTGAAACCCCACACCAGGCCCAGCACCGCGAAGCGCACCCGCCAGTCGAGCAGGCGGCGCACCACCGGGACGGGCGGGGAAGCGACGCCGGGCTCCGGGGCGCCGGCGGCCGGGGCTGCCGCGGTGACGGGAGCGGTCGGGGCGGCGATCGGGACGGCGGGCGGGCTCTGCGGGCGGCTCTCGGCGGGTGCGCTCATGCCCCTACGATGGCCGCCTCGACCTGGTAGAACAAGCGAGTTCTCGTGAGCGGACGACGTAGCATTGCTTACATGTTGAGCCTGGAACGCCTTCGCATCCTGCACGCGATCGAGACCTACGGTTCGGTGAGCGCCGCCGCCGACGTGCTGGGCGTCACCACCTCCGCCGTCTCGCAGCAGATGGCCAAGCTGGAGCGGGAGACCGCTCAGACCCTGCTCGCCAAGAACGGACGCGGGGTACGGCTCACCGACGCCGGCCGGCTGCTGTGCGGTCACGCCGGCCGGATACTGTCCCTGGTCGAGCTGGCGCACGCCGACCTGGAGGCGCACCGCGGCGCGGCCGTCGGCGAACTGCGGGCCGCCGCCTTCCCCACCGCCGTGCGCGGCCTGTTCCCGGCCGCGCTGGGCGCGCTGCGCGCCGGGCATCCGGGCCTGCGCCCGGTCGTGCACGAGCTGGAACCCAAAGAGTCGCTGGCCCGCCTCGCCCGCGGGGACATCGATCTGGCCGTGGTCCTCGACTGGTACAACAAGCCGCTGTCGCTGCCGGCCGGTCTGGCCAAGGCGCCGCTGCTGGACGACATCGTGGACGTGGCGCTGCCGGCCGGGCACCGTCTGGAGAGCCGCCCGTGGATCGAGCTGGACGAACTGGCCGACGAGGACTGGATCACCTGGCCGGACGGCGGCTTCTGCCACGAATGGCTGCTCTTCACCCTGCGCGGCAAGGGCGTCGAACCGCGGATCTCGCACCACGCCGAGGAGCACGCCACCGTGCTCGCGCTGGTCGCCGCCGGTCTCGGGGTGGCGGTGATGCCCAGGCTCGGCCGCGACCCGATGCCGGAAGGGGTACGCATCGCCCCGGTGCGGCACACCATGCGCCGCCATGTGTACGCGGTCTGGCGGGAGGACGCGGACCGCCGCCCCGCCATCCGCGTCGCGGTCGAGGCCTTGCGGCGGTCGGCCGGTCAGCCCCGGGTCTGACCGGCCGGCCGCGTCCGGGGGCGCTCCGCGGACCGGGCGCTCAGGCCATCGTCACCTCGTCGCCGGACACGGTGACCTGCTTGGCCGGCAGCGGCGAGGTGGCCGGGCCGTTGGCCACGCTGCCGTCGGCCACATGGAACTTGCTGCCGTGGCAGGGGCAGTTGATGGTGCCGTCCGACACGCTGGCGACCGTGCACCCCATGTGCGTGCAGATCGCCGAGAAGCCCTTGAACTGCCCGGTGGTCGGCTGGGTGACGACCACCTTCTGGTCGGCGAAGACCTTGCCGCCGCCGACCGGGATCTCCGAGGTCTTGGCGAGCGGGGTGCCCCCGCCCCCACCCGCGGCCGGCGCCGACGTCGCGGGCGAGCCCGAGCCGGAGTCCCCGGTGTCCGAGGAGGGGGCCTTCGAGGCCGAGTCCGAGTCCGAGCCGGAACCGCAGGCGGTCAGCACGGCGGCCAGTCCCACGCCGCCGGCCGCTGCGACGACACCGCGACGGGTGGGGGAGACGGGGAATCCGGAGGTTTCGGGCATGAGCTGCATCCTGTCCGCTGATGAGACCGGTCGGCGCCGCGCCGCCCGGCAGCGTGCTTTCACGCGTGCCCGTTCATACGGCTGATCGCGGCGGAACGTTCAGCGACACGCGGAGAAAGTTGAGCTGGTGGCGCAGCAGCCCCTCCACCACCGCCTCGTCGGTCGGCGAGTGGGTGGTGTTCGACAGCGGCAGTACCTCGTGCGGCCGCTGAGCGGCCAGCAGCGCCGCCGACAGCCGCAGGGTGTGGGCCGCCACCACATTGTCGTCGGCCAGGCCGTGCACCAGCAGCAGCGGCCGGCTCAGCGACGCGGCCCCGGTGATCGGCGAGCTGCGGTCGTAGGCCTCGGGTTCGTCGTCGGGGTGGCCCAGGAAGCGTTCGCGCCAGTGGGTGTCGTACAGTCGCTGGTCGCTCGGCCCGGCCCCGGAGATCGCGGCGTGGAAGACGTCGGGGCGGCGCAGCACCGCAGCGACGGCCAGCGTGCCGCCGTAGGACCAGCCCCGGATCGCGACCCGTCCCAGGTCCAGATCCGGGCAGTGCCCGGCCGCCGCGCGCAGGGCCGTCACCTGGTCCTCGATCGGCGCGCTCAGCGTGTCGCCGCGCACCGTCTTCTCCCAACGGGGGCCGCGCCCCGGCGTGCCGCGGCCGTCCGCGATCACCACCGCGAAGCCCTCGTCGGCGAACCACTGCGCCTCGGCCATCGCCCAGCCGCGGCCCCGGGTCACCAATTGCCCCGCCGGGCCGCCGTACGGCGCGAGCAGCACCGGCAGCGGGTCGCCGCCCGGCGCGTACCAGGAGGGCAGCAGCAGCACCGTGCGCAGGTCCAGCTCGCCGGCCCGCAACCGGGTGATCCGCGGGGTGATCACCGGATCGGCGGCCAGCGAGGCGATCGGCAGGGTACGGGCGCCGGCGAGGAGCGCCGGCGCGACGGCGGCGGGTCCGGTGGGTCCGGCGGGTCCGGTCCCCTCGGGGCCGGTGAACAGCCGGAACTCGTGGCCCCCGTCCAGGCTCGACGCGAGCAGCAGCGAGCCGCCCGCCCGGGCCCCGGTGTGCAGGCCGGGCGCCGAGCTGAGCCGCTCGGTGCCGCGTACCGGGTCGTACGACCACAGGTGCTCCTCGGTCGGCTCGTCGCTCGCCACGAACAGCACCGACTCCCCGTCCACCGAGAGCACTTCCCGCAGCTGCAGGCCGGCCGGGGTGACCGGCTCGCCGCCCACCGTCAGATGCCTGGTGTCGCCCTCGTCCGCGGCGTGCACCAGCGCGCCCGAGGCGGTCCTGGCCGGGGTGCCCGGGATCAGCTCCACCCACGCCGGGTCGCGCTGCTCGTGCAGCGGCGTGGTGACGCCGGAGCCGGGGTCGGCGGCGAGTACTTGTACGGTCCGCTGGTCGCGGCTCTGCACGCTCAGCAGCGGACCGTGGGCGTCCCAGCCGGCGCTGGGCAGATACTCGTACGCGGTCCGGTCCCAATCGATCCCGGTGCGGGCGCCGTCCAGGCCGAGGACCCACAGCGAGACGTCGGCGTTGGGGGTTCCCGCCGCCGGATAGGCGATGGCGCGCGGCGGCCGGTCCGGGTTCGCCGGGTCGCCGATCCACCAGCGCCGTACCCCGGTGACGTCCACCCGGGCGGCCAGCAGCCGCTCGCCGTCCGGCGACCACCAGTAGCCGCGCGGGCGGTGCATCTCCTCGGCGGCCACGTGTTCGGGCAGGCCGTAGCTGACCTCGGCGTGCTCGGGCGCGGCCAGCCGGAGGTCCGCGCCGTCCAGTTCCAGCACGTGCAGGGCGCCCTCGGTGACATAGGCGACGCGGCGCCCGGTCGGGTCGATCCGCGGGTCCACCACCGGGCCCGCGGTGGCCGCCGGACGTGCCGCCCGGCCGTCGTCGAGGCCGAGCACCCACAGGGCGCCGTCGAGGGCGAAGGCGACCGTCCGCACCGCGGTGTCGGTGCTGTAGGCGACGATGCCGCCGGAGCGCTCGCGGGCCCGCTCCCGGCGGATCAGTTCGGCGGCGGGCACCTCGCGCGCCGGGCCGGCCAGCTCTCCGGGGTCCACCAGCAGCCGTTCACCGGCGGCGTCGCGGAGCCACAGGCAGCTGGTGCGGTCCTCCGGTCCGCGGGTGCGCAGGAACAGCGCGCCGCCGCCGTCCGGGAGCAGGGTGAAGGAGCGGGGGAGGCCGAGGGTGAAGCGCTGGGTGCGGGCGAGCTGGCGGGGAAGAGTGATCTTGTCCATAAGGGCAGTCTCCACCCGGCTAGCCTGGGGGGATGTTGAGAGAAGTGGCGGGCATCCGCTATGTGACGCCGCTGCGTGAGGGCGGCTCGGTGCCCGGAGTGGTCGAGGCGGACGACTACGGCACGTACGTCGTGAAGTTCACCGGCGCCGCGCAGGGCCGAAAGGCCCTGATCGCCGAGGTGATCGCCGGTGAGCTGGGCAGACGGCTGGAGCTGCGGGTGCCCGAACTGGTGCGCTTCGACTTCGACCCGGTGATCGCGCTCGGTGAGCCCGATGAGGAGATACAGGACCTGCTCAAGGCGAGCGGCGGGCTCAACCTGGGGATGGACTTCCTGCCGGGCGCCCTCGGGTTCGACCCGCTGGTCTTCGGCGTGGATCCCCTGGAGGCGAGCCGGGTGGTGTGGTTCGACGCGTTGATCGGCAACGTCGACCGGTCCTGGCGGAATCCTAACATGCTGGTCTGGCACCGTAACGTGTGGCTGATCGACCACGGCGCCTCGCTGATCTGGCACCACAACTGGAAGTCGGCGGCGGCCGCTTCGGCCAAGCCGTATGACGCCTCCGACCACGCGCTGGCCCGCTTCTCTCCCGAACCGGCCGCGGTGGCAGCCGAGTTGGCGGCGAAGGTGACCGATGAACTGCTCACCGAGGTGACCGCGCTGGTGCCCGACGAATGGCTGCTGGACGAACCGGGCTTCGACACGCCCGACGATGTACGCCGGGCCTACCGCGAACTGCTGGGCGCCCGGGCGCTGGACATCCACCGGCGGATCACCACCGGGCTGCGGCAGGAGAAACAGCCGCCGCCCGAGTGGCTGCGTCCGTGGGTCGAGGGGAAGAACGCCACATGAGCGGGCGCGACGTCTTCGAGTACGCGCTGGTGCGCGTGGTGCCGCGGATCGAGCGCGGCGAGATGATCAACGCGGGGGTGCTGGTCTACTGCCGGGCGCAGAGCTATGTCGGCGCCCGGGTGCACCTGGACGAGGGCCGGCTGCGCTGTCTGGACGCGGAGGCCGACGTGGAGGGGGTACGGGCGGCGCTTCGCGGCTATCAGGGCATCTGCGCGGGCGGCGAGCGGGCCGGACAGGCGGCCGGCGACGACCCGGGCCGCCGCTTCCGCTGGCTCACCGCGCCGCGCAGCACCATCGTGCAGCCCGGCCCGATCCACACCGGGCTGACCGCCGACGCGGACAAGGAGGCGGACCGCCTGCTGGAACTGCTGGTCAGGTGAGGGCTCCGGCCCGGCGGCGGTCCGCGGCGGACCCCTGCCGGGGCCGGCGGTCGCCGGGGCGGACGGACGAGCGGCAGCCGGGCGCGAGCCGGGGCCCGGGCGACATCGCCGGTGGTGGGCGTTGACACTGGGTCACGGCCCTCCTACGGTTTCGGCTACGGACCTACTAAGCGGTCGCTCATGCGTGGACGTATGGGCGAGCGCCCGCCACACCGGGCTGAGGAGACACAGATGTCCACCACCGAGCAGCGCGTCGCGATCGTGACCGGCGCCGCCCGCGGAATCGGCGCCGCCACCGCGGTACGGCTGGCCGCCGAGGGCCGCGCCGTCGCCGTCCTCGACCTCGACGAGGACGCCTGCAAGGAGACCGTGGAGACCATCACGGCGGCCGGCGGCAAGGCGATCGCGGTCGGCGCCGACGTCGCGGACGAGGAACGGGTCGAGGCCGCCGTCGCCAAGGTCGTCCAGGAGCTGGGCGCGCCCACCGTCCTGGTCAACAACGCCGGCGTGCTCCGCGACAATCTGCTGTTCAAGATGACCGCCACCGACTGGGACACCGTGCTCGGCGTCCATCTGCGCGGCGCCTTCCTGATGAGCCGCGGGGTCCAGAAGCACATGGTGGACGCCGGTTTCGGCCGGATCGTCAATCTCTCCTCGTCCTCCGCCCTCGGCAACCGCGGCCAGGCCAACTACGCGGCGGCCAAGGCCGGTCTGCAGGGCTTCACCAAGACCCTGGCCATCGAGCTGGGCAAGTTCGGCGTCACCGCCAACGCGGTCGCCCCCGGCTTCATCGTCACCGACATGACCGCGGCCACCGCGGCCCGGGTCGGCATGGGCTTCGAGGACTTCCAGGCCGCCGCCGCAACCCAGATCCCCGTCCAGCGGGTCGGCAGGCCCGAGGACGTCGCCAACGCCATCGCCTTCTTCACCGGCGACGCCGCCGGCTTCATCTCCGGACAGGTCATGTACGTGGCCGGCGGTCCGCTCAACTGACAAGCGTGAAGGCGGGATCGACATGACTCAGCTTCCCCCGGACAGCGGCCGTGTGGCCCTGATCACCGGCGCCAGCCGCGGTATCGGCTTCGGCATAGCCCAGGCGCTCGTCGCCCGCGGCGACCGCGTCTGCATCACCGGACGCAACGAGGAGGCGCTCAAGGAGGCCGTCGAGAAGCTCGGCCCCGACCGGGCCGTCGGCGTGGCGGGCAAGGCCCATGACGAGGCCCACCAGGCGATCGCCGTCGAGCGCACGATGGAGGCCTTCGGCCGGATCGACAACCTCGTCAACAACGCGGGCACCAACCCGGTCTACGGACTGCTCAGCGACATCGACCTCGGGGTGGTCCGCAAGCTCTACGAGACCAATGTGCTCTCCGCCCTCGGCTTCGCCCAGCGGACCTGGAAGGCGTGGCAGAAGGAGAACGGCGGCGCGATCGTCAACATGGCCTCGATCGCCGGCCTGGTCCCGTCCCCCTTCATCGGCGCCTACGGCATGAGCAAGGCGGCCATGATCAACCTCACCGTGCAGCTCGCCGCCGAGATGGCGCCGGGGGTGCGGGTCAATTCCATCGCGCCCGCGGTGGTGAAGACCAGATTCGCGGCCGCGCTCTACGAAGGCCACGAGGAGGAGACTGCGGCCGGATATCCGCTCCAGCGGCTCGGCGTGCCCGAGGACATCGGCGGCGCCGCCGCCTTCCTGCTCTCCGACCAGGCCGGCTGGATCACCGGCCAGAATCTGGTGATCGACGGCGGGATCTTCCTGCGGGCCGGTTCCTGACTCCGCACGGGGGTGCGGGACAACCCCGGGTGGCGGCCTCGACCGGCCTGCCACCTGGGGTTTTCACGTCGCTGGAGCGCGTTGTCAGTGGGGGGCGGTACGTTCGTGCGCAGTAATGGATCGCTTACCGGAGGTTCCTGACGTGCCCAGCATGCTGCCCGACTCCTGGGAGACCGCGCTCGGTGAGGAGTTGGACAAGCCCTACTTCCAGCAGCTCACCGACTTCGTCGAGGACGAGCGGCGCGAACACCGGATCTTCCCGCCGCGTGACGAGGTGTTCGCGGCTCTGGAGGCGACCCCGTTCGACCGGGTGAAGGTGCTGATCCTCGGCCAGGACCCCTATCACGGCGAGGGCCAGGGACACGGCCTGTGCTTCTCGGTCCGCCCCGGGGTGAAGACCCCGCCCAGCCTGCGGAACATCTTCAAGGAGCTGCGGGACGAGCTGGGTTATCCGATGCCGGACAACGGCTATCTGATGCCATGGGCCGAGCAGGGCGTGCTGCTGCTCAACGCGGTGCTCACCGTCCGCGAGGGCGAGGCCAACTCGCACAAGGGCAAGGGCTGGGAGCGGTTCACCGACGCCGTGATCTCGGCGGTCTCGGACCGGCCGGACCCCGCGGTGTTCGTGCTGTGGGGTAATTACGCCAAGAAGAAGCTGCCGCTCATCGACACCGCCCGGCACACCGTCATCCAGGGCGCGCACCCGTCCCCGCTGTCGGCGAAGCTCTTCCTCGGCAGCCGGCCCTTCGGCCAGATGGACGAAGCGGTGAAGAAGCAGGGGCACGACCCGATCGACTGGCGTATCCCCGACCTCAAGGCGACCGCCTAACCACCGTACTGCCGACGGCAGATGGTCGCCGCCGCGCTGCCCGGAGCCCAGCCGCCGTAGGCCTCGCCCAGATCGCACACCGAGGTGCGCTTGGGCGCCGGGACGGCCGGCGGGGCGTCTCCGCGGCGCGGTCGGGGCGCGGCGGGCGCCGGGGCGTGGGGGCGGGGCCCCGCCTCGGGCACCGGCGGTCGCGGTGACACCGGGTGGGCGGCGGGCGGCGTCACACCCGTCGTCCCGAGCACCTCGTGGGCCGGCCCCGGCACCACCGAGAGCTCGGCCGAGCCCTGACCGGGACGCGGACCGGCGGACGACGCCGGACCGGGCGCGGGGGCCGGGGGAGCGGACACGCTGGTGCACCCGGTCGCGGCGCAGGCGGTCAGCAGCAGGATCAGAGCGAGAGAGGATCGACGCACCCGGGCAACTCTGCCGGAGCCCCGGCCGGCTCGGTATTCCCCGTACGAGTGAAGGTTCGCTGGTCGAACACTCGTTCCGCACCCGTATGGAGCTGCCGGCACAGCTCCCTTGACCAGCCCGTATGCTGCGGTGTCGGACGACGGACGGACACGACAGGAGCACCCATGGCACCGGGCAGCGCCCCCCTGAGGATCGGCGTCATCGGACTCGGTGACATCGCGCGGAAGGGGTATCTCCCGGTGCTCACCGCCGAGCCCGGCCTCGAACTGCACCTGCACACCCGCAGTCCGGCCACGCTGGAGCGGATCGGCGACGCCCACCGGCTGCCGCACCGGCACACCACCCTGGACGCCCTGCTCGACCAGGGTCTCGACGCCGCCTTCGTGCACGCGCCCACCGAACTCCACGAGGAGATCGGCACCCGGCTCATCGAGGCCGGCGTCCCGGCCTACGTGGACAAGCCGTTCGGCTACGACCTGGCGGGCGCCCGGCGCCTGGTGGAGTTCGCCGAGGAGCGCCGGGTGAGCCTGATGGCCGGCTTCAACCGCCGCTACGCGCCCGGCTACGCCCAGTGCCTGGAGCACCCGCGCGACCTGATCTTCCTGCAGAAGAACCGGATCGGCCTCGCCGGCGAGCCGCGCGCGGTGGTCTTCGACGACTTCATCCATGTCGTGGACACCTTGCGCTTCCTCGCGCCCGGCGAGGTCGAGTCGGTGCGGATCTCGGCCCGGGTGCGCGGCGGACTGCTCCACCATGTCGTCCTGCAGTTGTCCGGCGACGGCTTCACCGCGATCGGCTCGATGAACCGGACGAGCGGCTCCACCGAGGAGAGCCTGGACATCAGCGGTGACGACTCCAGGCGCCAGGTGCTCAACCTCGCCGAGGTCGTGGACCACAAGGGCCAGCCGACCGTGCGGCGGCGCGGCGACTGGGTGCCGGTGGCCCGGCAGCGCGGCCTGGAACAGATCACGCTGGCGTTCCTCGACGCGGTACGCGGCGGCCGGCTGCTGGACGCCCGGGACGCGCTGCGCACCCACGAGCTGTGCGAGCGGATCGTCACCGAGATCACCGGCTGACGGCCGCCCGGCCCCGCGCCCCGCGACGGCTCAGCCGGCCTGCCCGGCAGCCTTCGGCAGGGCCGGCGCCGGTCGCCGTACCCGGCCCAGCGCCTCGTAGGCGACCGCCGCCAGCGCCATCAGCAGCGCCAGCCGGGGCACCCAGTCACCGAACCGCACATACAGGCTGCGGCCGGTCGCCAGCGGCACCTCGTACACCACCGACGTACTCGAACCGGTCCCGATCCGCCGCCCGACCGGACGGCCTTCGGCGTCGTACACCGCGCTGATCCCGGTGAGCGTGGCGTGCACCATCGGCCGTTCGTCCTCGGCGGCGCGCAGTGCGGCCAGCGAGGCGTGCTGGGCCGGCGCCCAGCTGTTCTGGAAGGTCGAGGTCGACGACTGCGCGATGAGCAACTCGGCGCCGTCACCGGTGAGATGGCGGCTCATGTCGGGGAACGCCGACTCGAAGCAGACCAGCGGCCCGAAGCGCAGCGATCCGGTGTCCATCACCACCTGCCGGGTGCCGGGCCTGCGGTCCTGGCCGGCCGCCCGGCCCACCGAGGTGGCCCAGCCGAGCACCGACCGCAAGGGGATGTACTCGCCGAAGGGCACCAGCCGCATCTTGTCGTAGGTCGGGCCGGTCACGCCGTCCGGGCCGACCAGCTCCGAGGTCTTGGAGATACCGGTGCCGTCGGCGCGGGCCGCGTCCACGTTGACCAGCAGGTCCGCGCCCACCTCGCGGGACAGCGCGGTCAGCCGGTCGGCCGTCCTTCGATGGTCGGACAGGTCGACCGTGACACTGCTCTCGCCCCAGACCACCAGGTCGGGATGGGTGCCGGCCAGCTGCCGGGTGAGCTGGATCTCGCGCTGGAACCTGCTCTCGCCGGCCGGGAGTACACCGGACTGCACGATCGCGATCCGCGCCGCGCCGGACTGCCGCGCCCGCGGCGCCCACAGCCATACGGCGGTGGTCACCAGCGCCGCGACGGTGAGCGCGGTGACCGCGGGCCGTCGTACCGCCGGGACGGCGAGCAGCGCCACCAGGCAGGTGTTGACCAGCACCACCAGAAAGCTGACCAGCCACACCCCGCCCACCGAGACGAGCCGCAGCGCCGGCGGGACCTGCCACTGGCTGGCGCCCAGCAGCCCCCACGGGCCGCCCAGATACTGCCAGGAGCGCACCAGCTCGACCATCAGCCAGCCCGACGGCAGCAGTACGGTCGCCGCCGCGGCCTGCCCGGGAAGGGCGCCGGGGCCCAGCAGGCGGCGCACCGCCCAGCCCCAGGGCGCCCACAGCGCGCCCAGCAGCAGCGCGAGTGCCACGATGAACACATTCAGGCTCGGCAGCAGCCAGTGATGGACGGCGAGCATGAACCCGGCGCCGCCCAGCCAGCCGTCGAGGGCGGCCCGCCGGCCGGTCGGCGCGGAGCGGGCCAGCAGCATCCACGGCACCAGGGCCGCGTAGGCCAGCCACCACAGCGACGGCGCGGGGAAGGCCAGCGCGGGCAGTGCCCCCGCCAGCGCCGCGGCCGCGCCGCGCTGCCAGGGGGACGACAGCCGGACCGCGCCGCGTCGCTCGGCCGTCACCGTCATACGCCGCTCCCTCAGAAGTCCCCGCGCCGCTGCCGGGGCGACCAGTGTCCTGGCACCGGCTTACCCCTCGCCACCCGCGCCATGCCGCCCGTCCCGCGTGTCGTCCCGGGCGGGGTCCGGCGACCGGTGGCAGGGCGTACACGTGTGCGCGCGGGGACACGCATGTACGGACCCGCCGGCAGACGCGACCACGGGAAAGGGAGCCGCCGTCGCCCCCCGCGACGCACAGCTCCCAGGAATTCCCCGCGCCCACGCCCGCACCCACGCAGGGGCCGGATTCGGAAAGGGTCAGGGCATCCGGTTCCACGCGGTCAGCACATGCCGTCCGTGTTCCAGTCCGAGGCGGCTGATGGTGCCGGTCTCCAGCAGGAAGAGCGCGCCGTCGGTCGGCGGCAGGCCCAGCCGCCGGGCGGTCAGCACCCGGAGGAAGTGGGCATGGGCGACGAGCAGGATGTCGCCCGCCCCGTCGTCCCGGAAGGCGGCGTCCACCAGGGCCAGCACCCGGTCGGCTCGCTCGCCGACCTGCTCGGCCGTCTCACCGGGGTGCCCCTCGGGGCCGGGGATGACGCCGTCGGTCCACAGGTCCCAGTCCGGCCGGGTGCGCTGGATGTCGTGGGTGGTGATGCCCTCGTAGCCGCCGTAGTCCCACTCGCGCAGGTCGGGGTCGATACGGATCCGGTCGAGACCGGCGAGCTTCGCGGTCTGCCGGGCCCTTTGCATCGGGCTGACGAGCACGCTGGTGAAGGGCTCCGAGCCCAGCAGCGGCGCGAGCGTACGCACCTGCTCCTCGCCGTGCGGGGTGAGCGGGAGGTCGGTGTAGCTGGTGTGCTGGCCGGACCGGGTCCACTCGGTCTCTCCGTGCCGGATCAGAACAAGCTCGCCCATCGAGCACACCTCCCGTCGCGCCGCTCGGCGCCGCGATCTTGATCATACGTGCTCGATCCGGTGGCAACATCCGGAGCTGATGGCCGCCGGTTGGCAACTCCCTTACGTGACGGCAACGGTAAGGCGTGGCAGAGACTTCCCGCCGGGCCCCGTCGTTACGATGACGCGCGACACACCCGTCCGTCCGTCCGTCAATGACCCAGCAGCAGTACAGGAGCCGGTATGAACGACGCCCCCCGCACCTACGACGTGGTGGTCATCGGATCGG
The DNA here is from genome assembly GCF_042650325.1 of Streptomyces polygonati. Lineage (NCBI taxonomy): Bacteria > Bacillati > Actinomycetota > Actinomycetes > Kitasatosporales > Streptomycetaceae > Streptomyces > Streptomyces polygonati. The sequence continues at coordinate 42,618 of NZ_JBHSBB010000047.1, read as the reverse complement.
GCCCGGTCGGAATGAACGTGGCCGACCGTACCCGGGCCGCCGGGCTCAGCACCGCGATCGTGGAGCGCGAGCTGGTCGGCGGCGAGTGCTCGTACTGGGCGTGCACGCCCAGCAAGGCCCTGCTGCGGCCGGTACTGGCCCGGGCGGACGCCCGCCGGCTGCCGGGCCTGAGCGACGCGGTGGCCGGTCCGCTGGACGCCCCCCTGGTGCTGGCCCGCCGCGACGAGGCCACCTCGCACTGGAAGGACGACGGCGAGGTGGCCTGGCTGGACTCCGTGAACGTCGATGTGGTGCGCGGCCACGGCCGGCTCGACGGCCCGCGTACGGTGACGGTGGCCACCCCCGACGGCGGCAGCGTGACGCTCACCGCCCGGCTGGCCGTCGCCGTCTGCACCGGCACCACCGCGGCGCTGCCCGACCTGCCGGGCCTGGCCGACGTGCGTCCCTGGACCAGCCGGGAGGCCACCAGCGCCAAGGAGGTCCCCGGCCGGCTGGTGGTGGTCGGCGGCGGTGTGGTCGCCGTCGAGATGGCCACCGCCTGGCAGGGGCTCGGTGCCCAGGTCACCGTGCTGGTGCGCGGCAGCGGCCTGCTGACGACGATGGAGCCCTTCGCCGGTGAACTGGTGGCGGACGGGCTGCGCGAGGCCGGGGCCGATGTCCGCTTCGGGGTGTCCGTGGTGTCGGCGATCCGCGAGGACGGGCAGGTGCGGGTGGGCCTGGACGACGGCGGCGAGCTGACCGCCGACGAGATCCTCTTCGCCACCGGCCGCCGCCCGCACACCGACGACCTCGGCCTGGAGACCGTGGGCCTGACCCCGGGCGACTGGATCACCGTGGACGACACCCTGCGGGCGCCCGGCGTGGCCGACGGCTGGCTGTACGCGGTCGGCGATGTGAACCACCGGGTACTGCTGACCCACCAGGGCAAGTACCAGGCCCGGATCGCCGGGTCGGTGATCGGCGCCCGCGCCACGGGCGAGTCGCTGGACGACGACCCGTGGGGCGCGCACGCCGCCACCGCGGACACCGTCGCGGTCCCCCAGGTCGTCTTCACCGATCCGGAGGTCGCCTCGGTCGGCCTGACCGCCGCCGCGGCCCAGCGGGAGGGCCGCCGCACCAAGGTCGTGGACTACGAGATCGGCTCGGTCGCGGGCGCGTATCTGTACGGCGAGGGCTACCGCGGCAAGGCCCGGATGGTGGTGGACCTCGACCGCGGCCACCTGGTCGGCGTCACCTTCGTCGGCCCGGGCGTCTCCGAACTGCTCCACTCGGCGACGATCGCGGTCACGGCCGAGGTTCCGCTGGAGCGGCTGTGGCACGCCGTTCCCGCGTTCCCGACGATCAGCGAGGTCTGGCTCCGGCTGCTGGAGACGTACCGCGGCTGAGGGCATACGGCGGGTCCGCGGGGGCGGGGCGAGGCCGTGCCGGCCCGCTGCCCGGAGCGGGAGGTCCGCACCGGGCCCGCCTTTGGCCGGGACCCGGGCGCCGCGGGCCGTTCCGACCGCGCTGCGGGGAAGGTCACTCGACGTGCTGGAGCACGGTGGTCAGCTGCCAGTCGACGGTGCCGTGGTCGATCGCGTCGTGCACGGGCGAGTCCGCCATCTCACCGGTGATCCCGGCGGCCCCGGCGCGGGCGTGCTCGATGCTGTCGTAGGCGACGATGTCCAGGACGGTGCCGTCGTCGCGTACGACGATCCGGCGCCACTGGAATCCGGGCTGCCGTTTGAGGTACGCGTTGATGTCCGCGTTCGCCGCGACGAAGTCCTCGGGCGCGAGGCCCGGTGCGGGTCGGAGCGTGGTCACTTCGAGGATCTCGGCCATGGCCGGGTGCCTTTCCGATGGTGGGTGAGCGGGGCGGGGCCGGGCGCCGCCGGGGGGAGGGTCAGCCCGGCTCCGCCATGGAGGCCAGGTAGGTCAGCGCCTGCTCGCTGCGGCTTCCTGGCTCGGGAGTGCCGACGAGCAGCAGCTGCCCGGGAGCGTCGACCACCTCGAAGGTCTGGTAGGTCAGCTCGATGCGTCCCACCTCGGGGTGGACGAAGACCTTGAAGGCCCGGGTCAGGCTTCCGACGTTGTTCTGGTCCCACAGCGCGCGGAATTCCGGCGAGACCTCCGAGAGTTCGGCGACGAGGCCGGTGATGCCGGTGTTGTCGGGGAACCGCCCGGCGTTCAGCCGCAGCGCGTACACGGTGCTGCGCCGCAGCAGCTCCCAGTCGGTGAAGACCGTCTTCGCCTCGGGGTGGGTGAACAGGACGCGGGGCATGTTCCGCTCGTCGCCGAACGGCGACAGCAGCGCGTTGGCGATCGGGTTGGCCGCGAGCACGTCGAAGGCCGGCCCCAGCGCGTAGGCCGCCGCGCCGGGAAAGGTCTCCAGCAGGCGCAGGAGCGAGGGGTGGACCAGATCGCGGCGGCTGTCCGGCCCGGACCGCGGGTTCAGTCCCGCGAGCCGGTACAGATGCTCGCGCGCGTCGGCCGGCAGGCGGAGCGCGCGCCCGATGGCGTCGATCACCTGCGCCGAGGGATTCCTCTCGCGTCCCTGCTCAAGCCGTGCGTAGTAGTCCGCGCTGACCCCGGCGAGCACGGCGACCTCTTCCCGCCGAAGCCCGCGGACGCGACGGCCCGAGACACCTCCGGCGAGTCCGGCGTCACCCGGCTCGATCCGCGCGCGGCTCGCGCGCAGAAACCCCCCGAGTTCGTTGCCGCGTCCCGTCATGCCATTGATGCTAGCGGCGCCCGCGCTTTCCTCGAATCGTGTGATCGGGACCGTCAAGCGTGTGACCACCACGTCTCTCCTCTCCGGCGCGCCGCAACGGCGGCCAGGCGCGATTCCGACCTTTTCAGTGTGTGCCGTTGCCCGGCGGCGAAGAAGGCCGTGCGGGCCTGGGTGCCGCACACCCAGGTTCGGGCTGCCTTCCCGGATCCGTCCCGGTGCGTTGCACTCGGATGAGCGGCGGACAACCGCCGTATCCACCGAAGGAGAGCTCATGACCACGTCGACCGCACCGGCCGAATCGGCTGAATCGGCTGAATCGAAGACCGTCCTCGTCACCGGTGCCAGCAGCGGCATCGGTGAGGCCGTGGCCCGTCGCCTGGCAGGACTCGGCCACCGTGTACTCGTCGGCGCCCGCCGCACCGGACGCCTGGCCGCGCTCACCGATGAATTGCGCGCGAAGGGGGAGCGAATTGCCTTCCGCGAACTGGATGTGACCAGCCTTGAATCCATGCGTGCCTTCGCCGCCGCCGGTATCGAGGAGTTCGGCCGGATCGATGTGATGGTCAACAACGCCGGAGTGATGCAGCTGTCGGCGATCGCCGATCTGCGCATCGACGAATGGGAGCGGATGATCGATGTCAATGTGCGGGGCGTGCTCTACGGCATCGCGGCGGTACTGCCGCGGATGCGGGAGCAGGGGGACGGGCACATCGTCAATGTGTCCTCGGTGTCCGGGCATCGGGTGGACCCGACCGCCGCGGTCTACAGCGCCACCAAATTCGCCGTGTCCGCGCTCTCCGAGGGACTCCGACAGGAGAGCCGGGACATCCGGGTCACCGTTGTCAGCCCGGGATTCACACAGTGAACTGGCCGACCGCGGCGGCGCCGCGCAGGCGCAGGCCGCCGCCCGTGCCGCGACCGAGCAGCTGGCCATTCCGGCCTCGGCCATCGCTGACGCCGTCGCCTTCGCCATCGGCCAGCCGCGCCAGGTGGACGTCAATGAGCTGATCGTGCGCCCCACCGCGCAGGGCTGATGCCGGGGCGGCCCCGGGCGTGACTCGTACCCGGTCACCGGGCCGTCTCCTCATCCCTCCTTCTCGTCCCGATCGTGACGGGAGTGCAGCAGGCCTTCGATCTTGGCGAGGTGCCTTTCCAGGGTCACGATGTCCGCCCGATTCGCATTGGTCTCCTCGTACCGCAGCACCACGATCAATCGGCCGTCGGGTTCGAGCCGGGAGTGCGAGACGCTGCTGATTTCCGTGCCCGTCTGTTTGCGCACGGCGTCCGAGAGCTCGTCGGGACGCAGGCCCAGGCGTCTCATGGCGCTCGGCACCGCCTTGCCGTCCTCGATGACCGTCGTCGGTGTTCCTTCGATGATGTGGGCGGCTCGCTTGTCAACGGCCAGCCAGCGGTTCAGCACGGAGTTCACGGCCACCAGGGTGACGGCGCCGATCGCGCCGCCCGTGAAGCTGGTGTCATTGCCGATGACGGCGTTCTGGACGACATTGGACAGGAGGAAAATGACCACGAAATCGAATGCGTTGAGGCTGGCCAGGCCGCGTTTTCCGGTGAGTCGGAAAAGGGCCAGGATGAGAATGTAGACCAGGAGTGTCCTGACGACCTTCTCGGCGACTGAGACAGGTAGTGCGAAGATGTCGTGCCACATTCCGACCACCTCTCCATGGTCATCGGTCGACCGGCCGCCGCGGACAGATGGGAGTCGATTCTTTCCGATGACGCGAGAGGGGGGCCACGACACACTGCACCTATTCGGGTTGTCCTCCCATGGGGCAATGGGGCCGCGGATCTGCTGGGACGGCCGGTGAACCGCGACCGGCGTGTCGAAGGTCGGCCGGAGTGCCGGGCGCGACAATGACACCGCCGCCGCATACGCAAAGGGGAAATCCATGCCGTCCAAATCCGTTTCTCCCTCGGCCGACTCCTCTCCGCTGGGAAGTTGGGTGGCCCCGGACTACGAGGTGGTCGCCCGCTTCGACGACCTCATGCCCACCGGCGTGACCGTGACCGACGAAGAACGTGTCTTCGTATCCTTCCCCCGCTGGGGTGACGATGTTCCCTATACCGTCGCCGAGGTGGTCGACGGAAGGGCGGTGGCTTATCCGAATCCCGAGATCAACAAGTGGGGCGGCGGCGCCGCCGGCGACAATCTCGTCTCGGTGCAGAGTGTGATCACCGATCCGGCGGGACATGTGTGGCTGCTGGACACGGGAAGCCACGCCTTCGCGCCGTGGGTGCAGGGCGGGCCGAAGCTGGTCGAGGTCGACCCGGCGACCGACCAGGTCGTCCGGGTGGTGCGGCTCGAAGCGGACGCGCTCAATTCAACGACCTATCTCAACGACGTGCGCTTCGATTTCTCGCGGGGATCCGGTGGATACGCCTATCTCACCGATTCCCAGCCCGAAGGGGCGATCGTGGTGGTGGACCTCGGCACCGGGGAGAGCTGGAGCCGGCTGCGGGGCCATGACTCCACCAGGGCGACGAAGGGGTTCCGCGCGATCGTTCAAGGCGTCGTCCGTGAGCACTACGAAGTCGGCGCGGACGGTATCGCCATCAGTTCGGACGGCGCCCTTCTCTATTACTGCCCGCTGTCCGGCAGGCGGCTGTACAGCGTGGAGACCAGCGCCCTGATCGACCGGTCGCTGGACGACCGGCAGGTCGCGGCCACGATCACCGACCTCGGCGACAAAGGCTCGTCGGACGGCCTGGAGTCGGATGCCGACGGCGCGGTGTACGCCACCGCCTATGAGCACAGCGCGGTACTCAAAAGGGATCCGGACGGTACGTGGTCCACGCTTCTGCACGCTCCGAAGCTGCTGTGGCCGGACACCCTGGCCCTGGCGAGCAACGGCTTCCTCTATGTGAGCGTGAACCAGCTGCCCCGAACACCCCTGTTCAACAACGGGGTCGACGCCCGCATCCCGCCTTACATGATCGTCCGCGTGGACGTCGGCGCATCCCCGGTCCGGCTGACCGCCGCCCGCTGAACAGGCACTCGGACGGTGTCGACAGGCCCGGGCTCCACGACACGGCCACGATCGCCGATCAGGAGTGCGGCGACCGCCTCCGGGGCCTCGTGCATCGCGTCGTGGCCGGTCGGCAGGTCGTGGACCTGCCACTCGGGATCGGCCAGGAGCCGGGCACGGAGTCCGGCGAACGGCGTCCGGTCCTCCCAGCCCGAGCAGTAGACGAACTCCTTGCGGGGGACCCGGGCGTGCGCGCCGGTGAGCCGGACCGTCTGCAGGAACGACGCGAGGGGATGGGGACGGCGGCGGGGATCGCCGCCCTCCGGTGGCCGGACGGCGTAGCCGGTGGCGGCGGCGCCGGCGGCGAACACTTTCCGGAAGTGCTCGTTCGTCGACGACCAGCACGACTCGCCGTCGCCCGGTACGTAGGCGTCGAGATGCACCAGCCGTGAGATCCGGCCGTCGGCGCGGTCCGCGGCGGCGGCGATCACCATCCCGGCGTAGCTGTGACCGACCAGCGTCGCGCCGGTGATCCGGTTGCGATCGAGGTGCCGCAGTACGTCGTCGGCGTGGGTGTCGAGGTTGGCGGTCGCGACCGCCGCACTGCCGTCGTCCGGCCGCAGACCGGTCAGGGTCAGCGCGTGAACGGTGTGACCCGCACGCTCCAGCAGCGGGACCACCGCCTCGTAGGCCCAGGAGCCCTTCCAGGCGCCGGGCACAAGGACGAACGTCGCCATGCGTTTCCCCTTCTTTCCAGCCGCGGCCTGCCGGGCCGCGGCGTCGAGGCACGCTGCCTCGACGACCTGCGGTCGGGTCGGCGCCAGGCGCGACCGGGACCGCTTCGCATGGAGCAGTCTCACCGGATCAGGGCGTGGCCCGCCACCGGTAGGATGCCAACCGATGCCCGTTCGCCGCCAACCCCGCCCGGCCGCCGGCCCGACGTCCCACATGTGGCCCGCCGGCGGGCGCCACCTGTGGCCGTCCGGCGGGACAAGCGCGGCGCAGTCCCACCCGCGGGGACACCTGGTGTACGCGGCCAGCGGTGTCCTGGCGGTCCACACCGAGCGCGGCACCTCGATCGTGCCCGCCAACCGGGCCGCCTGGACCCCCGCCGGGTTCACGCACTACCACCGCGCCCACGGGGACACCGATATGCGGATCGTCTTCCTCACGCCGTCCCTCGCCCGGCTCGTCCCGGACCGTCCCGCCGTGTTCCTCGCCTCCGGCCTCGCCCGCGAGGTCCTGCTCGCCCTGACCGGTCCCCGCAACTACGACGACGCCGCGCCCGGCTACGGCCGCGCAGCGCGCTCCCGCCTGCTTCGCGTCCTCGTCGACGAACTCCGCGAAGCGCACGAACAGCCGCTGCACCTGCCCGAGCCGCGGGACGACCGGCTGCGGGCCATCGCCCGGATGCTCTACGAGACCCCGGCGGACAACGCCACGCTGGCCGAACTCGGCAGGACGATCGGAGCCAGCACCCGCACCCTCAGCCGGCTGTTCCGCGACGAACTCGGCATGACCTTCTACGAGTGGCGCACACAGCTGCGCGTCCACCACGCGCTCGTGCTCCTTGCCGACGGACACGACACCATCCGCACCGCCACCGCCTGCGGATGGGCCAACCCCAGCAGCTTCATCGCCGCCTTCAGCGAGATCATCGGAACGACTCCGGGCCGCTACCGGACCGGTCGCCGGACCACCGCCCAGGCGTCCCGCCCCCCAGGGGCCCAGGCGGAGGACGACCCGACAGCGGGCGGGTGACGCCCGGCCCCGTCGACGCTCCCGCCCAGCGGTTTTGCCGCAGGAAGCCCGCAGCCGGGTCGTGCGGCGCCGACGTCGGCCCGTCCTCAGCGTGTGACGACGACCTTGCCGACGGTGTGCCCGGATTCCACCTGGCGGTGCGCCTCGCGCAGCCCGGCGCCGCTGAAGTCGTCGATGACGGTGGTCGCCGTGGTGCGCAGCCGCTTGTCCTCGACGAGCGAAGCGACAGCGGTGAGGAGCTTCTTCTGGGCGTCCATGTCGGGGGTCTCCAGCATGGGGCGGGTGAACATCAGTTCCCAGTGCCAGGCGATGCTCTTGGACTTCAGCGGGAGCAGGTCGAGGCCTTTCACCTCGTCGATGGCCGTGATGTGGCCGAAGGGCCGCAGCAGGGTCGCGTAGGCGTCGATGTTGCCGCGCGAGTGCGGGCTGAAGATGTAGTCGACGCCGTCCGCCGCCTCCCGCCGCGTGGTCGCGACCAGGTCGTGGTGGTCGACGACCCCGTCGGCGCCGAGTTCGCGGACCCAGGCCGCCGACTCGGGGCGGCCGGCCGAGGCCAGCACACGGAGCCCGGTGAGCTCCTTGGCCAGCTGGATCATGATCGACCCGACGCCCCCGGCGGCGCCCATCACCAGCAGTGTTCCCCGCGACTGCGCGGTGAGCCGGAAGTGGTCGAAGAGGGACTCCCAGGCGGTGATCGTGGTGAGCGGAAGCGCGGCGGCGTCGGCGTGGGAGAGCGACGCCGGTTTGGGCGCCACGATGCGCTCGTCGACGGCCTGCAACTCGGCGTTGCTGCCGGCCCGGGTGATGTCGCCCGCGTACCAGACCTCGTCGCCGACGGCGAGCGTGCTCACATCGGCGCCGACGGCTTCGACCACCCCGGACGCGTCGTAGCCGAGGACTCGGGGCTCCGCGGAGTCCCGCAGTTCGGCCCTCATCTCGACGTCCGCCGGGTTCACCGACACCGCCTCCACGCGGACGAGCACGTCGCGCGGGCGCAGCTGTGGAACGGGCACCACGACGTCCTGGAGGCTCTCCGGGTCCTCCACCGGGAGTGCCCGATACGCACCGACTGCCTCCATCGTCCGGTCGGCCATGGAGCTCTCCTTCCGCGCTGTGCTGCGAGGTCCTCCCAGCCTCACACGGGGTCGTGAGCGCCGCCATCGGTCGTCCGGGGCGGAGCCCGGCGTGATGGCATGGCGGAGGTCACAGCCGGCAGGGCCCGCTCGCTTAATCAAACGGACTAGTCTGTCTGATTAAGGAGGTGGGCCGATGTCCGCTCAGGTACGGAAGACCAGCAGCGCCAGCCGGATTCTCGGTGCGGCGGGGGAGTTGTTCTACGCGCACGGGCTGCGGGGCGTGGGGATGGACCGGGTCATCGGTGAGGCCGGGGTGGCCAAGTCCACCTTCTATGCGCACTTCCCGACGAAGGAGGCGCTGGTGGCCGCCTATCTGCGTGCCACCGACGAGTCCTGGCGGGCGCAGTTGCGCGCGGCGGCGGAGCGGGCCGGGTCCGGTCCCGCCGACCAGCTCACGGGGCTCTTCGACGCGCTGCTGGACGCTTTCGCCCGGCACGGCTTCTTCGGCTGCCCTTTCGTGAGCGCCGCGGTGGAGGCGCCGCTGGATTCCGAGGCCCGGGCGATCACGATCGCCCACACCGAGCGGCGCGACGCCTGGCTGGGGGAGCTCGCCGCGGCCGCGGGCGCCGCCGAGCCCGAGCGGCTCGGTCGGCAGATCGGCCTGCTGATCGACGGGGCGCTCGCGTCCGGGCGCCTGCTCCAGGACCCGGCGGTGGTGGAAGAGGCGCGGGACGCCGCACGGCGTCTGGTCGCCGAGCACACCCGCCGCTGACCCGCCCTTCCGGTCCGCACCCTTTGTCTTTCCCTTCTTGTTCTTTGTCCGGAGGTATTCGATGTCTGTTGTGACGGAAGAGCCGAGTGTGGTCCGTGCGCCGCGCACCCTGGTGATCGCGGGCCACCCGGACCCCGGCCGGTCGCGGATCAACGCGGCCCTGACCGATGCCGTCCGCGACCTGCCCCATGTGACCGTCCGCCAGCTGGCGTCGCTGTATCCGGACGGGGTGATCGACGTGCCCGCCGAGCAGCGGCTGGTCCGGGACAGCGGGGTGATCGTCTGGCAGTTCCCCTTCCACTGGTACTCCCTGCCGGCGCTGCACAAGCGGTGGCTGGACGAGGTGATGCTGCGGGACTTCGCCTACGACTCGAGGCCGCTGCTCACGGGCAGGACGCTCCTGGTGGCGATGAGCACCGGCGGCCGGGCCGAGATGTACCGGCCCGAGGGATTCCACCGCTTCACCACCGGCGAGCTGCTCCGCCCGCTGGAGCAGACAGCCCGCCGGATGGGCCTGGCCTGGGCCGAGCCCCTCGTCCTGCACGACGCGCGCGGTGTCACCGACGAGGAGCTCGCCCTGCACGCCAAGCGGTACCGCACGCTGCTCGAAGCGGGCTCCGTCAGCTCCGGCTGAACCCGTCGTCCGGTCTGCCGCCCCCGCGACCTGCCGGGGCGGCACGGCAGGCCCGTGGCGTCGGGATCAGTGCACCAGGTATTTGCGGACCGCCTTTTCGTCCCAGGTCACTCCGATGCCCGGTTTGTCGGTCGCGGTCACGGAGCCGTGGACGGGCAGGCAGGGCTCGTCGAGGACGGGGTGGGCCCAGTCGACCCACTCCAGCCAGTGCGCGGTGGGGGTGATCCGCAGCAGATGCGCCGCGATCTCGGGGTAGAGGTGGCTGGACAGCTGGGTGCCGGCGGCGGAGGCCAGCCCGGCGACCTGCAGCCATCCCGATACCCCGCCGATCCGCATCAGGTCCGCCATGGCGTAGGGGACGGCGCCGCTGCGCAGGAAGGTGAAGAGGTCCCGCGGCCCGTAGAAGTTCTCTCCCAGCTGCAGCGGGGTGCGGATCTTGCCGGCCAGGTGGGTGTATCCCTCCACATTGGCGTAGGCGATCGGCTCCTCCATCCAGTAGAGCCCCTGGTCGTCGAGGTCGTGACAGCGGCGGACCGCGTCCCCGAAGCCCAGTGCCTGGTTGAAGTCCACCATCAGGTCGGTATCCGGGCCGATCGCCTCCCGGACGGTGCGGATGGCGGCGAGGTCGACGCGGACGTCGGGGTTGCCGAGCCGCAGCTTCACGGCGTGGAAGCCGCCCTCGTCGAGGAGTTCGCCGGCCTCCTTGCCCAGGGTGTCGACGCTGTGCCGCCACAAGCCGTTGCTGTTGTATGACGGCACAGGGCCGATGGTGCCGCCGAGCAGCTGGGCCAGGGGCAGCCCTGCGGTCTTCGCCAGCGCGTCCCACAGCGCCATGTCGAGGGCGGAACGGCTGATCATGGACACTCCGGCCACGCCCACCACGTTGAGCGAGCGGCCGAACTCCGCGAAGGCGTCCACGGGGGCGAGGGGGCGGTTCTTCCATACTTCGCCGAGGTCGCGCAGTTCCGCTGTGATCGTGGGCATGGCGGCGGCGCGGTAGGGGGCGATGTAGCTGCTGCCCGTGACGCCGTCCGTGGTCTCGACGTCCACCAGGACCAGCGGCCACTGGTCGAATTTCCCGATGCCCGCGATGACCGGACGGCGCAGCGGCACGATGACGGTCCGGCTGCGCACTGCCCGCAGCGAGGGCGGCCTGGTCAGGACAGAGTGGGCGGCTGTCATTTTCGCTCGATTCCTGGGTCCGGTGGGGTCCGTGCTGTGACGCCGGGACGGTGCTCGGGGCGCCGGCCGCATCGGCCCGGGGCCCGTGACGAGCGCGGACATCCCGTCGAACTCCGCAGTCCACCCGACCAGCGTGCGGGCGGAAGCCGGCACCGGCAATCGCTCGTACCGCCGGACGGACGCGCCCCCGGGCCTGTGAGGTGCGCCCGAACGAGGCCGAAGACCACCGCACGGTCCGTGCGGGCCCGGTCCTACGCGGGAAACCTGATGCCGGTCATCTCCTCGGAGAGTGCCCACAGCCGGACTGCTGCTGGACCTGCTGCCGGCCTCGCCCGCCTCCCGGGTCGTGACCGTCAGCAGCGCCGGCCACCGCATGGGCGGCCCGATCGATCTCGACGACCTCGACTGGCGGCGGCGCCCGTACGACCGGACCGCGGCGTACGGGCACTCCAAGCTGGCCAACCTGATGTTCGGCTACGAACTCCAGCGCAGGCTCCCCGCCGGCGGACCCTTGTCCGTCGCCGCCCATCACGCCGGCGTTGTTGATGAGGATGTCCACCTGGGCGCAGGAGTCCCGCAGTTCCCCGGCCGCGGCATGGACCGAGCCGAGCGAACCCAGGTCGGCGCGCTGTACGCGCACCCGGGCCGCCGGGGCGACGAGGGTGATCGCCTCCGCCGCGTGCTTGCCCTTGTCGGTGTCCCGTACCCGCGCAGGGCGAGGGCCTTGGCCGTCTCGAAGCCGATGCCGGTGTTGGCGCCGGTGATCACTGCGGTGCGGCCGCGCTGGTCGGGTATGCCGTGGGCTGTCCAGCGCGCGGGCTTCGGTCGGGTCATCGGTTGCTTCAGGTGTCTTACCGGGTTCGGCGGCCGGCGGTGGGGACGGGGCCGGTCGGCCGCCTCATCGTGGTGAATGCTATTTACCTCTGGTGAATAGTGTTAACCTCAAGGGCATGGCAGTCAAACGGCGCTCCACCGGCACCCACCACGGAGACCTGCGCAACGCCCTGGAGGAAGCCGCTCTCGCCCTCGTCGGCGAGCGGGGCCCGCACGGTTTCACCCTCGCCGAGGCGTGCCGGAGAGCCGGGGTGAGCGTCTCGGCGCCCTACAAGCACTTCGCCGACCGGGAGGCACTGCTGGCCTCGCTGGCCGTGCAGGGCTACCAGGAGCAGCGGCGCCGCTATCGCGTCGCGCTGGCCGCGCACACGGACCCGACGGAGCAGCTGGCGGCCTTCGCTGTCGCCTACGTGCGGTTCGCCGCGGAAGAGAGCGCGCTGTTCGGCATCACCTTCCTGGCCGGCCTCGACAAGACCCGGCATCCCGAGCTGGCCCGGGCGGGAGCCGCCCTCCACGACGACCTCATGCCTGTCACCGGCCGGATCGCCCCCGACCCGGACGAGGCGTTCGAGCTGCTCGTCCAGGTCGCCGCGGCAGCCCACGGGCTGGCCCTGTTCCAGCAGCAGGACATGCTGCCCGGCCCGTGGAACACCCGCTTGTCCGTCGAGGACCAGGCCGCCCGCACCGCCCGCGCCCTCGCCGGCCGGCCCGCCCGCTAGTTCCGGAGACCTCCATGTCCACCCCGAGCAGTGACTTCCACCGGACTCTCGACCGCATCGGCCAGGGCAAGTACGTCAGCCTGACCACTTTCCGCCGCGGCGGGCAGCCGGTGCCCACCCCCGTGGGCGGCCTCGTGCACGACGGCACCCTCTATGTCCTGACGCCGCCGGAGACCGGCAAGGTCAAACGGATCCGCGCCAACCCCCAGGTGACCGTCGCCCCGTGCGACATGAAGGGCACGGTTCCCGCCGGGGAGTCCGCCGCGCGGGCGACCGCCCGGCTGCTGGATCCCGCGGCGACCGCCCGCGTGCAGGACATGATGAGGCGACGCTTCCTCATGTACCGCCTGGTGCGGCTTGTCGACCGGGCCCTGCGCCGTGAACGCCGGCTCGTCGCCATCGCGATCGACATCACGGATCGCGTTCAGCCGATACCCATACCTTTTGTCCAGTAATGTCGGAACGCCGAATCGATCGGGCAGGAGCGGGACGGACGCGAGGAGAAACGCCATCATGTGCGACGGCCGTGAGCGGTTCGCCCGGCGGGCCGCCGCTCCATGGAGCCTCCCCCTGGCCGTCCTTGCCGCCCTCGTCCTGATGGGCGCCGCCCTCGCGCCCGCCGCACACTCCGCCACCGGCGTCGACACGGTCGCCGCCGCGCTGCGGAACGGTCCGGTCTTCGTGGATCCCCGGGTGGCGGGCCAGATGTCCCCGGCGCAGGCCACCGCGCTCGCCGACCGGATCACCGGAGCCGACAAGCCGGTCTTCGTGGCCGTGCTGCCCGCCGCTCCGGAGTTCCCCGCCGCCACGGCGCTCCAGGACCTGAGATCCGCGGTCGGCATCACCGGCGTCTACGCCATCCACCTCGGAAGCCGGTTCAACGCCGGGGCCGATCCCCAGGTGATGCCCCGCAGCGCGGTGGTCAATCTGGTCGGCCAGGTCCAGCGCTCCTCGGGTGGCGACACCGTCACCGAAGTGAACAGCTTCGTCGACCAGGCCCTCCGGCAGGCCGGCGGCCACGCGCCGAACACCTGGCGGAACGACCCGGCCGGCTCCGGCTCCATCGGCTCGGGAACGACCGCCCTCATCGTCCTGGTGGGGCTGGCGGCCCTCGTCGCCGCCGGCGGTCTTGTGCTCTCCAGGCGCCGCCGCAAGGCCAGGGCCGCGAGGGAGCGGGCCCAGCTCGACCGGCTGCGCACGGTCATCGACGAGGACATCACCGCCTTCGGCGAGGAACTGGACCGGCTGGACTTCCGGCCCGCCGACCCGGTCGCCGACGACCCGATGCGGGGCGACTACGCCCGCGCCCTCGACCTGTACGAGCGCGCCAAGTCGCTGATGACTTCAGCCTGCCGACCGGACGACGTACAACCGGTCACCGAAGCCCTGGAGGACGGGCGCTTCGCGCTGGCGACACTGGACGCCCGCAGGGCCGGCCGCCCGTTGCCCGAACGGCGACCCCCCTGCTTCTTCGATCCCCGGCACGGCCCCTCGGTCCGTGACGTGGCCTGGGCGCCGCCCGGCGGCACACCCCGTGAAGTGCCCGCCTGCGCCGCGGACGCGGTCAGGATCGAGGACGGCGGCACCCCGCTGTCCCGCACGGTGGACACCCCGTCCGGCCCCGAGCCCTACTGGAACGCCGGCCCGGTCTACGGCCCCTACGCGGGCGGCTACCTCGGCGGCGGCCTGCTGCCCGGCCTGCTGATCGGCACCCTGCTGGGCGGCTCGCTCTACGGTCCGGGCTACGGCGACGGTTACGGCTACGGGGGCTACGACGGCTACGACGGCTACGACGACGGCGGCCCCGGCAACGGTCCCGACGGCGGCGACTCCTCCGGCTCCGGATTCGACCCGGGTGACTTCGGCGGCGGCTCGGGCGGCGGGGGCGGATCCGACGGGGGCTTCGACGGCGGCGGCTTCGGATGAAGCCGCCGTCATACCCTCCGAAGGCGCCGTGGAGCCGCCCGCGCCAGGTCCCCCGTCCCGGTCACGACAGGCCCGCGATGATGCCGGCGACGGTCTGCGGCTGGGACAGGAACGGGTGGTGGCCCGCCCTCACCTCGATGACCTCGTCCGCGCGGCGGGAGAATCCGCGTTGCGCCGCCGCCGGGGTGCCCCGGTCCTCGGTGCAGACCAGATACGTCGTGGGCAGGTCGTGCCAGGCCGCCGCCCGTACCGGCTGCCGGGTCACGGCCAGTGTCTGCCGGACCAGAAGGGCCGCCGCGTCGCGGGCGATGTCCGGCGGGCAGTCCTGGACGAAGGTCTCGGCGAACAGCTCGGGCCGGGCGCCGAACGTGCCGCCGCCGGGGTCGAAGTCCAGGAACGGCGGTGGTGTGTCGGTGCCGAACGTCGACAGCGACTCGCCGGGCTCGGGCAGATAGCTCGACACCAGCACCAGGTGACGCACCGCCTTGACGCCCACCGCCGCCTCGGCGGCGACGATGCCGCCGTAGCTGTGCGCCACGACCACGACCGGTTCGTCCCCCTCGGTCAGGACAGCCCGCACCGCGGCGACGTCCTCGGTCAGCCCGGGGCCCCGCGGTCCGGCCGGCCGGTCCCCCTCGCCGCAGCTCGGCAGCGCCGGGGCGACACTGCCGATGCCCCGCTCCCGCAGCGCCGCCGCGGCCAGGTGCCACCACCACGATCCGTCACGAACGCACGCCCCGTGCACGAAGGCAACACGCATCCCATCCTCCTCGATCCGGTGTCCCGATCACTCGGACCAACGGTAGACGTATCGCCGATTACGTGAAAAAGTGCGGCGATGGGACGGCACAAGCAGCCCGAGATCCGCGACCGGATCCTCGACGCCTGCGTCGACCACGCGCTCGCGCACGGGCTGCCCGACCGCCTCGAACCGTTCGCGGCGGCGGCAGAGACCTCGACCCGGATGCTGATCTACCACTTCGGCACCCGGGACGCGCTGCTGCGGGAAACCCTGGGACGGGCGCGGCGGCGCCAGCGCGACTTCTTCGGCGAGCTGGTGTCCCCACGGGCGGACGAGCCCTATCCGAGCACGCTGCGACGGGCCTGGCGGGTCATGACCGGTCCGGCCGGCCGCCCTTACCTCAGCATGTTCGGCAGGCTGCGCGAGGATGCCGGGCAGCAGTTGTGGCCGGACTTCCGTCGCGAGGCCACCACCGACTGGCTGCGACCTTTCGAGGACGGCATGCGAAGCGTCGGCCGACCCGAACTCGGCACCCTCGTCCTCGCGGTCGTCCGCGGTCTCATCATGGACATCGAGGCCACGGGTGAGGTGGCGCGGGCCGATCAGGCCTTCGACGATTTCCTGGCCGCGCTCGCCTCCGTCACCACTTCTCACGGCGGCATGCTTCCACCGGAGACCGCCGCGGATACGCCGGCGGCACGAGCGGCGACCGGACCGCCGGCCTGATGCTGTCACCGGACGCCCCCACGAGTCGGTCCGCGCCGACCGGCCGGGCTCCGTTCGGTGGCCCTCAGCCCGCGAGTTGGGGATACAGCGCCTTCGGGCCGAAGGCCAGGCCGCCCTGCACGCCCTTGCTGATGTCGTCGGCGACCACCTCGTGCAGGCCGGCCTCGACTCCGTCCAGCGCGATCCGGGCGATCTTCGCCGGGTCGGACTTCGGCACATCGAGCGCGGCCGTCATGTCCGTGTCCATATAGCCGACGTGCAGCGCCGTGACCTGGGTGCCCTGCTCGGCGAGCGCCAGCCGCAGGGAGTTGGTCACCGACCACTGCGCGGACTTGGCGGCCGAGTACGCGGCGCTGCCGGGGAAGGCGATCCAGGACAGCACCGACAGCACATTGACGATCGCGCCGCCGCCGTTGCGGGCCAGGACCGGGGCGAAGGCCCGGCTCACCTCGAGGGTGCCCAGGACATGTGTGTCGAACTCCAGCCGGAAGTCGGCCGCGCCGCCCTCCAGGATGGTTCCCCCGGTGGACGACCCGGCGTTGTTGATCAGCAGGGTGACGTCCTGCGCCGCCGCGGCCGCCGCGCGTACCGAGTCCGGGTCCGTGACGTCGAGGGCCAGCGGTACGGCGCCGGGCACGGTGACCTTCCTGGGGTCGCGGGCCGCGGCGTAGACCTTGCTCGCCCCGGCGTCGAGGAGCGCGCGGACGAACCGCTCACCGAGTCCGCGGTTGCCGCCGGTGACGAGTGCCACGGAGCCGTCGATCTTCATGGGGGTGTCCTTACCTGTGCGGATGGAAGGGGTGGGTCGCTCGCCGACCGGCAGGAAACCGATCGGTGTCCATGACAGTAAACCGATCTGTTTCCTGTGTCGACCCATCGCGCTAAACTCCCCCTATGAGCAAGACCACACCGGACCCCCGACCGGCCGGGCGAGCGCAGCGGACGGTCAAGCCCTCGCCGCGCGACCGCCTGCTCGACGCGGCGGCCGAGCTCTTCTACCAAAAAGGCGTGGGCACCGGCATCGACGCCCTGTGCAAGGCCGCCGGGGTGTCCAAGCGCTCGATGTACCAGCTCTTCACCAGCAAGGACGAGGTGCTGGCCGCCGCGCTGGAGAGGCAGGAGGCGGGGCTGTCCGCCCTGCTGCTCCCGCCGCCCGGCGCGCCCCGGGATCCCCGCGCCCGGCTGCTCTACGTCTTCGAGCGGCTGGAGGAGGCCGCGCTCTCACCCGGCTACCGCGGCTGCCCGTATCTCAGCACCCAGGTCGAGCTGAAGGACCCCGAGCACCCCGCGAGCATCGTGGCCGCCCACGGCAAGCAGAACCTCAGCGACTTCTTCCGCGCCGAGGCCGAACACGGCGGCGCGGCCGACCCGGACAGGCTGTCCCGCCAGCTGACGCTGCTCTACGACGGGGCGAGCGCGCGGGCCGGCATCGGAGCGGACCCGCTGGACGGGCTGGCGGTGGCCACCGCCGCATCCCTCATCGACACGGCCGGCGTCGCCTGACGACCGCGCCGGCAGGTGGCGGACGGCGGAAAGCGGCGGGGCAGTGGCGCGCGGCGCCTCGGTCACCGGTTCGGCGCCGCGCGGCCCGGGGCGCCCCGACACGCCCCCGCGCGCCCGTCCCGACCGCGTCCCGCCCGGACACACAGCCTGCCGCCGTAGACTCCGCCGCCGTGCGATCCGAAGAGGAGAACGACCCCCCTGACCGGGGGACCGACCGCGAGCCGGCACCCCTCAACGCCCGTGCGGCGGCCGGCCGGCGGGTGCGCCCCGCCCCCGGCGGCGCCCGGGCCGGCCGCCGGGAGAAGCCGGCCCGGAGCGCCCGGCCCGGGCAGCACGGCCCGGCTCCCACGGACGAGCCCGGCCGGCCCCGCGCCCGCCGCCTCTTCGAAACGGTCGACACCGGCGCCGGGCGTCCCGGCAGCGCACTCACGGAGGTTCGGTGACGGTCAGTCGACCCGCAACGCCAGGGCCGCCCGTTCCGGCGGCCGACCCGCCCGCCGCGGCAACCCCGGTGGCGACCCCGGCGCAGGCCCCGATCCCGGTCGGCTGGGTCCGCCGGCTGGGCGGCTACTGCCTGCGCCATCGCGGCGATCTGTACACCGCCTTCCTCGGCGCGATGCTCGCGGCCACCGCGACCGCGACCCTGCCCCTCGTGCTGCGCCATGTCGTGGACGGCGTCGCGGCCGGCACCACCAGCTCCCTCGCGCCCTGGACCTCACTGCTGGCCGCGCTGGGGGCGCTGCGCTTCGGCGCCAGCTTCCTGCGCCGCTACCGGGCCGGACGGCTGTCACTCGGCGTGCAGTACGACCTGCGCAACGACGCCTTCGCCGCCCTGCTGCGACTCGGCGGCGCCCAGCAGGACGCGCTGCGCACCGGGCAGATCGTCAGCCGCTCGATCTCCGACATCACCCTGATCCAGACCCTGCTGCAGTTCCTGCCGAACATGACCGGCAACGCGCTGATGTTCGTGATCTCGCTGGTCTTCATGGCGGTGCTCTCCCCGCTGCTGACCCTGGTGGCGCTGGTGGTCGGCCCGCTGCTGTGGCTGATCGCGCTGCGCAGCCGCCGTGACCTGTTCCCGGCGAACTGGCACGCCCAGCAGGAAGCGGCCGAGGTCGCCTCGGGCGTGGAGGCGACCGTCTCCGGGGTACGGGTGGTCAAGGGCTTCGGGCAGGAGCAGCGCGAGCTGGTGGCACTGGAGCAGCGCGCCCGCAAGCTCTTCTCCTCCCGGCTGCGCGTGGTGCGCTACACCAGCCGCTACAACCCGGCCCTGCAGGCCGTGCCCGCGCTCGGGCAGGTCGCGGTGCTGGCGCTCGGCGGCTGGCTGGCGCTGCACGGCCGGATCTCGCTCGGCACCTTCCTCGCCTTCACCACCTATCTGGGCTCCTTCGTCACCCCGGTCCGCCAGGTCGCCACCCTGCTCACCGTCTGGCAGCAGGCCAGGGCCGGCACCGAACGCGTCCTGGAGGTCATCGACGAGGCACCGGTCATCACCGACGCCCCGGACGCCCAGGACCTGCCCGCCGAGCCGCCCGCCCTGAGCTGGCAGGACGTCACCTTCGGTTACGGCGGCGCCGAGCCGCTGCTGCGCGGCTTCACCCTCGACATCGCGGCCGGCGAGACCGTCGCCCTGATCGGACCGGCCGGATCGGGCAAGTCCACCGCCGCCGCGCTGCTGCCGCGCTTCTACGACGTCCCCTCCGGCGCGGTGCGCGTCGGCGGCGTGGACGTCCGCGCGCTGCGGCTGTCCTCGCTGCGGTCCAGGATCGGCTACGTCTTCGAGGACAGCCTGCTGCTGTCCGACACCGTCCGGGCCAACATCGCCTACGGGGACCCGGACGCGAGCGAGCACCGGATCGCGGAGGCGGCCAGGATCGCCCGGGCCGACGAGTTCGTCGAACGCCTGCCGCAGGGCTGGGACACGGTGATCGGCGAGCAGGGCCTGACCCTGTCCGGCGGCCAGCGGCAACGGGTCGCGCTGGCCCGGGCGCTGCTCTGCGACCCGGCCGTCCTCGTGCTCGACGACGCCACCTCGGCGATCGACGCACGGATCGAGTCCGAGATCCACACCGCCCTGCGCGAGGCCACCCGCCGCCCCACCACGCTGATCGTCGCCCACCGCCGGTCCACACTCGAACTCGCCGACCGGATCGCGGTCCTGGACGGCGGCCGGGTGGTGGACACCGGCACGATGGACGAACTGCGGGCCCGCTCACCGCTGTTCCGCTCCCTGCTGATGGCCGTCGGCGAACCGTCGCCGACCGGGCCGGAGCTGGACGGCGCCAGGGCTCCGGAAAACACGGCGACCGGCCCGGCCGGGCACGTGTCCACCGCCGACGTGTCGGCCGAGCAGGTCATGGCCGAGGTGGCCGCCTCGCACGACCCCGGTGATCGGCTGCCCGCCGACGAGCGGGAACCGGCCCCGGTGCCACCTGCCGTCACCGCCGAGCTGTGGCGCCGCTCCGACACCGCAGACCCCGAACGGCAGGAGGGCACCGAGCTCAGGGCCGCCCAGATGATGGCCATGGCGGCGGCCACCGCCGGCCGCCGCGGCCGGGGCGCGCCCGGCGCCGGCGTGCTGGGCTCGGCCCCGCCGACCCCGGAACTGCTGGCCGGACTGGCCAGGATGCCGCTGCCGGAGCGGGACCCGGACGTCCCCACCGACGAAACCCGCGCGGCCGACCCGCACTTCGGCCTGGGCGCGCTCATCCGCCCCTTCCGGGTGGCACTCACGCTCGGCCTGCTCCTGGTCGCGCTGGACGCCGTCGCCCAGATCGTGGTGCCCGTACTGGTCCGCCAGGGGGTGGACCAGGGCGTGGCCCGGCAGTCCGGGAAGGTGCTGCTGATCGCGGCCGGCGCCGCCGCGGTCGTGGTCCTCGCGGACTGGGCGGTGTCCGTGGCCCAGTTGCGCACCACCGGACGCACCGGGGAACGGCTGCTCTACACCCTGCGGGTGAAGACCTACGCGCAGCTCCAGCGACTCGGCCTCGACTACTACGAACGCGAGCTCGGCGGCCGGATCATGACCCGGATGACCACCGACGTGGACGCCTTGTCCAACTTCCTGCAGACCGGCCTGATCACGGCGGTGGTCAGCCTGCTCACCGTGTTCGGCGTGCTCGTCACCCTGCTGGTCATCGATGCCGGACTGGCCGTCGTGCTGCTCTGCGCGCTGCCGCTGCTGATCGGGGCGACCGCGCTGTTCCGCCGCTACTCGGTGCCCGCCTACCAGGAGGCCCGCGAACGGGTCAGCGCCGTCAACGCCGACCTCCAGGAGAACGTGACCGCCATCCGCGTCACGCAGGCCTTCCGCCGCGAGGAGCGCAACGCCCGCGACTTCGCGGTGCTCGCCTGGTCCTTCCGCGACTCCCGGCTGCGCGCCCAGCGCTACATGGGCACCTTCTTCCCCTTCGTGGAGTTCCTCGGCACCCTGTCCACCGCCGCCGTACTCACCGTCGGCTCCGGCCAGGTCCGCTCCGGGGCGCTCACCGCCGGTACCCTGATCGCCTTCCTGCTCTACGTCGACCTGTTCTTCTCCCCGATCCAGCAGCTCTCCCAGGTCTTCGACGGATACCAGCAGGCCGTCGTCGGCCTCGGCCGGCTGCGCACCTTGATGCGCACGCCGACCGGCACCCCGGTCGCCGACCACCCGCTCGCCGTCCGGCGGCTGCGCGGCGGCATCGAGTTCGACCAGGTCTCCTTCGGCTACGCGGGCGGCGGCGGCCAGGAGGTGCTGCACGCGCTGGACCTGCGGATCGCACCGGGGGAGACGGTCGCCCTGGTCGGCGCCACCGGCGCGGGCAAGTCCACCGTGATGAAGCTGATCGCGCGGTTCTACGACCCGACGTCCGGCTCGGTCCGGGTCGACGGCCACGACCTGCGCGAGCTCGACCTGGCCGGATACCGCGGCCGGCTCGGCGTGGTGCCCCAGGAGGCCCACCTGTTCAGCGGCACGGTGCGGGACGCCGTCGCCTACGGTCGGCCCGACGCGAGCGACGCCGAGGTCGAGGCCGCGGCCCGCGCGGTGGGCGCGCACGAGATGGTGGCCGGGCTGCCGCTGGGCTACCTCCAGCCGGTGGGCGAGCGGGGCCGCGGCCTGTCCGCCGGGCAGCGGCAACTGCTGGCGCTGGCCCGCGCCGAACTGGTGGACCCCGACATCCTGCTGCTCGACGAGGCCACCGCGTCCCTGGACCTGGCCACCGAGAGCCGGGTCGCCGCGGCCACCGAGGCGCTGACCCGGCGGCGCACGACGCTGGTGGTCGCCCACCGGCTGACCACCGCGGCCCGGGCCGACCGGGTCGTGGTCATCGACGGCGGCACGGTGGTGGAGACCGGCACCCACGCGGGTCTGCTGGCCGCGCACGGCACCTACCGCGACCTGTGGGACGCCTTCCGCCAGACCGGCGGCGCCGCCACCGTCGACCAGCTGATCCCCGACCCGGCCGGATGACCCGCTTCGGCATCGCCTCCCGGGACGACGCGGCCGAGCCGGCGGCGGCAGACGCCCGCGCCGTACTCGCCGGGGAGGCCGGGCTGACCCTGGTCCAGCTCGCGCCGGCCTTCGTCCCGGAGCACCCCGGCGTCACCTCGGCGAGCATCGGCCCGCGCATCTTGGAGTCTTCGAGCAGCTGGACGGTCAGCTCGGCGCGGACCGGATCACACTAGGCCGGGACATAGTCGACCGGATCGACGAGAGCGTGCCGCCGGGCACCGGCCTGCCGGACCGGGACGCCGGTCGAACCCCGCCGGTCATCGCCGACCCGGCGCCGCGGCGGCGCGGCGGCCGCTGACGGCGGCCCGCTGTCACCGCGACCACCAGGCCCGGGCGAGCAGTTCGAGCGAACGCACCCGGTCCTGGTGGTCATGGGTGATGGTGGTGACCAGCAACTCATCCGCGCCGGTCGCCTGTTGCAGCACCTTGAGCCGCTCCACCACGGTTTGCGGCGAACCCGCGAACTGGGTGCGTATCCGGTCCTCGACCAGGGCCCGCTCCTCCGCAGTCCAGCTGTGGGCGGCGGCCTCCTCCGGGGTCGGGAAGGGGACGGCCCCCCGCCCCGAGCGGATGCTGTGCACCCACAGCCCGTACGGGGAGGCCAGATGCTCGGCGGTCGCGTCGTCCTCGGCGACCACCACATCGGCGGACACCAGCACATGGGGCTTGGCCAGCTTCGCGGACGGCACGAACGCCTTGCGGTAGGCCTCCACCGCCTCCAGGATCGCGGCCGGGCTCACATGGTAATTCGCCCCGAAGGGCAGCCCGAGGGCGCCCGCCGCCTGGGCGCTGGCCCCGCCGCTGCTGCCCAGCACCCAGACTTCGAGCTCGGCGCCCTCACCCGGCAGCGCGTGCGCCTCAAGGCCGTCCGCGGTACGGAAGTCGCCGCGGATCAGCGCCAGGATCTGCTCCAACTGCGCGCGGTATTCGGGCTGTTCGGCGCCGGGGAACTGGACGAGACCGGCGTAGCGGGCCAGCAGCGGCGAGCCGACCAGTGAGCTGAAGTCGAACGGAGCCGGGATCAGCAGCCCCTCGGGGGTGGTGTGCTCCTCCTTCTTCGGCGCCGGCGCCTTCACGACCGGCGGCTGGCCGCCGTCGGCTTTCGCCTTCGGCGGCGGGAAGCCCGTCCGGCCCAGGCCCAGGTCGATCCGGCCGGGGAACAGCGCGTCCAGCAGGCCGAACTCCTCCACCACCGACAGCCCCGTCCGGTGCCCGAGCTGCACCGCCCCGGCACCCACCCTGATCCGCTCGGTGGCCGCGGCGACCAGCTGGATCACCAGCGCCGGCGAGACACCCGCCACTCCGGTGGCCAGATGGTGCTCGGCCAGCCAGTAGCGGGAGTAGCCGGCCGCCTCGGCCCGCCGGGCCAGGTCCACCGTGTTGTGCAGGGCCTGCGCCGGGGTGGAGCCGGACGGGATCGGGGACAGATCGAGGATCGACAGGGGTACGGCGCCGGAGCCGGGAGCCGCTGACGCGTTCATACGACGCCGCCTTCCTGGGTGGGTGCGGGACCGACCGGGGCCCAGGGCCACGGCGGGTCGGGTATGTCCTTGCGCAGGACAGGGGCGATGTCGGACTGGAAGAGCTCCAGGGCGGCGCGGTGCTGGGCGCGGGTCAGGCCGCCCGCGTCGGCGTGCAGGTGGAGCACGCTGTGCCCGAACTCCTCGTGATAGCGGTGCACCTTGTCGATGATCTGCTGCGGGCTGCCGATCAGCGCGGAGCTGCGCTCGACGAAGTCCTCCAAGGTGGCGAAGACCGGGGTGGCACCGAGCTGCCTCTGCAGCCGGAGATTGCCCTCGAAGACCGGCCGGTAGGTGGCGAGGGCCTCCTGCGAGGTGGGCGCCGCGTAGTAGCCGGCCGTCCCCGCGCCGACCGCGGCCAGCGCGGGGTCGTGGCCGTAGTGCTCCCAGCGCTGCCGGTAGTGGCGGATGAGTTCGGCGTAGGGCTCTATCGGGTTGGTGACGTTGGCGGAGAACAGCGGGTCGCCGTAGCGGGCGGCGAGGTCCACCGATTCCCGGCTGGTGGCGCTGCCGTGCCAGACCCGGACCGGCCGCTGGAGCGGGCGGGGCCACACCTCGGCGTCCCGCAGCTCGGGCCGGAAGCGGGGGCTCGCGCTGACCTTGTCCTGCCGCCAGATCTGCCGGAAGAGCTCGTAGCTCTCCGCGTTGCGCTCCCACTGGTCGTCGGTGGTGACCTGGAACAGGTCGCGCTGGGCCGAGCCGTTGCCCTTGCCGACGATCAACTCCAGCCGTCCGCCGGACAGATGGTCGAGCGTGGCGTAGTCCTCGTAGGCACGCACCGGGTCGAGCAGGCTCAGGGTCGTCACCGCGGTGAACAGCCGGATGCGCGAGGTGAGCGCGGCGATGTGGCTGAGCACCACCGGAGGCGAGGACGAGATGAAGGGCCGCTCGTGGCGTTCCCCCACCCCGAAGCCGTCGAAGCCCAGTTCCTCGGCGAGCACCGCGTTGTCGACGACCTCCTGGAAGCGCTCCGTCGTCGGCTTCTTGATCCCGGTCAGCGGATCGGGCGCGTGCACGATCAAGGTGATGGCCAGAAATCTCACGACGCCGCCTCCCGGGAGGCCTCGCCGGCCGGGCGCGGGGTGCGAAGACCGAGGTGGTCGCGCAGCGTCGTGCCGGTGTAGTCGGTGCGGAAGACCCCGCGCTCCTGGAGCAGCGGCACCACCGTGTCGGCGAAGTCGTCCAGGCCGCCGGGGGTGATGTGCGGCACCAGGATGAAGCCGTCGGCGACATCGGCCTGCACGAAGGAGTCGATGGTGTCGGCGACGGTCCGCGGCGAGCCGACGAAGGTCTGCCGGGCGCTGGTCCTGATCATCAGGTCGCGGATCGACAGCCCCTCCGCCTCGGCCAGGCTCCGCCACTCCCGGGCGGTGACCAGCGGGTCGTGGTGGGCCCGGACACTGGCGCGGCCGCGCGCCACGGTGTGCTCGCCGGGGTCGGGGTCGATGTCCGGCAGCGGGCCTTCCGGGTCGTACGCCGACAGGTCCCGGTTCCACACCTGCTCCAGCAGCTTGATCGCGGTCTGGCCGCTGACCTGGCTGCGCCGCACCTCATGCGCCTTGTCCCGGGCCTCCTCGTCGGTGTCGCCCAGTACGAAGGTGGCGGCGGGCAGGATGAGCAGGTCCTCGCGGGCGCGGCCGTACTTCGCCAGCCGTCCCTTGACGTCCCGGTAGAAGGCCTGCCCCGCCTCCAGTTCGGAGTGCCGGCCGAAGATGGCGTCGGCGCTGGAGGCGGCGAACTCCCGCCCCTCCTCCGAGTCGCCCGCCTGGAAGATCACCGGACGCCCCTGCGGGCCGCGCGGCACATTGAACCGGCCCTCGATGTCGAAGTGCTCGTCCTTGTGCCGGAAGGCGCCGGCGGCGGGATCGGCCAGGAAGCGGCCGGACTCCTTGTTGGCGACGATCTCGTCCCCGTGCCAGGAGTCGAACAGCTCACCGGCGGTCTCCAGGAACCGCTTGGCCCGCGAGTAGCGGTCGTCCCGGGCCAGGAAGCCGCCGCGGCGGAAGTTCTCGCCGGTGAAGGCGTCCCAGGAGGTGACCACGTTCCAGGCGGCGCGACCGCCGGACAGATGGTCCAGACTGGCGAACTGCCGGGCCACCTCGTAGGGCTCGTTGAAGGTGGAGTTGATGGTGCCGGTCAGCCCGATCCGCTCGGTGACCGCGGCCAGCGCGGCCAGCACGGTGAAGGTGTCGGGGCGGCCCACCACGTCCAGGTCGTAGATCACACCGCCCTGTTCGCGCAGCCGCAGACCTTCGGCGAGGAAGAGGAAGTCGAATTTGGCGCGTTCGGCGGTGCGGGCGAAATGGGCGAAGGAGCTGAAGTCGATATGGCTGCCGGCCGCCGGGTCGCTCCACACGGTGGTGTTGTTGACGCCGGGGAAGTGGGCCGCGAGATGGATCTGCTTGGGCGTGGTCATGGCGGGGTTCGGTCCCTCCGGCTCAGGCACCGGCGGTGCCGGCGGCGTAGCGGTTGGCGGGCCTGGGCAGCCCGAGCAGGCCGCGCAGGGTCGCGGCCTCGTAGGAGCGGCGGAACGCGCCGCGGGACTGGAGTTCGGGCACCAGGCCGCCGGTGATCGCGCGCAGGTCGTGTTCGGCGTCGGCCGGACGCAGCCGGAAGCCGGTCAGCCCGTTTCGCTGGAACTCCAGCAGCAGATCGGCCAGTTGGGCCGGAGTACCGGCGAAGATCGGTGCGTCGCTCCGGTACGGCGCCTCCAGCAGCGCGTCGAGCCGGGCCCGCCGGGCCCCGGCGGCGGCCGCGTCGTCGTCCAGGAAGACCACCAGGTCCCCGAAGATGTGCACGGTCTCGGCGGCGCGGCCCGCGGCCTGCTGCTCGGTGCGGATCTCCGCCACGATCGGGCCAGCCTGGGCCGGCTCGTGCGGCGTCACGAAGCCGACGTCGGCGGAGCGGGCCACCAGCCGGTAGGGGACGGTCGCGTGCGCCAGCGCGGTCACCAGCGGCTGGCCCTGCGGCGGCCGGGGGGTGATCGAGGGCCCCTTGACGCTGAAGTGCCGCCCCTCGAAATCGATGTAGTGCAGCTTGTCGCGGTCCACGAAACGGCCGGTGGCCGCGTCGCGTATCTCCGCGTCGTCCTCCCAGCTGTCCCACAGCCGGCGGACCACCTCGACATAGTCGGCGGCCTCGTCGAAGAGGTCGGCCACCACTTCCTGGACCTGACCGCCGGCCCCCGACCCGAAGTCCGCCAGGGACAGCGGCGGCAGTACGCGGCGGCCGAAGTGCGCCGCCACATGGGTCTGCGCGGCGGCCTGGACGCGCAGCCCCGCGCGGCCGGTGCTCACATAGTCGAGGGTGGCGATCGCCTTCGACAGGTGGAACGGCTCGGTGTGGGTGGCGACCAGCGAGGGGACCAGTCCGATGTGCCGGGTCAGCGGGGCCACCCGGGCCGCGGTGAGCACCGCGTCCAGCCGGCCGCGTACCTGGTCGGTGCGGTCGTCGGGTTCGAAGGGCAGGGAGGACTGCAGGGACAGGGAGTCCTCGAAGGTGACGAAGTCGAGCAGTCCGCGCTCGGCCTCCTGTACGGAGTCGAGCCAGTAGCGGGCGTCGAGCAGCTCGCGGGGCCGGGCGTCGGGTTCCCGCCAGGCGGCCGGGTGCCAGCCCGCGTCCTGGAGGGCGACGGCGAGGTGCAGCGGGGAAGGTGGTGACAGGGACATACCGGGGGAGCCTTTCTCGATCGGCCGTGGACGGACGCGAGCGGGCAGGACCCTGGTACGTACGCGTGAGCGCGTACGTCAGCGGTGGTGCCGGAAGGGAAGCGGTCGCGTCGCGGAGGAGCGGATCAGCGGCAACAGAGTGCGCCGGCCACCCGCAGCAGATCGATGTGCTGGCGTCCGTAGAGCCGGATCAGCGGCCCGCCGGGCACGAGTACGCGTACGGCAGCGGGGTGGAAGCAGCCGCGCCGGGCGGCGGGCGCGGACGAGGAGGTCCCGTGGACGGTGCGGGCGTCGCGGACGGCGCGGTGGAACCGCGGGCGGAGCTGTGCTCGCACTGCCGTCACCCTCCCTGTCCGGACCCCAAGGTCCATTGACGCTAACCCGCCCGCGCCACCGCGCGCAATCCCCTTCCCGCACGTCCGGCCCCGTCTCCTCCGGGTCCGGGCCGGGCGGGGCCCGAAGGCCTCAGCGACCGGTGAGAGCGTCGTCCGGCACCCGCAGGAAGTGGAAGAGGACGGTCCGGCGCTTGGTGAAGCCCATCGCCTCGTAGAGCCGGATGGCACCGGTGTTCACCGCGGCCGCGTGCAGGAAGGGCGTGTCGCCCCGGTCCTGGATGCCGGCCGCCGTGTGGCGGACCAGCCGGGTGGCCAGGCCCTGGCCGCGGTACCGGTCGTCGGTGCAGACCGCGCTGATCTCGGTCCAGCCCGGCGGGCGCAGCCGCTCACCGGCCATCGCGACCAGCTCGCCGTCCCGGCGGATGCCGTAGTAGGCGCCCAGCTCGACGGTGCGCGGCATGAACGGCCCCGGCTTGGTGCGGCCCACCAGGTCCAGCATCTCCGGGACGTCGGCCGCGCCGAGCCGCACCGCTTCCGGGTCGGCCTCGCCGCGCAGCGCGGTGCCCACCAGCTGGACTCCCTGCCCTGACTGGCCGGTGGCCCAGCCCTCGGGCAGCGTCGGCACTCCGGCCAGCGCGAAGGCGTTCCCCGGACCGACCAGGGTGGCCAGGTCGGTCCAGCAGCCCGGGTCCGCGGCGTCGGCGACAGCGGTGAAGGGGGACACCTCCGGCTGGAAGCGGGCCGCCGAACCGACGATCTCCGCCAGGTGCCGCTGGCGTCCGGTCAGCGCCGCCCAGGCGACGTTGTCCAGGACGGAGGGGGCGGGACCGTTGGGCGGCACCTGCTCGTGCGGTGGCTGAAGGCTGGTCGACATGGTCGGCTGTCTCTCCGTTTTCTTCCGTACGGGTCGTGCGCTCGGCGGCATTCTCCGATCACTGATGCGAACCCGAAACCGGCGCCGGAAAATCCCGGGCCGCGGATCCGGACGGGGAAGCCGCGGCGGACGGGGACGGGGGTACGTCCGCGCCGTCAGCCGGTGCGGCGGCGCGAGGCGGTCTTCTTTGCGGGCGCCTTCTTCGCGGTGGTCTTCTTGGCAGCCGTCTTCTTCGAGGCCTCCGCGCCCGACCCGCCCGCCCCCTCGTCCCGCTCCGCCGCCGCGGACCCGGCTCCCGCCGCCTTCTTCCCCGTCGGCTTTCGCGCCGGTCCCTTCGCCGGGGCCTTCTTCCGCCCCGGCGACTTCAGCTGGTGCACCGTCGCGTCCCGCTGCGGCTCCTCGTCGCCGCGTGCCTGGTCCACGGACGCCTGCAGCGCCGACATCAGGTCCACGACCTTGCCGCCCCGGCCCTCCTCGCCGGTCACCGGCGGCTCCGCGCCTTCCAGCTTCGCGCTGACCAGGGCCTCCACCGCCTGCGCGTACTCGTCGTGGTACTCGGCGAGGTCCGCCTCGCCCAGCGCTTCGATCAAGGTGTCGGCGAGCCGCAGCTCGGAGTCGCTGATGCTGACCTTGCCCCGGGGAGCGGCCTCGGCGGGGGAGTTGAGCTCGTCCGGCCAGCGCAGCGTCTGCAGCAGCAGTACGTCGTCCTGCGCGCGGATCAGCGCCAGGTGCTCGGAGTTGCGCATGGCGAACTTGCCGACCGCGGCCTTCCCCGACCGGGCCAGGGCGTCCCGCATCAGCACATAGGGCTTGTTGGCCGCGGGGGAGGACGGCGCCAGGAAGTAGGGCGTGTCGACCTGCATGGAGTCGACCGATTCCATGTCGAGGAAGCCGCTGACCTCGATGGTCTTGGCGGTGGGCAGCGGCAGCGCCTTGAGGTCGTCGTCGGTCACCTCGACCAGCTGGTCGGGGGTCTCGTAGGCGCGGCCGATGTCGGAGGCGGAGAGCACCTGCTCGTCCAGCTCGCAGGTCTTCTGGTAGCGGACGCGGCCCTGGTCGGTGCGGTGGATCTGGCGGAAGCCGATCTTGTGGCTCGACACCGCGGACCCGAGTTTCACCGGGATGGACACCAGGCCGAAGGCCAGGTTTCCCGACCAGACACTGCGCATGGCATGTCCTTTTTATCCGACTATGGGATCTTTATCGTATGCCGATCACCGAGGTCGAGGGCCGACGTCTCACGCTCAGCAACCTCGACCGGGTGCTCTGGCCGCGCACCGGCACCACCAAGGGCCAACTGCTGCACTACTACGCGACCGTGGCCGACACCCTGCTGCCGTACATCCGCGGCCGGGCGGCCAGCTTCGTCCGCACCCCCGAGGGTGTGGAGGGCCAGCGCTTCTTCCAGAAACGGCCGCCCGCCGGTACGCCCGACTGGGTGACCGTCGAGGAGACGCTGCGGCACAGCGGTGAACCGATGGACCAGGTGCAGATCAACGACCTGGCCGCCCTGATGTGGGCCGCGAATCTCGCCTGCGTGGAGATCCATGTCCACCAGTGGCCGGCCGCCGCGCCGGAGCGGGCCGACCGGCTGGTGCTGGACCTCGATCCCGGCGAGGGCCGTACGGTGATCGACTGCTGCCGGGTCGCGCTGCGGCTGCGTGAACGGCTGGCCGAGGACGGCATCGAGGTATGGGCCAAGACCAGCGGCGCCAAGGGTCTGCACCTGCTGGCACCGGTACGCGGCGCGAGTTCCGCCTCCACCACCGCCTACGCCAAGCGCGTCGCCCGCGAACTCCAGTCCCGCGACCCCGGCGCGGTGGTGGCGACGATGGCCAAGGCCGAGCGGGCGGGGCGGGTCTTCATCGACTGGTCGCAGAATTCCGCGCGCAAGACGACCGCCGCCCCCTACACCGTACGGGCGCAGGCGGCGCCGACCGTCTCCGCGCCGCTGGCCTGGGACGAGGTGGCCGCGGCGCGCGATCCGGCCGAACTGGTCCTCACCCTCCACGAGGTGCCGGGCCGGATCGCCCAGCACGGCGATCCGCTGGCCCCGCTGCTCGACCCCGGTCGCGCCGGGACCCTGCCGGACTGATCCGGCCCGGGGGCTCGGCGACGGGCGCGCCCGGCGATGACGTGATCACCTCGGTTCTCCGTACCACCGCCAGGTGGTCGGCCGGGGGCGGCCGGGCAGGTCCAGCCGGCCGGTCGACCAGAGCAGGGCCGGCCACGGCTCGGCGTCCGCGGGCGCGTCCGGGAACAGCCGGTGCAGGACCCGGGCGCACAGGTCCGCGGGCGGCTCCCAGCTGATGTCCAGCCCGGCGGTCAGGTCGTGGGTGTGCACCAGGGTCTCCACCACGCCCATCGCGCCGAAACCCTCCGGGTCGGAGGCCCCGAAGACATGGTGGGAGCGGACCCCGGGCGCCGTCACCCGCACCATGGCCACCAGCAGCGCTCCGCACGCCTCCAGTACCCGGATCAGCCCCCCGGTGCCCTCGGCCCGGTCGGCGGAGATGGTGTTGGCCGGCCCGCCGGGTGAGCGCCGCTGCCAGCCGAAGGGCACATGGGAGGTCAACGACGGCTTGCGGGGGCCGAGTTGACCGGCGTATGCGAACAGGTCGTCGGCCAGGTGCTCCGCCGTCTCCCAGCGTGACCAGTCCAGCGAGCCCGCGCGGTCGTCCCAGCTCTCCGCCGGTATTTGGCGCAGCGCGTCCAGGCACAGGCGGACGGCGAGGTCGACATCGTCGGCGGTGACGGGACCGGGCGTACGCATCGGTGATCGGCTCACGCCAGGCACCGTACCGTCCGGCCCCGTCCCGCCGTCACCCCGTCCTGGCGCCGCTCAGTCCGAGGCGGTGGAGGCCACGAAGTCGGCGACCGCCCGGGAGAAGCGCTCCGGCTCCTCGATGTGGCCGAAGTGTCCGCTGCCTTCCAGCACCACCAGCTCCGAGCCGGGAATGAGCTTGTTGAGTTCCTCCGCCCAGCGCACCCCGCAGATCACGTCATGGCGGCCGACCACGACAAGGGCGGGGACGCCGAGCGACCCGAGCGCCGCCCGGTCGTCGATGACGTCCGGGCCGCCGTTCGCGTCGAGGCCCGAGATGTGCGAGCCGCCCACCGCCGCCCGCAGGGGTGCCAGCTCCTCCTCGCGACTCCAGTAGTCGGCGAAGTAGGCCGGCAGCAGCCCCCGCGCCGCCGCGGTGAACTCCTCGTCGTTCGAGATGGCGGGGACCGACTGGAGAGCGCCGAGGACCTCCGGCAGCTCCGGACGGTCCGCGAACCTCGTCGCGAACTCCCCGACCTTGCGCATGGCCTCCGCGCCGAACTCGGGCCCGGTGGCCGCCGCGCTCTCGTACAGGATGACGCCGGCCAGCCGGTCGGCGTGGCGCAGCGCGTAGTGCTGGGCGACGAAGCCGCCGTGCGAGTGGCCCAGCAGATGGACCCGCGGCACGGCGAGGTGGTCGATCAGCGCGTCGAGAAAGCTCGTGTACAGATCCCGGGTGTAACCGTGCGGGTGGTTCGGAAGGCGGCCCGAACCGCCGGTGCCGACCGGTTCCGGATAGACGACGGTCAGGTGCTCCTCCACGGCGGGCATCCGCAAGTACTCCCAGCGGATCCCGGGGCCGCCGGAATGCGCCACGCACACCGGACCGGTGCCGTGGACGTGATAGCGCTGGGTGATGCCCTGGATGTCGACGGTATGGGCGCCGTGCGACAGCGGATGCCGGGCGACGGTGTTCATGGGGGCTCCGATCCTGGTGGTGCGGGGAACACCGACAGGACGCGGGGACGGGAGCGAAGTTCGATTCGGCGGATGTGACGGCGGTCACATCGCGCGGGCCGCGGTCGTTACGCCGTGCGCCGGCTGCCCGGCCGGCCGCGGGTGGAAGAGCCGCAGTCGGCGCACCCGGCCGGCTTCCAGGGACATCACCCAGGTCACCGCGGGCGGGCAGTGCTCCGGGTCCTGCGCCGGACTGGTCATGTCCATCTCCCACAGGACCAGGGACCGGCTCGCCACCACATCGACGAGGCGCTGGCGCACCCCGGCGGCCAGATCGCCCTCCATGCCCTTGACCAGCAGCTCGCCGCCGCCCACCGGTTCGTTGCCGCTCAGCAGGGTGATGTCCGGCGCCCAGCGCTCCGCCAGCAGTTCGGCGAACGCGCCGCGCTCCGCGGCGGCCAGCGTCTCGCGGGCCTCCCTGCGGCTGGCGGCGGCCAGCCGGGCCGTATCACTGTGCGCCGAGGCGGCGGTGGCGGTGAGCGCTTCGGCCAGCTTGGCGCGCGCCTGGCTGAGCCGGCTGCGGACGGTGCCGACCGGCAGCCCGCAGACCGCCGCTATCCGCTCGTACGACGTGATGTCGGTACTGAAGTGCCGCAGTATGAGCGGCATCCGCAACGTGGGGGAGAGATCCTCGATCGCGCGCCACACCCAGTCCTGGAGGGCGTGCCGGTCCAGGGCCTGTTCCGGGGTGGGCGCCGCCGAGGGCAGTTCGAGATCCTCGACGCGCTCGGTGTACCGCGTGGACCGCAATCGGGTCAGACACGCGTTCCGTACGATCATCCGCAGCCACGGGCCGACCGCCGCGGGGTCCCGGACGTCACCGATCCGCCGCAGCGCGGTGAGCGCGGCGTCCTGCACGGCGTCGTCCGTGTCCGGGCCGTGCCCCAGGAGGCTCAGCGCGACCGCGCGCATGCCCGCCTGATGCCGCTCCAGCAGAAGTCCCAGCGCCACCACGTCCCCGGACTGGGCGGCTCGGGTGAGCTCGGCGTCCGCGAGCCAGGTGCTCGTCATGACGATCCGCCTTCTCTTCCTTGTCGCGTGCTTCCCGCTTCCGGGCCTCACCTGCTGCGAACCGGACCCGGCGGGGGTCCATTCCCCGGGCGGTCGGGGCGCCGCGGTCAGTGCGCCCCGGCGCTCCGCAGCCGCTGGTCGGTGACACCGCCGGGGCACTCGCGGCGCCGCTCCCATCCGGCGAGGTCGGCTCCCACCCGGTAGGCGCTGTTCAGGAAATCCAGGGCGGTGCCCCACGGGTCGCTCGCGGCCCGCGCGTCGTCGTACATCAGCAGGGCCAGGTGGCTGCCCCGGCTGTCCGCCCACTCGGCGGTCTCCGGACGAAGGGGGCGGGTGGTGAGGTCGTCCGGTTCGGGGGCGGTGTAGGAGTAGAAGGCGGGCGCCGGGACGTCTGCGTCGCCGAACCAGAATCCGGCGCTGATCACCTCGCGCGAGTACGCCTCACGGGTGACCGGATCGGCGCCGGCCGGGGGCTCCACCTCGCGCTCGGAGAAGCGGGTGACGGCGATGTCGAAGGTGTGCCAGAAGTGGTGCACCGGGCTGGTCTTGCCGGAGAAACCCGCCGCGTACTCCTCCAGCAGCAGATTCACCTGGCTGAGAACCCGCCAGTAGCGGGTGACGGCGGCCGGGTCGTAGGCGTGGTGCTCGTGGTCCTCGGCGAAGGGCCGGCGGGCGTCGGGCAGGTCGTACGGATAGGGGTGCTCGGGCTCCACCCCGATACCGAGGGAGATCAGCGCGGTCAGGGTGTCCCGGTAGAAGTCGGCGACGGACCGGCCGGTGAGCGGGAAGGACGCCTCCCGGCCGGACAGGGTGCGCACCGCCAGGCGGTGCGCGACGAAGTCGAAGTCGACGCAGAAGGTCTCGCCGCCCTGGACCGGGCCCATCGGCCGGGTGGTGATGCCCTGCCCGGTCAGGTGGAACGGCACATTCCACCAGTGGTTGCGGCGGG
Organism: Streptomyces polygonati; assembly: GCF_042650325.1. Taxonomy (NCBI): domain Bacteria; kingdom Bacillati; phylum Actinomycetota; class Actinomycetes; order Kitasatosporales; family Streptomycetaceae; genus Streptomyces; species Streptomyces polygonati. The sequence goes on along the minus strand of NZ_JBHSBB010000047.1, from coordinate 8,419 downwards.
GGCTGCCGGCCAGCCGGATCTTGCCGACGATCTGCAGGAACCGGTGCAGGGTCTCCTTCGTGTCCCGCCAGGACTCCAGGGGCAGGTTCGGGAAGAGTTCCACGTCGCTCTCCAGGATCAGCGGGCCGTTGCCGGGGGGCGATACTTCCCCTGGCTCTCCCCGGTCATCTTCGGCAACTCCGGCGCCGCGCGCCAGCGCACGGCAGTCGCAGGGGCGCTCCGGCCCCGGCGCAGCGCGGTGGCCAGGTCGGGCACGATCTTCTGCGCGCCGACCACCCAGACCGCCCGGGCGGCGCCGAAGGCGTACGGGGCGAGCTGGCTGCCGGAGGCGGAGGCCGTCACCAGCTTGCCGTCCTCGGTGACGGCGTGGACGCTGCCCACCACCACATCGGGAGCGGACCGGGTGACCCGGACGTCGTCGGAGCGGGTGGCCATGTCCCAGTCCGCCTGCTCGGCCCGCAGGCTCCTGTACCGCCCGGACTGGTCGATGTCCGCGGCGATGCCCGACGAGCGCAGCGTCTCGCTGGCCGAGACCGCTCAGGACGAGGCGGGTGTGAAGTGCGCGGTCACCGTCACGGTGGTGCGCCCGGTCAACATGCCCAGCTTGTTCCAGGTCAGCCCGAAGGCGGCGCGGTCCACGGTCGTTTCCGCGCTCAAGGTCACCGCGTCACCCGCGCGGGCGATGTCGGCGGCGACATTGAGGGGCTGCGTGACTCCTCGCACGGTGAGTTCACCGGTCACCTCGACCTTGCCCCGCGCGTCGATTTCCGCGTGGCGGGCCGTGTAGCCGATCGCCGGGTGCTCCTCGGTGTCGAAGAAGTCGGCGCTGCGCAGGTGGACGTCGCGCTTGGCGTGGCCGGTGTCGAGCGAGGACGCGGCGATGGTCAGGGCGCCGCGGGCGGTGCCGTCGGGCTGGACCTCCCCTTCTCCCGCGAGGTCGGCGAAGGTGCCTTTGACGGTGACCAGACCCCACAGGGTCTTGTGCCGTAGGGCGAAGGACGACCGGGTCGGGTCGAGGATCCAGCGGCCGGTCCGGACGGCCGGGGTCGTCGCGTCGGTTGCCTGGGTGGGGGATTCGGACATGGCACATCGCCTTTCGGGGGTGGACGCGCGGGTGGACGCGCGAGCTGCGAGAAGCAGGGGGGCGAGCAGACCGGAAACAAGTTGAGAAACGTTCAATGAGTATCCGGATATTAAGTAGCCAGTGAGACAATAACTGGTGTTGATACTCTGGGGCAAGCGCAGTCGCACCGCACGAGAGGAGCACCGCAACGTGACGCAGCAGGTGGGGGCCGACCCCGGTGAGCAGCTCGGCGCCTGTCCCGACCCGGAGGATCTGGCGCTGCTGGCCCAGTGGGACGTGATGCAGTCCGGCATGCGGCGGCTGAGCGACCAGCTCCTCAGTGACGTGGAAGCCGAAGCCGGTCTGGCGCCGTCGTCCTTCCAGGTGCTGTGGTTCCTGCTCACCGCGGCCGGCAACAGCGCGCCGATGAACCAGCTCACCGCCACCCTCGGATTCACCACCGCGGGTACGACCAAGGTCGCCGACCGCCTCGCCGCCGCCGGGCTGCTCGAGCGGCGCCAGCTCCCGGCCGACCGCCGTATCACCCTGGCCACGCTCACCGACGCCGGGCGGAAGGCGGCCGTCACCGCCGCGCTGACCCTGGCCGGCGCGCTTCGTGAACGGGTCGTCCGGTCGCTGGGGGCCGAGGGGTTCGCCGATCTGTCCAGCACGCTCCGGTCCCTCGACCCGGCTCCCGACCAGCACTGCGGCTGACTGCTCCGCGCTGGGTCCTCCCGGGTGTTCGGCAAGTTGACGAACACCCGAAAGCCAGCTGAGGTAGATCCGGTAACTTTGCCTTCTGAGAATCCCGCGAGCAGGATCCGGAACCGCCGGGTCGCCCCCGCTCCACAGGAGCTCGTCTCACGAGGGACATCGAGGGACATGATGGACGCGACCGCCACCGCCGACCGCTTCGACCTGCCCGCCAGCGCGCGAGCGGTGCTGCGCGCCCTGGCCGTCGACGGTCCGGCGACCCGGCCGCAGCTCAGCGCGGTGCTGGCACTGTCCCGCCCCACGATGTCGGTGGCGATGGCCGAGCTCTCGCGGCTCGGTCTGGTGGCGGGCCAGGGCAGTTCGCGGGGTGCCACCGGGCGCAGCGCGGTGGTCTACTCGCTGGCCTCCCGGGCCGGCCACGTCCTCGGTGTGGAGATCGGGGCCACCGGGGTCAGGGCGGCGGCCTACACCCTGGACGGCCGGGAGATCGGTTCCGCCGAGGAACGGCTGCCGGCCGACGCCCCCACCGTCACCCCGGAGGCCGCCGACGCCGCCGCGGGTGTCGTCCGGAAGGTGCGCGACGAGGTCGCGGGACACCACGGCCCGCTGCGCGAAGTGGTGGTGGCGGCGCCGACGCTCCCCAACACCGAGCGCGGGGGCGGTCTGCGACCGCACGGCACCGCCCGGATCACCGAGGCCCTGGGGATGCCCCCGGGCGTGCCGGTGACCGTGGAGAACAACGTCAACTGCGCGGCTGTCGCCGAGCACCGCTTCGGTGTGGCCCGCAATCAGCAGATGTTCGCGTACATCCAGGTGGGCGTGAAGATCGGCGTGGGGATCGTGCTGGACGGCCGGCTGATGCAGGGTGCCAACGGCGCGGCCGGCGAGGCCGCCATGCTGCCGTTCCCCTGGTCGGGCTCCCAGCCGCCCCGGCGGGCCGGACTGGAGCAGTTTCTGGGCTCCGACGCGCTGATGGAGCGGTGCGCCGCCGCCTGGCCGGCCGCCGGCGCCGGTCCGGTGCCCCGCGACGCCAAAGCCCTGTTCGAGGCGGCGGCCGGCGGACACGCCGTCGCGCGCCGGGTGGTGGACCAGCACTCCACGGACATCGGCCGGCTGGTGGCCGCCGTGGTCGCGCTGATCGACCCGGGCCTGGTGGTGCTCGGCGGCGGGGTCGGCCAGAACCAGCTGGTGCTGCTCGAAGTCCGCCGCACCGTACGCGAGCTGACATGGGACACCGAGGTGACGGTCGGCGGACTCGGCGACCGCGCCACCTTGCTGGGCGCGGTGCACGTCGCCGTCACCCGGGCGCTGGACTCGATGGCCTGAGCGCGGCGGCCGCCGCCGGGCCGGGGGATCCCCGCCGGGGGCTCCGGAGGGGGGACGAGGACGCGGCGCGGTCCGGCGCTCCCCCGAGGAGCGCCGGACCGCACCGCGTCCGGACATCGGTCTCAGTAGGGGTAGGCCACCGGCTCGTGCTGGACCGTCAGCCAGCGCAGCTCGGTGAACTCGTGCAGGTTGGACTCGCCGCCCGACCGTCCGCCCAGGCCCGAGGCGCCGCGCCCGCCGAACGGAGCGCGCGCCTCGTCCAGGCAGGTCGTGTCGTTGACGTGCACCATGGCAGCGCCGAGCCGCAGGGCCAGCCGCCGGCCCCGCTCCGGGTCGCCGGTGACGACCGCGTCGACCAGGCCGTACGGCGTGTCGTTGGCGACGGCCAGGGCCTCCTCCTCGCTGTCCACCGCCAGCACCGGCGCGATGGGGGCGAAGATCTCCTCCGTCCACAGCGCCATGTCCCGGGTGACACCGGTCACCACGGTCGGACGGTGGAACAGCCCCTCGCCGTCACCGCCCGCCACGATCGTCGCGCCCGCGTCGACCGCGTCGGCCAGCAGCTTGCGGGCCCGCTCGCGCTGCTCGGTGCTGATCATCGGACCCAGGCCCACCCCGTCCTCGGCCGGATCGCCGACGGTGATGCGGGCGGCCCGCGCCGCCAGGTCGGCGACATAGCGGTCGAACACCGGCCGGAGCACGATGTGGCGCCCGGCGGTGATGCAGGTCTGGCCCTGGTAGTGGAAGGCCGACCAGGCACCGATCTGTCCGGCCTGGTCCAGGTCGGCGTCGTCCAGCACGATCAGGGCGTTGTTGCCGCCCAGTTCGAGGGAGACCTTCTTCAGCCGGCCGCCCGCCTCCCGGGCGATGGAGCGCCCGACCGCACTGGAACCGGTGAAGTGCACCATCGCTATGTCCGGGTGGGCGGTGAGCGCCTCGCCGGTGTCCTGTCCGCCCGGGACCACCTGGAGGACCCCGGCCGGCAGTCCGGCCGCAGCGAACACGTCGGCCAGCAGCAGTCCACCGCTCAGCGGGGTGTGCGGCGAGGGCTTGAGGACCACCGCGTTGCCGACGGCGAGCGCCGGGGCCAGTACGCGCATGGCCAGCACCAGCGGGAAGTTCCACGGGGTGATCACCCCGATGACGCCCAGCGGGACGCGCAGCGCGACGCTCTCACGGCCCGGCGCGCGGGAGGGCAGCGTCTCGGACAGCGCGGCGCCCGCCAGCGCGGCGGCCTCGTACAGCTCGTCGATGGCGCCGGCCACCTCGTACTCGGCCTTGCCCCGGATCGACCCGGTCTCCCGGACGATGAGGTCGGCGAACTCGGCGGACCGCGCCCGCAGCCGTTCGGCGACGTTCCGCAGCAGGTCGGCCCGGGTGCCGAAGTCGGTCGCCGCCCAGGCCCGGCCGGCCGCGGCGGCCTCGCGCGCCGCGCGGTCGAGGTCGGCGGGCGACGCCCAGCCGGCGCTGCCGAGCGGCTCCTGGCGTGCCTTGTCCAGAACGGCCGAGGTACGCCCGTCCTCGGCCGGGACGAACGCCCCGCCGATGAAGAGAGCGCCGTCCCAGGGGTTCGGCGTGGATGGGGTCGGCATACGGGCCTCCGTGTTCGAAGTGCTGATCGTGCGGGTGGAGCGCCGAGGAGCTGTGTTTGTTAACCTTCCGAACTCTGAACTTAGCAGCGAGGGGCGAGTTTGAGGAGTGGGGGCCTGGTAAAGGACGCTCCCGGCCCGCCGGTCCGCCTACCCGGGGCGCGCCCGCCCGGCACCGCACCCGCCCCCGGGTCGCCCGCGCTCCGCGGTGAGCGCGCCTCGGCCCCGTCCGCCGACCCCCGTGCCAGCATCGTCAAGACCACGTCAACGTCGCGGCCTCGGGCGCAAGGGAAGCGTCAATGAGCGCCGATACCCCGCCGAGCAGGCGGTTTCTTTGGGGAGCCGGAATTTCCGGCACCTGCTCCTCCAGCTTCCTGCCCATCCGACGATCCGGGGTTCCACCCATGTCCGATCTCGTTTTCATCGCCGTGACGATCGCGGTGTTCGCTGTGCTCGCCCTCGTGGCCAAGGGGGTCGAGAAGCTGTGAGCGCGGAGAACATCGTCGGCCTCATAGTGGCCTGCGGCCTGCTCGGGTATCTCGTGCTGGCCCTGATCCACCCGGAGAAGTTCTAGTGAACGACACTTTGGCGGGCTGGCTCCAGATACTCGCCCTGATCGGCGCGCTGGCGCTCACCTACCGCCCGCTGGGCGACTACATGGCCCGTATCCTCACCACCGGCAAGCACCTGGCGGTCGAGAAGGGCATCTACAGACTCGCGGGCGTCGACGGCGACGCCGACCAGCGCTGGCCGGTCTATCTGCGCAGCGTGCTCGCCTTCTCCGTCATATCGGTGCTGTTCCTGTACGGATTCCAGCGGCTGCAGAACCACCTGCTGCTCTCCCTGGGCTTCCCGCCGGTCAAGGCGGACCAGGCCTTCAACACCGCGGCCTCCTTCGTCACCAACACCAACTGGCAGTCGTACTCCGGCGAAGTCACCATGGGCCACCTGGTCCAGATGATGGGCCTGGCGGTGCAGAACTTCGTGTCCGCTGCCGTGGGCATAGCGGTGGTCGCCGTGCTGATCCGGGGCTTCACCCGCAAGCACACCGACCGGGTCGGCAACTTCTGGGTGGACCTGACCCGCGTCACCGTACGGCTGCTGCTCCCGCTGGCGTTCGTCTTCGCCATCGTGCTGGTCGCGGTCGGCGTGATCCAGAACTTCCACGGCATCCACGAGATCACCACCCTGGTGGGCGACAAGCAGTCGATCACCGGCGGTCCGGTCGCCTCGCAGGAGGCGATCAAGGAACTGGGCACCAACGGCGGCGGCTTCTACAACGCCAACTCCGCCCACCCGTTCGAGAACCCCACCGGCTTCAGCAACCTGCTGGAGATCTACCTCATGCTGGTGATCTCCTTCTCGCTGCCGCGCACCTTCGGCAAGATGGTCGGCGACCACCGCCAGGGCTACGCGATCCTCGCCGTGATGGGCCTGATCTGGGCCGCGTCGGTCGCCCTGATCACCGTCAACGAACTGCACAGCTACAGCAGCGCGGCCGGCCACGCGGCGGGCGGCATGCTGGAGGGCAAGGAACAGCGGTTCGGCGTCTGGGCGTCGGCGCTGTTCGCCGCGTCGACCACGCTGACCTCCACCGGCGCCGTCAACTCCTTCCATGATTCGTTCTCGCCGGGCGGCGGCGGTATGACGATCTTCAACATGATGCTCGGCGAGGTCGCGCCCGGCGGTACGGGCTCGGGTCTCTACGGCATCCTCATCCTGGCGATCATCGCGGTCTTCGTGGCCGGTCTGATGGTCGGCCGGACCCCGGAATACCTCGGCAAGAAGCTCGGCGCCCGGGAGATGAAGTTCGCCTCGCTCTACATCCTGGCCACCCCGGCCGTGGTGCTGATCGGCACCGGCGCCGCCATGTCGCTGAAGGGCGAGCGCGCCTCGATGCTCAACAGCGGCCCGCACGGTTTCTCCGAGGTGCTCTACGCCTTCACCTCCGCGGCCAACAACAACGGCTCCGCGTTCGCCGGCATCGGCGTCAACACCCACTGGTACAACACGGCGCTGGGTCTGGCGATGCTCTTCGGCCGCTTCCTGCCGATGATCTTCGTGCTGGCACTCGCCGGTTCGCTCGCCAAGCAGCAGTCCGTCCCGGTGACCGCCGGCACGCTGCCCACGCACCGACCACAGTTCGTCGGTCTGGTCACGGCCGTGATCATCGTGGTCGTCGGCCTCACCTATTTCCCCGCGCTCGCGCTGGGTCCGCTCGCGGAAGGTCTGCACTGATGTCCCTGACCACTGACCGGCCTCCGGTCCCGACCGGCGGCGGCACCGCCGCCGCCCAGCCGCCGCACCGCATATCCGGCGGCCTGCTCGACCCCAAGATGCTGCTGGTCGCCTTTCCGGAGGCCCTGCGCAAACTCGACCCCCGACTGCTGGCGCGCAACCCGGTGATGTTCGTGGTCGGCGTCGGAGCGCTGCTGACCACGCTGGAGGCGGTCAAGGAGCCGAGCGTCTTCGCCTGGGTGATCTCCGCCTGGCTCTGGCTGACCGCGGTCTTCGCCAATCTGGCCGAGGCGGTGGCCGAAGGCCGGGGCAAGGCGCAGGCCGAGACCCTGCGCCGTACCAAGACCGAGACCGTCGCCCGCCGACTGCTCGACTGGCGGCCCGGCGCGTTCTCCGCGCGCGAGGAGTCCGTCCCGGCGGCCGAACTGCGCCTCGGCGACCATGTGGTGGTCGAGGTCGGACAGATCATCCCGGGCGACGGCGACGTCGTCGAAGGCATCGCCTCGGTCGACGAGTCGGCCATCACCGGTGAGTCCGCGCCGGTCATCCGCGAGTCGGGCGGCGACCGCAGCGCGGTCACCGGCGGCACCCGGGTGCTGTCGGACCGGATCGTGGTCCGGATCACCTCGAAGCCGGGTGAGACGTTCATCGACCGGATGATCGCGCTGGTCGAGGGCGCCTCCCGGCAGAAGACGCCCAACGAGATCGCGCTGAACATCCTGCTGGCGTCGCTGACCATCGTCTTCCTGCTGGCCGTGGTCACCCTCCAGCCGATGGCGATCTTCGCGGGCGCCGAGCAGTCCATCGTGGTCCTGGTGGCGCTGGTGGTGGCGCTGATCCCGACCACCATCGGGGCGCTGCTGTCCGCGATCGGCATCGCCGGCATGGACCGGCTGGTGCAGCGCAATGTGCTGGCGATGTCCGGCCGGGCCGTCGAGGCGGCCGGCGACGTCAACACGCTGCTGCTGGACAAGACCGGCACCATCACCCTCGGCAACCGGCAGGCGGCCGAATTCCTGCCGGTCGGGGGAACGAGTGTCAATGAACTGGCCGACGCCGCCCAGCTGTCCTCGCTGTCCGACGAGACTCCCGAGGGCCGCTCCATCGTGGTGCTGGCCAAGGAGCGCTACGGCCTGCGCGGTCGCGCCGAGGGGGAGTTGGGCAACGCCGAGTTCGTGCCGTTCACCGCGCAGACCCGGATGAGCGGTGTCGACCTGGTCGAGGACGGCGACCACCGCGCGCTGCGCAAGGGCGCCGCCACCTCGGTCATGCACTGGATACGGGAGAACGGCGGCCACCCCACGGAGGAGGTCGGCCCGCTGGTCGACGGCATCGCCTCCAGTGGCGGCACCCCGCTGGTGGTCGGTGAGGTCGTCACCCGGGAGGGGCGGACCACCGCGTCGGTGCTGGGTGTGATCAATCTGAAGGACGTCGTCAAGTCGGGGATGCGGGAGCGGTTCGACGAGCTGCGCCGGATGGGGATCCGGAC
>NZ_JBHSBB010000046.1:0-4084 GCF_042650325.1 Streptomyces polygonati | reverse complement strand
CGGGTGTGGCGCCGCGTGGTGCGCGGGTGCCGTTCTTCTCCACGGTGACCGGTGGGCTGATCGACACCTCGACCCTGGACGCCGATTACTGGTATCGCAACCTGCGCGAGCCGGTTCGCTTCGACCTCGCCGCCCGCGCCCTGCTCGACCAGGGCCACGGCGTGTTCATAGAGGTCAGCCCGCACCCGGTACTCGTCCCGGTGATGGACGGCGTGGTGACCGGGACCCTGCGCCGCGACGGCGGAATCAAGGACTTCCACGCCGCGCTGGCCCACCTGCACACCCAGGGCGTCGCCGTCGACTGGACGCCGTTCCTCCCGGGCGGGACCGCGCACGTCCCGCTGCCGACCTACGCCTTCCAGCACCGCCCCTACTGGCTGAACCTCGCCGCGACGCCCGGTGACGTGTCCGCCGCCGGTCTCGACCCGGCCGGGCACCCACTGCTCGGCGCCGTCGTCGAACTCGCCGCGGAACAAGGAGTGCTGCTCACCGGGCGGCTCTCGACAGCCACCCACCCGTGGCTCGCCGACCACGCCGTGCTGGGCTCCGTGCTGCTGCCCGGCACCGGATTCGTGGAACTCGCCCTGCACGCCGGGCGGCAGGTCGGCTGCGAGGTGCTGGAGGACCTCGCACTGGAAGCGCCGATGGTGCTGCCCGACGACGGTTCCGTGCTGGTCCAGGTCGTCGTCGGCGCGCCGGACGATGCGGGCCGCCGCCCCGTCGCCGTGCACTCCCGAGCCGGGGACGCCTGGCTGCGGCACGCCACCGGCACCCTCGGCACCGGCACCCGCCTCGACCCCTTCGGTGCGGACCAGCCCTGGCAGCCGGCCGGCGATCCCGTCGACCTGACCGGTTTCTACGACACGCTCGCCGCCCAGGGCTACGAGTACGGACCGGTATTCGCCGGCGTCCGAGCCGTCTGGCGACAGGGCGACGACCTCTGGGCCGAGGTGGCGCTGCCGGCCGACGCCCGCGAGGGATTCGGTCTCCACCCGGCGCTGCTCGACGCCGCGCTCCAGCCACTGACCCTGCTGGCGGCCGGCCGGTTGCCGTTCTCCTTCGCCGGGGTGTCGACGCGGGAGGCCGGCTCGACGGCCCGGGTCCGCCTCACACCCACCGGTCCGGACACCTTCCGGGTGACGCTCGCCGACGCGACCGGTCCGCTGGCCGTGATCGACGCGCTGACCGTGCGCCAACGGCCGGCCGACTTCCTGGGCGCCCGGAACAACCAGCTCTTCCGCCTGGACTGGGTACCCGTCCCGAGCACGCACGAGAGCCTGACCGTCCACCGCGTCACGACCCCGGTGGGTGACGTGCCGGCGGCCGCGCGCACCGCCGCCGCCGAGACACTGGCCGTGCTCCAGGACTTCCTGCGCGACGGGGAGGGCCGGCTGGCTGTCGTGACCCGGGGCGCGGCCGGTCCCGGGCTCGTCGACCTGCCGGCCACCGCGGTCTGGGGCCTGGTGCGGGCGGCCCAGGCGGAGCATCCCGACCGGTTCGTCCTCGTCGACACGGACGACGACGAGCTCGTGTTCGCGGGGGACGAGCCGCAGGTGGTCATCCGCGACGGCGCCGCCTACGCGGCCCGGCTGGTCCGGGCCGAAACCACCCCGGCGCCCAGTCCGCTCGACCCGAACGGCACGGTGCTGATCACCGGCGGCACCGGCACCCTCGGACGTCTCGTCGCCCGGCATCTCCGGGACCGGCACGGCATCCGGCACCTGCTCCTGGTCAGCAGGACCGGGGCCGAAGTGGACTTCGACGCCGAGGTGGTGGCCTGCGACGTGGCCGACCGGGACGCGCTGGCCGCGGTACTGGCGGCCATCCCGGCCGACCGTCCGCTGACGGCCGTCGTGCACGCGGCGGGAGTGCTCGCCGACGGCGTCATGGAATCCCTGACGCCCGAACGGATCGACGAGGTGTTCAGGCCCAAGGCGGACGCGGCGTGGCACCTGCACGAACTCACCAAAGACCTCGACCTGAAGGCGTTCGTGCTGTTCTCGTCGGCTGCCGGGGTGCTGGGCGGTCCCGGCCAGGCGAACTACGCGGCGGCGAACGCCTTCCTGGACGGTCTGTCCGTGCACCGACACGGACTCGGCCTCCGGGCGACCTCGCTGGCCTGGGGCTACTGGGCCGAGTCCAGCGGTATGACCGAGCACCTCACCGACACCGACCGCAAGCGCCTCGCCCGCTCCGGCGTCCTGCCGATGCCCACCGATGAGGCGCTGGCCCTGTTCGACCTCGCGCTGACCGGCGCGGACCCGGCGCTGATGCCCGCGCACCTCGACCTGTCGGCGGCGACCTCCCGCCCACTCCTGCGGGGCCTGGTCCGGACCCGCCCCGGCCGCCGGGCCGCCGAGTCCGGGCTGGGGCGGGAGCTGGGAGCGCTGCCCGAAGCCGAACAACTCACCCGCGCCCTGGAGTTGGTCACCCATCAGACGGCCGCCGTCCTCGGCCACGCCGACGCCGCGGCCATCGGTGCGCAACGGGCCTTCAAGGATCTGGGCTTCGACTCGCTGACGGCCGTGGAGCTGCGGAACCGGTTGGCCACCGCCGCGGGGGTCCGGCTGCCCGCGACACTGACCTTCGACTACCCGACACCCGGCGAGCTCGCCGGTCACCTCCGGGACGTCCTGATCGGCGCCCGGCCTCAGCTTCCCGCGCCGGTTTCGGTCGCGGTGTCGGGTGATCCGGTGGTGGTGGTCGGGATGGGCTGCCGGTATCCGGGTGAGGTGGCGTCGGCGGCTGATCTGTGGGGGCTGGTGTCGGGTGGGGTGGACGCGGTGGGTGAGTTCCCGCTGGACCGCGGGTGGGATCTCGACCGGCTCTATGATCCGGCGGGTTCGCCGGGGACGAGCTACACGCGTTTCGGCGGCTTCCTGACCGACGCGGCCGGGTTCGACGCCGGTTTCTTCGGGATCTCCCCGCGTGAGGCGCTGGCGATGGACCCCCAGCAGCGGGTGCTGCTGGAGACCGCCTGGGAGACCTTCGAATACGCCGGCATCGATCCGGCCTCGTTGCGCGGCAGCCGGACCGGCGTCTTCACCGGCATCTGGTCCTCGGGCTATGGCGCCGGGGCGCAGCCGCCCGACTTGGAGGGTTATCTGTCGACGGGTACGGCGACCAGTGTGACGTCCGGTCGGGTCTCGTATCTGCTGGGGCTGGAGGGTCCGGCGGTGTCGGTGGACACCGCGTGTTCGTCGTCGCTGGTGGCGATGCATCTGGCGGCGCAGGCGCTCCGTTCGGGGGAGTGCTCGCTGGCGCTGGCCGGCGGGGTCACGGTGATGGCGAACCCGGCCGGCTTTGTGGAGTTCTCGCGGCAGCGCGGGCTGGCGGCCGACGGGCGGATCAAGTCGTTCGCCGAGGGCGCCGACGGTACGGCGTGGGGTGAGGGCGCCGGGCTTGTTCTCTTGGAGCGGCTTTCCGATGCCCGGCGGAATGGGCATCGGGTGTTGGCGGTGGTGCGGGGTTCGGCGGTGAATCAGGATGGTGCGTCGAATGGGTTGACGGCGCCGAATGGTCCGTCGCAGGAGCGGGTGATTGTTGAGGCGTTGGCGAATGCGGGTTTGTCGGCGTCGGATGTGGATGCGGTGGAGGCGCACGGTACGGGTACGACGCTGGGTGATCCGATCGAGGCGCAGGCTTTGCTGGCGACTTATGGTCAGGATCGTGCCGAGCCGTTGTGGCTGGGTTCGGTGAAGTCGAATATCGGTCATACGCAGGCGGCGGCGGGTGTCGCGGGTGTGATCAAGATGATCATGGCGATGCGGCACGGTGAACTGCCCCGGACCCTCCATGTCGACGCGCCGACCTCGCATGTCGACTGGTCCACCGGGAATGTCTCGCTGCTCACCGAAGCCCGCTCGTGGCCGGAGACCGGGCGCCCTCGCCGGGCCGGTGTCTCGGCGTTCGGGATCAGCGGCACCAACGCCCATGTCGTGCTTGAGGCACCCGCCCCGGACCAGGCCGAGCTTTCGGTGGCCCCCGCCGTGGCGCTTCCGGCCGGTCCGGTGCCGTGGCTGCTGTCGGCCACGTCGGACAAGGCGCTGCGTGCCCAGGCACGCCGGCTGCAGGGCTTCCTGGC
>NZ_JBHSBB010000045.1:0-40263 GCF_042650325.1 Streptomyces polygonati | reverse complement strand
ACCAGGGGCTTCGCCGTGTTGTCACTCCAACTGCACCACCGCATCAGCAGGTTGGAAAAAGCTCAGTGACTCAGAATCGCCAGCCGAGCCAGTGTCCCAGGAGATACGGAAAGTGCAGCGGGTCGTCGATACCAATCCAGATACCGAGGACCAAAGCGATGAGTCCCGCAAAAGCAAGATATCCTTCGGCGACGTGGGAATAATTGAATGTGTTGCCGATGCAATGTGCCTCGTGAACTTCGATCAGGAATTCATCGAGGGCTATTGATTCCACCACGAGGAAGGTCAGGACAGCTTCTACAAATAAAGCGAGAAGCGAATCGACAACAGCAGCCCCCATGTTGCGGGAGTCGTAATCTTGGGCATGCGCGGCAGCGGTCGCGGCAGTAACCCAGAAGAAGAATATCGCTGCGGCAATGCTGACCGTGATCCAGAAACTCTTCCGGGCCCCTGGTACCCGCTCAGTTGTGGGGAACTCCTCCAGAGCGCTCCTCCACATCTCTTCCCACATGAGGTTCCATGCCCGGCGCCCTTCCGCATCCACACCCAGTGCCAGTAGGACAGATTCCACTTGCGGCCACGCGTCGCGCCTTACCCGCGGTGTTGCGCCACATCCGATCCAGTCGATCAGATCACGTTCCTCAAGACTCGCCGAATTTTCACTTAACTCTGACTCGATGATTCGTCTCCTTATCGCGTACGGGGTCGGCCTTCCATTCCTCTTCCATCTCGCATGGAGGGCGGAAAAGAATTCTGCCGGACTCGGATTCGCTGGCACCCCTGGGGCATGGTCAGGGAGAGGAGGCTGTTCAGCGGGTGCCCCTGTGGCGCTGACTGTTGACGCCATCACCGTAGGCGTGCTGATCGATATTTTTTCACCCTGGGAAACCACGTGCAGGACCTCTGTCGAGCTCTCCGGACGGCTGGCTGCATCCTTGGCGAGTAGGCTGAGAGTGAGCTCATTCAGCCAATCGGGTGTCTGCTGGCGTAGTCGCCCTGGGGGAATTGGCGGTTCGTGAAGATGCGCTCCGAGTTTTGCGGGACCCGTTCCAAGGAATGGCGGTCGCCCCGTTATCATCTCGTAGAGGACACAACCCGAAGCGTACAAGTCGCTTCGCTGATCAATTGGGAATGACCCTCTGATCTGCTCAGGCGAGGCGTAGTCAAAGGTCCCGCTGAACTTTCCAGTAGTACTCACGTGATCTATGGTCGCCGGACTGATCGACTTGCCGATTCCGAAATCGCACAGGACAAGCGCATCGGTATCGTTTCGCACGATCAGGTTACTCGGCTTCATGTCCCGATGTACTACTCCTTTCGCGTGCGTGGCAGCCAGCGCTGTCAGAAGCTTCTCATAGAACGAGACGACAGCGCCGATCGGCAGTCCAGCCGGATTGTCTGCAATTATAGAGGCGAGCGTACGCCCCTCAATGAATTCCATCACCAAATAGTAGGTTCGTGGAGTAACGCCGTAGTCAGTCACTGCGACGACACCGGGGTGATTGATGGATGCTGCGATCCGCACCTCGCGCCTGAATCTGGCTTGAGCGTTCGGGTCTTGGGTCACAGCAGCCTCGTGCAGCGTCTTTACGGCGACTAGGCGGTCGAGCTTGAGATCGGTGGCCCGCCAAACAGCTCCCATACCCCCGCGCCCCACCAACGCCTCGACGCGGTATCTGCCATCCAGAACCTCTTGCGGCTGCATCTCCCACCCCATTCAGTGCTTGGCACGCACTACTCGCACCCTGTTCACACTCCCACAAACGGACACGGTTGCGCAGAGATTCGGCTGTGCCACAGAACCGTGCGACGGTCGGGCTGCCCAGGCCGGCGTGGTGTCTGGAGGGATGCCCGGTCGGGGCGGCGGGGCAGGCGAGGGGCGCCGGGGCGTCTAGTGACCTGAGTCGGAGATTCGTCGTTGGTTGGGTATGAGTCGTCCGGGTCCGAAGATTCCGCCGTTGTTAGTGAGCCTTTTCCATCATCGGTTGAGCTGGCCAGATGCAGGGTGAGGACGGCTTGGACGAGGGCGGTGATCCGGGTGGTGGAGCACCGGAGTTTGCGCAGGAGCCGCCAGTTCTTGAGGGTCGCCATGGCCTGCTCGACGGGTGCGCGGATCTTCGCGTGGGAGCGGTTCACCGCCTTCTGCCCTGGGGAGAGGATGTCCCATCGTCCCCAGTAGGGGATGCGGACCGTGCCGCCGGCGCCGCGGTAGCCCTTGTCGGCCCAGCAGGTGACATGGGCCCGTTCGAGGGCGTCGATGATGCCGTGTTCGCGGGCTGCTCGGATGTCGTGGACGGCCCCGGGCAGGGCTGGTGAGGCCCACAGCATGCGGCCGGACGGATCGGTGAGGACCTGCACGTTCATGCCGTGCCTCTTGTGTTTCCCGGAGTAGAAGGGCTGGTCCGCGGCGATGCGGTCGATCGGCAGGAGCGTGCCGTCCAGGAGCACGAAGGCCTTCGTCGAGGCGGCGCGGACGGCGTCGGCCAAGGTGGGTGCAAGGGCGGCCAGGAGGTCCACGGCCTCGGTGACGTAGCGGTACGCCGTCGTGGTCCCGACTTCGAACCCGGCGGCGAACTGGGCATACGGGTGTCCGTTGCGGAGGTGGGCAAAGGTGAGCAGGGCCTGGCGGCCGGCACGTCGAGACCGTGGTGGAAGCCGAGGGCCAGCGCAGCCGACTCGTCCTAAGACGTCGTCTCATTTGGTTCGGTAGGCTGTGGTCCATGGTGGGGATCGTTGAGCGGCTGGTGCCGGATGAGTTGTGGGAGTTGTTCCAGCGGGTGGTCCCGGAGGCGCCGTCGCGCCCTCAGGGCGGTGGCCGTCGTCGGCACGGTGACCGGGAGGTTCTGGCCGCGATCGTGTTCGTGGCCACTTCCGGCTGCACCTGGCAGCAGCTGCCCTCGGCACCGTTCGGGCCCTCGGGGCCGACAGCCCACCGGCGTTTCTCCGAGTGGACGAAGGCGAGGGTCTGGGTCAAGCTCCACCGCCTGGTGCTGGACGAACTGGGCTCGCGCGGCGAACTGGACTGGTCCCGCTGCGCAGTCGACTCGGTCAACATGCGGGCTGTGAAAAGGGGGACCTGACAGGTCCGAATCCTGTCGACCGGGGCAAGTTCGGCTCGAAGATCCACCTGATCACCGAACGGACCGGTCTGCCCCTGTCGGTCGGCATCTCGGGGGCGAACCTGCACGACAGCCAGGCACGGATCCCGCTGGTGAAGGGCATCCCGCCGATCCGTTCCCGCCGAGGGCCGCGGCGCCGCCGACCGGGAAAGCTCCATGCGGACAAGGGATACGACTAGGACCACCTGCGGCGATGGTTACGCGAACGGCAGATCGCCCACCGCATCGCCCGCAGGTGTGTGGAAAGCTCGCAGCGGCTTGGCCGGCACCGCTGGACCGTCGAACGCACCATGTCCTGGCTCTCAGGCTGCCGCCGACTCCACCGCCGCTACGAACGCAAAGCCGAGCGCTTCCTCGCCTTCGCCAGCATCGCCTGCACCCTCATCTGCTACCGCAGACTCACCAAATGAGACAGCTTCTTAACGCCCTCTCACAACACCCCCAGAGAAACACGGCAGCGGCGGCGCCATCGCATGCCCCGCCGCTGCCGAGTTGTTCGCCGCGCGTTGCCGACAGCACTGCCTGTCCGCGCGTACCGGTCAGGCTCCGGTGGTGAGGTCCTGGACCGCCGTGACGAGCAGTTCACCTTCCTGACAGATCGGTGTGAGCAGATCGACGAGCTCCCGCCGCTCCTGGATCTCCGGGTGGGCGATGCGGTGCCGCAGCAGTTCCGCAGAGCCATTGAGCTGTTTGCTGTACTCGTGGAGATGGTCGATCAGCTTGTCAATGACGCTCATGCCCTGAGAGCCGGCGCCGACTTCGAACTGGTCCCGCAGGGAGTTCGCCTCCGCGTCCAGCGCCCGGATCCACTCGTTCTGCGTCACCTCCAGTGAGGTGCTCGGGCCTTTGAGAGCTCTCACACCGGCGTACACGACCGCAGCGCCACCGATGATCAGCCCGGCAGGTGGCATGATCGCGCCCGCGGTGGCGAGGCCCATCAGCCAGGAGGCGCCGGCCGCGACCGGGGTCGCGACGCCGACGACCGCCGCGGTGCGCTGGAGCAAGTCGAGTTCGACGGCGTGCGTCCGCTCGGGGAGGCGGTTGGTCATCTCCCTGATGTCGAGGGCGTAGTCGGGCAGTTGGTCGCCCGCGCCGGTTTCCCCCAGCGAGTCGGCCACCGCCCGCAGCGCCACCTCCTTGAACTGTGCGATCTGCTCGGTCCACAAGGTGCCAGGTCCATCTGCTGTACGCATCCAGGCCAGGAGTTCGTTGTTCCGTCTGACATGGATCGCGTTTGCCTGCGACGCCTTGCGGACATCGCCCTTCCTGATGCTGTCGTCCATGACCGAGTGGAGGTGCGCGGCGAGGCCGACGAAGGGCCGTGCAGCACGTTTCACCCGGCTGTCGAGCTCCATTTGCAGGGCGGCGCGCAGCCGGGGGATCTCCGCGTTCAGATGGGTGAGGCGCCGCTGCTCGCTCTCCAGGAGCGTTCTGAGCTCGTCGATGGGCAAGCGCTCGGTCACCAGTCGCTGGTTGAGGGCACGCCACCGGGGTGTCAGCATCCGCCGTGCCCCGGCCGCCACCGCGGCGATGTGCTCGGTGCCGGTCTCCGTACGGATCAGATCCGACAGCACCTCGCGCAACGAGTCCATCCGGCTCTCCGCCCGCTGCCGCGCTGCCGCGCTTTCCGAGATATGGGTGGCGGACCAGACGGCGTGCGCCTCCAGCGCGGGTGAGACCGGAAGGAACCCCTCTCCGACGAACTCGTCGTCGGGAGTGCCGTCGCGTCGTGTGAAGTGCTCCCGCAGATAAGCGTTGTTCCGGTTGATCGTTGCCTTCCACGCCGGGATGTTGCGGTGATCGACCTGCAGCGCGGAGTCGATGGCGGTGACCACCCACACCACACGTTTCCCGGTGGGCTGGCAGTGATTGTGGAGGGACTCGATGAGCGCGAGGTCGTTCTCCGACAGAGAGCGGCTTGCGTGCGACACGTAGATGAAGCAGTCCGCGTCCGCCATCGCCTTGCGGACGATCGAGTCGTGGATCACATTGGGTGAGCCGTGGCCGGGCAGATCGTAGAGTTTCGCCGGGAGCAGGCACTCCGCGAGTTGCACCTCGATCTCGGCGACCTTCCGTTGGCGGTGTGCCCTGATCCGGTCGGCCAGGTTGGCGTCCTCCATCGCGTACGCGGCAACCACGGACTCCGCCGGCGAATTGCCCACGTCCTCCCAGTCGTCGGGGTCGGAGTCGGTGAAGCGGACGCGCAGGAAGCCCTTGTCCGACGCGTCGTACGTACCGCCCTCGTCCACCGGGACCACAGTTGCCGGACACGCGGTGGTGGGTACCGGAGAAGACGGCAGCAGCCCGACGAACCTGTCCGAGGGAACACCGGCGATGGAGTCGACCTTCATCAGTTCGAGGTGGCCCTGCAACCCGCTGAGCAGGAAACTCTTCCCCGAGGAGAAAGCACCTAGCATCGCCACGTTGATCAGGACCGAGGATCCGCGGGTACGCAGCCGGTGCAGTTCCTCGACGTCCCGTGCTGCCTCCGCCGCCCAATCCGCAGGCATATCCGGAACCTCGGCGACTGCTCTCAGCCATTCTTGAGAACGTCGCAGGGTGTCGCGCAAGTGGGCGCGTAACTCGTCTAAGTCGGAATTCGTCACAGTTGAGGTTAGCGAAATGGAGCGGACGCCGGTGGCGTATTGAACATCTACGGCGCAACTCGTTCGTTCCGCGTCCGGCGCTACGGTGTGGCTGAGGCGGGCGGGGCATGATGGCTCCTGTGAAGAACAATTCAGAGACCCGTCCCGCCCCGATACCCGGCTACGACGGCGGCCCTTCCCGTGGCCGGTGCGGCGTGCCGGCCCCGATCGTCACGGTGAACGCGGGCCGCAGGTAGCCAGTGGGCGGCCGCGGCCCGGCCGGGCACAGCTCGATGACGCTTCCGTAGGCCCTGGTCGACCAGGGCTTCAAGAAGCAGGTCGTCGTGCACGGCGCCGGCCTGGGTATCGAAGTCGAGATCGTCGAACGCAACGCGCAGGACAAGGGGTTCGTGCCGCAGCCGAAGCGGTGGAGGGTCGAGCAGACCTACGGGATCCTGATACTGCACCGGCGCCTGGTCCGCGACTACGAGCACCGCCCATCCTCCTCCGCGTCCCGCGTCTACTGGGCGATGACCCAGATCATGGTCCGCCGGCTCACCGGCGCGAACACTCCGACCTGGCGCGATCCGCAGGCGGCGGCGTGAACGTCCAGCTCCTGCTCGACGCGCTCGGCATCCAGGAGGACGCCTGTAGGGTGCCAAAACTGGTACACGGCCTTTGATCAGGCACTTTGCGGTTCGTAATGATCATGGCATGCTCGGACTGTATGGCGTTGCGTGTGCTCTGCCTGATCTTCGTCCGGCTCCTCGGACTGCTCCTGCTGCTGTCGCGGTCGGAGGATGCCAAGGACATTGAACTCCTCACGCTGCGCTGCGAGGTCGCGGTACTGCGTCGACAACTCGGCACCCGGCCGCGCCTGATGTGGCCGGACCGCGACGTGCTCGCCGCCCTCACCCAGCACCTGCCGGGCAGGTTGCGTCGCCACCGCCTGGTCACCCCCGGCACCCTCATGGCCTGGCACCGCCGGCTACTGCGGTGGAAAGGGAAACAGAAGCCCGCCAGGACCGGACGCCCACCGATCTCCGAGGAACTCACCGCTCTCATTCTGCGTCTCGCCTGCGGGGATCCGACCTGGGGATGTACCCGCATCCAGGGCGAACTGCGACGCCTCGGCCACCGCGTCGGAGCCTCCACCGTGCGCCGCATCCTGCGCGGCGCCGGCCTGGGACCCGCACCCGGACGCAGCCGTAGCGCCCCGACGTGGCGGGAGTTCCTGCGCGCGGGCATCCGGGCTGTTCGCCGCCGACTTCTTCCACGTCGATACCGTGACCCTGAGGCGGCTGTACGTGTTCTCCGTGATGGAGGCCGGTACCCGGACTGTGCACATTCTCGGCGTCACCGCCCACCCCACCGTGGCTTGGACCACCCAACCGCCCGCAATCTGTTGGCCGATCTCGGCCAGCGAGCTGTCGGCTTCCGCTATCTGCTGCGTGACCGTGACAGCAAGTACACCCAGGCCTTCGACGCCGTCTTCACCGCGGACGGAGTCGAGATCCTGAAGAGCGCACCGCAGACCCCGCGGATGAACGCCCACGCCGAAAGAGGCATACGCACCATCAGAGCCGAGTGCACCGACCGGCTCCTGATCTACAACGAACACCACCTGCGTCACGTCCTCGCTGAGTACGCCGAGCGCTACAACGCCGGCCGGCCCCACCGCGCCCTGCAACTGTGCGCTCCCTCCGACGACCTCAACGTCATCCCCTTCCCCGCACAACGCATCCAGCGTCACGACGTCCTCGGCGGACTCATCCACGAGTACTGCCAAACCACTTGACGAAGATCAGCGCCGCTGGCAAACGCCCACGTCAGCGCCTGCGCAGAATTTTTGGAACCCCACAGGGCGCACCGGACCACCTCCGCTCGAGCGGAGGTGGTCCGAACCGGTCGTACTGGCCTTGCGGGTGCCGATAAATCATGCATGCAGCTCAGAGAGCTGATGGCCGGTCGGAAAATCGATCGGTCAGATCAGGAACTGAACGTGTTTAACGAACCATGACGCCACACTTGAACGCGTTTGATTTCCACCTCGCAGCAACTCACGTTGAGACGGTCCATCAGTTCGCTGAACTGGGCGGATGAGCTTCTCGGCAGGGGCAAGACCGAGGGTCGCTGCGAGCTGGCGGTCGCCGACCTCGAACAGGTGGCTGTCGCGGATAAGGAAGTCGGGGACCCAGTGGTGGCGAGGGGCCGGGACGGCGATCGTGAGGTCGAAAAGGCCTTTCGGCGAATAGATTATCGGACAGTGGGACCTTCCGCTGTCCCTGATTCATCGTCCACTTTGTCACGGATTTCTTCGACTAGGTCTGCGATGTCCCACTCTTTCCCGAGTTTGGATAGCAATGTGAATTCTGTGCGGCTGATGGTCAGATCGTGGCTCCGGATGATTCCGCAGAGCCACTCGAATGCCATCTCCATCTCGTCGTTTTCTGCCAGTTCGATGACGGTCTGCAAGGCGATCTCGGGGCCTTCCGCCTGCAGGTTCCGGCTCCGAACTGCTTGCGTGATTTCACGGAGCCGTGCCGGTGACGTGTCTGATTTCCTTCTTTTCACGTGATGTTCTCCACTATGTTGGCGGGCTGTTCCCACTGTTGGCATCGAAATGTGAATCGTGAGGATATGGCGTCGGCCTGCCGTCTGGGCTGGCGGCAGGCCGACATCATGGCTGTGCTGTTCGATCACTGATGGGAACCGGTGACCGATGGAGAGGTGATTCTAGATCCTCTTCTTGTAGGCTGTTGTGACGCCAATGGGCCATCCTTCGTACAGTCGGGTACTGTAGAAGGCGGTGACCTGGTACGTTATCAGCCTGCCGCACGCACAGCGGTGCTTATAAGTATAGATAATCTTGTATGAAGATGCTCCGTCTTTGGGGTCGTCCCATTGCCACTCCCAGTTGCCCCTGACGAGCGCTTTTTTGAGGTCGCCGAGCATCCCGCCCTTGGTGATCCAGCCGTCACGTTTTCCCCACCCCACGTGCTTGTCGACGATGTGACGGATGCCGAACATGCCGTAAGGCTTGATCCTGGTCTTCGTGCCTTCCCGGATGATGAGCCACCACTGGCCGATCTGGCGCGACCACATCAGAATCCGGAAGGTATCGCATCCCTTGAAGGGGTTGCCCCATGACCCGCACCGGCCGTCGAGGTCCGATCCGTTGACCGGGTCGGCACAGACGTAGTCGTAGGCGTTGCAGTTCCCGCCTGCTATCGGGTCCATGGACAGGAAGCGCCCAGCCGCGGGATCGTACAGACGCACCCCCATCAGGGTGAGGCCGGTGAGTGTCTCGTCGGACCGCTGCTTGCCTCCCAGCCAGGCATATCGGGTGGCTTGCTGTCCTGGCCGCGGATTGCCGTATTCATCGGCGTCCAGGACGGTCGGGGCGACCGCGGTGTCGGCGGGGAGTTGCAGCGCGATGTCACCGTGCAGGTCGGCGAGCTGGAGGATCACGCCGCCGGTCTTGGTGGTAGTGGCGGCGAGATTGCCGTCGAGCCCGGTGACGTTGCGGGTGAGCGCACCGGAGCCGGTATCCTCCACGATCCAGCGGGGGCTGTCGGAGTCTGTGTCATAGTGGTTGACCTTTGCGGCGGTCTGGGTCCAGGTGCCGGATGCGTTGTCTTCTGTGGTGAAGGCGCGGAAACGCAGGCCGGAGTCGAGGGTCCAGGTCCGGCGCTGGGTTCCGGCGGTCTGCTGCTGGAGCAGGTCGTCGGTGTAGTAGGCCAGTGTGGTGCCGGGCCGGGTGGTGGTGCGGCCGAAGGCGTCGTAGGTGTAGCCGGTGTTGACCAGGCGGTCGGCGGTGTCGTAGGTGCTGGGGACGGTGGTGCCGCCGGTGGTGGTGCAGTCGGCGTTGGGCGCGGCGATGGCGGTGGCCAGGGATTTGCGGTTGCTGTTCTTGTCGAAGGTGTAGCTGCGGGTGGTGCATACCGCGTCGGTGCCGGTGTCCTGTACTTGGGTGAGGCGGCCGGCCTGGTCATAGGTGTAGTTCTGGGAGGCGGTGATTCCGGGGGTGCCGGTGTGCGTGGCCTCCTGGTCGTGGATGGTGTCGCTGATGCTGTCGGATACCAGCGTGGTTCCGTCGCTGTCGCGGGCGTATGTGCGATCGGTGGTCGTGCCTGTCGGGTCCGTGTGCTGCGTCATGGTGTAGCCGCCGGGAAGACCTTCGGCGGTGAGGTCGCCGTCGGCGTCGTATGCCGCGGTGAAGCTGCCCGCGACGGAGTCGGTCACTTTGGTGGCCGGGCCGCGGGGGTCCAGGCTCGTGTCGTAGGTGTAGGTCGTGGTGGACGGCACGTTGTCGGTCACCGTGGTGGGCCGGTTCAGAGCGTCGTACTGGGTACTGGTGGTGCCGCCGTCGGCGTCGGTGTAGGACATCTGGCGGCCGAGCTGGTCGTATGCCTTGGTGATCGTGCCGCCGGCGGTGGAGGTCTGGGTGAGCACGGCCTCGGTCGCCGTGTCGTACGCGGTGGTCACTGCCGGCACTGTTGTCCCCGTGCCTCCGGTGACGGTGACGAGGGATGGACGGGCGGCTGTGTCGTACTGCGTGGTGGTGGTGCGGGTGATGCCGCCTGCGGTCTCGGTGACGACGGTCGAGTTGCCCCACAGCCCGTACTGGGTGATCGTGGTCGGCAACTCGTTGGGGTTGGTGCCCCCTCCCGTGATCGTTCCGCCCGGGGCCGTCTGGCACACCTCGTCGGCCCACTCCGGCCTTCCGCCGCACGGCCCCGTGCCTGTAGGGTGCCAAAACTCCTGCATGTGCGCTGACCTGGTCTCTCGTCAGCGGCGCTGATCCTCGTCAAGTGGCCTGGCGGTACTCGTGGATGAGTCCGCCGAGGACGTTGTGGCGCTGGATGCGTGGTGCGGGGGAGGGGATGACGTTGGGGTCGTCGCCGGGAGCGCGGAGTCGCAGGGCACGGTGCGGCCCGCAGCCGTTGTAGTGCTCGGCGTATTCGGCGAGGACGTGTCGTAGGTGTTGTTCGTTGTAGATCAGTAGGCGGTCGGTGCACTCGGCTCGGATGGTGCGTATGCCTCTTTCGGCGTGGGCGTTCATCCGCGGGGTCTGCGGTGCGCTCTTCAGGATCTCGATGCCGTCCGCGGTGAAGACGGCGTCGAAGGCCTGGGTGTACTTGCTGTCACGGTCGCGCAGCAGGTACCGGAAGCCAGCAGCGCGCTGGCCGAGGTCGGTCAGGAGGCTGCGGGCGAGCTGGGTGGCCCAGGCGGCGGCGGGGTGGGCGGTGATGCCGAGGATGTGCACGGTTCGGGTGCCGACATCCAGGACGTGGAACACGTACAGGCGTCGCAGGGTCACGGTATCGAGGTGGAAGAAGTCGGCGGCGAGCATTCCGGATGCCTGGGTGCGAAGGAACTCCCGCCAGGACGGGGTGCCGCGGTTTCGTCGGGGTGCGGGTCCCGGGCCGGCGCTGCGCAGGGTGCGGCGGATGGTGGAGGCTCCGACGCGGTGGCCGAGGCGTCGCAGCTCGCCCTGGATTCTGGTGTAGCCCCAGGTCGGATTCTCGTGAGCGAGGCGCAGGATCAGGGCGGTGAGTTCCCCGGAGATCGGCGGGCGTCCGGTCCGGGAAGGCTCCTGCTTCCACTCCCACCGCTGCAGTCGGCGGTGCCAGGACAGGAGGGTGCTGGGAGTGACGAGGCGGTGGTGGCGCAGTCTGCCCGGCAGGTGCTGGGCCAGGGCGGCGAGCACGGCACGGTCCGGCCAGGTCAGGCACGGCCGGGTGCCGATCTGCCCGCGCAGGACCGCGACCTCGTGGCGCAGCACGAGGATCTCGACGTTCTTGGCGTCCTCCGACCGCGACAGCAGCAGGAGCAGTCCGAGGAGCCGGACGAAGATCAAGTAGAGCACGCGCAGCACCATGAGATCCGAGCATGCCACGACCATACGGAACCGCAAAGAGCCTGATCAGAGGCCATGTACCGGTTTTGGCACCCTACAGGACTTCCTACGCTCCCAAAGCGATGCCCTCCTGGCCTGCGACTTCTTCGAAACCGTCACCCTGTCAGGCACCCGACTCTACGTATTCGCGGTGATCGAACACGCAAGCCGCCGCATCCGCATCCTGGGCGCCACACCCCATCCCACCGCGCCCTGGGTCATACAGACAGCCAAGAACCTCGTCATGGACCTCGAAGACGCCTGCGGCCAAGCGCGGTTCCTGATCCGAGACCGGGACGGCAAGTTCCCTGCCCTGTTCGACGCCGTCCTCGCCGACGCCGGGATCGAGGTGGTCCTCAGCGGCGTACGCGTACCGCGCATGAACGCGATCATGGAACGCTGGGTGGAGACCTGCCGACGGGAACTGCTGGACCGCACGCTGGTCTGGAACCACCGGCACCTCCTCCACGCGCTCCGTGAGTTCGAGACCTTCTACAACGAACATCGGCCGCACCAGGGCATTGCCAACGCCCGCCCGCTGCACTCTCTGCCCGTGCCGATCACCGATCCCGAGGAGATCGATCGCCTCAACATACAAAGACGCGACCGCCTGGGCGGCATCCTCCACGAGTACCAACATGCCGCTTGACCTGCAGGGATGAGGTTTTCGGCAAGGACAACGCCACTCGCTAGGGGCTGGAACCTGAGGCTCCGGCAGGTTGCCCAGAGTCGGTCGATCACCCGGATTCGTACCCCTCCCGGTGCGCTGGCATCCCTGGCCGAGACCGGTGTTGGGGGGTGTGAAGGAGTGCGATGGGGCCCAGGTGCTTTCCGATTGCGCTGGGTGACCTTGGTTCCCGCGGGCGGGATGGGGACACCGGCGGGTGGAGGTTGGGCTGTTCGGGTGGTGGTGCGGATGGCGGCTTTGGTGGTGGGCAGTCCTGCTTCCTCGACGTGAGGGGAATGGGCATGGTGCAGCAGCTGGTGCAGGGCGGCTTGACCGGGGCGGGAGTTCCGGCATGACGTCCCGGTGGACCGCGGCCGGGGTGTGGCTGCGGTGGCGGGTGAGTTGGGTGCGGAGCTGCACGCTCTGCTCATCGAGTTCCCCGACGACGCGAGCACGCGTGTGAGTCCGGAGACGATCTACCAGGCGATCTACGTCCAGGCCCGTGGCGGACTGCGCCGCGAGGTCGCCCTGGCGCTGCGCACCGGGCGCACCCGCCGCAAGCCGTCCGCGGCCCTGAACAGCGCACGCGCCGGTTCGTCGACGAGATGGTGATGAACGACGGCCGGTTGCCGGAGGAGCGATTCTCCGGGAGCCGAGAAACCCTTGCCGGAGGATCTGTCGGAGACCGACAACGCTGATGAGCGGCCCCCTGACGCTCCTGGTGGCCAGCCGGTGGCCGGACGCCTTTGGACGACATACCGCGGTACGGCGGGCGCCGTCGGGCGAAAGGTCCCGCGGTCGCGGTCCGTGGCGGGCGAACCGGCCCGGTGGCACGGGACAACGCCGGCGACGGCGCTCACCGGGGCCTGCGTACGGTTCACGTCACCGCGCCCGCGGCCACCGCCGTCGGGTCGTAGGCCCCCGTCGTCGAGATCTCGCGCAGGCAGGTCACCGCACTGAGGATCTCCGCGTGCGAGGTGTACAGGGCGTTGACGCCGAAGCGCAGGAGATCGGGGGCGCGCATGTCGCCGATGACGCCCCGGGACTCCAGGGCACGGGCCAGCCCGTAGGCGTGCGCGTGGCGAAGGGACACCTGGCTGCCGCGACGCTCTGGGACGGCCGGGGTGACCGGCTCGAAGCCCAGGCCGTCCAGCAACTGGGCGGCGCAGTCCAGGAAGAAGCCGGTCAGGGACAGGCTCTTGGCGCGGACCTGTGCCATGTCGACATCGTCGAAGACGGTCAGCGCCGCCTCCAGGGCGAGCAGCGACAGGATCGGCGGGGTGCCGATCCGGGCTTTGCCGATCCCCGGCGCCGGCTCGTACGTGTCGTGCAGTCCGAAGGGGTCGGCGTGGCCGTTCCAGCCGGTGACCGGGGGCCGCCAGTCGGCGTGATGGCGTCGGGCCGCATACAGGAAGGCCGGAGCGCCGGGGCCGCCGGAGAGGAACTTGTAGCCACAGCCGACCGCGAAGTCCGCCTCCAGGGCGTCGAGTTGGATGGGCATCGCCCCGGCCGCGTGGCACAGGTCCCAGAGCACCAGCGCGCCCGCCTCGTGCGCCGCCCGCGTGGGCGCGGCCATGTGGTGGAGCTCGCCCGTGCGGTAGTCGACGGGGGAGTGGCACACCACGGCCACCCGGTCGCCTTCCTTCTCGAGGAAGTCTTCGAGGTCGGCCGGGCTCACCCGCCGCGCCTCCAGGCCGAGTTGGGTGGCCACCGCGTCGGTGAGGTAACGATCGGTGGGGAAGTCACCGGGATCGGTGACGAGATACGGGCGGTCGGGGCGCAGCGCGGCGGCGGCGCTGAGGGCGTTGTAGAGCTGCACGCTCGTGGAGTCGCCCGCCACAGTCTGGCCCGGCGCCGCGCCGATGAGCCGCCCCACCCGGTCGCCGATCCTTGTCGGCGCCTCCCACCAGCCGTTGCTGTTCCACGAACGGATCAGGTCGGTGCCCCACTGGCGGTGGACGAGATCGTGGAGGGCCGACGGAACGGCGGCCGGGAGCGGACCGAGCGAGTTGCCGTCCAGGTAGACGATTCCCGCGGGGAGCAGGAAACGCTGGCGGACATGCGCGAGCGGCGCCTCGGCGTCGAGGGCGGCGGCGTGTGCGACGAGGGCGGTGGTCACTGGCGGACCCCTTCGGTTGTGGGCATCAGTGAGGTGCTCCTGGTCGGATGCGGTGAGCGCCGGGGTGACGGCCCCAGGCCGTCGCCCGTTCGGGGCCCGCGCGTCCCCCGACTCCTGCGGAGCTGCCGGGCGGCGACGGACGAACGCCCCGGGGAGCGCCGGCCGGCCACCGCCCGGGCACCCGTTCCTGGACCGGCCGGCCGCACCTGCCCGCAGCTGCTCGCGCAAGAGCTGCGAAGCCGCCACCAGGAGGGGCGTCATGGGCGCTGGGGCTCCGCGACGGCGACGGCCGCGACCTTCGCCGACTCCGACTCCGACTCCGCCACCGACTCCGAAGCCTGCGCCGCCTCCGCGACCCCCGCCGCCTCCGCGGCCAAGCGGCGCATGACGTCGGCGACCGCGATCGCACCGGGCGCGTCGGGCTCGATCAGCGTGTAGTGGCCGATGCCGGGCAGGACGACCGTGTCCAGGTCGTCGTCCACCGCCGCGTAGTCCGCGAACTGCGACAGCGGGACCTCCTCGTCGACCGCGCCGTGCAGCAGCACGGTGCGTACGCCGGTCCGCCCCCGCCTCTTCAGCAGCGTCAGCGGATCGACGTACGGCATCCGCTCCTCGAACAGGGCCGGCCCGCCGAGGAGTTGCAGTGCCGCGTCGTCGCTGAGCCGGTCCCGGCGGGTGGCGTCGAGGTCGGTCAGCGGGGCGAGAGCAAGCACGGCGGTCGGCAGGGAGGTGGTGTGCCAGGGCGAGTCGGTGGGCAGCAGCGCGCGGGCGGCGCACCACAGCGCGAGGTGACCGCCGGAGCAGTGGCCGGCCAGGACGTACGGCCGGCCCGCCGGCAGTGTGTCGACGATCCGGGCGATGTCGTCGAAGGTCTCCGGATAGCCGCCGGCGCCCCCGGACCGGCGAAAGCCGGGCAGCAGCACGGAGAAGCCCTGCTTCGCCAGCCAGGACGCGAACGGTGTCAGGTGCATACGGTCGTAGCGCCAGTACCCGCCGTGCAGCAGCAGCACCAGTGGCGCCCCGGGGTCCTCGGCGGGCCAGGAGTCATAGACCTGGTGCGGGTGGTCCCCGTACCTCCCGTGCGCCGGCGCCAGGACCGGCTTCAGGCTCAGGACGCGCCGCTCTTCCTCGGCCGCGAAGGCCGAGATCTCCCTAGACGTCACCGCGTACCGCCCACAGCTCCGGGAAGACCGGCCGTTTCGCGCGGGCCTCCAGCCAGGCGACGCCGGACGAACCGGCGCTGCCCGTCTTGGTGCCCATGGCCCGCCGTACCACCAGGACGTGGTCGAAGCGCCAGCGCAGCATCCGTTCGGCGATGTCGGTGAGCAGCTCGCCGAGTGCGAGCAGCGGATGGTGCTGCGGACCCGCGTAGACGACCCGCCACGCCGCGACGACACCGGGGTCCGACTCGTAGGGCGCGGTCACGTCGCGCTCCCGCACCGGTTCCGGCACCGGCAGTCCTCGCCGGTGCAGGAAGCGCAGCACCTCGTCGTAGAGTGACGGCTCCTGGTACGCCACGCGCAGCGCCTCGTGGACCGACGGGTCGCCCTGATGGGACCGGAGCAGCGCGGGGGACTTGTCGCCGAGCAGGAACTCCATGTGCCGGTACATCGCCGACTGGAAACCGGACGCCCTGCCGAACGCCGCCCGGAACCCGTCGAACTGGTGCGGCGTCAGCGCGGCGACCGGTGTCCACGACGCCACCAGCGCCTCGACCGCCCGGCGGCTGCGCACCAGCGCGTCCGTCGCGGCGTCCAGGTCGTCCTTGGCGAAGGCGTCCCGGGCCGCCCGCCACTCGTGCGTGATCAGGGTGAACCACAGCTCCATCACCTGGGTGGTGACGAGGAAGCCCATCTCGTCGGCGGCCTCGGTCAGGGGCTGCTGGAGGGAGTTGAGGACGGAGGCGCGCACGTACTCGTCGTAGGGGCTCGCGCCGTGGAACGGCTGGGTGAGCTGGTCGTCCGGGGACAGATCCGCGAGCGCGGACGGGCGGTCGTTCATCGAGTGCTCCTCGGGACTGCCGTACTCGTGAAGTGGACTGGGGTGTCGCGCGAACGGGCCAGGCCTACAGGCCGAGGTGGACGCCGCCGGTCGCATCGAGCCACTGGCCCGTCACCCAGCGGGCGTCGTCGCTCGCGACGAAGGCGATCACGTCGGCGATGTCGGCCGGCGCGCCGAGCCGGTTGAACACCGAGGCCGCGGAGAGCGCCTGCCGGATCTGCGGGTTCCGCAGGGTCGGGTTGATCTCGGTCTCGGTGAAGCCGGGCGCGACCGTGTTGACCGTGATGCTCCGCGGGGCCAGCTGGAGGGCGAGCGAGAGCGTCAGGTGCTCCAGGGCCGCTTTGGTCATGGAGTACGCGACGATCGCCGGGTACGCGACGCGGGTGGCCGCCGACGAGACGCTGATGATCCGGCCGCCGTCCCGCAGCCGGCTGATGCCCCGCTGGAGGATGAAGAACGGGGCCTTGGTGTTGACGGCGAAGATGTGGTCGTAGTCCTCCTCGGTGACCTGCTCGATCGGCCGGGGCAGGGTGATCCCCGCGTTGTTGACCAGAATGTCCAGGCCCGGTCCGGCGCCCGCGTCGTACGCGGCCAGCTCGCGGTCGAACGCGGACCAGAGCGTGGCCGCGTCACCGGGGACACCCAGTTCCGCGCGCACCGCGAACGCCCGGCCGCCGTCCGTCTCGATCTCCTTGACCGTGCGTTCCGCCGCCGCGGCGTCGTGCCCGTAGTGGACGGCGACCAGCGCGCCCTCGCGCGCCAGCCGCCGGCTGACGGCCCGCCCGATACCGCGGCTGCCTCCCGTGACCAGCGCGGTCCTGCCCTGCTGTCGCCCGGTGGTGGTCAAGGTCGTCCTCCCATGCTGAAGGTCCTGCGGGTCTCGCCGGTCGGGTGATCGGTCAGAGGTCGAAGTCGAGAGTGAGGTCGTCGGTGCGTGGCCGGGCCCGGCAGGCGAGGGTGTAGCCCGCCGCGAGATCGCGGGCGTCGAGGGCGTGCTGCCGGCCGAGCGTCACCGAACCGGCCACGACCTTGGCGCGGCAGCTTCCGCACACGCCTTCCCGGCAGGCGTACGGCGCCTCCGGCCGGGCCCGCAGCACGGCGTCCAGCACCACACGGTCGCCCGGCGCCATGGCCACGACCGTCGATCGGCCACCGATAACCGCACGGATGTGCCGCTCGTCGCCGGACGCCGCCACCTCGGTCTCGGGATCGGGCTCAAGACCGGGCCCGGTACCGGTCTCGGCCTCGGGCGGCGTGCCGTCGGCCGAGAACAGCTCCCGGCCCACCAGCTCCGGCCGCGCGCCCCAGGCCGCCAGCGTCGTCCGCGCGGTCTCCACCAGCGCGGCGGGTCCGCACAGGCTGAACGAGGTCGTCCCGTCGGGCCGCGCGTCCAGCAGGGACAGCAGCCGCGTCAGCTTCTCCGCGTCGATCCGCCCGCTGAACAGCCCGCTCCCGCGCCGCTCACGCGACAGGACGTGCAGCACGGTGAAGCGGTCGACGAACTCGTCCTTCAGCTCGGCGAGTTCGTCCGCCAGTAGCGCCGTGCCCGCGGAACGGACCGCGTGGACCAGCGACACCCGGCAGTCCGGCGAACCGCGCAGGGCCGTCGCCGCCATCGCGGCCAGGGGTGTGACCCCGGTACCCCCGGCGAGCAGCACATGGTGTCCGCCCGTGAGGTCCGGCAGTCCGAACCCGCCTGTCGGCGGTGACAGGCCGAGCACGTCGCCGGAGGACAGGGAGTCCACCGCGTAGGCGCCGAAGCCGTCGGACGAGTTGCGCTTGATCACCAGGCGCAGGGCACCGGGGTCGCCGGGCGGCGGGCACACCGAGTAGGCGCGGCGCAGTTCCCGCCCGCCGGGGCGCCGGTGGCGGACGACCACATGCTGCCCGGCCCGGGCCGCGAAGGTGCTGGCCAGGTCCGGCGGCACCCGCAGGGTGACGGCCACGGTGTCGTCGGCCAGCGCTTCGAGCCCGTCGACCGTGAGCGGGAACCAGCCGCGGCGCGCGGCGGGCGCCGGGCCGGGAGCGGGCCGCGTCGTGTTCATCGGGGGCCTCACACCGTGGCCAGATACGGGAACGTCTCGTGGCAGGCCGTGCACACCAGGATTGACTGGCAGCGGGTCGGGCCGAAGGAGCTGTGCGGCCGGGTGGCCAGGGAGCCGCACTGCGGGCAGGGGACGCCGAAGCCGAGCCGCACGGGCCGCGGCGCGGTCGTGGCTCCGGGCGGGGCGATACCGTGCTCCGCGAGCTTGCGGCGGCCGGCCCGCGTGATCCGGTCCGTGCTCCAGGCGGGGGCCGTGACCTGGCGGACACGGCCGTCGGTGTAACCGCACCGGGTGAGGGTCTCGGCGATGGCCGAGGCGATCGCGGACAGGGCGGGGCAGCCGAGGAAGGTGGGGGTGAACTCCACCTCCAGTCGGCCGTCGGCCGCCGTGCGCACCTCGCGGATCACACCGAGTTCGCCCAGCGTGACGACCGGCAGCTCGGGGTCCGGGAGGTCGTGCACGCGGGCCCGCACCTCGTCGAGGGGAACGCGCGTCCGGCCGGTCACCAGTTACCTCCGGGGAACTGCCGGCGCACCGACTGCAGTTCGGCGACGAGTGGGCCGAACTCCTCGGAGTGCAGACCGCTCCGGCCGCCGGCCGCCTGCCAGTCGGGCGTGGGAAGGGCCAGCCCGGCATGCCGTACGACGGCGCCCACGCGCTCCCGCCACTCCCCTTGCGACGCGGCGGGCGGCGCGGCGGTCCCGGCGGCGGCGAGCCGGGCCACCACGTCGTCCGCCGCGAACAACTCCCCGGTGTACGGCCACACACGGTCCAGCCCGGCCTGCATACGACGGGCGCTCTCCGCGGTCCCCAGGCCCAGTCGCACCGTCCAGCCGTCGGCGTGCCTGCGATGGTAGTCGACCTCCTTGGCCGCCCGCGCGGCGAAGCCGGCCAGCTCGGCCTCGGCGGCCGTGGCGAGCCCCTCGTAGTACAGGACGGCGTAGTGGCTGTAGACGAGCTGCCGCGCGATCGTCACCGCGAAGTCGCCGCCCGGCAGCTCGGTGAGCAGGCAGTTGCCGAACTCGCGGTCCGAGCGGCCGAATGCGAAGTCGTCCTCCGAGCGACCGGTGCCGTCCAGGCGCCCGGTGAGGGTCAGCAGGGCGCGCGCGTGCCCGATGAGGTCGAGGGCGATGTTCGACAGCGCGAGGTCCTCCTCGATCGTCGGTGCGCGGGTGATCCACTGGCACAGGCGCTGGCCGAGGACGAGGGCGTCGTCGCCGAGCCGGGAGGTGAGGACGGCCAGGTCGCCCGCGGCGGGTGCCGCGGGCGACCCGGCCGCGGCGCCGGGTCCCTCAGTCGTCACGCTGGTCATCTCCTTCGGCGAGCGGTGCGAAGTGCTCGGGGTAGCGGTACGGCTTGTGGCGGGCGTTCGCGAAGAACGGGTCGCGTTCGGTGGGGGAGGCCGTGTGAACGGCCGCGGAGCGGACCACCCACAAGGACAGGGGGTCACCGCGACGGGTGTACAGGTCGCGGGCGTGCTCCAGCGCCATGTCCGGATCGACCGCCCGGACCGAACCGACGTGCTGGTGGGCGAGCCCCCGGCGCGGCCGTAGAAAGACCTCCCAGGACGCCATCGCTCCCTCGGCCTCCCGGCTCACAGCGCCGCCCTCCCGCCGTCGTCCACGCGTGCCGCGTACGCGGCCGCCGCCTCCCGTACCCACGCCCCGTCCTCGTGCGCGGCGACCCGGTGCGCGACGCGCTGCCGGGCGCAGTGCGTGTCGTCACCGAGCGCCCCCCGGTACAGCTCCCAGTCGATCGGCCCGAAGTCGTAGTGGCCGCGCTCCTCGTTCCAGCGGATCCCCGGGTCCGGCAGGGTCAGCCCGAGGCGTTCGGCCTGCGGGACGCAGTGGTCGACGAAGCGCTGGCGCAGTTCGTCGTTGGTGTGCCGCTTGATGCCCCAGGCGATGGCCTGCCGCGACACGGCCGCGCCCAGCGCCACCGTCCGCTGGTCCGCGCCCGCGGCGACCGTGTCAGGCGGGCCGAACATCAGCGCCACGGCCGGCAGCCACCAGCGGTTCACCGCGTCCTGCGCCATCTCCCGCTGCCCGGGCGTGCCGTCGCACAGGGCACGTATCAGGTCGTAGCCCTGGCGGACGTGGAAGGCCTCCTCCTGGCAGACGCGGCGCATGGCCCGGGCATACGGACCGTACGAGGTGTGGCAGAGCGGTGCCTGGTTGATGACCGCCGCGCCGTCCGTCAGCCAGGCGATCGCCCCGGTGTCGGCCCAGGTGAGCGCCGGGTGGTTGAAGGTGGCGGCATAGCGCTGACGGCCCTGGTGGAGGGCGTCGAGCAGCGCGGCGCGGTCGACGCCGAGCGTCTCGGCGGCGGCGTACAGATAGAGGCCGTGGCCGGCCTCGTCCTGGACCTTGGCGATGAGCACCGACTTACGGTGCAGCGAAGGGGACCGGGTCAGCCAGGCGCCCTCCGGCTGCATGCCGATGATCTCGGAGTGGGCGTGCTGGGCGATCTGGCGCAGCAGCATCCGTCGGTAGCCGTCGGGTATCCAGTCGCGCGGCTCGATGGTCTCGCCGGCGCTCAGCAGCGCCTCGAAGTGTGCGAGGAGCTCCTCCTGCGTGGTCGGCCCGCCGGGGCGGTAGGTCCGCTCCGACGGGACGTCGGCGCCCCGCGCCGTGGACACCGTCGCGGACGCCGGGCCGGCTGTCCGCGCGCTGTGGTCGAGCACCCGCATCACGTCCTCGCCTGTGACCGCCCGGGGCCTCGACGGCGGCCCGGGGGAGGGACTCTCACTAGACACAAGAGGCGGTCGCCGGGGCCCGCTATCCCCGGCCGCTCCCGGTTGCCCGCGTGACACATGTCACTCACGGCGCGGGGATAGCTCCGCCCTCCGCGTGTCTCTTCTCCCGGTGAGATCCGGACGCGTGCGCCTGTCTCATCCGGGCTGCCCACGGGCGCCGGCCGCGGCAGGACGAAAGGGGAAGCCATGAGCAGCACCATCAGGCAGTTGCTGGTCGAACTCACCGGCACGATCGAGTACGCCGAGGCCATCGGCGACGACGAAGCGCTGGCCGGCAGCGGCATCGACTCCGGTGACCTGGTGCGGCTGGTGCTGCTGGTGGAGCAGCGCACCGGGGTGGAGATCACGGCTGCCGACATGGAGCACCTGAACACCATCGACGACTACGAGCGGTTCATCGCCGAGCGTTCCGTCGCCGGTTCCGCGGGCGGCGCGTGATGTGGCTGACCCAACTGCTGGAGCGCAATCGCCAGTGCTTCCCCGACCGGGTCGCCCTCGTCGACGAGCACCGCAGCGTCACCTGGGCGCAATTCCACGACCGGACGGCCGAACTCGCCGGCGCTCTGGCCGATCTCGGCATCGAACGCGGTGACCGGGTGGCCGTCCTCTCCCTGGACCGGATCGAGGTCCTGGAGAGCTACTTCGCGCTGGCCCGCCTGGGCGCCCTGTTCGTGCCGCTGAACCACAGCCTCACCGCGCCAGAGGTGACGGGGATCATCGAGCGGGTCGGCGCGGTCGCGGTGCTGGGCGAGTCGGAGCTGCTCGACCGGCACACCTCACTGCCGGACCACGTACGTCTGCGCGTGGCACTCGACAAGCCGGTGTTCACCGCCCTCGGCACGGTCACCGGACCGGTCCCGCAGCCGGAGGTCGCCGACACCGACCCGGTCGCCGTCCTGCACACCTCGGCGACCACCGGCCAGGCCAAGGGCGTCACCGTCGACCCGGCGTCGTTCCGCGCCATCGGTCTGGGCTGGCTGGCCGTCGCCCGCCCCACCGACGACATCATCATGGTCAACTGCGCCCCCCTCTACCACGGCAGCATGGTCGTCTCCCTCACCTACATGGCCGCCGGGGCCACGATCGTGCTGATGCCCGGCTTCACACCGCAGCGTGCCCTGGCCGCCGTCGAACAGCACCGGGCCACCCACCTGTGGCTCGTCCCGCAGATGCTGCGCTTCATGCTCCAGGCGAAGGCCTCGCACAGCACAGACCTGTCCTCCCTGCGCGAGATCCTCTACGGCGCCGCCCCGATGCCCCTCGACGTCTACGCCGATGCCGTGACTCGGCTCGGCTGCGGTTTCCGCCAGGTGTACGGCATGACCGAGGTCGGCGGTCCGTTCGTGACCCTCGGCCCCGAGGAACACCCCGCGCCCGGCGAGGTCACGGTCCGTATCCCGTGCGGCCGGGTGATCCCGGGCATGTCCGCGCGTGCCGTCGGCGCAGGGGGCGGGGAGCTGCCCAGGGGCGAGATCGGCGAGATCGTCGTGCGGGGGCCTGGGGTCATGCAGGGCTACTGGAACGACCCCGGGGCCACCGAGGAAGTGCTCCTGAACGGCTGGGTCCGCACCGGGGACCTCGGATTCGTCGACGAGGGCGGCCGTATCCACCTCGTGGACCGGACCAAGGACCTGATCATCCGGGCCGGCCAGAACGTGTACCCGTCCGAGATCGAGCGCGTCCTCATGACCCACCCGGCGGTCAGGGACGCGGCCGTCGTCGGCATCCCGGATGAGGACTACGGCGAGATACCTCTGGCGTACGTCGTCGCCGAGGAGGCCACGGACGCCCGGACCCTGCTCGCGCACCTCGCCGGGACCCTCGCCCCCTACAAGCGGCCCCGCCGTGTCGAGTTCATCGAGCAGGTGCCGCGGAACCCCGCCGGGAAGATCATCAAGAAGCAGCTGCGCGGGCGGGTCTGAGGCAGCCCCCGCGCGCGGTGCACGGGCGCGCGGGCGCGCCCCGACGGCGCGCCGACGCCCGCTCTGCGCCCCCGTTCCGGGACCTCTCCCCGTGGAGAGGTCCCGGAACGGGCGGAAGCCGCCGGGCTCCGCCGCTACTCGCTCGCGTTCACCAGCACCGCCATGTTCCCGGCCGGGTGCCGGTTCTCGTGCAGCAGCTGATGCGCGAGGCCGATCTCCTCGAAGCCGAACGTCCGTGACAGGCACGGGTCGACGGCTCCCTGGTCGATCAGCCGGGTCACCTCGCGCGCCTCGCGCAGCGACGCCACGTGCGAGCCCTGCAACCGCTTCTGCCGCATCCACAGGAACCGCAGGTCGACATCGCCGTTGTAGCCGGTCGTACCGCCGCAGATGACCACCATGCCGGCGTTGTCGCAGAGGTACAGCGACGTCGGAATGGTGTCGGCACCGGAGTGCTCCAGCACGATCCGCGGCGCCCGGCGCTCGCCGAGCACCTCCCAGAAACGGCGGCCGAACGCCCGTGCCCCGGACAGCCACTTGGCCATGGCCGCCTCGTCCGAGGCGTCCGGCAGGCGGCCCCAGTGGTCGAAGTCCCGCCGGTCGATCCAGCCCTCGGCGCCGAGCCCCACGCAGAACTCGCCGCGCTCCTGGCTGGAGACGACGGCCACGGGTATGCCGCCGACATGCCGGACGAGCTGGATGGCGATGCTGCCGAGGCCGCCCGCGCCGCCCCAGACCAGGACCGGGTCGCCGGGGCGGACGGTGTGCGGCTGCCAGCCGAACAGCTGACGGTAGGCGGTCGCCGCCGTCGCCATGTAGCAGGCCGACGCCGCCCAGGACAGCCGGGCCGGCTTGGGGTGGCACATGTAGTCGTCGACGACCGCGAACTGCGCGAAGGAGCCGTAGTTCTCCTCGTAGCCCCAGACCCGCTGCGAGGCGGAGGTGACCGGCTCGGCGCCGAGCCGGACGTCCTCGGCGGACTCGTCCCAGCGCGCGGCCAGCACGACCACCTCGTCGCCCGGCTTCACCCCGCGCACGTTCTCACCGACGGCCCAGACGACGCCGGAGAGGTCGGAGCCGCCGATGTGGAAGTCCTCCGTGGCGCCCTGCTTCTGCCGGGCGGTGATGACGTCCAGCGGCGAACCCAGCGCGGCCCACACGTTGTTGTAGTTCACGCCCGCCGCCATCACTTTCACCAGGACCTGGCCCGGCCGTACCGGTGGAACGTCCACCACCTCGGTGCGGAAGGCGTCGACGGGCTCACCGTAGCGCTCGCGGCGGATCACGGAGGCGTACATCCGCTTGGGCACCGCGCCGAGTTCGGGCGCGTCGCCGAGGTCATAGAGGTCCTTGATCACAGAGTTCTCCTGAGCGTTCGGTGGAGGAGGGCCCGATGAGCCGGGAAGCGGGCCGGGTTCAGCCGGAGAGGGCGCGCAGGGCCTTGGCCACCACCGCGCCGATCTCGGCCATCGGCCCGGGTTCGGTCATTTCGTAGTGGCCGCAGGACACGGGGTGATCGGTCAGCGATCCGTCGACGTACGGCCGCCAGGAGTCCGCCTTGCCCGGCGCGAGGGAGAGGTCGGCGCCGTCGGCGCCCGCCTCCTCGGTCGCGCTGAAGAACAGCACGTCGCCGCGGAACACGCCGGGGCTGAACTGTGGTGCGATCCGCAGGTTGTTGCGCATCACATCGGCGATCGCCGCGGCCTCGGCGCGCGTCACCGGAGCCGCGGCGGCGCCGTCCGCCGGGTCCTCGCCGATCCGCGCCAGCACGCCCTCGACGTCCGGGACCGCGCCGTCCGTGGCGGCCGGCAGGCCCGCCACCCGCGTCAGCAGCGCGGCCACCTGCCGTTCGGCCTGTTCCGGGTCGTGGAGCGTACCGTGCGTCTGCGGGGCGTCCAGCAGTGCCAGCAACTCGACTCGCTCACCGCGCTCCTGGAGCGCGCAGGCCATGGCGTGCGCGACGAACCCGCCGTAGGACCAGCCCAGCAGCCGGTAGGGGCCCACGGGCTGTGCCTCGCGGATGAGGTCCACGTACGACGCCACCATGGACGCGGCGTCCGGTGCGGGCGGACGGGTGCCGTCGAGGCCGTACGCCTGGATGCCGAACACCGGCTGGTCCGGGCCGAGATGCGGCAGCAGACCGGTGTACCGCCAGGAGATGCCCGCTCCGGGATGGAGGCAGAACAGCGGCGTCCCCGCGCCCTCCCGGCGCAGCGGCAGCAGCGGGCGCAGCGCGTCGGAGGACGGGCCCCGGCGGTCTTCGGCCGCGGCCAGCAGCCCGGCCACCGTCGGTTCGGCCAGCAGCATCGCGGCCGGTACGTCGAGCACGCCCGTCGCGCGCAGCCGGCCCACGAGGAGCACGGCCCGCATCGAGTCGCCGCCGAGGTCGAAGAAGTTGTCGTGGACGCCGATGCCCTCGATGCCCAACTGCTCCTGCCACAGCTCGGTCACCGCCTGCTCCCGGTCCGTGCGCGGCGCCACGTGCTCGGTCGCCAGCAGCGGACGGGACATCCGTCCGCCTTCGGGAGCGACGGCCCGCTCCCGCTCCGCCGCCCCGGAGACGGCGCGCGCGCCCGGGGCGTCGATCCAGTGCCGCCGCCGGTCGAAGGCGTACCCGGGCAACCGCACCCGGCGCGCGGGCGCGGCGGGGTCCGTGCCGTCGGGCAGCGCCCCCTCGACCCCGGCGGCCCACAGCCGTCCCAGCGCACCGGCGAGGACGAAGCCGTCCGGCCCGCTCGCCTTGGCGTGCCGCATGGTCGCCACGGTCACCGGCTCCTCGCCCGTCAGGCGGGCGCGGGCCAGTCTGGTCATGCTGTCACCGGGCCCGATCTCCACGAGCACCGGTCGACCGTCCGCCCACAACGCGCCGACCCCGTCGGCGAACCGTACGGTCCGCCGCGTGTGGTCGACCCAGTGCCGTACGTCCGTCGCCTGCGCGTCAGTGATCCAGGTGCCGGTGACATTGGTGACGTACGGGATCCGGGGCGGTCGCAGCCGCAGGGTACGCAACTGCCCGGCGAAAATGTCCAGGATCGGGTCGAGGACGTGGGAGTGGGCGGCGGCGGGCATGCGCAGTCGGCGGAACGGCACGTCCCGGCGGGTGAGTTCGGCCTCGAACAGGGCCACCGCCTCTGTCTGCCCGGCGACCGTGCAGGCCGCGGGGCCGTTCACGGCGGCGAGCGACAGCTGCGGGCCGAGCAGCGGGGCGACGGCGTCCGCGGAGGCGGCCACGCCGACGGTCGCCCCGCCGCAGGAGGAGATGAGCCGGATCCGCTCGGCGACCACCGGCAGCATCTCGTCGAGATCCATCACGCCGGCCAGGCAGGCAGCCGTGTACTCGCCCAGGGAATGCCCGATCAGCGCGTCGGGGCGCACCCCCTGCTCCATCAGCGTCCTGGCCAGCGCGTACTCGGTGACGACCAGGGCGAGGAAGGCGGTCGTGCTGCCCGGCTCGACCCGCTCGAACAGGGCGGTGCGCAGATCGCCGCCGACGACCGGCCGCAGGACGTGCGCGCAGTGGTCCACCACGTCGCGGTAGACGTCGTTCTCCCGGTACAGCTCGGCGCCCATGCCGACGTACTGGGTGCCGCCGCCCGGCAGCAGGAAAGCCACCCGTGGCGGATCGTCGGGCACGGGACCCACCGGTTGCTGCGGAGCGCGGAGCGCGGCGACCGCCTCGGCGGCCGTGGTGGCGCTGACGGTGAGCCGGTGGCGCAGCGCCGGGCGCTCGGTGCGCAGGGAGTGCGCGACGTCGTCGAGCCGCAGTGCGGGGTGGCGTTCCAGGTGATCGGCCAGGGCGTCGGCCTGGCCGCGCAGGGCGCCCGCGGTACGCGCGGACAGCGGCAGGACATGCCGCCGGGGAGCCGCGGTGGGCCGGGGTGGCTCCGGGGCGGGCGGTGCCTCCTCGATGATGACGTGGGCGTTGGTGCCGCCGACCCCGAAGGCGCTGATCGCCGCCCGGCGCGGATGGCCGCCGTCCGGCCACTCCTCCAGCTCGGTCGGCACCCGGAACGGGCTGGACGCGAAGTCGATCAGCGGATTCGGCGCGCCGAAGTGCAGGCTGGGCGGTATGCGCCGGTGCTCCAGGGCGAGTACGGCCTTCACGAGGCCGGCGATTCCGGCCGCCGCGCCGAGATGCCCGATGTTGGTCTTGACCGAGCCCAGCGCGCAGAACCCGCGCCGGTCCGTGCTCGCCCGGAACGCCTCGGACAGCGCCGCGACCTCGATCGGGTCGCCGATCCGGGTGGCGGTGCCGTGTGCCTCGACCAGCCCGATGGTGTCCGCGTCGATGTCGCCCTGGGCCTGCGCGGCAAGGATCACCTCGGCCTGGCCGGACGCGCTGGGAGCGGTGAACCCGACCTTGCGGCGCCCGTCGTTGTTGATCGCCGAGCCCCGCACCACGGCCCGGATCCGGTCCCCGTCGGCGAGCGCGTCGTCCAGCCGCTTCAGTACGACCATCCCGACCCCGTCGCCCGAGGAGGTGCCGGCCGCGTCCGCCGCGAAGGCCCGGCAGCGCCCGTCCGGCGAGAACGGACCGTCCGGCACGTGCCGGTACCCCAGGAGTGCCGAGGGGTTGAGGGACACCGCCCCGACGAGCGCCAGGTCGCACCGGAAGTCCAGCAGGTCCTGGCACGCGGTGTGCAGAGCGACCAGCGCCGTGGAGCACGCCGTCTGGAGCGACAGACTCGGCCCGGTGAGCCCGAGTTCGTAGGAGATCCGGGTGGCCAGCGTGCCCAGTGAGTTGGCGGTGGCCGCGTGCACCAGAGCCATCGACCCCGGCTGACCGGCGTAGTGGGGATACAGGTGGGCCGGGTAGTAGCGGCTGTCGCCGGCGCCCGCGTACACGCCCGTGACGATCTCCGACGCCTCGCGCACCTGCCCCGCGTCCTCCAGCGCGCGGTACGCCGTCTCCAGCAGCAGCCGCTGCTGCGGGTCGACGACGGCCGCCTCCGCCGGACTCATCCCGAAGAAGTCCGCGTCGAAGCGGTCGATTCCGCCGACCACGGACGCCATCCGGATCAGGGTCGGGTCGTCGAGATCCTCCGGGTCGCCGCCCGCCGCGAGGAACTCCTCGTCGGTGATGGGCCGTACCGCGTCGCGGCCCGCGGCGAGGTTCTCCCAGAAGGCGTCGACGTCGTCCGCGCCCGGGAAGCGCGCCGCCATGCCGATCACGGCGACGGCGGGCATCTCCTCCTCCGGCGGGGTGGTGGGCTCAGCCATCGGTCCGGTCCTTCCTGTCCCGTACGGAGCGCCGGGCGCCGCGGGCCGCCCGCTGTCGCTGTGCCTGCTGCTTCGCCCGGTCCAGGCCGGAGGGCCGGTCCGGCTCGGGAACCGCCCCGGCGTCGGCGGCGGGGCCGACCGCGCGGCCGACCAGGTGCCGGGCGAGCGCCCGCACCGTCGGATGGGTGAACAGGTCCACCACGTCGAGTTGGCAGCCCAGTTCCTTGTTGATCGCCGTCTGAGCGCCGACCAGGAGCAGCGAATTGCCGCCCAGATCGAAGAAGTTGTCGTCATGGCCGACCCGGTCCCGGCCCAGCACCGCGCACCAGACGCCGGCGAGCCGGGTCTCCAGACGGCGTGAGTCCGCAGCGGACTCGGGGGCCTCGGAGTGTGCGGCGGCCGTGCCGGCCGACCGTAGCACCCAGGACTCGCCCGCCGCGCCCCGGGCCGCCGCGCGGTACAGCGAGCCGAGGTCGGTGCCCTCGTCGAGGGTGACCCGCGCGGCGAGCCGCCGCACCTGCCGTACGGGGCCCGCCAGATGGCTGCGGACCCACGGCGCCGTTCGGTCGGTGCCGATCAGGATGTGCGGCTCGTCCAGGGTCCGCGCGAAGTCGAAGGAGCGCAGCGCCGCCGCCGGGTCGAGGACCCGGTAGCCGCGGGCCTCGGTCAGCGAGGTGAGGCCGTAGCCGCGGCTCATGCCGCGCTCGCGCCACATGCTCCACGCGAGACTCTGCCCGGGCAGGCCCAGGTGACGGCGGTGCACGGCCAGGGCGTCCAGGAAGGCGTTGGCGGCCGAGTACGCGGAGTTCATCGCGCCGCCGAAGTAGCCGTTGACGGAGGAGAACATGATGAAAGAGCCGACCGGGTGCTCGGCCGCGACCTCGTGCAGCGCCCAGGCACCCCGCACCTTCGCGTCCAGCGCGGTCCGCCAGCTCTCCGTGTCCAGCTCGAGGGCCGGCCGCTCGTCGAAGGCACCGGCCAGATGCAGCACCGAGGTCAGGGGCGCGTCCCACGCCCCGGCCGCCTCCCGCACGGCGGCCCGCACCTGGACGGCGTCGGTGACGTCGGCCCGCGCGTGGCGCACGTCCCCGAGCCGGGCGAGCCGCCGCAATTCGTCGCCGGGCTCACCGCGGCCGAGCAGCAGCAGCCTCGTGCCGGGGGTCTTGAGCAGATGCTCGGCGATCTCCACACCGACCCCGCCCAGACCGCCGCTGATCAGATGGAAGCCGGCGGCGGGCGGCCGGGCGCGTGTCGGCGGGTCGGGCAGGGGGGCCAGCCGGCGCACGTGGCGCAGCCCGTCGCGGTGGGCGACCTCGGCCTCCACCGGCGCGTCCGTCAGCTCGGCGAGCAGCGTGTCCGGGTCCCAGTCCGGCGCCAGGTCGACGTGGACGCCCCGCAGCCAGGGCAACTCCTCGCGCAGGGACGTGAGCAGACCCACCGAGGTGGCGTGGTCGCAGCGCGGCAGGTCCCGGGGCGTCACGGCGTGCGCGCCGGCTGTGACGAACAGCAGTGGCAGCGGGCGCTTTTGATCCTGCCGGCCGGCCAGCGCGTGGACGAAGGCCAGCAGCGACTCGGCGGGATCGCCCTCCTCGGGTGCGCCGAGGACGATCACCGCGTCGAGTTCGCGCCCGTCGGCACCGAGCAGCTCGAGCACGGCGGCGAAGTCGTCCGCTTCCGCGGGTCGTACGCGGTAGGCGGCGGCGTCGATCCGTTCGCAGGCCCGCCCCGGCGCGACCACCGTGCACAGCCCGCCCCCGGCCCGCAGCCGCCCGGCCACCCGGGCGGCCGGCCCGAGGTCGCGGCCGGCCAGTACGAGAACGTGGCGCCCGGCCGCTTCCATCGGCGGACGCAGGGCGTCGGCCCGCTGCCACACCGGCCGCAGGAACCAGTCCGGCAGCGTGGCCGCGCTGCCGAGCAGCAACTGCGTCTCGCGGACCGCCTCGTCGAAGTCGCCCGCCTCGAAGGACTTGCGGAGCTTGGTGCGCTGGATCTTCCCGATCTCGGTCTTCGGGATGTCCTCGGCGTCGACCGGGATCAGGAAGGCGGGGCTCACCCCGATCTCCCGGGTCACCTTGCCGCCGATCTCGCGCAGGGCGTCGGCCGGGTCGTGGCCCGGCGCGAGCTGGAAGAAGAGGGCGAGTTCGTCGGTGGTCGCGGACGGGTCGGAGCGGACCGCGCAGGCGGCCGTGAAACTCCTCACCACGCAGGGGAGTTCCTCGACGCAGGACTCGATCTCGTGACTGTAGTGGTTGACACCGTTGACGATGATGAGGTCCTTGACCCGGCCGGTGATGTACAGCTCACCGTCCCGCAGGAAGGCGAGGTCGCCGGTATCGAACCAGCCGTCCCCGGTGAACGACTCCGCGTTGGCCTTCGCGTTGTCGTGGTACCCCTGGGTCACCGAGGTCCCGCGCACCTGGAGCAGACCCGCGTCGCCCTCGGCCAGGACGGTGTCGCGGTCGTCGACGATCCGCATGGCGAACCCGGGATACGGCAGCCCGCAGCTGACGAAGGACTCTTCGCGGTCCGGCGGTTCGGCGGACAGCACGCCGTCGGTGACCACCGAGCAGGTCTCGGACATGCCCCAGCCGGGGTGCATCACGTCCTGCGGCAGCCCGAACGGGCGCAGCGCGCGCAGGAAGCCGCGCGCCGCGGCGGCGACGACGACCTCGCCGGCGTTCATCACCAGCCGCATCGGCGACAGGTCCCAGGCGCGTCCCTCGAAACGGTGCGCCTGCTCGGCGAGGAGCCCGAAGGCGAAGTTGGGCGCCCAGGTGACGCTGACCCGGTGCCGGTCGGCCAGGTCGGCCCAGCGCAGCGGGTCCTGGAGGATCCAGGAGGTCGGCGCGTGTATCTGGCGGCAGCCCAGATACACGTCCCGCAGATGGAACATCACCACGCCGGTCACATGGTCCAGCGGGATCCAGTTGAGGGTGACGTCGT
Organism: Streptomyces polygonati; assembly: GCF_042650325.1. Taxonomy (NCBI): domain Bacteria; kingdom Bacillati; phylum Actinomycetota; class Actinomycetes; order Kitasatosporales; family Streptomycetaceae; genus Streptomyces; species Streptomyces polygonati. The sequence continues at coordinate 8,985 of NZ_JBHSBB010000045.1, read as the reverse complement.
GCTCGCCCAGGCCGTTCATCGCCTCGGTGGCCGCCGCCCGGGTCAGTACGCCCCGGTGGGTGATCCGCACGGCCTTCGGCAGGCCGGTGCTGCCCGACGTCATCAGCAACAGGATCAGGTCGTCCGGTTCCGCCGTGTGCCAGTCGCGGTCCTCGGGCGCCTCGCGCAGCGCGTCGGCGGTCGTCAGCCGCGGCTCCGGCCAGCCGTCCCGGTCGGCGAGTTCGCGCAGCCCGGGCGCGTCCGACGCCGAGGCGACGATCCACGGCCGGTCCAACATCCGCCAGATGCCCTCCAGCTTGCTGAGAGCGGCCGAGGGGGCGGCGTAGGTCAGGGGCACGGTCAGCGGCACGGCCACGAACCCGCCGAGGACGCATCCCCACAGCACGGCCACGAAGTCCTCCGTGTCCGAGCACTGGAGGACGACCCGGTCCCCGGGCCGCAGCCCCCTGTGCCGCAGTCCGGCCAGGACGCGGGAGGCGTCCTCGGCGAGTGCGGCGTAACTGCGGCGGGTCTCGCCGCCGTCCGCACGTACGTGGACGATCTCGCCGTGCGGCTTGGCCGCGGCGCGGGTGAGGGCTTCCGCCCAGCCCCGGACGGACGGCTCGGGCAGGGGAGGACCCTCGCTGAGGGCCGGGGCGCGGCCGGCCCGGGACCCGGCGTCGGGGAGGGTCCGCGGCCGGCTCTCCGGCCGGGGCGGTCCGGCGTGGATCCGGCCCAGCTCCTCCGGAACGTCCTCCGCCTCGACCCTCGCCTCGCGGACGCCGGTCAGCCGGGCCAGCTCCCTCTCCCAGCCGGTGGCGGCGGTGCGGTCCACGGCGGGCAGCGCGCGCAGGGCGTCGACGTCCAGGGCCCCGCCCGGGGTGCGCGGCAGCCCGGACACCGCGGTGACGCGAGCGGCGGATTCGAGGACCCGCTCCACCTCGTCGGACACGGCGGCCCGGCCGGGCACCACGTACAGCGACACCGGATCGGCGTCGCGGGACGGCAGGGCGATCGCGTCGCGCACGCCGGCCACCCGCAGAGCCGCGGCGGCCAGGTCACCGGGCAGGGCCCGCGACCGGGGCCCGCGCGCGGGCAGGTCGCCCACCCGCAGCGCCGGATCCGCGCACACTGCGGCGAGCGCGGCGGACAGCGCCTCGGCGAAGCGGGCGGCGGTCTCCGGGGCGAACAGGTCGGTCGCGTACTCGACATGGAGGTCCAGGCCCTGGGGCGCCCCCCACTCGTCACGCCGTTCCAGGACGTCCACGAAGAGGTCGAACTTGGCGGTGCCGGTGGCCGTGGGCCGCAGCGGGGTGCGCCGGCCGCCGAGCCGGAGCACGGCCGGCTCGTTGTTCTGCAGGGCCAGCATGACCTGGAACAGCGGATGACGGGCCGGGTGCCGGGGCGGGTTGAGGACATCCACGAGCAGGTCGAACGGCAGATCCTGGTGGTCCAGGGCGGCGAGGTCGAACCGGCGGGTCCGCGCGAGCAGTTCACGGAAGTCCGGGTCGTCCGAGACGTCCGTGCGCAGCACGAGGGTGTTGGTGATCAGCCCGATGACGTCGTCCAGCGCGGCCTCGGTGCGTCCGGCCGCCGGAGTGCCGATCGCCAGGTCGGTGCCGGAGCCCCAGCGGGACAGCAGGGCGGCCACGGTGGCGTGCAGGACGGTGAACAGACTCGCGTTCTCGGCCTCCGCCAGCCGCGCCAGCCGCTCGTGCAGCGCCGCGTCCACGGTCGCCGACACGCTCCCGCCCGCGCCGGCGGCGACGGCGGGCCGTGCCCGGTCGGCGGGCAGGGTGCTCTCCGCGGGCAGCCCCGCCAGGGCCTCGCGCCAGAAGCCGGTGAGCCGCTCCCGCCGGCCGAGCCCAGCCGGCGCGGGGGCCAGCACGCGGCGCTGCCACAGGGCGTAGTCGGCGTACTGCACCGGCAACGGCTTCCCGTGCGGCGCCCGGCCCTCCCCGCGGGCCTCGTAGGCGGCGCTGAGATCCTCCGCCAGGGGCCGCAGCGACCAGCCGTCGGCCGCGCTGTGGTGCAGGACGAGCAGCAGCGTGCGACGTTCCCCGGTGCCGAGCACCGCGGCCCACAGCGCGCTCTCCCGCGTCAGGTCGAACCGGTGCCGGCCCGCCGCGGAGACCTGCGCGTCCACCTCCTCGGCCGGGCAGTCCACGATCCGCAGCTCCGGACGCAGCGTCCCGGGCGGCAGGACCCGCTGGTGCGGACCGTCGCCATCGTCCGCGAACACCGTGCGAAGGCTCTCGTGCCGGTCCACGACATCGGCGAGCGCCGCCCGCAGCGCCACCTCGTCGACCTCGGGCTCCAGCGGGACGGCCAGGGGGATGTTGTACGTCGCAGCCGCGCCGCCCAGCCGGTTGAGGAACCACATCCGCTCCTGGGCGAAGGACAGCGGCACCCGTGCGGGACGCGCCGCCGCCTCCAGAGCGGGCAGCCGCAGTGCCGCGGCGGACTCCTCCGTCAGCCGTACCGCCAGGGCGGCCGGCGTGGGCGTGTCGAAGAGCACGGTCATCGCAATGTCCCGGCCGGTCTCGGCGCGCAGCCGGGCCAGCAGCCGTACCGCCAGCAGGGAGTGTCCGCCCAGGCCGAAGAAGTCGGCGGCCACGCCCACGGATCCCTCGGGCAGTCGCAGCACCTCGGCGAACAGCCCGCAGACCAGGGCCTGTTCCGGCGTCGTGGGGCCCGGCCCGGTGGCGGCGCCGGCGAAGTCCGGCTCGGGCAGGGCCCGCACGTCGAGCTTGCCGTTCGCGGTCAGCGGCAGCGCGTCGAGCAGCACGCACGCGGCCGGGACCATGTGGCCCGGCAGCCGCTCGGCGACATGGGCGCGCAACTCGGCGGGGAGCGAAAGGTCTGCCCCGGCGGGATCTCCCCCGACGGGAACGGCGTAGGCGAGGAGCCGCGGTTCGCCGTCCGCGGTCCGGCGTACGACGACCGCCGCCGCGGCGACCCGGGCGTGCTCGGCGAGTACGGCCTGGATCTCGCCGGGTTCGACCCGGAACCCGCGGATCTTCACCTGCTCGTCGCCGCGTCCCCGGTAGTGCAGGACCCCGTCGGCGGTACGCCGGGCGAGGTCGCCGGTGCGGTACATCCGCGTGCCCGGCGCCCCGAACGGGTCCTCCAGGAACCGCTCGGCGGTCAGCTCGGGCCGCCCGAGGTAGCCGGGAACCACCCCCGGGCCCGACACGTACATCTCGCCGGTGACCCCCGGCGGAACCGGCCGCAGCGCCCTGTCGAGCAGGTGGACGCACAGGTCGTCCAGCGGAGCGCCGATCACGCTGGGCCGGCGCGGGTCGTCGAGGTGGGCGCGGGTCAGGCGTTGGAGGGTGACATGGACGGTCGTCTCGGTGATGCCGTACATGTTGATCAGGGCCGGCGCGGTCAGGCCGTACCGGTCCGCCCACGGCCGCAGCCGCTCGGCCCGCAGCGCCTCGCCGCCGAACACCACGTAGCGCAGGGCCGTTCCGGTGCGCTCGCCCTCCAGATCGGCCCCCATCAGCTGCTCGAAGGCGGACGGCGTCTGATTGAGCACGGTGACCCGCTCGTCGCGCAGCAGCCGCAGGAACTCGCGCGGCGAGCGGCTGACGAGGTACGGCACCACGACGAGCCGCCCGCCGTGCAGCAGCGGGCCCCACAGTTCCCACACGGAGAAGTCGAAGGCGTAGGAGTGGAAGAGCGTCCACACGTCGTCCGGCCCGAAGTCGAAGTGCTCGGCGGACGCCTCGAACAGCCGCAGGACGTTGGAGTGCGGGACGGGTACGCCCTTGGGACGGCCGGTGGAACCGGAGGTGTGGATGATGTACGCGATGTCGTCCGGACCGGTGGGCCCGGTGCGGTCCGCGTCGGTGAGATCGCCGTCCAGGTGCGCGGCGAGTTCCTCGGTGGTCACCTGGCCGCCCAGGACCACGGTCGGCGCCGGTATCGCGGGAAGCTCGCCCGCGGTCCCGGCGTCGGTGACGAGCACGGCCGGGGGTACGTCCTCGGCGACCAGCCGCAGCCGCTCCGCCGGATGACCGGTGTCCAGCGGCAGATAGGCGGCGCCGGTCTTCAGCACGGCGAGCAGCGACACGACGAGCCGTGTTCCGCGGGGCAGCGCCAGCGCCACCACCTTGCCGGGTCCCGCACCGCGCGCGACGAGTAGCCGCGCCAACCGGTTCGCGTCCGCGTTGAGTTCGGCATAGGTGAGGTGTTCTCCCCGGTAGGTCACCGCGGTGGCCCCCGGGACGCGGGCCGCCTGTTCCTCGAAGCGCCGGGTGAGGGTGCCGGTGACGGTACGGACGCGCCGGGGCCGCGTCCGCGGCGCCTCGCCCGGCAGCAGCAGCGAGACGTCGGCGAGAAGCGCGTGCTCGTCACCGGCGGTGAGTTGTCGCAGCAGGAGGAGGAACCGCCGCAGGTGGGTGTCCAGTTCGTCCTGCTCGTAGGCGGCCGGATTGGCGTCGAACGCCAGCCACAGCGCGCCGGCCTCGGCTCCCGGGCGCACGCTGATCTGCATGTCGTCGACCGCGCCGCCGGACAGGTGGTGGGTGGTCGAGGGATGTCCCGCGAAGGTCAGGTCCTCGGAGAACGGCACGATGTTGACCACCGGTCCGTGCGGCCGCCGCCCCGCGCCCAGCAGACCCAGGTCGCGGCGCACGAACTCGCCCCGGTACTGCTGGTGCCGGCCCAGCGACCGGAGTTCCCCGGCCACCGACCGGATCAGCTCGGACACCGGCGCGGTGGGGGAGAGAGTGACGCGCAGCGGCAGGATGTCGGAGGCCGTGCCCGGGGTGCGCAGTACGGCCGAGCCGAGACGGCTCATCGTGGCGAGGCCCAGGACCAGGTCGTCGGCGCCGGTCATCCGGTGCAGATACGCGGCGACGGCCCCCACCAGCAGGTCGGTGCGGGAGACCCCCAGACGGGCGGCCGCCGCGCCGATCGCCGCCGTCTCGTCGGGCGTGAAGTCGTGGGTGCGGCGCAGGAAGGGCGCCTCGGGCGGGGCCGTACGGTCGGTGAGACGGACCGGCTCGGGGGCCCCGGCGAGCCGGTCCGCCCAGAACGCGCGGTCCCGGTCGTGGCGCTCGGAGCCGAGATAGGCGGCATCCTCGGCCCGGAGCCGCGCGACCGGCTCGAATCCGGCCGGCCCGGGGTCGCGCCCGGCGGCGAGAGCGGTGTAGGTGTCGGCGAGCCTCCGGGCCACCAGCTTGTAGCTGTAGCCGTCGAGCAGGATGTGATGGGCCCTCAGGAACCAGATGAACCGGTCCTGGCCCAGTGCGATCAGCGCGTGCGAGAACAGCGGCCCCGAGACGAGATCGGTCGCCATCGCCAGGTCCTGGCGGATCCAGTCCTCCGCGGCGCTCCGCGGATCGGGCTCGCCGCTCACGTCGACGCGGTTCAGCGGCCAGTCGTCCGGGTCGTCGGCAAGCACGCAGCGCGGACCGTCCGGGGTGTCGAAGAAGCGCAGCGCGAAGGTGTCGGCCTCCGCCACGGTCCGGCGTAGGGCTGCCTCGAACAGGGCGGTGTCGACCGAGCCGTGGATCTCCACGTACTCGCCGGTGTTGTAGGCGGCCGTGTGCGCCGCCAGCCGGCCGGCGAACCACAGACCCTCCTGGGCTCCGGAAAGCTGTCGACGTTCGTGCTCATGGACTGACATGGCACCAACTCTCAATGGCGAGTGGTATTCACACGAATCACTGGACGGTCCCGGCCGGGGCGCCGGACAGACGGAGGGGACGTATTCGACGCCGCGCCCGTCGGGGCGCCGAAAGCGTCCCCGCAAGGCGCTGTCCGAGGGGGAATACGACGGGAAGATCGAGGGAGCCGGAAGGCGGCGGAATAACGCGGCGCGAGAATCGCCTGGGCAGGCGGCGATCATCTTCCGCCGCCTCACTCTGCACGACCGGGAGTCGGCCAGTCAAGGGCGCCCCGGGGCGGCGCGAATTTTCCCGGGAAGGGAAATGATTTGAGACATTCTCGTCGGACGCCCCATTGTCCGCGCCGCGACAGTGTGCCGGAGGCCCGTGAACCGGGTGCGGCACGGGGCGCGGGGGCCGGCCGGCACTCCTGTCTCCCGTGGACGGAAGCGCATGTGGCAGCGATGGCGGCACCTCGGACACCCGCTCCCATGAGGTGCCGATTCACGCGGTCCGGCCCCCCGCGCGGTCGGCGAACCATGTCACGGCGGGCTACAGGCCGACTGCGGACCGGAGGCGCGATTCAGTCAACTGGACTCATACACAGGCAAGTTGATGGGCCCCGTATGAGAGCATGCGGAGGAGCGGAAGACGGGACGGCGAGACCACCCGGAAGGTTGATGTCCCGCAGCGACGGCGCTGCGGGCCCGTCGCCGGTCTCCCGCGGCAACCCCGGCCGCTCCGGGCCGATCCGCCGGCACACGAACCGGCGTCGGCGCGGACCGTGCGGTACCGGGGACCGAGTAGGCGCGGACGCTTCACCGGCAGGGGGGAGCGGCGGTGCCGAGTCCGTCGATCAAGCGAATCCGGATCGAACCCGAAGGTGGCTTCAGGAAATCGACGAGATGACTGCGGGCCGGCCGACTTCGTCTGCCATGCATGGGTTTTACCGGTGAAAGAGATTCCAGTCGGAACTTCCGGCTGTTCTGCAATCGCTGGACGGCACTGTTCCGCTCGGCGGTGCCTTCCGGCACGGTGATCGGTCCGCGTGTTGCCTGTCCGTTCCTGAAAACTGCTTTCCTCTACCACGCGGGCCGACCGCTCACGCCAAGAATCCGGCAGATCCGAGCAGAGAAGACGTCAGGCCTGCTCTCCCGCGGAGCGAGGCCGACGCGGAGAAAGGCTGTGTGCATGAGACGCGTGCTGTGCCCCGTGGAAGACCTTTACGTTGCCCAGCGAAGCAGGGCCGTCCTGTCCTGCGACCTGGACGGCCCCGTCGACACGGCGGCGCTGTCCGCGGCGTTCGAGGCGATCACGGCGGAGCAGCCGACACTGCTGACGCGCATCGTCCCGGACGGCGACGGTCACGCCCTCGAAATCCTCCCGGACGCCGAGCGGCCCCGGCTGCGGATCCGTACCGGCGGCCCCGAGGCGTACACGGAGGAGATCAACAGCCCGCTGACGGTGGGGGGTCCGCTGACCCGGGCGGTCCTCGTGGGCGGTCCCGGCGGCCGCCGGCACACTCTCGTCCTGAGCGTCGACCATGTCATCACCGACGGACACAGCGCCATCGCCCTGCTCAACACCCTCTGGGACCGCTACCGGGAGATCACCGGCGGCACGGAGTCCCCGCGCCCGCCCGCCGCCGGACTCCCCGCGCCCATCAGTACGCTGCTGCCCCACTCGGACGCCGCCGAGACGGCCAAGTACCTGGAACAGCGGGTGTCGGAGGCCGGCCGTCACCCGGTCGAACTCGTCCCGTACGACGTCGACGCCACCGGGGAAGCACCGGAAAAGCCCCACCGCATCGAGGTCCAGCGACTGCTGCTCGACGCCGGGCCGACCGCCGGGCTCCGCGCGCGGGCACGCGCGGAGGGCCTGTCCGTGCACGGCCTGATAGGCGCCGCCCTGCTGCTCGCGGCCCGCCGGCGCCTGGACGGCCCGGGCCCTCGCGTCCTGCGCTGCATGTCACCGGTCGATCTACGCTCGCGTCTGTCGCCTCCGGTGCCCGCCGACGTCATGGTCGCCGCCGTCACCACGCACCTCCAGGCGCTGCCGGTCGACGAGGACACCGACGTACTGGGACTGGCGCGTGAGGTCGGGGACGGTCTACGGGACTTCCTCGACCGGGGCGACCACTTCCAGGAGATGCGGATCATGCCGTCGGTCCCGCGCCATCCGACCCTTCACCTCGGCACGGTCATCGTCACCAACATGGGCGCCGTGTCCGGGCCGAGCCTCCCGGATGGCCCGCGCGTCACCGACGTACGGCTCGTGCCCGCCCGTGAGCACTATTTCCCGCAAGCCGGACGCAGCCCGGTGATGGCCTGCGTCGCGTCGTTCGACGGCCGCCTGGCCATCGAGTTCCCGCACCACACCGCCTGCTTCAGCCCGGCGTTCATGCGCGGACTGCGCGACGAGGTACAGACGGCCCTCCTCGCTCTCGCCAAGTCCGACGAAGAGCGTCACCGGCCCTCCGCCACCGTCTGACACCGCGTCGCCCGAGGAGCACCCCTCCGAGATGAACTCCGAGACCGAATCCCTCACCCCTGTCGCCGTGCTGCTGTCCCGGGCCCAGGCCGGAGACGCGCGGGCGATGAACGACCTGCTCGCCGAGATCACCCCGTACGTCACCCGCATGTGCGTCCCGATAGCCCGCGACAACCGCTCCGACGCCGTCCAGGAGGCCCTCCTGGCGATCTACCGGGGCCTCGGCACCCTGCGCGAACCGGCCGCGTTCTACGGCTGGGTGCGCTCCGTCACCACCCGGGAGGCCGTCCGTACCGTCAAGCGGCTGCGGACGGAGATCGCCTGCTCCCCGGTGGAGCCGGGACAGCAGACCGGCTCTGTGGACGCCGTGCACATCAACGACGTCCTGGACCGCCTGTCCGAGGCCCACCGCCAGATCCTGGCGCTGCGGTTCTACGGACTCAACGAGGACGAGATAGCGACGACCCTCTCGCTTCCCGTCGGCACGGTCCGGTCCCGTCTCTTCCGCGCCCGGCGCCGCTTCCAGGAGGCGTGGCAGCCGCGTGCGGCCTGAGCGGCGGCACACAGGCGCTGTGCGCGGGGTCAGCGGGCGCGCGTTGCGGCGGCTTGTCCGGCCGCCGTTCGCCGTCGGGGCGATGGTGGTCGGTCGGGACCGCCCACGCGTCCAGCCCGGTCGGCCCGCGCCGCCGGTTCGGCCCACACGGTCGGTCCCGACCACGCCGCCTCCCCGACCCGCACGGCCTGCTCGGGCGACACCCGCAGCAGCAGCTCGCCCGCGCTCATACGGGACTCCAGCACCCCCAGCGCACTCGGCCGCGCGACCAGGTTCCCTGAGCTTGTCTTTTATGGTCAGAAATCGAACCCGGCGTCGCTCGTGGTTGCTGTGACGGCTTGAACT
>NZ_JBHSBB010000044.1:0-1790 GCF_042650325.1 Streptomyces polygonati | reverse complement strand
AAGTAGTTCGAGGGGTTGGCGTTGAGCGTCATCAGGCCGATCGGCCGCACCGGGGCGAGCTCCTCGGGGACGATCTTAGTCGGGTCCAGCAGGTCGATGCCCTCGAACATCTGGTCCTCGGTGTCAGGGAAGGTCTGCACCCCCAGCTCCCACTGCGGGAACGCGCCGGCCTCGATCGCGTCGGCCAGATCCCGGCGGTGGAAGTCCGGGTCCATCCCGCTGGTGATCTGGGCCTCCTCCCACACCAGGGAGTGCACGCCCAGTTTCGGCTTCCAGTGGAACTTCACCAGCGTGGTGGCACCATCGGCGTTGACCAGCCGGAAGGTGTGGACGCCGAAGCCCTCCATCATCCGGTACGAGCGCGGGATGCCCCGGTCGGACATGTTCCACAGGGTGTGGTGGGTGGCTTCGGTATGCAGGGTGACGAAGTCCCAGAAGGTGTCGTGGGCGCTCTGGGCCTGCGGGATCTCCCGGTCGGGGTGCGGTTTTCCGGCGTGGATGACGTCGGGGAACTTGATCGCGTCCTGGATGAAGAACACCGGGATGTTGTTGCCGACCAGGTCGAAGACGCCCTCGGCGGTGTAGAACTTCGTCGCGAAGCCCCGGGTGTCGCGCACCGTGTCGGCCGAGCCGCGCGAACCCAGCACGGTGGAGAAGCGGACGAAGACCGGGGTCTCGACGTTCTTGCCCAGGAAGGCGGCCCTGCTGATCTGCCCGGCGGTGCCGTAGCCCTGGAAGACGCCGTGCGCGGCGGCGCCACGGGCATGCACCACTCGCTCCGGGATCCGCTCGTGGTCGAAGTGGGTGATCTTCTCCCGCAGGTGGTGGTCCTGGAGCAGCGCCGGCCCCCGCGGACCCGCCTTCAGCGAGTGGTCGGTGTCGAACAGTCGCGCGCCCTGCGCGGTCGTCAGGCGGTCCCCGCCCTGGGCCACCTTCTTCTGCGCGATCCCCGTCTCCTGACCGGTCGGGCTGTACGTGTCCGGCCCGCTCTGGTCGGGCTTGGGCGGCAGCGGGCCGACCGGCTCGGTCGGCTCTTCCAGCGACGGTGCCTGCGGGCCGGGGGCGCCGGGGAGCTCGTTTCCCGGGTGCACGGCCTCCTGCACCTTCTCGGCCACCTTGTCCGCCGCTGCGGTCACGGGGTTCTTCTTCTCGCTCACCAGAATTTCCGATCATTGGATGGAACTGTGCCGCTGCGAGGGAACAGCGGCGATGGACAATAGCGACGTTAGAGGGCAAAAGTAGGTCGAGCCGGATGGCGTGCCCTCTGCTTCCCCGGCAAGGACGACAGGGCGAGCTGCCGGATCACCGACCGGTGGGACGTTCGGTGCCGAATGTCCTGGTGGCCGCGGTCAGGCGCATCTCCTCCAGGGACGCGCACTGATGCTCGGCGCGCTCCACAAGGGTGTCCAGGTGATCGGTGTAGAGACGCTGGTCGGTCTCAGCGAGGGCGCGCAGAGTGCGCCAGCAAGCTGCCTTGCCCCGTACGCCCAGAAGCATGGATTCCAGCTCCAGGACGTCACTCAGGGGGGAGCGGGAGAAAAGGTGGCCGTTGGGCTTGAGGCGGCCGGCTTTCTCGGCCAGCCAGCCGAGCGCAATCTTCGAGCGATCGGGGGTGATGCCGAGATCGGTCATGATCTGCAGCAGTGAGTCGCGGTCCTGCTCGACCCGCCTGGTCAGATCTGCCAGCGTGTCGTCGCTCCGGCCCTGCTGGTCCTGCTGGGCTTGCTGGCTCTGCGCGGCCCGGCGGAAGAGCTCCACGCCCGCGGTGGCACCGGACAGATGATCATTGA
>NZ_JBHSBB010000043.1:0-1790 GCF_042650325.1 Streptomyces polygonati | reverse complement strand
AAGTAGTTCGAGGGGTTGGCGTTGAGCGTCATCAGGCCGATCGGCCGCACCGGGGCGAGCTCCTCGGGCACGATCTTGGTCGGGTCCAGCAGGTCGATGCCCTCGAACATCTGGTCCTCGGTGTCAGGGAAGGTCTGCACCCCCAGCTCCCACTGCGGGAACGCGCCGGCCTCGATCGCGTCGGCCAGATCCCGGCGGTGGAAGTCCGGGTCCATCCCGCTGGTGATCTGGGCCTCCTCCCACACCAGGGAGTGCACGCCCAGTTTCGGCTTCCAGTGGAACTTCACCAGCGTGGTGGCACCATCGGCGTTGACCAGCCGGAAGGTGTGGACGCCGAAGCCCTCCATCATCCGGAAGGAACGCGGGATGCCCCGGTCGGACATGTTCCACAGGGTGTGGTGGGTGGCTTCGGTATGCAGGGTGACGAAGTCCCAGAAGGTGTCGTGGGCGCTCTGGGCCTGCGGGATCTCCCGGTCGGGGTGCGGTTTTCCGGCGTGGATGACGTCGGGGAACTTGATCGCGTCCTGGATGAAGAACACCGGGATGTTGTTGCCGACCAGGTCGAAGACGCCCTCGGCGGTGTAGAACTTCGTCGCGAAGCCCCGGGTGTCGCGCACCGTGTCGGCGGAACCGCGGGAGCCGAGGACGGTGGAGAAGCGGACGAAGACGGGGGTCTCGACGTCCTTGCCCAGGAACGCCGCCTTGCTGATCTGCCCCGCGCTGCCGTAGCCCTGGAAGACGCCGTGCGCGGCGGCGCCACGGGCATGCACCACTCGCTCGGGGATCCGCTCGTGGTCGAAGTGGGTGATCTTCTCCCGCAGGTGGTGGTCCTGGAGCAGTACCGGGCCGCGCGCTCCGGCCTTCAGCGAGTGGTCGGTGTCGTACAGTCGCGCGCCCTGCGCGGTCGTCAGGCGGTCCCCGCCCTGGGCCACCTTCTTCTGGGCGATCCCCGTCTTCTGACCGGTCGGGCTGTAGGTGTCCGGTCTGCTCTGGTCGTGCTTGGGCGGCAGCGGGCCGACCGGCTCGGTCGGCTCTTCCAGCGACGGTGCCTGCGGGCCGGGGGCGCCGGGGAGCTCGTTTCCCGGGTGCACGGCCTCCTGCACCTTCTCGGCCACCTTGTCCGCCGCTGCGGTCACGGGGTTCTTCTTCTCGCTCACCAGAATTTCCGATCATTGGATGGAACTGTGCCGCTGCGAGGGAACAGCGGCGATGGACAATAGCGACGTTAGAGGGCAAAAGTAGGTCGAGCCGGATGGCGTGCCCTTTGCTTCCCGGGCAAGGACGACAGGGCGAGCTGCCGGATCACCGACCGGTGGGACGTTCGGTGCCGAATGTCGTGGTGGCCGCGGTCAGGCGCATCTCCTCCAGGGACGCGCACTGATGGTCGGCGCGCTCCACAAGGGTGTCCAGGTGGTCGGTGTAGAGACGCTGGTCGGTCTCGGCGAGGGCGCGCAGAGTGCGCCAGCAAGCTGCCTTGCCCCGTACGCCCAGAAGCATGGATTCCAGCTCCAGGACGTCACTCAGGGGGGAGCGGGAGAAAAGGTGGCCGTTGGGCTTGAGGCGCCCGGCTTTCTCGGCCAGCCAGCCGAGCGCGATCTTCGAGCGATCGGGGGTGATGCCGAGATCGGTCATGATCTGCAGCAGTGAGTCGCGGTCCTGCTCGACCCGCCTGGTCAGATCTGCCAGCGTGTCGTCGCTCCGGCCCTGCTGGTCCTGCTGGTTTTGCTGGCTCTGCGCGGCCCGGCGGAAGAGCTCCACGCCCGCGGTGGCACCGGACAGATGATCATTGA
>NZ_JBHSBB010000042.1:0-5064 GCF_042650325.1 Streptomyces polygonati | reverse complement strand
ACCGGTCTCGGCCGGGCCGCCTCCACCCCGTGGTCCCCGGGCGCCCTCGCTCGGGAACCCTCATGCCCGCGCCCCCCGGCGCGGGCATGTGCGTACGACGGGCCATAAGACCGTCCAGCGCGACAACTTGCTCCGCTGGGGCGCAAGGACTCCTTGCCCCACAACTTGCTGCGCCGCAGATCACCTGTCTCCGGTGCTGCCATGCCCGGCGCTTCTCATGCTCCTACTACTCCGGTCCGCCCCTGGTTGCTTCTCGCCGGAGACGGGCAGCGACCCGTCCCACCCGTTGCGTCCCTGGTCAGCGCAGGTACGGGTGGAATCTTGATGCGGGTCGACCCGTTGCGGGGAAACGACCCGTCCCCGTGCTGACCTGCACGGGGACGGGTGGGGCGGGTGGATGCGGGTCAGCGCTCGGCGCCTGGGGCCACCTCCTGCCGAGGGCAGTAGCGAGCCCAGGCGTCGGCGAACTGATCGCGGGCGAAGCCTCGGCGCTGGCTGCGGTCGGGGAAGCGGCGGTTGGCGGCGCCGATGCCGAAGTCCTTCAGCAGCAGTTGCAGGCCCCGAGCGGTCAGACCGTGAGACCCGTGCTCGCGCCAAGGAGCTTCGCTGTCGGCGTGCAGGGCGGCAAGCAGCTGCTCGGTCGACAGCAGCGTCGGGTCGCCGCACGCGGCGAACACCGCGCGAATGTCGGCCAGGATGCGGATCGCGAGCGCAGCCTCCTGATCGTTGCCTTCCTCTTGCGCCGTCAGCACGCGGCACGCCTGCCGGGCGCGCTGCGGCCAACTGCCTCCAGCGAGGTCGGCGACCGCCACCAGCGGCTCCCAGGTGTCCGCCGCCCGGTCCTCGACCGGCATGACCGGCTCCATCGACGCCGCCCTGTCGGTCAGCGGCACCAGCCATCCCGCCAAACGGTCCCGCAAATCGTGCAACTGCGGGGTGTCTCGGCGGGAGCGGAAGGGCAGCACCTTCTCCATTGGTGCGCGCCTCCGCATCCGGATCACCACCGCCCGATCCATGATCGTGTCCGGCAAGTCGCCTATCCCGGCCAGCGCCGCCATGGCGAAGGTGCGGAATTTGGTCGGCTTGTGCTCCGGGCCGACAACCCGGGTGGTGGGACGGTTTCGCTGGTGCCCGGAGTTGAGGAGCCCGCGCATCTCCTCGTTCTTCTCCGCGACCTTCACGCTGCCGAATATCGTGTCGGCCTCGTCCACCAGCAGCGTCGGCGGCTGCTCCGTGATCGACCGGAAGATCGCCGCCGGGGTCGAGTTGACCGTGATGAAGGGGTCGTGGACGGTGTCGTGCAGCACGTCCAGCAGCCGCGATTTCCCACATCGCTTCGCGGGGCCGACCACCGCCAGACGCGGTGCGTGCTGCCAGGCGGGCTGGAGGTGGGTGGCCGCGATCCACAAGGTGACCGCGTCGAGAGCCTCAGCGCTCGGCATGACCACGTACCGGGCAACCGCTGACCGCAGCTCGCTCAGCAGGTCAGCGCCCTCCGACAGCGCACTCCGCTGCGGTGGATCGACCGGACCCGTCGGCTGACCGACCGCGGTGACCAGCCCCCGGTCAGTGACCGAGGTCAAGCGACCGGCTGTTCCGGTCAGCCGGTCAGTGACCAGAAGAGGCCCGGTCACCACAGCCGACGGGTCGCCGGACGGCTCCGGCTCGGCGGTCAGTTCCGCGAGCGGCTGCCACGTCGTACGGTCCGGCTGACCGGGTACGGTGACCGGCGGCCAGGCGGCCGCAGGGGGTGCGTCTCGGACAGCGGCTGTCGTAGGCTCCATGTTGTAGCTCCTCGACCGGTGGGAGCAGGCTGGCCGGCCCGCCCCCACCTAGGTTGAACGTGCCTGGCGTACAGGGGAGTTGTGAGCCTCCGGCGTTGGCGCGTCGGGGGCTCGTTCGTTCTCGGCGGTTGGCTCCGCGCGAGCGACCACGGACAGTACGACGAACGCCCGCCGCAGTCCACGAGATCTTGGGCGGCCCCCAACGTGCGCGCGTACAGGGATCACGGACGTCATGCTGCGAGCCCAAGCAAGGCCTGCAACTCGGCCATCACCACGCGATACGAACTGCCCAACCGCAAGACACGGCACGGGTACTGGCCGCGCTTGGCCAACTCGTAGCCCTTGCTCCGCCCCAGGCCGAGTGCGCGGTTCGCCGTCTCCAGGTCCACCGCCGCCGGCAGCGACAGCACTTCATCCTTGGCCATCCCCTTGATCACCGGCCGGGTCATACCGCTCTCACCCATACCTGCCTCCGCACACATACAGCTCTCGGCGAACGCGGTCTCGCGATCGGCTCCAAGCCCAGGTCAGGAGGGTGCACCAAGCTACTGTGTCGTCATTACACAACGCGGTACTGATGCTGGGCGGAATGAAGACAACGCCCCGGAGTGGGCCGACCAGGTCATGGCGACGGTGGCGGCCGAGGTCCGCCGGCGCCGCAAGGAACTGGGCATGAGCGGCGAAGACCTGGCCCGCGCCTGCACCGACCTCGGATACGCCATCCCCCGCAACGTCATCGCCAACATGGAGTCCGGCCGACGTTCCCAACTGCCCCTGGTCGAGGTCATGGTGCTCGCCAAGGCCCTGCACGTCGCGCCGATCTGCCTGATCTATCCCGACGGCCTCGTGGACCGCGTGCAGACGCTCCCCGACGAGGAACCGGCCGACACCTTCGCGGCACTCCAGTGGTTCACCGGCGAGTCGTACGACTACGACGGCCCCAGCCCCCAACTGCGTGAGCGCAGAGCCGCACCGCGACGGACCTGGTCAATGGATGCCGAGGGCAAGATCGTCTGGAAGGACGCCCCGGCAGACGGTTTCTGAACCTGCTGGGAGAAGCACCATGAAGGGCTCGACTCACCGCCGCTGCTACTGCCGTGACGCCGAAACCGGCCGACCGCTGGGCAGTAGTTGCCCGAAGCTCGCGAACCGCAAGCACGGGTCCTACTCCGTACGCCAGGAACTCCCGCCGCGTGAGGACGGCACGCGCCGCTCCTTCAGCCGGGCGGGCTACGACAGTCTCAAAGCCGCCCAGGCCGACCTCGATCACGTCCGCACACTCCTCGGCCTCGCCGACACCGACGACCAGGACAGCGTCCAACGCGTCGCGGCCCTGCTGGAACGCCTGGTGGAGGAGAAGGCCCCGCTGCCCAACGCCGAGGAAATCCGCCGACGCCTCCGGTCCGGGCTCGACCTACGCGGCGGCACGACGGTCGGCGAGTGGCTGGACCTCTGGTTCGCGTCCAAGAAGCGCCGCAGGACGACCCTCAACGGCTACGCATCGCACATCAACGTCCACCTCAAGCCGCGCATCGGGAACGTGCGGCTCGACCGGCTGAACGTCGGCCACCTCGTGGAGATGTTCGACGCGATTGCCGACGCCAACGAGGTGATCGCGGCCGAGAACGAAGCTCGCCGGGCACAGATCGCCCGCTGCAAGCCAAGCACGCCGGGACGGCCCGTAGCCTCCGAGCGGGCGCGGCTGGCGGCGGAGCGGGCCAAGCTCGCCGAGATGCCGCCCTTCCGCAAGGTGACCGGTCCCTCCACACAGCAGGCGATACGCCGCACCCTGCGCGCCGCGCTCAACTCCGCCATCGCGCAGCAGCTCATCACCTTCAACCCCGCCTCGCACGTCGAACTCGTCTCCGGCAGGCGGCCGAAGCCCCTGCTCTGGACGGACGAACGCGTACGGCGGTGGCGGCAGACCGGCGAGATACCCGGCCCGGTCATGGTCTGGACACCGCAGCAGTTCGGCATCTTCCTCGACGCGGCCCAGGACGACCGGCTGTACGCCCTCTTCCACCTCGTCGGCTTCCGCGGCCTACGTCGCGGGGAGGCGGTCGGCCAGGACTGGAGCAACGTCGACCTCAAGGCCGGCCTCATCACCCCGGCCAAGGAGATCGTGGTCGACGGGTGGGATCCGTACGAAGCCGATCCCAAGACGGACGGCAGCGCCAACACCATCGCCCTGGACAGCCTCACGGTTGCCGCTCTCCGCGCCCACCGGAAGCGCCAGAAGAAGGACCACAAAAGGTGGGGCTCTGCCTGGAACGACACCGGCAAGGTCTTCACCCGGGAGGACGGCTCCTGGCTCCACCCCGAGATGGTCTCCGACACCTTCCGCCGCATCCACGCGACGACCGACCTCCCGCCGATCACCTTCCGCGACCTCCGCCACGTCGCCGCAACGCTCACCCACGCGGGCGGCGGCGACATCCACACGGTGAAGGAGGTCCTGCGCCACTCCACGATCGCCCTGACCTCGGACACATACACGAGCCTCCTGCCGGAGCTGGACCGGGAGGTCGCAGAGAAGGCTGCCAAGCTCGTTCCTCGGGCTCGTCCGGCTGGCGGCAAGCAGAGGACCGACGGCTGACCAGATCGACAGCCAGAGCTCCAAAGGTGACGGGACACCCTGCTCTACTCGCATGTGAGCGGCTAACGAGGGAGTCCGCGATATGGCCACGCGACGCTCGCCTTACGTGACACCCTTCGCTGATGGGACGAAATAGCCAACGTCGCCGGTTAACTCGCACGAACAAGAAGAGGCTTCCGGAGCTGGACCTCTCCGAGATCTCCCGTGTTCGCACTGCCAAACGACTGCGCACTGACATCGCAGCTTGGATGGACAACCCCTCCAAAGGGCCAGGGGGCTCCTTCATCGAAGGGGAGAACCCATCAGATCCAGCGATGGTGTGGAGCACTCTGATGCACTGGCTCGTTGCTGCCCGCGAGCAGATCAGCGAGGACCAAGCTCGGGCGGCCGTGGAATGGATTTCCGAGACGCTCGGGGTGTCGCACGACGATCTCCTTTACGCTGCCGGACTCATCGGACACCCAGACTCCCCGAACGTCACCTTGAACGAGGGCATGGAGCACTTCGGTGGAGACCCCATCACGTTCGTTCTGTACATGCTCCTGCTGAGCGGAGCGCTGGTTGCCACAGTCGGCGACGGGGATCCCGAATGGCTGCGACAGTTCGACCTGCACGACTAGGAGCTGTTCGGGGTTCGGATCATGTTTTTGGAGTGAGGAGCTTCAGCCACATGAGGGATCCGCG
>NZ_JBHSBB010000041.1:0-1914 GCF_042650325.1 Streptomyces polygonati | reverse complement strand
CAGCGAGGCGTCCTCCACATCGGCCGCCGCGCCGTTCCACACCGACAGCACCGACCGACGCTCCTCGGGGTCGAGGAGGTCCGCCGCCGCGAGCGTCAGATCGGGGTCGGCCACCGCCTGGCGCAGCATCCGGCCCAGCATCGCCACCATCCGCCGGACGGTCGCGCCGTCGAAGAGCGCGGCGTCGTAGAGCACCTGTCCGGTGAGGCCGTTCGCGTCGTCGGCGCTGAGCAGGAACTCCAGGTCGAACTTGACCGAGCCGTTGGCGATCGGGCGCACGTCCCCGACCCGCAGGCCGGGCAGCTCCAGGCGCGGCGGGGCGCCGCTGTCCAGGGCCAGGCAGATCTGGAAGAGCGGATGCCGGGACAGCGACCGCTCCGGGGCGACGGCTTCGAGAACGAGGTCGAAGGGTGCCTCCTGGTGGGCGAAGGCGTCCAGATCGGCGGTACGGATCCGGGCCAGCAGCTCGCGGAAGGTCGGATTGCCCGAGGTGTCCGCGCGCAGCACCAGCGTATTGACGAAGAAACCCACCAGGTCGGCGAGCGCGTCCTCGCTGCGTCCCGCCACCGGGGAGCCGATCGGGATGTCCGGGCCGGCGCCGAGCCGGGTGAGCGTCGCGGCGAGCGCGGCGTGCACCACCATGAAAGGCGTGCACTGCTGGGCGCGGGCCAACCGCGCGATGCCCTCGTGCAGTTCGGCCCCGAAGTCCAGCGGTACGGCGCCGCCCCGGTGACCGGCCACGGCCGGCCGCGACCGGTCCAGCGTCAGTCCCAGTTCCTCGGGAAGCCCGGCGAGCGCGCCACGCCAGTGCGCCAGCTCGGCGCCGAGCACACTGTCCGGCCGCGCCGCCTCACCCAGCAGCCGCCGCTGCCAGATCGCGTAATCGGCGTAGTGCACGGGAAGCCCGGACCACCGCGGTGCGCCGGCACCGGACAGCCGCGCCGTGTAGGCCCTCGCCAGGTCCGTCAGGAGCGGGCGCAGTGACTGGCCGTCGGTGGCGATGTGGTGCAGCAGGATCAGCAGCACCCTGCGGTCGTCGCCCAGTTCGAACAGCGTTACCCGCAAGGGAGCTTCCGCGGCCAGGTCGAAGACGTGGCCGGCCGCCGACCGGATCTCCCCGTCGAGCGACTCGGCGCCGACCGTGCGGCGTTCGAAGACCAGCGGGGCCGCGCCGACCGGCAGCACCCTTTGGTACGGTTCGTCGTCCGCGGTCGCGAAGACCGTGCGCAACGGCTCGTGGCGGTCCATCAGGTCGGCGAAGGCGGAACGCAGCGCTTCGACATCGAGATCGCCGTCGATGGGGACGGACAGCGGCACGTTGTACGCCGCGGAACTCCCCTCCATGCCGGAGATCAGCCACAGCCGGCGCTGGGCGTAGGACAACGGCAGCCGCTCGGGGCGGGGTTCGCCGGTCAGCGCGGGACGGGCGGCGGCTCCCCGGTCCGTTCGGGCGGTGAGGTGCTCGACGAGGGCGGCCGGGGTGGGGTTGAGGAAGACGTCACGGATGGTGAGGGGTGCGTCGAGGACGGCGGTGACGCGGGCGGCGAGCCGGGCGGCGAGCAGGGAGTGGCCGCCGTGGTCGAAGAAGTTGTCGTCGACGGTGAGCGGCGCGGGAGCCGCCAGGACATCGGTGAACAGCCCGCAGACGATCTCCTCCAGTGGAGTGCGCGGAGCACGGCCCTCGGTGGGGGCGATGTCGGGAGCGGGGAGAGCTCTCTTGTCGACCTTGCCGTTGGCGGTGAGCGGCATCCGGTCCAGCACCACGATGAAGGTGGGGACCATGTGCTCCGGCAGCCGCTCCCGCAGCCAGCTCCTTACCGTTCGCACGTCGAGGTCGGTGCCTGCCGTGGTGGTGATGTGGGCGGTGAGTTGGGGGGTGTTGTGGTGGTTGGGGTGGGTGGTGATGGTGGCTTG
>NZ_JBHSBB010000040.1:0-40371 GCF_042650325.1 Streptomyces polygonati | reverse complement strand
ACCCGCGGCGCACTGACCACCTTCTCCATCGCCAACGACGTCGCCAAATACTTCGCGATCATCCCCGCGATGTTCACCGTGGCGTACCCGGGCCTGCACAAGCTCAACATCATGGGCCTGCACAGTCCCCAGTCGGCGATCACCTCCGCGATCATCTTCAACGCGCTGATCATCGTGGTGCTGATCCCGCTGGCGCTGCGCGGCGTGCGCTACCGGCCGTCCTCGGCCGCGCAACTGCTCAACCGCAACATCTGGGTGTACGGACTCGGCGGCCTGGTACTGCCCTTCGCCGGCATCAAAGTCATCGACCTGATCATCCAGTTCATTCCCGGACTGAGCTGACCGGCGGACCCGAAGAAAGTAGGTGTAGGACATGTCCAATCTTCCGACCGCGATCCGCCGGCACCTGTCGGCGCTGCGCATCCTGCTGCTCATGACGGTGATCTGCGGAGTGATCTATCCGCTCGCGGTGACCGGTGTCGCCCAGGCCGCGTTCAACGACAAGGCCGACGGCTCCCTGGTCAAGCAGAACGGCAAGGTCGTCGGCTCCAGCCTGCTGGGCCAGAACTTCGACCTGCCGAAGAAGGACCCGGACAACGCCGACGAGGCGGCCCGGCCGGACCCGAAGTTCTTCCAGCCGCGCCCGTCGGCCGGATCGTACGACCCGCTCGCCTCCGGGGCCTCCAACCTCGGTCCCAACGACCCGGGTCTGGTCAAGACGATCCAGCAGCGGCGGCACGACGTCGCCGCGTTCGACGGGGTGGACCCGGCGAAGGTGCCGCCGGACGCGCTGACCGCCTCGGGTTCCGGCCTGGACCCGGACATCTCCACGGCCTATGCGTACGAGCAGGTCAACCGGGTCGCCAAGGCCCGCGGGGTGTCGGCCGACGCGGTGCACCAGCTGGTCGCGCGGCATGTGGACGGCCGCAGCATCGGCTTCCTCGGTGAAGCCCACGTCAATGTGCTGGAGCTGAACAAGGATCTGGCGAAGCTGTCCTGACCGCGGCCCAGCCGGAGACGGGGCCCGGGTTCCTGGCGGACCCGGGCCCCGTGCCGTGGCGGCGCGGCCGGAACGCGGCGGGGGTCGGCGGGGGTCGTTGGGGGTCGGCGGATGCGGGAAGATCACTTCGACGGTGCGAAGACCCGCTGCGCGGCGACGGCCGCGCCGCCGCGCGCCCACTCCTCGAACGGCAGCGGTCTGACCACGAGGTCGCAGTCCGCCGCCGCGCCGAACGCGTGGTCGGCGAAGGTGCGCCGGATCTGGTCGGCGAACAGGTCGTAGGAGGCGACCCCTTCGCCCGAGACGATGATCCGCTCGGGGCCGATCAGATTGGCGACCGAGGCCATCGCCCGCCCCAGCGCGCGGCCCGCCAGGGCGAAGACCGCCCGCACCGCCGGGTCCCCGGAGTGCGCCAGCCGCACCGCCTGGGCCATGGTCAGCTCTGGGTCGCCGGTGGCCTGCCGCGCCTGCTCGGTGATGGCGTGCGTCGAGGCGACGGCCTCCACACAGCCGGTGTTGCCGCAGGTGCAGATACGGTCGCCGCCGCCGACCGGCAGATGTCCGACCTCTCCCGACACCCCGTGCGCCCCCGACACCACCCGGCCGCCGATGGACAACCCGCAGCCGATGCCGGCGCCGACCGTGACCAGGGCGAACGACGACAGTCCCACGCCCGCGCCGAACCACTGCTCGGCCACGGTCAGCGCCCGCACATCGTTCTCGATCACCGTCGGGATGCCGGTGGCCGACTCCACCAACCGGGCCAGCGGCACCCGCCGCCAGTCGAGGAACGGCGAGTACTGCACGGTGCCGGTGTGCCCGTCGACATCGCCGGAGATGGTGACGCCGACGCTGTGCACACCGCCCTCCTGCCGGGCGCCGGCCGCCTCCCGCAACGCGGTGACCAGCCGGGCGATGGCCCGTACGACCGTGCCGACGTCCCGCGAGCCCAGCCGGGCACGCCGCGCCGCCAGCGGCCGGGCGGTCAGATCCGCGAGCACACCGATCACCTCGTCGGCCGTGACCTTGACGCCGATGAAGCGCGCGCGTTCCGCCCGTACCGCGATCAGCGTGGCCGGGCGGCCGTTGGCCCGCTCCGCCACGGCCGGCCGGCCCAGCTCGGTGATCCAGCCGTCGGCGAGCAGGGGAGTGGCCACCTTGGTCACCGCGCCGGGTGACAGCCCGGTGCGCCGCCCGGCCTCGGCCCGGGTCAGCGGGCCGTGGGCGAGCAGGGTCTGGAAGACCAGAGCGGCGGCCGGCGGCTGATCGGCGAGCGTCATGCCCGGACCCTACCTTTCCAGCGGAAAGTATGAAACCCCCTGAAGATGGGGCCTGACATGGAAGATATGTGGGCACCAGCATCGGATTTTCCTCGCCGAGTATGTTGACGATGGAAGGAAACCCTGGCTAGATTCGCGGCACTTCCTCGTCGGGGCGGACGGGACGGTCCGTCCGGGGAGGAGTGCGGCCGGCTTCCTCCCACCGGTCGCGGCTTGTCCCCCCCGGTGGTGTGTCCGGGACGACCACCACCGGGGGAACGCCCCGCGGACAGGTGAACCCCGGCCGCGTCCACGGCGGTTCCCGATCTCCGCCGCACACCTCAGCGCCGAGATGGAGTAGACCCATGGCTCGTCCAGCAGCATCCGCAGGACCCACCGTGTCCGTACGACGCGGCAGACGGCAGCCCCGCCTCCGGAGCGGCGGCCCGCGCGGCACCCTCGCCCTGCCCCTCCTCGCCGTCGCGGCGCTGGTCGCCGCCTTCGTGGTGCCCGCGGCGGCCTCCGCCGCCGCACCGGCCCGCGCCACCAACGCGAACGCCCAGGCCCCGGCGCCCGCGCGGCCCGGTGCGGCACCCGTACTGGCCGCCAAGCCGTACATGGGCTGGAGCAGTTGGAGCCTGGAGTCCACCAACTTCCCCGGCTACGGCAACGAGGACTACCTCACCGAGGCGCACGTCCTCCAGCAGGCCGACGTGCTCTCCGCCAAGCTGAAGTCCCACGGCTACGACTACGTCAACGTGGACGCGGGCTGGGTCGGCGGCTTCGACCACTACGGCCGGCCGGTCCCGGACACGACCACCTTCCCCGACGGCTTCACCTACCTCGGGAACCAACTGCACAAGAAGGGGCTGAAGTTCGGCACATACCTGGCGGTCGGTCTCTACTTCGACGCCTACAACGACGGCAGAACGCCGATCTACGACGCTCCCGGCTGCACCACCAAGGACATCGTCTATCCCGACCTGCGCACGACCAGCGGCTGGGACAACGTGTCCTACCAGCTGGACTTCGACAGCCCCTGCACCACCGAGTACATCGACTCCGTCGCCGACGAACTGGCGGGCTGGGGCGTGGACTTCCTCAAGGTGGACGGCGTCGGCCCCGGCTCCGGCCAGGGCGACGCCGCGCACGACAACGTCCCCGACGTCGAGGCCTGGCACGCGGCGCTGCGGCAGGCCGGCCGTCCCATCCAGCTCACCTTGTCCTGGTCGCTCAGCCATGCCGAGGCCGCTGTGTGGCGGCAGAACTCCAACGGCTGGCGGGTGGACACCGATGTCGAGTGCTACTGCGACACCCTGGTGAGCTGGAACAGCTCGGTCAAGGAGCGCTGGAACGACGTCGTCCAGTGGATCCCGGACGCCGGTCCCGGCCACTGGAACAACCTCGACTCCCTCGATGTCGGCGTCGGCCCGATGGACGGCCTCACCGATGTCGAGCGGCAGAGCTATATGACGCTGTGGGCGATCGAGTCCGCGCCGCTGTACACCGGGGACGACCTCACCAAGCTCGACGACTACGGTCTGTCGCTGCTCACCAACGACGAGGTCATCGCGGTCGACCAGGCGGGCGACCCGGCGAAGCCGGTCAGCCAGGCCACCGACCGGCAGGTCTGGTACTCCCGCGACGCGAACGGCGGTTACACCGTGGCGCTGTTCAACCTCGGCGCCGGCTACCAGGACGTCACCGCCGACTTCGGCGACCTCGGCATCAGCGGCAAGGCCGACCTGCGCGACCTGTGGAGCCACCAGAACCTCGGCGCCGCCGCCGGCTCCTTCACCGCCGAGCTGCCGCCGCACGGCTCGCGCCTGCTGACCATCACCCCGCGCGCCGCCGCGTCCCCCGGCGTACCGCTCGCGGTGCACGGCACCGCCGCCACCGCGACCTCCGTCTCACTGGCCTGGGACGCGGTGAGGACCGGCGCCGCGGCGGTCACCGGCTACGACATCTACGCCAACGGCAACAAAGTCGCCGCCACCACCGGCACCACCACCACTGTCTCCGGCCTGACCCCCGCCAGCGGCTACTCCTTCACGGTGGCCGCCAGGGACGCCAAGGGCCACCGGTCCGCCGCGAGCAAGGCGGTCCCGGTCACCACGCCGGCCGCGGGCGGACCCGTCTCCTACGAGGCCGAGGCTCCCGGCAACACCCTCAGCGGCGGCGCGAGCACCGGCGACTGCGCCGGCTGCTCCGGCGGCAAGAAGGTCGGCGACCTCGGCGGCGGCGGCAACTCGCTCGCGATCACCGGTGTGACCGCGCCGAAGGACGGGACCTACCTGCTCACCCTCGACTACGTGGACGGCTCCTCCGGCCGGACCGTTGTCATCACCTCGGGTGGTACGTCCTTCCAGCTCCCGCTGGCCGGCAGCAACGACAACGACTGGGGCGCGGCGCAGTCCGTGACCGTACCCGTCCGGCTCAACGCCGGCAGCAACACCGTCACCTTCGGCAATCCGACCGACTACGCCTCCGACATCGACCGGATCACCGTCTGACCGGGCACGGACGCACGGCCTGACACGCCCCCGCGTACCCGGGCGGACGTGGCCACCACGGCCGTCCGGGTACGTTCGCCGCAGAACACGGGATACGCTCCGAAGATCGGCGAGTCCATGGTCGGGCTCGGAGTGATGTAGGTCCAAGGTGTCGCAGACCGGTACATTCTTCCCGTCGGTCCCCGCGCCGGCGGACGCCTCCCGAAGGCGCTCGCCAGGCAGGGCACCGACCTGTCGGTCCGCCTCGGCACCCCGAAGGCCGCCGACATCCGCCGAGGACCGCCAGGACCGCGTGAGGACCTTGAGAACAGGATCCTGTGTCCGAGGCGTACTCCGCCGGCACCACTGACCGCCACCGGGTCCGGCCGCAGCCGATACGGCCGGCCGGACCGGGTCGCCGGAACCGTCCATCATGGTGGACGAACCGAAAGGACTCTGTATGCCCGACACCCCCGCGCGGATCGTCTCCCTGCGCGCGGCCGGCACCTGCTTCGTCGTGGAGCTGACCGAGCCGGTGCCCAGAGTCCTCCACTGGGGAGCCGATCTCGGCGAGCTGTCCGGCCAGGACATCGCCGCGCTCGCGCTGACCGCCGACGCCGCCGTGCTGAACAACGCCGTCGACACCCCCCGGGTGTTCACCATCTGGCCGACCGAGGCCGACAACTGGTCGGGTACCCCCGCCCACCACGGCCACCGGGCCGGCGCGGCGGCCGCCCCCCGGCTGCGTACCGTCGCCACCACCGTCCATCAGCAGGGCGACGCCGGGGGCGAGTTGCTTGTCGGGCTCACCGACGACGCCTCCGGCCTCGACTTCGCGGTCCGCTACACCCTGGACCCCTCGGGAGTGCTCGCGGTCGGCACCGAGGTCACCCGGCAGGGGGGAGCGGAGTCGGCCCCGTACGACCTCGCGCAGGTCACCACGCTGCTGCCACTGCCCCGTCGGGCCACCGAGATCCTCGACTTCACCGGCAAGTGGAGCCGTGAGCGCTCCCCGCAGCGCCGCCCGCTCGGCTACGGAACGCACGCCCGCGAGACGCGGCGCGGCAAGCCGGGGCTCGACTCGCCGTATCTGCTGACGGTCGGTGTGCCCGGTTTCGGCTTCCGGGAGGGCGAGGTGTGGGCCGTGCACATCGCCTGGAGCGGCGACCAGCGCTATCTCGTCGAGCGGCACCCGGAGGGCGCCGGCACCCACGCCGCCGCTCTCGGCGGCGGCGAACTGCTGCGGGCCGGCGAGATCCGGCTCGCCCCCGGCGCGCGCTACCAGGCCCCGGTCTGCTACTTCGCCTGGTCCGGGACCGGTCTCGACGGTCTCGCGGACCGGTTCCACACCCTGCTGCGGTCCCGCCCGAGTCACCCCGACCGTCCCCGCCCGGTGATCCTCAACAGCTGGGAGGCGGTCTACTTCGACCACGACCTGGACCGGCTGCTCGGGCTCGCCGACCGGGCCGCCGAGGTCGGCGTGGAGCGCTTCGTACTGGACGACGGCTGGTTCCGCGGCCGGCGCTCGGACAACGCGGGCCTCGGCGACTGGACGGTCGACCCGGTGGTCTGGCCCAAGGGGCTGAGCCCGCTGGTCGACCGGGTGCGCGCGCTCGGCATGGAGTTCGGCCTGTGGGTCGAGCCCGAGATGGTCAACCTCGACTCGGAGCTGGCCCGGGAGCACCCCGACTGGGTGCTCGGCCCGGCCCGCGGTCTGGGCCCCTCGGCCCGCCACCAGTACGTCCTGGACATCGCCCATCCCGAGGCGTGGGAATACCTGCTCAAGTCGCTGGAGGCGCTGATCGAGCGCTACGCCATCGACTATCTGAAGTGGGACCACAACCGGGAGGTGCACGAGGCCGTGCACGGTCCCGGCGACCGGCCCACCGCCCATGCCCAGGTGCTGGCCCTGTACCGGCTACTGGACGCCCTCAAGGAACGTTACCCGGCGCTGGAGATCGAGAGCTGCGCCAGCGGCGGCGGCCGGATCGACCTCGGCATCCTGTCCAGGACGGACCGGGTGTGGACCTCGGACTGCAACGACCCGGTGGAGCGCCAGTCCATCCAGCGCTGGACCGCCCAACTGCTGCCGCCCGAGCTGACCGGCTCCCATGTGGGGCCCGCCACCAGCCACACCACCGCCCGGATCAGCTCCGACACCTTCCGGATGGTCACCGCGCTGTTCGGCCACGCCGGCATCGAGCAGGACATCACCCGCTGCACTCCGGAGGAACTGGCCCGGCTGACCGCCTGGACGGCCCTCTACCGCGAACTGCGCCCGCTGCTGCACAGCGGCCGTACCGTACGCGCCGACCTGGCCGGCTCCCCCGGTTCCGGGGAGGAGGCCGCCCTGCTGCACGGCGTGGTCGCCCGGGACGGCGGCTCGGCTCTCTACTGCTGGGCCCGCGTGGCCACTTCGCCCGAGGCCCAGTGGGGCCGGGTCCCGCTGCCCGGCCTCGCGGCGGACGCCCGCTACCAGGTCAGGGTCCGCACCGAGCTGGGGCTGCCGTCCTGGCACCAGACCCGCGGCCCGGCCTGGCTCACCGCGGCGCTGGACGGATGGGTGACGCTGCCGGGCGCGGTGCTGGCGGTGGCCGGCGTCCCGATGCCCACACTCAACCCGGAGCAGGCGCTGCTGATCGAGGTGCGGCGGGAGTCGTAGCGGAAGGCGCGGTCGTGCCCGCGAGCGGGCGGTGTCAGCCGGGGCGCCGCCCGGCCGGCGCGGGGCCGGCCGGGCGCGCCCGTCAACCGCCGCCGGTCAGCCGGGCCCAGACGGTCTTACCGGAGGGTTCCGGTGGCGAGTGCCCCCAGGTCTCGCTGAGTTCGGCCACGATGTGCAGCCCGCGGCCCGACTCGGCGAACGGCTCCGGGCGGGACAGGGCGGGCAGCCGCGGACTCGGGTCGGCCACCGCGCACACCACCGCGCGCTCGAAGCGCAGCAGGGCGATCCACGCGGTGGGGTCGGCCGGCAGCGGCGGGTGCGGACGCGGCGGCCGGAGGGCGTGGGTGACGGCGTTGGCCACCAACTCGGCGGCGATGGTGGTCGCGTCGTCCACCAGTTCCTGGAGCCGCCAGCCGAGCAGGGTGCTGCGCAGGAAGCGCCGGGTGCGGGTGACGCTGACCGGGGAGGCGTCGAAGCGGAGCGCGGCGAAACCGTCCCCGTCGAAGTCCGTCGGGCCGCGGCCGCCCCACGCCCGCCACTCGGCCCGCAGCAGGGCCTCCAGCGGCCTGACCCCCAACCGCCTTGCCACTGGCGGGCGTTGGTGTTTCTGTCCCGGGTCGTTCCCGGCGGCGGACGCCTGGGCGGTCATGCGGTTCACCCCTCCGAGCGAAGCTCATCTGCACGCATCGCGATCATGTCGACACGCTCAGTATCGTCGTTCGGCGGCCATCGATGCAATTGCATCGGAAATTGCATCCGCACGTGCGCAGTGGGTACGTGTGTACCTATGGTCGTCCCTGATGCGAAAGCGGACTCGCGGGACGGCCGAACCAACGAAGGAGTGATGCTCGGTGCAGCAGTTCGACAACGGCGTACAGGCCAGCTCCATCACCGGAGCGCAGTGGATCAAGAGCGGGCGCAGCAACCAGAGCGGCAATTGCGTCGAGGTGGCCATGCTGCCCGACGGCGGTGTGGCGATGCGCAATTCGCGCCACCCCGACGGTCCGGCCCTGGTCTACACACGCGCCGAACTCACCGCCTTCGTCGAGGGCGCCAAGGACGGCGACTTCGACGCCCTCACCGACTGACCCGGCGCCCGACCCACCGGCCGACCCACCGGTGAACCGGCGCCCGGCGGCCTGAAGTCGGCCGAGAACCAACGCTGTCAGGCAGTGGCGGCGGGCTCCCAGGTGCCATACTGGCCTGTCCGGATACCGCTTGGGAGCCCGCATGCCCGCCTCGCCGCAGGTCGTCTCACCGATACAACTCCTGGAGCGGCGCCCCGACATGGGCGCCAAGGCCATGGCGCGGGTGCTCGGTGCCTATCTGCGCGGACTGCGGGAGAGCCGCGGCCTGACCCCGGCCAGCGCCGGCGCCCACATCAGGGCGCACGCCTCCAAGATCAGCCGGATGGAGACCGCCCATGTCTCGCTGAAGGTCCGCGACGTCGAGGACCTGCTGGACTTCTACGGCGTGGACGACCGGGAACGCGCCGACATCGCCGCCATGGTGCAGCGTTCCGCCCGCCCCGACTGGTGGCAGCCGTACGGTGAAGTCGTCCCGGACTGGCTGCAGCAGCTCATCGGCCTGGAGCGGGACGCCCATGTGATCCGCACCTACGAGACGCAGTTCGTGCCCGGCCTGCTGCAGACGCCCGCCTACGCGGAGGCGGTGGTGCTCAGCGGCCACCGGCTCGCCCCGCCGGACGAGGTGCGGCGCCGGGTCGCATTACGGCTGGAGCGGCAGCGCCGGATGTGGGAGCCGGGCGCACCCGTGCTGTGGGCGCTGATCGACGAGGGCGTGCTGCACCGGCCGGTCGGCGGACGGCAGGTGATGCGCGAGCAGTTGCTGCATCTGCTCGACATGCTGCGGCAGCCGGGTGTCCGGCTGCAGGTCGCCTCGTACGCCGCCAGCGCCGAAGCCACTCCGGGCGCCGCCGTCACCTATCTGCGCTTCGCCCAGGGCTTCCTGCCCGACGTGGTGTATCTGGAGCACATGACCAGCGCGGTCTACCTGGACCGGCTGGAGGACCTCGACCGCTACCGCGCGGCGCTCGACGAGCTGAGCGCGCTCGCCGCGACACCGGCCGCGAGCCGCGTCATGCTGGAAGAGGCCCTGCAGCGCTACCGGTGACCGGTGCGCGACAGGGCCGGCGCTCTTCCGGCGACGCGCCGCGGGCCTGTTCGGCCGGCCGTCAGGTCAGCCGGGCGACACCGCCGAACTCGATCCACTCGTTGCTGGGCTGCTTGGGCGCGAGGTCGTTGTCCGCGCGCCAGGTGGAGACCTCCACCAGGCCCGGGTCCAGGAGCTCCAGGCCCTCCAGATAGCCGCGGACGTCCTCCGGGGTGCGCACCCGGCCCCAGTTGTCACCGGTGGACTCGGCCATGAACTCGGTGACGGACCGCCGGGTCTCGGGGTCGTCGCTGACGAGCTGGCAGACCACCAGATAGCTGCCGGGCGGCAGCTTCTCCCGCACCCGGCGGACCACGCCGGCCGGGTCGTCCTCGTCCTTGATGCAGTGCAGCACCGAGACGAAGAGCGCGGCGATGGGCTCGTCCATCCTGATCAGCCGCTTGACCTCGTCGCTCTCCCATATGCTGTCGATGTCGCGGAAGTCGGCCTGCAGGACCGCCGTGTTCTCGTTCTGCTCCAGCAGGGCGCGGCCGTGGGCCAGCACGATGGGGTCGACGTCGCTGTAGACCACCCGGGCGTCCGGGTGGATGGCCTGGGCGATCTCGTGGACGTTGTCCACGGAGGGCAGACCGGACCCGTGGTCGACGAACTGCTTGATGCCGAAGTCCCTGGCGAGCACCCGCACCACCCGGCGCAGGAAGTCGCGGTTGTTGAGCGCGAGGACCTTCATGCTCGGCACCTGCAGCAGTAATTGCTCGGTGGCCTCGCGGTCGGCCGGGTAGTTGTCCTTCCCGTCCAGCAGGTAGTCGTACATGCGGGCCACGCTCGGCACCGTCACATCGATCTTGTCGCTCAGCGGCGCGTCCTGGTGTTCCATGGGCCCCTCATGGTGTTTCGGCTCTGACAAGTGCTGCAATTGCGGCAGTTGACGCACATCCTAGGCAGCCCCGATCGGCCGGGCGACACACTTCACCGGGCTCGTCCGGCCCGGGAGGCACACGGCGTGAGGGGGCCGTCGCCGGACCGACCGGCGGCAGCCCCCTCATCCCCATGAGCCAGGGATCAACTCGCCGGGTAGCTCACCACGTTCACCGGCACGGTGGCGGTGCCCTGAGCGGGGTCGCCGAAGTCGTTGATCACATGGTCGATCACGCCGTCCCCGTTCAGGGACACGGTGAGCAGATCGTGGAACTTCACGCCGGGCCGCACCGGCGCCTCGAAGCTGTGCGCGTTGTGGATCGTCGGGTCCACATTGAAGAAGCAGTAGGAGCCCAGGCCCCAGCCCTCGTGGTGCCGCACCGAGTCGGCCACCTTGTAGGCGGCCCAGCCGTTCACCCCGTGGTGGCGGTAGGCCGCCTGGTTCGGGGGATCGTACGGCAGTTCGTTCTGGAACATGATCGTCCGGCCCCGGTCGCCGTTCCAGATCACGTTGTACTTCTGGAAGTGCTCCACGAACAGGCCGGTGGCCAGCACATGGTCACCGTTGACGACCACGCCGGTCTCCGCGGTGTTCACCGTCCAGCCCACCCCGGCGCCGTGGTCGGCGCGCCAGGCCCAGATGTGGTCCAGCAGCACATTGTCGCTGTTCACGATCAGGGCGGTGGTGGCCTTGCCCGCGCCCGCGCCGCCGATCCGGAAGAACACGTCCTGCACCGACGCCGGGTCGCGCGGGTCGGTGCGGCCGCCGCGCCGGCCGCCGATCTCCAGCAGCACCCGGGAGTTGACCGGCCCCGCGTCGAACAGCAGACCGGCGATCCGTACGCCGCGGCCGTCGTCCACCGTCATCGGCACCACGCCGCCCACCGGAGTCAGCGTCGCGTAGCCGAGGCCCAGCACCACGGTCCCGGCCCACTTGACCCTGATCGTGTCGGTGAGCTTGTAGATGCCGGGAGTCAGGAGCAGGTGCTTGCCCTGCGACAGCGCCTTGTTGATGGTGCGGGCCGAGTCGGTGGGCCTGGCGATGAAGAACCGGTCGATCGGCACCGACGAGCCCGGCGTCGTACCGCCGCTCCATGTCGTACCGACCCCGTCATGGCGCAGCGCGGGCAGGAACACCCGGTAGCCGCCGTGCTCGTCGACGTACAGGAAGGGCTTCTCCCGGCTCAGCGGGCTGGTCGGCAGCGTGGTGTACGGCGGGCTGGGGAACGACTGCGCCGGAGCCCCCTCGACTCCCGCGAAGACCTGGTTCCACACGCCGTTGGACCAGCTGCCGACGGTGCTGTCCCGGGTCAGCCACTGCTGCTGCGAGGCGTTGAGCGCCTGCTCGTCGATCAGCGAGTCGGCGATGTAACCGCCGCTGGAGAAGCCGCCCTTGCGCGGGAAGAGGAACAACTGGCCGCGGATGTGCACCCGGCGCAGTGGCGCCGCCTGGGAGACCGCCCACCAGTTGACGTCGCCGGTGGGCACCACCGCGAGATTCTCCGCCGACCGCCAGAAGTTGGTCAGCGCGCTGTCCCCGCCGCCGGGCTGGTCCTGGCCCTCGACCCGTACCGCGCCGTTGATCGTCACATCGTCCGGGTGCAGGCCGAGGCCCGCCACCGACGTGTAGTAGCCGAGCTGCGCGTCCACGTCGTACGTGCCCGGCTTGAACAGGAAGGCGTACCGGCCGGTGCCGAACTCGGCCGGCACCTGCTCCAGCGCGGCGGCGTCCAGCGCCGCCTGGATGTCGGCGGTCGGCGTGTCGGGGCCGAAGACCCTCACGTTGGGGCCGAAGTCCGGCTCGGCGGGGGTGTGCGGACGCCCGTGCCCGGCCGGGGTCTGCGCCGCCGCGGCGGTGGCGCCCGCCACCGGCACCGCGGTGGCCAGCGCCGCGGCGGTCACGAACGAGCGGCGGCTCAGGCCGGTACCCGCCGGCTTCGGCCCGGATCTGCGCTCGGGCTCGGGTAGTTCACTGTCTGCGGCCCTGAATGAGGACATGAGGTACGACCCACCTTTACACGGATGGCCAGCGGCCCGCCGACGCACGGGCGTTGGACGGAGGAAGCGCTGAGAGCGCTCTCTCGCAGACGTACCCTGGAGCCCGCGAGCCCGGCTGTCAAGGACTTCAGAGAGCGCTCTCATCAATTCGCGGCGCGGGTGGCGCGAGATGTCGCTGAGGCTTGTGGGATCACTCGCCGCACGGCCCGACCGCAGTTCGGGGGCGGTCTCGGGGGGCGTCCGGCGGCGGCTCGGGACGCCGCGCCGCCGGTGGCCGGCCTTCAGCGGACCTCGGTCCAGGTCATCTCCTTGAGCGCCATCCGGGCGGCCGGCGCGGTGCCGGGCAGGGTCGTCCAGAACGGGTGGGCGGTGATCCGTACGGACAGCCGGACCAGCCGCCGCCGCAGCACCGTGGTCTGCGCGCCCGTGGCGCCGTTGGTGGCCAGTTCGCGGTAGGTGGAGTACCAGTCGCGCTGCGCCTGGATGAGGTCGTCGGGGAAGGCGTGCTGGGGCATGGAGGCGATTCTGGCACACATTCGAATGTGTGTTCGATAACGGGGTCGCACGGGACCGCCGGGCGGTGACACCCGATGCCGGCCGGGTCGGTACCCGGGGCCGCCCCGCGCCGGTGCCGGCCGGCTGCCGGTGCCCGGCGGGTCGCGGCGGCACGGTCCGGGCCCGGCCCCCGGGAGCCCCGCGTGACACCGGCGGCGCGAGGACTTCCGGGACGGGGGGAGCGGAGCCCTGAGTGCTCCGGGTCCCGGCGGCGCGGGACCCGGAGCCTCAGGGCAGCAGCCCCGGGACGTACACCGCGACCGCCGCGCAGTGCCCGTCCGGGACCCGTACATCGGTCAGCGACCAGTCGGGCAGCGGCGCCGCCCGCGGTCCCGAGCCGACGTAGTCGGCGGCCGGGTCGGCCGACAGTCCCACCCCCCGGCCCTTGAGGTAGGCCTCCTTGCGGGTCCAGACCCGGGTGAAGGCCACCGGCCGGTCGGCCGGGAGCAGCAGCGCCAGTTCGGCCGCCTCCCGCGGGTGCAGGACATCGGTGGTCTCGGCGACGGTGCGCGGCGCCGGCACCGCCTCGACGTCCACGCCCACCGGGGCGGTCGCGAAGGCCAGCAGGCTCAGATCGGCGCAGTGCGACAGCGAGAAGTGCAGCGCGTCACCCGGGACCACGGGCCGCCCGTGCGGCCCGCCGCAGTGCGCGCACGGGGCACGCTCCACGCAGACCTCGCGCGGCGACAGGCCGAGATAGGCCCCGAGCAGCCGGCGCAGACCCACATGGGCGCACACATAGGAATCGCGGTCGGCCTCGTACAGGAACTCCGCCGCGCGGGCCAGTTCCTGTACGTCCAGGGTGGCCGCCGCGTGCAGGGCCGCGTGCTCGCGGTGGGCGGTGGTGTCCACCAGCCACACCTCGGGCGCGTCGGTCAGCGCCGAGGTGGGCACGGGCGCCGCGTACAGGGTGCCGAGCGACGTGGGGATCAGCAGGCCGTCGGCCGTGGAGCGGGCCGGGGGCGGGACGGTGGGGGTCGGGAACAGCGGATGCCTCATGGCTGCCTCACACGGATGCGGGGAGGGGTTCCGGGACGTCGGCAGGTGCGGGGGCGCCGGTGGCCGGCGGTGCGGCGAGCGGCGTCGTGTCGGGGTCGGGCCGGTCGGACCGTACGGACGCGGTGACCGCGGCCTGCGCGCCGGCCTGGCCGGCCGCCTGCGCCGCAGGGTCGTCCGTGTCGCCCGGCTCGCCGAGCTGGACCGGCTGACGCAGCGCCACCAGCGCGGCGAACGGGGAGAAGAAGGCGACCGTGCCGCAGATCAGCCAGGTCGTCTGCACGCCGAGACCCAGGGCGAGGCTGCTGAAGATCGCGATGGAGATCGGGCCCACCCCGATGCCGGACAGCGACAGCGTCGACATCGCGGCGCCCATCCGGGACTCGGGGGCGGACTGCTGGTAGACGGTCACGATCGCCGGGCCGTTGAGCCCGGACAGCAGGCCCACCCCGGCGGCCACCACGGTCAGCGACAGCACGGTGGGCATCAGTGCCATCACCAGGATGCCGACGGCCAGCCCCAGACCGGTCGCCACCAGCCGTACGAACATCGAGATGCGGTGCGCCATGATCGCGCCCACCGCGCTGGAGCCGAGCGCGCCCACGCTGAACGCGGCGAGCACCACACCCACCGCGCCCACCCCCCAGCCGCGCTGGTCCACCAGCGACGGCAGCGCCACGTCGGCCGGCCAGCCGAACGCCAGGTCCAGGCAGAAGGAGGCGAGGAACATCCAGCGCAGCCGGGAGTTGCGGACCAGCAGCTGGATGCCGTCGGCCGAGCGCTTGAACAGCGACACACCGGCGTCCCGGCGCGGCGGCTTGAACCCGTGGGTCACATAGAGCAGGCAGGCCAGCCAGAACACGCCGGTCCCGGCCGCCGCCAGCAGCGCCTGCCAGAGTTGGCCGACGCTGATCAGCCAGGCGCCGATCGGCGCGCCCGCGATGGGGGCCAGCCGCAGCACCATCGAGTACAGGGAGTTGGCCCGGCCCAGGTGCTCGCGGGCGGCGAGCTGCGGCATCAGCACACTCGACGCGGGTCCGGCCAGGCCCAGCAGTGAGCCCTCCACCAGGGCGACGAGCATCAGCGGCCACAGCAGCTGGGTGGAGGCCGCCACCACCGCGCCGCCGATCAGCACCGCGGCCCGCGCGGCGGTGGTGCGCACCAGTACATAGCGGGGACCGAGCAGATCGCTGACGGCGCCGCCGAAGATGAGCATCAGCGCGCGGGGGATCGTCGAGGCGAGCATCAGCATGCTCACGGCGCTCGCGCCGCCGATCTGCACGGCGGTCCAGTTCATCGCGATGAGCAGGGCGTAACTGCCGCCCTGCACCATCGCCTGGCCGCTGACGAGCGCGCCCACCTTGCCCCAGTGCACATTCATCGTGCGCTGGGGGGCGGGTGCCCCGCTGGAGGGCGTCGTGTCCATGCGATCACCTGTTCTGTGGAGGATGGGGGAGGTGGCGGAACTGCGGGACAGGAAAGGAAGCACGTGCGGGGTGGGGCCGCGGGCGGGGTCGGGGTGCGTTGCGCGGGCCCGGGTGTCCGACGGGCCGTCGGGGTCAGGACCGGCAGCGGACCCGGACCCGGGCGGTGCCGCGCCCGCCGCGCAGGGTGGACTCGACAGCGAGCGTCGCGGCCCGCCGCTGGGCCGCCGCGACGGCCCGCACCAGCCGGGCGGGGTACGGCCCGGCGCCGTAGGTGCGCAGCTGGAGCCGGCCGCCGAGGTACGAGCGGCCCGCCACCGCGAGCGCCCGCGCGGCGGCCGCCCCGGCCCAGGTCGCCTGAGGCGGATACACGACGACCACCGGCAGCTCCGACAGCGAGAACCGGGCCCGCACCGAACACCGGCCGTGCGCGGCCCGCGCGGTCACCGGGCCGTCCGACGCGGGCGCCGTGCTCCGGGCGGGCGCCCGGGGCCCGCTCACCGCGGCACCCCCTGCGCCCGGCCCGGCGCGGGCCGGGGAGTGGCCATGATCAGTCCGAGGAGTTCGCCGACAGTGCTGAGGGCGGCGACCGGGCTCGGCCGCCGGCC
Source organism: Streptomyces polygonati (assembly GCF_042650325.1). NCBI lineage: Bacteria > Bacillati > Actinomycetota > Actinomycetes > Kitasatosporales > Streptomycetaceae > Streptomyces > Streptomyces polygonati. The sequence goes on along the minus strand of NZ_JBHSBB010000040.1, from coordinate 24,326 downwards.
GCGGAGGCCGGGCGCCCCGGTGGTCTGCGGCCCCGGACCGGCCGTGCCCGCCACGGCGGTGACGGCCCGTCGGAGCGGACGGCTGGGGGCCGGCTCGGGCGGCCGGGGGCCGGCGGCGGTCATGAGGCGCCGCCCGCCGGGGCGAAGGACGGGTGCGGGGCGGGGGCGGCGGGTGCGCCGGGGAACCAGACGTCCTCCGCGGTCAGCGAGTCGGCGCTGTACTTGCCGAGCGCGCTGATCAGCAGCCTGGCTTCCAGGGCGAGGCCCTCGACCAGGCGGACCAGGCCGTCCCGCGGGTCCTCGTCGACAGCCACGAGGGCGGCGCGGCCGAGGCCAACGGCGGTGGCGCCGAGCGCCAGCGCGCGAACCGCCCGGCCGCCCTCCCAGACGCGCCCGGAGGCCAGCAGGCAACCGGCGGGACGGCCGATACGGCGCAGGCACTCGGTGAGGCTCAGCCCCACCTGGTCCAGGAAGACCCGCGGCGCCCAGCCCGTACCCCCCTCGGCGCCGTCGACGGTCACCGCGTCCGCTCCGGCCCGCCAGGCGGTCGCCGCCGCCTCGGCGACATCCCGCCCCGGGTGGAACTTCACCCAGGTTCTCGCCCGGGGGAAGTTGTTCCGCATGAAGCGCAGCTGCTGCCGGACGATCTCCTCGGTGAAGGTCCCCGGGCTGGCGCAGCGCAGCCGGTAGGCCGCCGCTTCGCCCTCTTCCCCGCCGCCGCCGAGCAGGTCGCGGACCGCGAACCGCCCGGCCAGCCGGGCCGCTTCGGCCGCGCCGACCACTGTCATCCCGCCCAGGCCCGGCTTGGCGCCCTGACCGATCTTCAGCTCGAAGCCCAGCCGGCCCGACTCCAGCAGCGGGCGGGTGCCCGGATCGCTGTAGACGAGGTTCCACACCTCGCTGTCCGCGTCCTCGGTGGACTGCTGGACGACCACGCCGCCGACGCCGTCGGCGACCTCCTCGGCGTAAGCGGCGATCCGGTTCAACAGCGCGGACCTCGTTCCGGCTTCGTCACCGCGCCGGTAGCCGTGGACCGGGACCATGTTCTCGCCGATCACCATCGGGATGCCCAGCCGCGCGGCCTGCCGGCCGGCCGCGACCCCGAGGTCGCCGCTGCCCGCCCGGGTGGAGCCGAACGCGCTCAGATACAGCGGGAGCCGACTGCTGAAGCCGCCGACCGCGGTCGCCAGTTCCACATCGTCCCAGAGCGGTTCGCGACCCAGCTCGATCAGTTTCTCCAGCCGCCGCGGCATGAACACCGGTGGCACCAGCCGCGCCTGGTCCAATTCGTCCCCGGCGAAGGGCAGCTGTCCGCCGCCCTCCGGGTCGGAGCCGAACAGCTCGCCGCCGTAGGCGTCGGCCGGCGGGAACACCTCGGCGGTGCCGCGCCGGGCCCGCGCCCTGACCGCCTGCTCGGGGAAGCCGGCCGCTCGCAGCCCGGTCACGGCGCGATCACCCCGGGCAGTTTCGGGTAGGCGCTGACCTGCCACAGGGCGTCGAGGCCGGTGAGGAAGCGGACCAGCCGCTGCACTCCCATGCCGAAACCCGCACTCGCCGGGATCCCCTCACGGGCCATGTCCAGATACCAGGCGTACTTCGCCGGGTTCTCGCCGCTCTCCCGCATCCGGGTGACGATCGTGGCGTAGTCCGCCTCGCGCTCGCTGCCGCTGACCAGCTCGCCGTAACCGCCGTGCGCGATCAGGTCGAAGTTCCGCAGTACACCGGGGCGTTCGGGGTCCTCGCGGTCGTAGAAGCCGCGCGAGCCCTTCGGATAGTCGTTGATGAAGAACGGCCGGTCGGCCTCCAGCGACAGCAGCTTCTCGCCCGCCCAGTCGATCTCGGCGTCCGGGCTCTGCCGGTGCCCGCGCCCGGCCAGCCGCGCCACCGCCTCCTCGTGGGTGCACCCGTCGAACTTGCCGTCCAGCGTCTCCGCGAAGTCCAGCTCGTCCCGGCCGAGTCCACGCAGTACGTCCGGCACCGTCCGCCACACATGCGCGACGACCCGGCTCAGCAGGCCCGCCGCGATCTCCTGCACGTCGTCCCGGCTCGCGCCGGCCATCTCCACGTCGATCTGGTGGAATTCGACGAGGTGCCGTCCGGTCCCGGCGGTCTCCGGCGGCTCGACCCGCACATTGGGCGCGATGTAGAAGAGCTTGCCGAAGCCGCGCAGCGAGGCCTGCTTGTAGAGGATGGCGCTGGTCATCAGCTTGTACGGCTGCCCGTAGTAGTCCACGTCGAGCGCCTTCGCACCCCGTCCGCCCGGGTCGGTCACCGGACCCACCAGCGGCGGCAGCAGTTCGGTGAACCCCCGCTCGCGCAGGAACTCCCGCGCCGCGTACAGCGCCTCCTGCTGGACGACCATGGCGGCCCGCAGTCGGGGCGAGCGCAGGTGCTCCCCGAGCGGCGGCGGTACGGGGACGCCGGTCGGGCCTCCTTCCGTCGGCGCGTCGGCCTGGGTGACGTCACGCTGCTGCATCTCGGCTCCCGGTAGGTCGGTTGTCGTTCCAGGGGGTTGCGGGTTTGCTGAAGCTCGGGGGTCCGCTGGGCGCGGTCCTCCCGGTCGGGCGGTCCGAACTCGTCCGGCCGGCGGGGCGGTCGGAGGGCGTGCGAACGGCTCCGGTCAGTCGGGGCCGTCCGGCCGGTCCGGGAGTTCGGGGTCCGCGCGGTCGAAGCGGCCGGCGACGGCGTACAGCGCCCGGAGCAGTCCGTCGGCGGTCAGCGCGGCGGACGTGCCCGGCGGCACCGGGTCGGCGGTGATCGGCATCGCGCCCACCCGGGACCAGCGCAGCCGTCCGGCGCCGTCGATGAAGCTGCGCGAGCGGCCGGCGTTGTCCGGGTGGAGGCAGTAGGGGACGTCCAGATAGCCGCGGGCGAAGGCGGTCCGCAACGCGGCCCCGGTCTCCTTGCCCGTCCCGAGCACCGCTTCCACGAAGGCCCGGGCCTGCGTGTACACCTCGCTGTCGGGGTCCGGCGAGCCTTCGTCCAGCGGCTGTTCGGCCAGCGCGGCGGCGGCCGCGGTCTCCAGCGCCGTCACGTTCTCCCCGACGGTGGGGATACGCCGTGACTCCGCGGCCGTCTTCACGATCAGCCGCTGCGCCCCGGCCCGCACCGCGAGCCGCGCCGAGGCGCGCAGCAGCCGGTGGGCGCCGGCCTCGGTCAGCGGGTAGACACCCATGTAGGTGTAGAGCACCACATGCCAGTCCACGCCGGGCGGCAGGAACTCCGCGGCCAGCCGCCGCAGCGCCCGTACCGCTTCGATGTCCTGCGCCGGGGAGGTCTGCTGGGCGTAGCTGAGCGAGATCTCCCGGATCCCGTGCTCGGCGAAGAACATCCCCTCCAGCAGGCTGATCGCCACCAGGAGTCCGGGCGGGCAGAGCTGGCCGAGCATGCAGCCGCCGAAGGTCTCCAGGTGCGGCACCCGCGGCGCCGGCACGAGCCGTGCCAGCAGTTCGCAGCCACGCGCCCAGTTGTCGACCGACTCGGCCAGCGGGGTGCGGCCGTAGGGGAGGCAGTAGGAGACCGGGCCGCCCTCGGTGGCGTCCAGGCCGGCCGCCGCCAGGGCGCGGATGATGGTCTCCGGCCGGGAGGAGCCGTGCCGTACCTGGACCGGGAAGGACGCGTCGTGGACGCCGTCCAGCAGCGCGCGGGTGGTGGCGGTGGAGTGGGTGGCGATCGGATAGCCGTTGAGCGCCGCGCCTTCGGTGAGCGCGGCGCGCGCGGCGGCCAGGTCGCCGACCCTGGTGTAGCTGTCGATGGTCAAGGTGCCCACGGTGGTGGCCGCGGCGAAACGGGTGCGCTCCAGACCGCCGCGCATCCGGTGCGGCTGGCCGAAGCCCATCCGGGGCTGCACCACCAGCTGCCCGGCCGCCGCGGCGGCGGCGACGAAGCCGCCGAAGGAAGCGGCGGCGGGCGCGTTCACGCCGTGGTCCCGGCGGGCACGGCGGTGTGCCGCCGGCCGTCGCCCAGCGCCGTCACGAACTCCCGCAGCTGATCGAGGTCCCCGTCGTCGAAGACAGCGTCGCAGCCGGCCGCGAGCAGCCGCGCCGCGCGCCGCGGGTTCCGCTCGCCGGCGACCCCGAGCTTGCCGCCGATCACCACCCGGACGGCGGCCAGGTCGGGTTCGGCCCGCAGCCGGGTGACGGCGGTCAGTCCGTCGCGGTAGCCGTGGCCGTTGACACTGCTGATCACCACCAGGTCGGGCCGGTGCCGGCGGCAGCCGCGGGTCAGCAGGTCCGCCGGTACGCACGGGCCGAGATTGGCCACCCGGTGCCCCAGCTCCTCGATGAACAACTGGAGGTAGACCAGGTTCCAGGTGTGGGAATCCGATGCGGTACCGGTCACCAGGACCTTCAGACCGGGCTGGGCGAGCGCCATGTGATGTCTCCGGAAGTCGTCGAGGAACGGGGGGATTCCTCACTGCGTAGAAACGAATATAAGCGGCTGCCACCTCGCCGGGAGGAAGTTCCGGCGGCAGAAAGGCGGAAGCCGGAATGCGCCGCTCCGGGCGCGGGTGGCGGTTTTCCGGCGATGTCCCGGCACACGTCCGGAAAAAGGGAAAGGCCGTTTCCGGCAGCACGGCGAGTGCTGCCGGAAACGGCCTTCGGGACAGCGATCAGCTGTAGCTGGCGACCAGGCTGCTGGGGCGGATGTCCGTCCAGTGCTCCTCGACGTAGGCCAGCGCCTCGTCCCGGCTGGTCTCGCCGAACACGGCCGTCCAGCCGGCCGGGACCGGGGCGAAGGCCGGCCACAGCGAGTGCTGGTTCTCCTCGTTGACCACGACGTGGAAGGTGCCCTCGTTGTCGTCGAAGGGATTCGTCATTGTAATGTTCTCCTCGTGCTCGTCGGGAATTGCGGGGAAGTCGGGGAAGTCGGAAAAGCTGGGGGATCCGGGTTTTTCCTGGGATGTGCTGCCGGAATGTCTCACATATTCGGCGACAGGGCCGGCTCGTCGGCGTCGGCGCTCTGCGCTGTGTCGAGGCTCTGCAATTTCTCGGCCAGTACCCGTCCGATGTGCGCCATCGGCTCCGTCTCCGCCATGCGCAGATGCGGGCAGTCGATTCCGTGGTTCTCCACCGGACCGTCGATGAAGGGCGCCCATTCCTGGGCCAGGGAGTCGCCGGGGTCGAGCGGCTGCCGCGCGGTGAAGAACAGCAGTTCGGTGGCGACCCGGGTCGGGTGGTACATCGGCAGGATCTCCGCGTGGTCGAAGGAGGCCGCGATGACCCCCTTGATCTCCTCGTCGGAGAAGTCGGCCAGCACCATGTCGCGCCGCCGCATCCGCTCCACACCGGCCGCCAGGTCGAACGGCTTGTTGCCCCCGTCGTCCTGCTCGGCGAAGAGCACGTCCCGCTTGTCGGCCTCGGTGAGGCGGACCCGCTGCCGCTGCGGCGGCATCGGACGCACATCCATCATCGCGATCAGCTCGGCCCGTTCACCGGTCTTCGCCAGCAGCGCCGCGATGGCGTGCGCGACGGTGCCGCCGAACGACCAGCCGAGCAGCCGGTACGGACCCCACGGCTGCACCTGGCGGATCCGCCGCAGATACTCCTCGGCCATCTCCTCCACGTCCCGCGGCGAGTAGTCGGGCTCGCGCAGCGCCCTGGTCTGCAGCGCGTACAGCGGCTGGTCGGTGCCCAGATGCTGGGCCAGACCGGCGTACGACCAGCCGACGCCGGTCCCGGGGTGGACGCAGAACAGGGGCCGCCGGGTGCCGCGCGGGCTGAGCGGGAGCAGTACGCCCATCGGGTCGCCGGCCTCCGCTCCGTCGCCGAGCAGCCCCGCGGGGGTGGGGGAGCGGAACAGGTCGCGTACGGTCCGCTCGACGCCCAGCGCGGTCCGCATCCGGCTCATCAGCCGCACTCCGAGCAGCGAATGGCCGCCCAGCGCGAAGAAGTTGTCGTCGATACCGACACCGGGCACATTCAGGATCTCCGCGAACAGCCCGCACAGCACCTCCTCACGCGGGTTGCGCGGCCGGCGGCCGGACGGCGCCGAGCGCAGCTTGGGCGCGGGGAGCGCCTTGCGGTCCGGCTTGCCGTTGACGGTCAGCGGGATGCTCTCCACCAGGACGACCGCCGACGGCACCATGTGGGACGGCAGTTCGCGGCCGGCCGCGGCCAGGAACTCCGCCTCGGTGACGGAGGTGCCCGCGCGCGGCACCACATAGGCCACCAGCCGCTTGTCACCCGGCCGGTCCTCGCGCACCACCACCGCGGTCTGCCCGGCCGCCGGGTGCCGGGACAGCACCGCCTCGATCTCGCCGGGCTCGATGCGGAAGCCGCGCAGCTTCACCTGGCCGTCGGCCCGCCCGAGGAAGCGCAGTTCACCGTCCGGCTGCCAGAGCACCAGGTCGCCGGTGCGGTACATCCGCCCGCCGTCCGAGCCGAACGGGTCGGCGACGAACCGCTCCGCGGTCAGCCCGGGACGGCCGGTGTAGCCGCGCGCCACATGGGAGCCGGCCACGTACATCTCGCCGGGCACCCCGGGCGGCACCGGCCGCAGCCGGTCGTCCAGCACATGGATCCGGGTGTTGTCCATCGGCACACCCAGGTACACGCCGCGGAAGTCCCGCCGCCCGGCCGGGAACTGCTGGTAGTGCGAGGCGAAGGTGGTCTCGGTCGGGCCGTAGGAGTGCACCACGGTGGTGTCCGGGCAGTGGTCCAGCACCCGCTTCAGCGCCTCGGGGGAGGCCACGTCGCCGCCCGTCCACACCTCGCGCAGCCGCGCCAGCGTGCTCAGCCCCTCGTCGGCCATGATGTGGAACAGGCCCATCGTGAAGTACGCGGCCGTCACGTCGTAGGTCCGCACCGTCCGGTCGATCTCGGCGACATCGGTGCCGTCGCCCGGGGCCATCACCAACTGGCAGCCGTTCAGCAGCGGCACCCACAGCTCGTAGGTGGAGGCGTCGAAGCCGATCGCCGAATGCACCAGCATCCTGCGGTGGCTGGCCGGGCTCCACACCCGGTCGGCGGCCAGCTCCACCACATTGCGGTGGGTGACCCCGACGCCCTTCGGCCGGCCGGTGGAGCCGGAGGTGAACATCACGTAGAAGACATCGTCCTCGCCCACCGACACACCCGGAGCGCGGTCCGAAGTGCCGGGTGGCGGCGGGGAGTCGGCGGTCAGCACCCGCGTCCCGGCGGCGAGCTCGCCGATGACGGCCGGCGAGTCCGGATGACCGCCGCGGGTCAGCAGTACGGCCGCGCCGACGTCCTCCATCATCATCCGCACCCGGGTGTCCGGCAGCCGCGGGTCCACCGGCACATACGCGGCTCCGGTCCTGGCCACCGCCAGCGCCGCCACCACCAGGTCCGGCACCCGGTCCATCAGTACCCCGACCGCGCCGCCCCTGACCACCCCGGCCGCGATCAGCCGGTGCGCCAGGACATTGGCCGACGCGTCGAGTTCGCCGTAGGTCAGGGTGTCGTCCTCGTACGAGACGGCGATGCGGTCCGGGTCGCGGCGGGCCCGCGCGGCGAACACCTCGTGCACCAGGCCGACGTCGGTGAGCGGTGTCGCGGTGTCGTTGTACTCGGTGACCAGCAGGTGCTCCTCGGCCGCGGTCAGCAGGTCGATGTCGTCCACCGGACGCTCCGGCGCCCGGGCGACCGCCCGCAGCACCCGGGCCAGCCGCTCGGCGAACGACTCGGCGGTGGCCGCGTCGTACAGCTCGGTGGCGTACTCCAGCACACCGGACAGCCCGCCCGGTCCGCCCGCCGCGTCCTTGGTCTCCCACAGCGACAGCGTGAGGTCGAATTTGGTGAAGCCCGTCTCGAAGCCCACCGGGGTGCCGGCCAGCGGCGTGTCCTTCACCGCGGTGTCCTCGGCCGGATGGACCTGGACCATCACCTGCACCAGCGGGTGATGGGCGGTCGACCGCTGCGGGTTGAGATGCTCCACCAGCCGGTCGAAGGGCAGATCCTGGTGCGCGTACGCGGCCAGGTCGGTCTCCCGCACCCGGGCCAGCAGTTCGGTGAAGGTCGGGCTGCCCGAGGTGTCGCACCGCAGCACGAGGGTGTTGACGAAGAAGCCCACCAGCCGGTCCAGCGCCTCGTCGTCGCGGCCCGCCACCACGGTGCCGAGCGGCAGATCGGTGCCGGCGCCGTGCCGGGTCAGCGTGGCGGCCAGCGCCGCCTGCACCACCATGAACAGCGTGGCGCCGCCCGCGTGCGCGATCCGGGCCAGCCGCCGGTGGGTGTCGGCGTCGAGCGACAGCGGCGCCTGGGCGCCGGCGTGCGAGCTGTCGGCGGGCCGGGTCCTGGCGGCGGGCAGCTCCAGCACCGGCGGGGCGTCCGCCAGCTGCTGCTTCCAGTAGGCCAGGTGGCGCGCGGTCGCGCTGCCGGGGTCGTCGGCGCTGCCCAGCGTGCGGTCCTGCCACAGGGTGTAGTCGGCGTACTGCACCGGCAGCGGCTGCCAGCCGGGGGTCCGGCCGGCCGCCCGGGCGGTGTAGGCCTCGGCGAGGTCGTCCAGCAGCGGGTCGGTGGACCAGCCGTCGGTGGCGATGTGGTGGAGCAGCAGCACCAGGGTCTGCGTGACCGTGCCGTCCGTCCCGTCCGTGCCGTCCGTCCCCGGGGCGGCGGTCGAAGCGGCGGCCGGCGGACGAGCGTGTGCCGTACCGGCGCCGGTGCCCGCGCTCCCGGTAGCGGCCTCGATCAGCCAGGCCCGGAAGGGAATCTCGTCGGCCAGGTCGAAGACATGACCGGCCGCGGCGTCGACCGCCCCGGCCACCCGCTCCGGGGTGGTACGGACCACCTGGAGCTCGGGCCTGACACCGGTCAGCACCTTCTGGTAGGGGCGGCCGTCCGGCGCCGGGTAGACCGTCCGCAGCGCCTCATGGCGCCCGGCGACGTCCGCGAGCGCGTCGGCCAGCACCTCCGGGTCCAGCGGCCGGTCCAGACGCAGCGCGAAGGGGATGTTGTACGAGCGGCCCGGCCCCTCCAACTGGTCGATGAACCACAGCCGGAGCTGCGCGTACGACATCGGCACCCGCTCGGGCCGCTCGGCCGGGACCAGCGGCGGCCGGTCGTCGCTCACCGCCAGCCGGGCGATCCGCCGGGCCAGCGCGGCCGGCGTCGGCGCCAGGAACAGATCCCTGATCCGCACCTCCACGCCCAGCACCGTCCGGATGCGGTTCATCAGCCGCACCCCCATCATCGAGTGGCCGCCGGCGGTGAAGAAGTCGTCGTCGGGACCGATGCGTTCGGCGCCGATGACCTCGGCGAACAGCCCGCACAGGATCTCCTCGCGCGGTGAGATCCCGGTGCGGACCGCGACCGGCGCCGGCCCGGCGGCCCGGGCGGCCGCGGCCCGCTCACGGCGTGCGGCCAGTTCGCCGCTCTCCTGCTCGATGAGCAGGGCGAGCCGGGAGGGCCGCGCGTCCGGGGTGTCCGCCAGGGCGCGCAGCGCCCGCAGATACAGCTCCAGCAGCAGCTGGGCGGTGTCGTGCTCGAACAGGTCGACCGCGTACTGCCACCACACCTCGAGTCCGGCCGCGGCGCCCCGCGGGTCGGTGAGGTCCACACAGGACGCGCTGATGTCGAACTTCGCCGGGTCCAGGCCGGTTTCCATGAACCGCCCGCTGAAGTCGCCCAGCCCGACGCTGTCCTCGCCGTCGGCCCGTCCGCCCTGCGCGGTCAGCATCACCTGGAAGAACGGGTTGTGGGCCAGCGAGCGCTCCGGGTTGAGGTACTCCACCACCAGGTCGAAGGGCACCTCCTGATGGGCGTAGGCGGCCAGGTCAGCGTCCCGGACCCGCGCCACCAGTTCGGCGAGGGTCGCCACGTCACCCGACACGTCGGTCCGCAGGACAAGGGTGTTGACGAAGAAGCCCACCATGTCGTCGAGGGCGTCGTCGCCGCGCCCGGCGACCGGGGTGCCGATCGCGATGTCGGTGCCCGCCCCGGCCGCCGCGAGCGCGAGGGCCAGCCCGGTCTGCAGCACCATCAGCAGGCTCGCCCCGGTCCGCTCGGCCAGGTCCAGCAGCCGCCGCTGGACATCCGCGTCCAGCCGTCCGACCAGGGTGGCCCCCTCGTTGGTCGGCTCCGCTGGCCGCGGCCGGTCGGCCGGAAGATCGACGACGGCCGGCAGGCCCGCCAATGCCTCCCGCCAGTAGCCGAGTTGCCGATGTGCCAGGCTCTCCTCCCGGCCGGGGTCACCGAGCATGTCGTGCTGCCACAGGGTGTAGTCGGCGTACTGCACCGGCAGCGGCTCCCATCGCGGGCCGTGCCCGGCGGCGCGGGAGTCGTAGGCGGCGCCCAGGTCGCGCAGCAGCGGCGCCACCGACCAGCCGTCGGTCGCGACATGATGGAGCAGCAGCACCAGCACCGCCGTGCCGTCGCCCGGCAGCAGCAGCGTGGGGCGCAGCGGGAGTTGGCAGGTGATGTCGAACGCCTCACCGGTGAGGTCGGCCACCCGCGCACCGATGTCGGCCGGGTCGCACGTCCGGACCGCCAGCCGGGTCGGCGGATCCTCCAGCACGTGCTGGTACGGCTCCGCGTCCGCCGCCGGGAACACCGTGCGCAGCACTTCGTGCCGGGCCACGAGGTCCGCGAGGGCCGCCTCCAGCGCGTCCCGGTCGGGTACGCCGTCCAGCCGCAGCACGATCGGGGCGTTGTAGGTCGAGGACGGGCCTTCGAGCCGGTTCAGGAACCACAGGCGGCGCTGGGCGAACGACAGCGGCACCCGGTCCTCCTCGGGCAGCAGCTCCCCGTCGAAGTCCGCGACCAGGTCCGGCGTTTCGCGCGGCGCGGCGCTGCGCACCCGCGCGACGCCGGTGATCCGCAGCAGCTTGCGGTCGATCTTCCCCGAGCTGGTCCGGGGAAGCGCGCCGACCAGTCCGATCGCGTTCGGGACGGCGGCCGGCGGCAACTGCTCGCGGACCAGGGCCCGCAGCTCCTCGACGCCCACGCCGTCGGCGGCCACGAAGGCCACCAGCCGCTTGACGCCTTCGGCCGACTCCTGTGCCACCACGGCTGCTTCACGTACCCCGGCATGGCCGGAGAGCACCGATTCCACCGACGCCGGGTCGATCCGGTGCCCGTTGATCTTCACCTCGTCGTCGCGGCGGCCCCGGTAGCCGAGCTGGCCGTCGGGGAGCACCGTCACCAGGTCGCCGGTGCGATAGGCGCGCCGGCCCTGCCACTCGGTGAACCGGCGGGCGTCCAGCTCCGGCCGGTGGAGATAGCCGCGGGCCAAGCCGCCGCCGAGCAGGAGCAGTTCGCCGTCCACGACGGCCGCGCGAACGCCCGGCAGCGGCCTGCCGATCGGGATCGGACCGTCCTCGTAGCCGGACAGATCGGCGACCGTCGCGACGACGGTGGCCTCCGTCGGGCCGTAGGTGTTGAGCAGCCGCACCCGGTCGCCGGCCGCCTCGCACCACTGCGCCACCCGCTCCGGCAGCGCGGCCTCGCCGCCGATGATCACCGTACGCAGCGCGGACGGCAGTTCGACCGTGCCCGACGCCAGGGCGTGGGCCACCTCGTGCCAGTACGCGGTGGGCAGGTCCAGCACCGTGATCCCGTGCTGGACGCAGCCCGCCAGCAGGCCCGCCACGTCCAGCATGTCGTCGTCGCGCAGGACGAGGGTGCCGCCCGCGCCGAGCGTCACGAAGATCTCCTCGACGCTCGCGTCGAAGTGCAGCGGGGCGAACTGCAGCACCCGGTCGTCGGCGCCGATCCCGTAGACCTCGCCGGCGCCGGCCGTGAAGTGGGCCAGCGCCTCCCGGCCGACCACCACGCCGTTCGGCGTCCCGGTCGACCCCGAGGTGTAGATGACGTAGGCGGTCCCCTCCTCGACGCCCGGCCCGGCGAGGACCGCGTCGCCCGCGGCCAGCTCCTGCTCCGTGGGCGGGGCTGCCTGCCCGCAGGCGTCGGCCAGGATCGCGGCATTGCGCGCGGCCGGCGCGCCCGGGTCGAGCGGCAGATAGGCCGCCCCCGTCCGCAGCACCGCCAGCAGCGAGACGATCGCCTCGACCCCGCGCTGCCGGTGCACGGCCACCAGCCGCCCCGGCCCGGCGCCCGCCGCCGCCAGCTCGTCCGCCCGGAAGGCCACCGCGAGCGCCAGCTCCCCGTACGTCACCGTGCGGGCACCGGCCACGACCGCGGGCCGCTCGGGCGCGGCCAGGCTGCGCGCGGCGATCCTTTCCGTCACCGGCGGCGCCGGCTCCACGGCCGGCCCCCCGTCCACTACGGCGGAGATGTCGGACGGGTCGTCCTCGCCCAACTCCTGAGAATCGTTCGCGGTCGGCGGCTGGCCGTTCGGGGGCATCGCGGTTCCTCCAGACAAGGGGACAATGGTGTGACGGAACTCCCGGCCCCGGCGCGGGCCTTGGCGGGCCCGGCCGCGACCGGCAAGCAGTGCGGGACGAAAACAGGGAGACCGCGCGCTTCCGTCCTCCCGCTCCGTGCTCCCAGGCTAGGTACGCGCCCCGGCCCCGAAAGGCACCCCGAGCGGCACCTTCGGCCCCCGGAGTGCCGCCGCGAAGTGCCGTTCGGCGCGTGGGCGTTGAACCACCGGACACCGGGTCCAGCAGACTGGGCGCAGGCGCGAACGCACGAAAGGCGGCCCGATGTCCTTGTCCTCCGAGTTCCGGGGTTTCGATCTGACGCGGCACGGTTACGACCGCGGCGAGGTCGACCGCTACCTCGACTACCTCGACCACCTCGGCTCCCTCGGCCAGGGCGCGGCGGCGCGACCGCCGCAGTTCCGGACCCGGGGGAGGGGCTACGACCGCGACCAGGTGGACGCGCGGATCGCGGAACTGCTGGCACGGGCGCAGCCCGCCGAGTGACCGGTCGCGCCGGGAGCCCGCCGTAACCGCCCTCCACCCGGGAGGTGTTGAGGCCGCGGGGCAGTCGTGCGGCACCCGCTGGAGTTCATCGGGGGGAGGCGGTGTCCGGTCCGCGCGTTCGGGCCGAGCCGCGTGCGGCCTGTATGCCGCACGGTGCGGGCACGGCGCCGCCGGGTGCCAGTAGTCGCCGACGCCGCCGACCCCGATCGCTCTGCGGCGGTGGGCGGGCCGGCCTCCGCGTCGCCTCCCGGCCTGGGCGGGGTCCTGGCGCGGCGGGAGGTCGGCGGGCCCTGCTCCGTGGCGGATCGAGTACGCGCGGATCTGCCGGACCGACCGGGAGCGAGCGGTATGAGGACACGGCGGCAGTCGGAGCTGCCGCGCTATCCGGTGGTGGGCGAGCATCGCCCGGCGCCAAGTCGTCGCCGACGCCGACGCCGTCACCCAGACCGGTCCGGGCCGGTTGACCGGCGGTCCCCGCGTCGGACACGCGAACGAACCGCCGTGCTGCGAACCCGCGCAGGGCCCGGCCGGCGGGAGGCCGGCCGGGCCCTGGTCCGGAGCGGAGCGACTACGCGCGCATCCGGCTGCCCCCGCTGGTGCGGCGGCGCAGGGTCGGGCGGAGTGGCGGCGGAGTCGGGGGAATGGGGGCGTCGGACTCGGAGAGGGTCGCCGCCGTGAGCCACTGGGCGAGGGTCGAGACGGTGGGATGGCGGAAGACATCGCGCAGGGTGATGTCCTGGCCGAGCTCCGCCCGGACCCGGTTGACCAGGCGGACCGCGAGCAGGGAGTGGCCGCCGACCCGGAAGAAGTTGTCGTCGGTCCCGATCTTCTTGCCGTCGAGCACCTCACTGAACAGCCGGGACAGCGGCTCTTCCCAGCGGTCGCCCGGCCGCTCCGACGTTCCGGTCCCGGTGTCGGTGGGGGCGCTGCCCGGAGCGGGCAGCGCCCGGTCATCGAGGCGGCCGTCGGCGCGGACCGGCAGCGCGGTGAGGCGCACCACCGCCGAGGGGACGAGGTAGTCCGGCAGCCGTTCGGCGAGCCAGGTCTGCACCTCGGCCTCCCCGATGGGCAGCTGCCCGGCCGGCACCACGTAGGCGACCGGTCGCGGCTCCGTCCCGTCGCCGGGGCGGATCAGCACGGCCGCCTCCGCCACCGCCGGGTGCTCGGTGAGCTCCCGCTCGACCCGTACGGTGTCCATCCGGTAGCCGCCGACCACCGGACCGTCGGTGGGGCCGACCGGCAGCAGCCGGCCCGCGGCGTCCAGCACCGCGCGCTTGCCCGTACGGACCATCAGGCCGCCGGGCCGCCCGAAAGGATCAGGCACATACACCCGGGCCGTCCGGCCGGGCCGGGCCGGGAAGCCGTCGCCCGGCGACGACCCGCGCACGTACAGATCGCCCGGCACTCCGGCGGGCACCGGCCTCAGCGACCGGTCGAGCACCAGATGGCCGCCGCCGGAGGCGGGCAGCGCGCTCAGCGGCCGTACCGCGCCCAGCACGCAGCCGGCACCGCTCAGCAGGCCGTCCCACAGCGCCCGGACGAATGCCTCCGCGCCGACCGCGGTGTCCACCACCCGGCGCTCCGGTCGGCGGACGACCGCGCCGCTCAGTGTGCGATGGGTGATCCGGACCGCGTGGAGCGAGCCGTCGTCGTCCACCGCGAGGCTGACCGCCGCGGCGTCCAGCGGGTGGACGGCCGGCAGCCGCGGCCCGGCGAACTGCCCGGGCTCCGCGCGTTCCAGCCGCTCCAGACGCAGCACCGGCAGCAGCCGTCCCGCGCCCGACCTGCGCTCCAGCGCGCGCCGGGTGAGCAGCGCGGCGCAGCCCAGCGCGGTCAGCGCCTCCGCCGTGTCCCCGTCCGGGTCCAGCAGAGCGGGCGCGGCGCCGCACTTGAGCACGGCCAAGGCCGCCGCGACCTGCCGTGGACCGCGTTCGAGCAGCATACCGACCACGTCGTCGGCCCGGACGCCCTCCCGCAGCAGGCCGCGCGCCAACGCCGTCGCGCGCGCGTCGAGTTCGGCGTAGGTGAGGGCGTCATCGCCGCAGCTCACGGCTGTCCGGTCCGGGGTCCGGCGTGCCAGGTCCGCGAAGACCTCGTGCACCGGCCGTCCGGGGCCGTACGGAAGGGGGGCCGGCGCCGCGCCGCCGTAGTCCACGTCCTCGATCCGCGCCGCCGGGTCGGCGGCCACGGCCCGCAGGGTGATGACCAGCCGCTCGGCGAGCAGCCGGGCCGTCGCGGCGTCGAAGAGATCGGTGGCGTACTCCAGCACCCCGGCCACTCCGCCCGCCGCACCCGCCGCGTCGCGTGTCTCGGTCAGCGCGAAGGTCAGATCGGCCTTGGCGCTGTCCGCGCCGACCGGAAGCTGGACGCCCGCCAGCGGGGACCCGGGGTCGGCGGCCGGCCCGGCGGCCTGCACTTGGAGCATGACCTGCACCAGCGGGTGGTGGGCCGAGGAGCGGTGCGGGCTGAGGTGCTCCACCAGCCGGTCGAAGGGCACGTCCTGGTTGCTGTAGGCGGCCAGGTCGGTGTCCCGCACCCGTCGGACGAGATCGGCGAACTCCGGGTTGCCGCTCGTGTCGGTGCGCAGCACAAGGGTGTTGACGAAGAAGCCGACGAGCGGGCTGAGCGCGTCGTCCCCGCGCCCGGCGACGGTGGTGCCCAGCGCCACGTCCGTGCCCGCTCCGTGCCGGGTCAGCAGGGCGGCCAACGCCGCCTGGACCACCATGAACACGGTAGCGCCGCACGCCTGGGCGGTGCGGGCCAGCGCCTGGTGGGTGGCGGCATCCAGCTGGAAGGGGGTGAGCGCGCCCCGCCCGCTGGGCTCGGCCGGCCGCGGGCGGTCGGTGACCAGGTCCAGCACCGGCGGCAGGTCCCGCAACTCTGCTGCCCAGTGAGCGAGCTGACGTGCCATCAGTCCCCGGCCGCCGTCGTCCCGGCCGAGCAACTGCCGCTGCCACAGGGTGTAGTCGGCGTACTGCACGGGCAACGGCTCCCAGCGCGGGGCGTCTCCGGCCGCCCGAGTGGCGTACGCGTGCGCCAGATCCGCGAGCAGGCAGTCCAGCGACCAGCCGTCGCCCGCGATGTGGTGGAGCAGCAGGACCAGGGTCTGGCCGTCGCCCCCGTCGCCCCCGTCGCCCCCGTCGCGCCCGTCGCGCCCGCCGATATGCTCGGCCGGCTCGAACAGCCAGGCCCGGAACGGGACATCGGCGGCCAGGTCGAAGACGTGCCCGGCGGCCTCGTCCACGGCCGCCGCCAGCCGCCTCGCCCCGATCCGCTCCACCACGAGCGACGGGCGGACGCCGTCCAGCACCCGCTGGTACGGCTCGCCGTCCAGCACCGGATAGACGGTCCGCAGCACCTCGTGCCGCGCGGCGACATCGGCCAGCGCCTCGCCGAGCGTCGCCGGGTCCAGCGGGCGGCGCAGACGGCGGACGACCGCGATGTTGTAGGTGGCCCCGGGGCCCTCCAACTGGTTGACGAACCACAGGCGGCGCTGGGCGTACGACAGCGGCACCCGCTCCGGGCGCTCACCGGGCGGCAGCGCCCGCAGCGGCGGCCGGGCGGCGGCCGCGGGGTCCTGCCGCCCGATCCGCTCGTGCAGGCCGGCCGGGGTGGGGAACAGGAACAGGTCACGGATGCCGACCTCGGCGCCGAGCACCGTACGGATCCGGTTGACCAGCTTGCTGGCGAGCAGCGAATGGCCGCCGGAGCGGAAGAAGTTGTCGTCAGGACCCATGGCGTCGCGGTCCAGCACCTCGGCGAACAGCCCGCACAGGATCTCCTCGCGCGGTGAGACCCCGGAGCGGGCCGCAGCACCGGCTGGGGCCGGCGCGGCTGCCGTTTCGGCGGCGGCTGCGCGGGCGGCGGCCAACCGCCGGCGGCGCTCGGCAAGACCGCGGGCCTCTTCCTCGGTGGGCGGGACGAGACCGCTGACCGGCGCGTCCGGGTCGGCGGCCGAGAACGCCTCCAGCGCCCGGACGAACAGGCCGAGCAGCAGCCCGGCGGTCTCCTCGTCGAACAGGTCGACCGCGTACTGCACACCGGGTTCGAGCCCGTCCGGCTGCCCGTCCGGCGTGTACCTCTCGGCGCAGTGGAAGGTGAGGTCGAACTTCGCCGCGGCCAGGTCGGTGGAGGTGAGCCGCGCGGTGCGGCCACCCAACACCACTGCGTCGGCGGTCTCTTGCTGGTGCGTCAGCATCACCTGGAAGAAGGGGTGCTGGCCGAGCGCGCGGTCCGGGTTGAGGGCCTCCACCAGCAGGTCGAACGGCAGATCCTCGTTGGCGTAGGCCGCCAGGTCGGCCTCACGGACCCGCTCGATCAGCGTCCGGATCGACGGTTCACCGGTCATGTCGGTCCGCAGCACCAGGGTGTTGACGAACAGGCCGGCCAGGTCGTGCAGATCCTGGTGGGGGCGGCCGGCGACCGGAGTGCCGATGGCGAGGTCGTCGCCCGCTCCGGCCGCCGACAAGGCGGTGGCCAGTGCGGAGCGCAGCACCATGAACAGCGTGGTCCGGCCGGCCCGGGACAGCGCCAGCAGTCCGCTGTGTGCCGCGGCGTCCAGCGAAGGCGCGGTCAGGGTGGCACCGCGCCCGCTGGGCTCGGTCGGCCGCAGCCGGTCGGCGGGCAGGTCGGTGACCGGCGGCAGGCCGTCCAACGCCGTGCGCCAGTAGTCGAGTTGGCGCGCGGTCCGGCTGTCGCCGTCCGCCGCCGATCCCAGCACCGCCTGCTGCCAGAGGGTGTAGTCGGCGTACTGGACCGGCAGCGGGGAGAGGTCGGGTTCCCGGCCCGTCGCCCGGGCCGCGTAGCCGCGCGCCAGGTCGGCCAGCAGCGGCCCGGTGGACCAGCCGTCGGCGGCGATGTGGTGGACGAGCAGCACCAGCGTCTGGCCACGGCCCGTCCCGGGGTCCAGCAGCCAGGCGCGGAAGGGGATGTCGGCGGCCAGGTCGAAGACGTGCGCGGAGACCGCGGCGACCGCCGCCGGCAGACTCTCCGGGCTGGTCTCGATCACGTCCAGCGAGGGACGCACCGCCGTCGCCACCACCTGGTGCGGCTGCCCGGCCGCCGCCGGGTAGCGAGTGCGCAGCACCTCGTGCCGTGCGGCCACGTCGGCCAGCGCGTCGGCGAGGACGGCCGGGTCGAGCGAGCCGTCCAGGTGGAGCACCAGCGGGATGTTGTAGGCGCTGCCGGCGCCTTCGAGCTGGTCCACGAACCACAGCCGGCGCTGGGCGTAGGAGAGCGGGATCAGATCGGGGCGTTCGTCGGGCGTGAGCGCGCGCAGCGGCGGCCGGGCCGCCGTCGTGGCGTCCTGCTGCTCGATCCGGAGGTGCAGCCCGGCCGGGGTGGGCGCGAGGAACAGGTCGCGGATGCCCGCCTCCACACCGAGGGCGGCCCTGATCCGGTTGACCAGCTTGCTGGCGAGCAGCGAATGGCCGCCGGAGCGGAAGAAGTTGTCGTCAGGACCCATCCGGTCCCGGCCCAGGACCTCGGCGAACAGCCCGCACAGGATCTCCTCGCGCGGCGACAGCACGCTCTGGCCGGCCGCCGCGGCCGTCTTCTCGGCCGGCGCCTCCGCCTCCTGCGCCGCCCGTCGCTTCCTGCGCTGCTCAAGGCCCGCCGACTCGGCCGCGGACAGCAGCTCCAGCGCGCCGAGCCGTACCGCCGGACGCCCGGCGAACGCCCGCAGCGCCCGGACGAACACCTCCAGCAGCAGCCGCGCGGTCTCCTCGTCGAACAGGTCCACCGCGTACTGCACCCCGAGCTCCAGCCCGCCCGGCCTGCCGCCGGCGAGCTGTCTCTGCACGCAGGTGAAGGTCAGGTCGAACTTCGCCGCCGCCAGGTCCGCGTCCGCGAGCCGGGCGGTCAGCGGTCCGAGTGCGGTCACACCGGACCCGGCGGGCTGGACGGTCAGCATCACCTGGAAGAAGGGGTGGTGACCCAGGGAGCGCTCCGGGTTGAGGTGCTCGACCAGGAGGTCGAACGGCAGATTCTCGTGGGCGTAGGCGGTCAGGTCCGCGTCCCGCACCCGGTCCAGCAGTGTCTCGGCGGTCGGATCGCCGGACAGATCGGCGCGCAGTGCCAGGGAGTTGACGAAGAAGCCGACCAGGTCGTGGAGATCCTCCTCGGGCCGGCCCGCGACCGGGGTCCCGATGGCCAGGTCGTCACCGGCGCCCGCCGCCGACAGCGCGGCGGCCAGCGCGGCCCGCACCACCATGACCAGGCTCGCGCCGCGGGCCCTGGCCAGAGCCAGCAGCGCCTCGTGCTCCCCGGCGCCGAGGCCGGCGGTGAGCGTGACGCCGCGGTGGCTGGGTTCGGCAGGCCGGGGCCGGTCGGCCGGCAGCTCGATGACCTCGGGCAGCCCGGCCAACGCTTCGCGCCAGTAGGCCAGTTCCTCGGCGGCCACGGTGTCCGGATCGGCCGGGTCGCCCAGCATCTCGTGCTGCCACAAGGTGTAGTCCGCGTACTGCACCGGCAGCGGTTCCCAGTCCGGCGCCCGCCCACCGGACCTGGCCCGGTACGCGGTGTCCAGGTCCCGCAGCAGCGGCGGCACCGACCAGCCGTCGGTGGCGACGTGGTGCAGCAGCAGCACCAGGACCGAGGTGCCGTCGTCCGGCACGAACAGCTTGGCTCGCAGGGGCAGTTGTGCGGTGATGTCGAAGGTCTGCCGGGTGAAGGCCGACACGAGCGCGTCCAGCCGGCCCGGCAGGCAGTGCTCGACGGCCAGCCGGATGTCCGGCGCCTCCAGCACGCGCTGGTACGGCTCGGAGTCGGCGCCGGCCGGGAACACGGTCCGCAGGGATTCGTGCCGCGCGACCAGGTCACCGATGGCGGTGTCGAGCGCGTCCCGCTCCGGTACGCCGTCCAGCCGCAGCACGACCGGCGCGTTGTAGGTCGAGGACGGGCCGTCGAGCCGGTTCAGGAACCACAGCCGACGCTGTGCGAAGGACAACGGGATCACGGTGATTCTCCGGAGGTGAGCCGAGCGAAGTGGAGCGGGGACAGGGGGAGGCGAGGGGCGTGCCGCGCGGGCACGCCCCTCCGCGTCCCGGCGGGGCCGAACGGAGCGGCGGATCGGGCGGGTCCTACAGCTCCTTGGCCGCGATCAGCCCTTCGATGTGCGCGGCCAGGTCGTGCAGCCGCGGGTTGGCGTAGACCGCCTTGACCGCCAGCGCCACGCCCAGCTCGGCGCGGACCCGGGAGACCAGCTTGATCGCCAGCAGCGAGTGACCGCCGAGCTTGAAGAAGTTGTCGTCCGGGCCGATCCTGGGCGCGCCCAGCACGGTCTGCCAGACCCCGGCGATCAACTCCTCCACCGGCCCGCTGAGTTCACCGCTGGAGGCGGTGTCCGCCGCCGGAACGGCCGCCGGGGCGGGCAGCGCGGCGCGGTCCAGCTTGCCGTTGGTGGTGGTCGGGAAGCGGTCCATCGCCACGAAGGCCGACGGCACCATGTACGCGGGCAGTCGCTCGGCCAGCCGCTCGCGCAGAGCCGCCTCGTGCACCGCGGCGCCGGCCCGGTAGTAGGCGACCAGGCCGGGCGCGCCGTTCACGTCGTCCAGCAGCAGGACGGCGGCCTCGGCCACCTGGTCGTAGGAGGTGACGGCGGCCTCGATCTCCGGCAGCTCGATCCGGTGACCGCGCAGCTTGACCTGGCCGTCGGCCCGGCCCACGTACACCAGCCGGCCGTCCGGCAGCAGCCGGGCCAGGTCGCCGGTGCGGTACATCCGCCCGCCGCCCGGCTCGGTGCCGCCGGTGTCGGCCACGAACCGCTCGGCGGTCAGCACCGGTCGGCCCCGGTAGCCGCGGCCGACCCGGGGACCGGCCAGATACAGCTCGCCGGTCCGGCCGAAGCCCACCGGATTCAGCCGTTCGTCCAGCAGCCGCAGCCGCAGACCCGGCAGTACGGAACCGATGTGTGGCTGCTCGGCGGCGCCGTCGATCCAGCCCGCCGTCGCGTCGACCGTGCACTCGGTGGGGCCGTACAGGTTCACCGCGCGCAGCACCCCGGCGGCGGTCCGCTCGGCGATCCGCTCCCACAGCACCGGACCGATCGCCTCGCCGCCGACGAGCAGGGTCAGGGGTCGCGGCCCGCCGTCGGCGGACAGCAGGTCCAGCAGCGGATCGGCGTGCGACGGGGTGATGTCCAGGTCGGTCAGCGCCTGCTCGTCCACCAGCCGGGCCAGCAGTTCCGGATCGGCCCGGGTCTCCTCGTCGATCATCACCAGGGCGTCGCCGCGGCACAGCCGCACCCACTGCTGAACGGAGGCGTCGAAGGACGGCGACGCGTTCCAGCCGACCCGCCCGCCGTCGGTCACCGCGATGCCCGCGCCCTCCAGCTCGGCGAGCAGCGCGGACGCGGCTCCTCGGCTGATCTCCACGCCCTTCGGACGGCCGGTCGACCCCGAGGTGTAGATGACATAGGCCAGCGTGCCGGCCGTGACCGGCACCGGTCCGAAGCCGAACGCGCCCGCCGGGTCGGTGAGTTCGCCCACCGGCAGATGCGGCACGCCCGCGTCGAGCGGCTCGGCGGCACCATCGGCGGTCACGACGAGATCGGCGGCGGCGTCCGTCACCAGGTAACGGCGCCGTTCGGCGGGCAGCTTGGGGTCGACCGGAAGATACGCCGCGCCCGCGGTCAGGGTGCCGATGAGCGCCACCACCAGGTCGGCGCCGCGCGGCAGGCTCAGCGCCACCACGCTCTCCGGACCGATGCCCCGCGCGGCAAGGCGGCCGGCGAACCGGCCCGCTGCGGACCGCAGTTCGCCGAAGGTCAGGCTGCGGCCGTCCGCGACCACGGCCACCCGCGCGGCCGGTACGGCCGCCAGGCGGTCCAGCAGATCGGCGGCCGGTGTCGTCGCGCCCCGCAGGGCGCGCTCAGGAAGTACGGCGGTCATCCGGGATCACTCCCCGAACAGATCGGTCGAAGGGGCGGTCTCCGGACGGCAGTCGGCCAGCGCGACCGGCTCGCCCATGGCCACCAGGATCTTGCGGTCGCCCCGGTACGCCTCGCGGCCGTGCGCGCACAGGATGTTGTCCACCAGCATCAGGTCGCCGGCCTGCCAGGTCTCCCGCACCGTCACCCGGTCGTAGACCGCGTTGACGGCGTCCACCTCGGCGTCGGTGAGTGAACTGCCGTCTCCCAGATAGGTGTTGAACGGCAGGCCGCCCTCGCCGTAGGTCTCGACCAGCACCTCGCGGATGTCCGGGTCCAAAGTACGGCTGTTCCAGAACGCGAAGTGGTTGAACCAGGACTTCTCCCCGGTCACCGGGTGGGTGACGATCGCCGAGCGCCGCTGCCGGGTGCGCATGCCGTCGTCCTCCAGCCACTCGTAACCGACGGTGTTCTCCTCGCAGTACGCCTCGGCGACCGCCTTGTCGTCGGTGGCGAAGGTCTTGTACCAGGGCAGACCGGCCAGTTCGGAGTAGTTGCGCTCCAGCAGCCAGCCGGCCCGCGCGAACCGCTCGACGAGCTCCGGCGGCAGCAGCCGCAGCGCCTCGCGCATGTCGCCGACGGTGGTGGCCCCGCCCTCCTCGGGTGCGATCACGCAGCCGAAGAGCAGCACGCCGGGGAAGTCCAGGGTGTAGCTGTTCTCGTTGTGCAGCCGGATCGGCTGGATCGCCGGCAGATCCGTCGAGGAGAAGACGCCCTCCCCGAAGTCGGTGCGCGGGGTGGCCTTCTCCTTGTAGCCGGCGCGCCGCTCGATCAGCGCGTCACGGGCCTGGGCGAAGCCGGCGGCGTCGCCGACCGGCACCCCGCGCAGCAGCACGGCCCCGGAACGGTGCAACTCCGCCTGGATGGCGGCGCGATGGTCGGTCAGCCACGCGACGGCCGGCTCCAGGCCGTCGAAGTACGGGGTGTTGACCACGACGGGTTTGCCGGGCTCCCGTACCGGGTCGATCCCGGTCGTGGTGACGGTGGCGTGTGCGGTGGCGGGCATGGTGGGTCCCTCGCTCGAAGATGGACGGTGGAAAGGGATGGAGGAGATCAAGGAGGTGCGGGAGATACGGCAGAGCCGGGCCTGGCCCTACGGCGACGGGCCGGCGCTTCGGTAGGGCGGTCCGGCGGCGGCGCGGTCGGGCAGCGCCGCGCTCAGACCGCCTGCGGCTGGGCGCGGACGCCGTCCAGGACCGGGTTGACCAGCGCGAAGAAGGCGTCCAGCTGCTGCTGGAAGTAGAAGTGACCGCCGGGCAGGATCTCCAGCGCGAAGCCGCTGCGGGTGATCTCCGCCCAGTGCGTCAGCGCGTCGGCCGGCACCACCGGGTCGGAACTGCCGCCGATCACGGTGATCGGGCAGTCGACCGTGACGTCCGGCACCGCGCACCGGTAGACGTCGTCGATGGCGAAATCCGCGCGGATCGAGGGCAGGACGATCTCGCGCAGCTCCGGCTCGTCCAGGATGCCGTCGTCGGTGCCGCCCCGTTCCTTGATGGCGGCCACCAGCGCGTCGTCGTCGAGGGTCTCGGGCCGTACCGCGCTGGGATTGGGCAGGATCGGCGCGCGGCACGCCGAGGCGATCAGGGCACGCGGCGTACGACCGGCCGCCTGAAGCTTCCTGACCACCTCGAACGCCACCAGCGACCCCATGCTGTGGCCGAGCACCACCAGATTCCCGGTGTCGTCGGGCAGCGCGGCCACGACGGGCGCCGCCAGGTCGTCCATGCTCTCCGGCAGCGGCTCGGAGAAACGGGCGCCGCGCCCCGGGTACTGGCCGATCAGCAGCCGCACATCGGCCGGCAGATACTGCCGCCACTGCGCGTAGGCATGGGCGTTGCCGCCCGCGTGCGGCAGCACGAGCAGCGAGCCGCGCTGCTGCGGGGCGTCACCCGGGATGTTCCACACGACGTCATCGGGCTCGGGCGGCGGGCTCTGGGCAGGACTCATCACGGACTCCGTTCGTCAGGGTGCGGGCTGCGAGTGGCGCGGGCCCGCGAGGGGTGCGGGCGGTGTGTGGGGGGAGCCGGCCTCGCCGGCTCGGGGCGGCGCTCAGGGAGTGAGCAGCGCGCCCGCCTCGGTGCGTCGGCGCAGGGTGGGCCTGGCGCGCTTGGGCTTGGCGCCGCCGATGGCATCGGCGCTGCCCTGAAGGGCGACGTACGCGGCCAGCGCGGCCGGGGTGGGGTTGAGGAAGACGTCACGGATGGTGAGCGGGGCGCCGAACGCCGCGGTGACCCGCCCGGCCAGCCGGGCCGCCAGCAGCGAGTGGCCGCCGAGATCGAAGAAGTTGTCGTCGATGGTGAGCGGCACCGGGCTGGCCAGCACGTCGGTGAACAGCCCGCACACCACCTCCTCCGCCGCGGTCCGCGGAGCGCGCCCCTGGACGGCGGTGAACACCGGCGCCGGCAGCGCCCTCTTGTCGACCTTGCCGTTGGCGGTGAGCGGCATCCGGTCCAGCACGGTGATCGACGCCGGAATCATGTGGTCGGGGAGCTGGGTCCTGAGCCAGTCGCGGAACTCCTGCGGAACCGTCTCGCATCCGGGTGTGGTGGTGATGTGGGCGGTGAGTTGGGGGGTGTTGTGGTGGTTGGGGTGGGTGGTGATGGTGGCTTG
>NZ_JBHSBB010000039.1:0-14245 GCF_042650325.1 Streptomyces polygonati | reverse complement strand
GAAGCCACTGAAGGCAAGAAGCCATAAGCCACACCCGGCCCTCCCGGGCCGCCCAACAACTTACGGAGGAAGCCATGGCCTACGACCCCACCGACGACCGGTGGCGCGATCACCACGTCACACCCCGCTACCTGGCCGGACCCACCAGCTCCGGCGACGTGGCGCTGCGGCCCCTGCTCGACCGGGGCTGGACCCTGAACCACGACAAGCTGGGCAACGTCTACGTCACCACCCCGGACCACACGGTCCGGCTCGGTTATCTGCCCGAGGGCGACGACGACGCGCTGTGGAAGATCACGGCGTACTCCGACCCCTTCGCGATGCCCCGCTGGCTGGTCACCTTCCAGGACAGCGCCCCCACCGAGATCGTCGCGGGCTTCACAACCGCGCTCGCCGCCGCATACGCCGAAGGCCCTCACTCCTACCTCTACTACGGCAGCAGCGATCTCGCCGCGCTCGACGTCGGCACTCCCCTGGTGGCTGCGGGGTGGAGCCACAGCTTCGCAACCGCCGGCGTCTCCTTCCACTCCCCCGACGGCCTGGCAGAGGTTCACCTCCGGCGAAGCCGGCTCGACCACAGCGCCGAGATGACCGGGCACCAGGAGCGCTGGCTCACCCTGGCCGGCCCGCCGGGCAGCCAGTGGTACGCCACCGCCTCCTCCTTCACCCCCGAGGGCCTGGTGGCCGCGATGCACACCGCCCTGACTGACCCGGCCCCGGTCATCCGGTACGGCGACGACCTGCGTCGTCTGCCGCCGCAAGCCACCGCGACCGCGGTCAAACCCACCGTGCCGACGCCGCTTGAGGTCCGCCGCGCCCAGGCCGCCCGCGCCCGCTCCACGCTGCCCGCCGGCGCCGCCCGGCCCGTCATCCCGGCTCCACACCAAGCCCCCGCTCCGCACCGCCCGGGTCCGGGCCGCTAACCCAAACCCACGTCGGAGAAGAGGAGTTCACCCGTGTCCCATCCCACGGTCTTCGACCAGGCCACCGCGATAATCGAGAACGCCTGGGCCCGCCCCATCGAGGAGCTGGAGACCATCGCGGTCCAACGCCCGGCGCTCGACCCACTCCTGCGCTCTGCGATGCACATCCGCTCCGCGCTCGTCGTCTCGTCCAACGCGGTCGTCGTCCACCAGGACCGCCTGAACGCCATGACCCGGCCCGGCCAGGTGCCGGCCTTCTACGACCTGGAACGGATCACCAGGTCCGCGGTGGATCTGCGGGTCGCCCAGGCCGAAAGCCACGCCCGCCTGCAGGCGATCGGTCACATCATCGACGCCCGCGAAGCGGCCCTGCCCACAGACCGCGCCCCCGCGATCCGCCTGGCCCAAGCAGCCGTCGCCCGCTCCGTGCAGGCACCCCGGCCCCCGGGCCAACCACCCGATCAGACCGCCATCCCCGCCGCTGCCAGCCAACCGGCGGCCACCAGCAGCCCCCACCGGTAGCCCCTGAACGCGGCTCAGGACCGTCGACACAAGACCACCAGGAGAGGAATTACCCATGGCCTGCGAACGCCCCGCCTCATGGACCGACGCCTACCCCACACTCCTACGGCTCCTCGACGCCACCATCGAGGCGAACCGCACCACCACCCGCCCTACCGCGAATGTCCCCGCACTCCGCCGAGTCCGTCGCGACCTCGTCCAGATGGACAACGGCCACCAGCCCTACCCCGACAGCGTGCTCGAATGGAGCCCGCATGCCGCATACCGGCTCATCCGCGAGGTCATCACCGCAGCTCCGCTCGGCCACCCCGCTGTGGGTGCGGTTCTCCGGCTTGCCGCGGACATCGCAGACCAGAACGCGGCGGTCCGCGCCGCCGCCTCCCCCACCAAGCAGAGCTGACAGCCAATCAGTCGATGTGGTCGTCGAGGTGGGCGGCGTCCCCTGAACGGGGGCCCACCGCGCGGGCCAGCTCCTCCACGGTCATCTCCACGCGCAGCCCGTCCGCGACTCGCTGCTCCACCACCGTGTCCGCTTCTGGGTCCTCCTGGGCGGTGAGGCCCACGGCCCACTGACCGTCGGCGACCATCGCGGTGTCGCCGATCGTCCACGGCCGCCCGGCGGCGCGGATCTTGCGCTCCAGCCCGGCCCCGTCCCCGTGTCTGCCGCCCTGCTCCGTCATGCGCTGCCCCTTCGGCCTCGTACGGCCGTGCGCCGCAACCCAGCTACGACAACCGGCCGCCCTGATCCATTCCAGGGCGGCCGGTCTGCCGACGTCGACGGCCAGTTCGCCCACGGCAGACACGTTCCCCCGCCATACGACTACGAGCTTCGGCAGACCCCATGTCAACGTACGGGTGTCGGGAAAAACCGCAGGTCAACGAAGGGACCGTCCCGTTTTGAACACCGCCGGCAGCAACCTGCCCGCCCTCTTCGGCCCCGTCGTCACCGAGCGCCCCTCCCTGGCCGGCGACGGCTGCGCGGACCCGGTGATCAGCCTGCTCAGCGAGCGCGGTTGGGCGATCGTGGCCACCCCGGAGGCCAACGCGCACTGCACCAGCCCCGACGGGCGCGTCTACGTCGGCTGGCTGCCCGAGGACACCGCCGCCTGGCGGCGTGGCATCGTCTGGACTGTTCAGGCCACCCCCGCTGAAGGCGATGCGGAGCCCTGGGTACAGGAGTTCGGCCCGGACGTCCCGAGCCGGGCCGTGGCCGGGTTCCTCGAAGCGCTCATCAGCCACGCCGACCGCTGAACCACCGGCGGCCCGGCCTGCTGCCGGGACCGCACCTTGCCCACGGCCCCCGCACGAAGGAATCGCCCTTGAAGCTCCCGCTCAGCCCGCACCGGTTCGCCGGTCCCGCCATCACCACCCTCGGCCTCACCCTGGCGGCCAACACCCCCGTGCACAGCGCCGCCTTCGCGCTCAGCCTGGTCGTCACCGTCAATGGACTGGTGCACACCTGGGACTACGCCTACGAGAAGTCCCTCACCCGCGACAGCGACATCGTCGCCATCCTCGCCGCCCTGCCCGACGGAGCCCGCATCCCCGAGATCGCCCACGCCATGCGCGTCCGCGACGCAGACATCGCCATCTGCCTGCTCCGCCTCCTCCACAGGGGCCTGATCACGGTGGAAAACGACACCGCGCCGGTCCCCGAGCGACTCTTCCGCCTGGCGGCCTGAGTATCGCCCCGTGCCGGTCGGCCCCGTACCTGGCCGACCGGCCCCCGGCCGAGGACCCCGGCAACGGCTACGTCAACGAATCCCGCCGCCACCTGGCCGCACACCCCGCTCCGGAACCGAGCCCGGCGAAAGGCCCGAAGGTCCTGCGCGACCGGCTCCGCCTCCCGCGCTGACTCCCAGCCGCACCATTGCCTTCCTCTTCGTATCCCACCTTTCGTATCCCACTTCCCGGAGGTTTCCGTGCCCCACGACCTGACCGTCGGTTACCTGCTCCAGCAGCTCCAGGACCTCGACCCCAACCTGCGGATCCGCCTCGCCGTCAACCCCGACTGGCCCTTCGCCCACTTCCTCGGCGCCAGCATCGTCATCAGCGACGGACTCGTCTACATCGCCGAGGACGGCCAGGACGGTTACCTCCCGCCCGGAGTCCGCGACGCCCTCGCCTGGACCTGAACCCGCCCGACAGCTCCCCCTGGAGGCACCCATCCCTGCGCCACTTCACGCTTCCGCCGCGCTTCCCTTGCGGAGCCTCGCCCTTCGGCCGATGCCGAACGACACCGGCGGCGCACTCGTCCGCCGTATCTCCGGCCTTCCCAACGGCCCGCTCGACGTCGCCTGGCTCCCCGCCAGCACCACCAGACTCCCCCTCGGCCGCATCCGCCTGCGCTGGGAACCCGCTCCCTACGCAGGCTGGACCGTCCACGCCCACCTCGGCCTCGCCACCACCGAAGTCCTGCTCGCCCGATGGCCCACCGCCCCCGACGACTGGCCCACCCTGATACACCCCACCCTCTACGAGGTCACCGGCCTCTGCCACGCCCTCACCCTCGCCACCGCTGCCCTCAACCTTGCCGACCGCCTCGCCGAAATCTGAGCCGCTCCCTCCCGCCACGACCTCACAAGGCCGCCCCGCGCCGACCGGCGCGGGGCGGCCTTGCCGTATGTCCGACTAGGTCAGCCGTTGCGGGTGCCCGCCGTCGAAGACGAACAAGAAGCAGAACCGTATGGCCGAAGTCGACCGTTGCAGGACATGGCCTGCGATGGGGCCGCGCCACAACCGACCCACCTGTGCGGAGGTGGCCTCTAGGCCGAAACTGCTTTCGGTGATCGAGGTGGGGACGATCGGTCAGAGTGCCACCGTGTCCCCGTGCCGACGCCGGACTACGTCGTCCGGCATGCCCCTCAGCGCTTCGCCTTGGAACGCTTCGGACGCGCGCGGTCCTCGCTCGCCTCATCGGCTTCGGCTTCGTCTTCGTCCTCTTCGTCGTCGTCCTCGGACTCGTCCTGGGCGTCTTCGGAGCCCGGCTCCTCCTCGGTCTCTTCTTCCTCGCCGTCCTCGTCGGGCTCGTCGTCCTCGTCGGGCTCGTCGTCCTGCAGTCCTTCCTCGTGGGAGCGGACGACCTCGCCGTCGCGGATCTCGCCGCGCCAGCCCTCGATCTCCTCATCGGCGTTCATCGTCACGTGCCGGCCGAAGTGCTTCAGGTCGAGCCGCATGCGCCGGCCGGCCGCACGCCATAGGTTGGCGAACTTCTCCATGAAGCCGTCGGGGGTGTATTCGACAACCACCAGGATGCGGGTGAGGTCGGGGGCCAGCTCGTGGAAACTGACCACGCCGCTGGTGGTGCCCTTGGGGCCCTCCGAGGTCCATCGGATCCGCTCGTCAGGCACTTGCTCCTCGACGGTCGCCTCCCAGTTTCGCGTGGAGAAGGCGATCTTGGCCGTCCACTTGGAGGTGACGTCGTCCTCTTTCGAGACGTCCTGGACGCCCTTGCTGAAAGTCGGGAAGTCCTCCAGCTGGGTCCAGTGGTCGTAGGCGATACGGACCGGAACACCGATGTCGATGCTCTCCATGATGTTGGTGGTCTTGGAGTTTCCTTCGTTGCCGCCGCCACCCATTCCGGGGATCGCCTCCTTGACCTTGCCCACGACTTTGTCCTTGGTGTCCTTGGTCTTCTGGCCGAGCATCGCTTTGGCCGGGTTCTCGCCCTTCAGGATGCGGGCGCCGATAGCGGCCGTGCCGCCCTTCTCCTCGGCCATGCCGGTGAGCTTGTCGGTCAGGCCCGACACCTTGTCCTCGGCCTTCTCCACCCACCCGTGCGCGATGCCGTGCAGGAAGTCGGAGACCTCCTCGCGCAGATCCTCCAGCCCGGTGCCGCCGCCATCGGAGCCGTTCTTGTTCTCGGCCATGCCGGTCTACCTTCCGCGCCGGTTCGACGGTGACGGTGAACTATCAAATGTCACCTTCTGGCCCATGGGTGTGGACTTCTTTGCCGCCGCCTTCTTGGGCGCCAGCGTCTTGTTCGCTGTGGCCTGGCCCGTGCTCTGCTTCCTCTCCGATGCTGTTTGGGCCGCAAGCCTCTCCATGTCCTCCTCGTCCGGACTGTCCCGGTGCGGTGCCCGCTGCCGTGCCGAGCGTTCCGACCGGCTGCGGCCGGGGACGTGCCGGACCTCCAGGTGATGGGTGTCCGTAGACTCCTGTTCGTCTTCCTCTTTGTCCTCCACGGCTTCCGCCTTGCTGTCCTCGGGCTCTTCCCCGGCACCCTCCAGCTCATGGTCGGGGTCGGCCGAGGCTTCCTCGCCCTGGTTCTCAGCGTTCTCCCTGTCGTCCATGTCCTTATCTTTGGCGCCGTGCGCCGCTTCGTTGCGCTCCCGCAGTGTTTCCGCCATCGCGGCCAATTTGCGGTCGGCGGAGCCCGTCACTGCTGACCGGGCCGCGGCCAGCAGTTCACCGCTGACCTTGTCGCGCAGATCACCCAGTTGGGGGTTCTCTTTGAGGTGACGCAGGGCCTCGTAGGCCAGTTTGGACGGCGACAGGCTGAATCTGCGTCCGGCCACATAGGTGGCGATGGCGAAGGCGTACTTGGCGTTCTTGGTGCGGCCGAGCAGATAGCCGCTGGCGATGGCGGCGCTCACCGCCGCCTTGCTCGAGCTGTCCATCAGTGGGAACCTCCGAGGGCGTGAAGCGTCGGATGCGCGACCCGAGCCTGAGACGGGCATGTTGAAGGGGCTGATCCTGCTGCCTCCGACACCGGTCCGGGGTGTCGGAATCTCCCTGGTGCTGGACAGGGCCGCCAAGGAGGCGTGCGAACTCGCCGTCGTCCGCGTTCGGCTCGCTCGTACTCAACCGCGCCTAAGCCGAGGGCCGGATCGACACTGCGCTGTTGGAACACTAGGAGGGGTACCTCCGCAATCTGCCCAACGGCTTCGGACAGCCCCACCGGCATGTGGGCAGGTAGCTGTCGCACGCCGCGCACACCGCGAGCTGAACGCCCTGGTGCTCGCAGATCCCGACGCGCGGCCTCCGCCGCGTCCGCCGCTAGGGCGGGACAGCTGCTGCGTCGCTTGGTCGCCGGCCGGGAGCGCCCTACACGCTGTTCCGCCATGCACCCGAGTCTTCGCAACGAACCTGCGCCCTGCATCCCGGGCTGCCCCATCCGTGGTGCACCCGACACCAATGGGCCCATGGCCCCCCGGGAGCGCGCCCCCATGTACGGGCGGGCTCACCGCATCACGACAGGACCTCCGCGATCTGCCGACCCGCAGTCGAAGGGATGGCGCTGCTGACGCCGAGTGCGGATCCGTCGTCAGGCAGAGTCCACTTGTGCAACTCAGGTGCTGGGAGGCGCCGTGAGGTGACGCAGTAGCTGTTCGATGGTGTCAAGGCTCGCCTGCAGGGCTTGGATGTCACCGTGAGTGGCGCCTTGCTCCGTGTCCTTGAGACTGATCAGGAGCTGCCCGTCCGGTTCCAGTTGGCCTCGTGCGACGTCGCTGATGCATTCCAGCGGCAGCCGGGGACGCTGGTATCGCTGGTGAATTCCCGGAAGTAGACCGAACGGCGGGCGCCGCGCACCCTCACAGGTGGGTGGCGCCCGCCGTCCATCTCTCCCGGGGGCGTCCCGACGCTGGGCAGGTGACCGCTCCCGGTGGTGCGGGCGGCCACCTGAAGCCCGGCCGGTTACGGGCAGGCTGATGCCGAAAGACCGTTCAACCGTCACGACCGGGGTAGGCAGGTTCTGTCCGGCGACACTGCGGATCGCGCACTGGTCGCTCGCGGAGCGGTCAGGCATACGGCACAGAGCCGATGGTGGGACCGCCGGGGTGGGGCGGTGTGATGCGAAGCAGCGAGGTCTACGCCGGCGAGCCGGGCGCCGTCGCGGCGGCCCGGCACCTGACCGCGGTGTTCTTCGACCGCATCGGCGGCGAGGACGGTACCGCGGCGGCTCCCCCGCACCTGCTCATGGAGGCTCAACTGGTGGTCAGCGAACTGGTCACCAATGCCGTGAAGCACACCACCGGACCGTGCGGCCTGGACCTCGAACTGCTGAGCGACGCTGTCGAGATCACCGTCTGGGACACCTCCTCGCGGCCTGTGACGGTGATGGGCCATGATCCGGCTCGGGTCGGGCGACATGGCCTGGAAATCGTCGTCGTGCTCTCCTTCGGCTTCGAGGTCACCCACACCGCCGCCGGGAAAAGGATCACGGTCCGGTTGCCCCTCTGAACCTGCGAGCTGCCCCAGGGCGCACGATGCCCCGCCACCCCGACTCCTGGAAGAAGCCCATTCCCAAAATGGCGGACTCTCGGCCGTCCAGCTCCCCCCGCCGGCCATGGTCGGCGGGGCGTCCAGCACGGTTGCCAAGCGGGGTGATACGGCCGAGAGGTTCCGTCGACCCCGTTCGGCTGGTCGGCCTGTGGAAGGCGATGCCCGGTGCTGACGCGATGGTGGGTTACATGCCTGTCCATTTGGCGACGTGACGCGCGGTACTCGGTCTGGCCACGGAGAACGGGAAGTGGGCAGGTCACGCACGCCGCCGTCGCGCAGGGGGTGGCCGTGTTGATCTCGGACCCGGCGTTGAATCGAGGCTCTCAGCAGGTCGTGCAGGCCCTGGTGCCCCACGCTCCTGAGCCGTTCAGGGCACACGGCGGCATTTCGTCGTATCGGCTGTGTCCGCTCGCGGTTTGCTGTCGAGGTGCGGGACGTGAGGCGGCGGCTGGCAATCAGCTTGGCGGAGGATGAGCGAGAGAGGTTTCACGGTGCAAGGTGCCAGGCTTGGTATCTATCTGAACGACCATCTGGCCGGTGCCACCTTCGGCGTCGGGATCGCGCGGCGCATCGCGCATCAGCACCGCCGCTCAGGAGGGGGAGCCGACCTGGAGCGCATCGCCGAGGATATCGCTCAGGACCGGCAGACCCTCCTCGCCATCATGGGCTCGCTCGGTGTGCCCGCCCGCCGATACAAGATCTACGGGGGTTGGGCCGCCGAGAGGCTTGCCCGCCTGAAGTCGAACGGTGTCCTCTACCGCCGCTCCGGACTGAGCGCGCTCATCGAGCTGGAGACCCTGCGACTGGGAGTCGAGGGAAAAACCCTCATCTGGCGCACGCTGCTCGTGATCGCCACGGACCGGCACGATCTCGATGAGTCGCTTTTGAGGAGCCTGCTCAGCCGGGCGCGGGACCAGATCGAGACGCTGGAGGCGTTGCGACTGGAGGCAGTGGCGGCCACCTTCTCCCCCGAGAGCGGATGACTTCGGGCATGCCATGAGACCGCGCGGTCGTGCCAGGGTGATGGCTATGCCGACGCCAGCCAGTCCAAAATCGAGGTCGGCGTCGGCGCACACCGACCACTGTCCACCACGTACCAACTCGTCCGGGGTTCCCCGACGAGCTGAGCGCCGTGCCCCACGTACTCGGTCGTCTCAGCCGGCTCACCGCCAAGGCCCCCGGTACACAGCCGGATAGCTCACCCACCGGCTGGCCAGCCGTGCTCGGCCGTCACGGGCTCGAACGCCATCTGGTGGGCCACCACCGAGCCGGACGCCGGGGCCGCCGCGTGGAGCCGCCCGCCGCACCGTGGCGTACCAGGCGGCTGAGGGGGGCTCCGCCTAGGGTGAATAGCAGCGGGCACGCCCGGACCCGTTGTCCTCCCGGAGTTGCCTGTTTCCCCCGGAAGGCACGGCTAACGGCCGCCCGACTGGGCCCGGCCGTCCATCCCGCCGGACGGCCGGGCATCTCAAGACCAACCGACGTGCAGCCGGGCGCAGACGACTGTGTTGTCCTCATCGGCTGGATTCCTCGGTGCGCCGTACCGGAATGGCCCGCAGCTGCCTACAGGAGGGGGGCGCTCTTGCCGCGGATGGGGGCGCCGGCCTGGTGGAGGCTGGCGAGGGCTTGCCGGTAGGAGGTGATGAGGCTGGTCTCCAGGTAGGCGACGCCCAGCTCCTCGCAGTAGCGCCGGACGATGATCTGGGCCTTGCGCAGGTGGGGGCTGGGCATGCTGGGGAAGAGGTGGTGCTCGATCTGGTAGTTCAGCCCGCCCATAGCAATGTCGGTGAACCATCCGCCGCGAACGTTGCGCGAGGTGAGCACTTGGCGGCGCAGGAAGTCCGGGCGGTCCTTGCCGGTCAGGATCGGCATGCCCTTGTGGTTGGGGGCGAAGATCGAGCCCAGGTAGATGCCGAAGAGGCACTGGTGGACGGCGAGGAAGGCCATCGCCATGCCGGGCGGCAGCACCAGCAACAGTACGGTCAGGTAGACCGCGAAGTGCCCGAAGAGCAGTGATCCCTCCAGCAGGCGCCTCTTGAGCGAGCGGTCGGCCAGCGCCCGCACCCCGGCCACGTGCAGGTTGAAGCCCTCCAGCGTCAGCAGCGGGAAGAACAGAAAGGCCTGCCAGCGGCCGATCACGCGGGCGAATCCTTTGGCGGCGCGAGCCTGGTCCTGCGACCAGACCAGCAGGTCGGGGGCCACGTCGGGGTCGAGTTCCTCGTGGTTGGGATTAGCGTGGTGGCGGGTGTGCTTGTCCTGCCACCAGCCGTAGCCCATGCCGATGCCCGCGTTGCCGGCGATCCGCCCGGACACCTCACTGGCCTTGCGGAGCCGGAAGACCTGGCGGTGGGCCACGTCGTGCGCGACCAGGGCCACCTGGCCGAAGACCACGGCGAGGAACGCGGCGACCGCCAGCGTCCACCAGCTGCGGCCCACCAGCACGAAGGCGGTCCAGCCGCCCGCGTAGAGTGCGGCGACGAGCCCGACGCGCAGCGTGTAGTAGCCGGGGCGGCGGGTCATCAGACCGCTGTCCGCGATCTTCTTCGACAGCCGGGCGAAGTCGCTCCCGGCTGCCTGCTCGGGACGTACGGAGGGGTCGGCGGTCACGGACGCGAACCTTTCGGTGGGTGTCACCCGGGCATGCCACTCCGGGATTCGCTCCCCACAGCCGGTAGCGGGGTCACGGCCGAGAGCCTCTCCTTGCGGAGACAGCTCTCAAAGTGCGAGAGGACTTGATTTTAACTCACAGACTATGCTCAACTTGATGATTTGCCATCTGGTGTCTGTGGGACTCGGTCTCCCTTGCCTCTCCCGTAGCGCATGCGCGGCAACAATCGCGGGGTAGGCTTGGCACTGCGTCCTTGACCCTGGCGTGGCTGACCTGACGTGGTGACACCGAGCCCACCAATCGACATATTTCCTCTCTGTGCGCCTCCGGGCCCGGACCGGCGTCGGCCTCAGCACCAGGTACGGCACACCCGTCCGAAAGCGTCGGCGAAGATCATCACTTCGCCTGTCGCAGGCAGCCCGGGAACCGAGGCGTGATGACTGTCATGCGTACGATGACCCTCTACCGGTGCGACGACCGGGTAACCGTGTTCTTGGAGGGTGAGATCGACCTGGCCACCGCTCCTGCTGTAGGCGTCGCTGTTCACGACTGTCTCAGCCAGGGGTTCGGCAGTATCGATGTCGATCTGGCCAGGCTCACCTTCTGTGACGTCAGCGGCTTGAAGGTCTTCCTGGCCGCGACACGTTGCGCGGAGGCGGCGGGCGGCCGAGTGCGGCTGCATGGCTCGACGGCCGCAGTCCGCCGGGTCTTCGAACTCACCGGCACCGCTTTCCTGCTGGATGTCCCCCGCACCGCACCCTCCTCCCGCTCCGAGGAACTCCCGCCGATGCCTCCCGTGGCGGGGCGGCCGGCGGCGTCCAGTGATCAGTGACCGCATGGCCGAGGTCCTGCGCCTGCTCCAGCAACGCGGTGGAGCCGATGACGGCGTGGACATCGCCGTCGCCGGTGCCGCCGCGCTCGCTGTGGACGGACTCGCTGTGTCCCTGGCGGCCGGCTCGGGCCGCAGCGAGGTTCTGTGGTGCTCCGACGAGACCTCCCGCGTTTTCGAAGACCTGCAGTTCACCCTCGGTGAAGGCCCGGGACCGGACTGCCTGGCCAGCGCCACGGCGGTGCGGATCCCGGATCTGGCGCGGGTGCGCCAGGACCGGTGGCCCGCGCTGATCATGGAGGCACCGGACCAGGCGGCGCGGGCGGTGTTCTGTTTCCCCTTGCGCATCGGGGCGATCGCTGTGGGAGTGCTCACCGCCGTCCGGCGTGCTCCCGGCCGGCTCACGCATGCGCAGACCGATGACGCCCTCGCGCTGGCGGCGGCGCTGACGATGCGTGTGCTGGCACGTGGCCAGCCGGAAGTGCTGCCGCGGGACGACGCGGCATCGCTGCCCTTCCTGCAGCACGCCGTCGTCCACCAGGCGACCGGCATGGTCAGCGTCCAGCTCGCCGTACCCTTGGCCGAGGCTTTGCTGCGCCTGCGCGCCCACGCCTACAGCAGCAGGCGCACCCTCACCGAAACCGCTCGCGACATCGTGGCCAGACGACTGCGACTGGCTCCCGGCACCGAACCCCTCCCGCCCGCCGCAGACAAGGACCCAACGCCATGAATAGCCGCGAACAGCAGGTCACCGAGGTCTTCGTGGAGGTCGCCGACTCCCTGATCGCCGACTTCGACGTCATCGACTTCCTGCAGAAGCTGTCCGAGCGCTGCGTGGAGATCCTGGACGTGGCGGCGGTCGGCATCCTGCTCGCGGACGAGCACGGCGTCCTGCATGTCCTGGCAGCCTCCGACGAGCACACCCGGCTGCTGGAACTGTTCGCCCTCCAGTACGACCAGGGCCCCTGCGTCGAGTGCTACCGCAGCGGCCGGGCGCGCACCAACATCGACCTCACCGACCCCGGGGCCACCGCGGACTGGCCGCTGTTCGCCCGCGGCGCCCAGGAAACCGGGTTCGTGGCCACCAGCGCCCTGCCGCTGCGGCTGCGCGGCCGGGTGATCGGCGCGGTCGGCCTGTTCCAGACCGACCCCCAGCCGCTCAGCCCCCAGGACCTCACCCTCGCCCAGGCACTGGCCGACGTGGCGACGATCGCGATACTGCAGCAGCGCACCCTGGCCCACAGCGAAGCCGAACGCGACCAGCTCCAGTACGCCCTCAACAGCCGGGTCATCATCGAACAGGTCAAAGGCATCCTCGCCGAACGCTGGCAACTCCCCGTCGACGAAGCCTTCCGCGTCTTCCGCGCCTACGCCCGCTCCCACAGCCTCAAACTGTCCCAACTCGCCCGGGAGATCGCCGAGGGCCGCTTCAACACCGGCCGGATCCGCACCGCGTCCACACCCCCGCAGGCCGGCACACCGGCCGGGATCTGACACACCGGCGGCCCCGACGCCCACCAAGCCGCGTGGACATGGTCGACGACTGAGGAAACGGCAAGTCCCACCTGCTCATTGCGCTGGACACCGAGACCGCGGTGCAGGGCTACCCGCGCCTGCAACCTGTTGTGCGGTGATGAACTCGGCTTACGTAGACCTCTACCGGCCCGGCGCTGAACTCTTGTTCCAGGTTCTCACGGAGCCCGTGAGAAGAACGGTGTTGTGATCGTCTCGAGCGAGTCGTGCAGCGGGTGGACGAAGACCTTCACCAATCCAGGCTCCGCGCGGACATCGTGGACCGGCTTACCTTCAACGGTTCCATGATCCGGACAGGCACTGGGCCCCAGCGGCTGGCCCCGCGTCCTCCGGCGCCCGCATACATCGTGGAGGCGTTTGCCCACCGTCTGGGCGAACCGCTGGCGAGCGAGGACGCCGGCCTGACCCGAACCTCTGGCCGCATTCCGGTCTGGTCCTGGGAGGCGAACCCGGTGCAGCATCTGGCCGAACTCACCAGAAGTCAGCTGAACCCCGAGCGGGACCGGATATCAGGAATCGATGTGTACCGGCTCAGCGCGCTGGCGGTTCCTGAGTAGGAGGAACTGGTCCCGCGGTCCACGACCCACCGCGCCGGGGTGCTGTCCGGACGGCGGGTGAGCCAGGTGGAAGTGTCGGCGCTGCAGAGCATGACCGCCTTCTTCGCGGTTTCTACCGAAGCTTTCGGCGGCTGGCACGCCCGCACCGCCTACCTGGCCGACGATGTCTCTTCCGCACGTGGTGTGCCGAACGCCGGGTCAACAGCGTGACGCACGGCACCAACCACTACCACCGAATCGTCGGGAATCTCACCTGGACTGCGACACCTGGACCAGCCCCGACGGCAGTGGGCAGCGGCTCATGGTGCTCACTGCCGAGCCGGGGACCCCCTCGGGACGAAGCACTGCGCATCCTCGCCTCCTGGACGGCTCCCGACGACACGCACACCGGGCCCGCGACGCCTTCGGAGCCGACAGCGTGACGACCATGCCAACCACGGAGCATTTCGAAGCACTCCGCGATGCCTTCTCACTGCGCGTCTCCGCCGATCCGGCGTTATTGGGCACCTCCGGAAGGCGGAGATCGGCATGGTCCTGGCCGGTGGAATCCTCTGCGGCCGTGCTCAGCGCGGCACGGCCTCGCAGTGCCGGTGTACTTGCTTCCCGGCCGGTTGGCCGGGCCGGCCATCGTGGTCGCCCCTCGCGGGACCGCCCGCACACCCATCGCAGCGATAAACGTCAATCAGGGTTACCTGAAGGACGACGCGACTGTCATGTGCCTGGACTGGCCGGTGTGGACCGCGCCAAGCGGGATGCCGCCCCGGCGCCGACCTCACAGCCTCGCATGCCCACTGAAGCCGTCATGGGGTCCTGGCGGAATGGAGGACGATCCGGCGCGGGCGCTGAGGAACGTTCGGCACGAATGACCGCCAGTTCCTCCCTGTTCCGGCCCGCTGTCAGCAGCCCCTGCTGGCGCAGCCACGGCAGAGGCGAGCGCAGCACGGGGCCGAGCGGGATGGGAAGCCGGCTGGCGCCCCGGCCTGTGCTCCGCGCGCTACCAGGTACAAGGCTGCTGCCCGCCGGCGGCGCCAACTGTGCGGGAGCGGCG
>NZ_JBHSBB010000038.1:0-6649 GCF_042650325.1 Streptomyces polygonati | reverse complement strand
ACCGGTCTCGGCCGGGCCGCCTCCACCCCGTGGTCCCCGGGCGCCCTCGCTCGGGAACCCTCATGCCCACGAAGGCGGTTGTAGCTGAGACAGATGGCGCTGGGCCGAGCCGCACTTAAATGAAATCTGTGGCCCGGGTACTGCGCACGACGCAGGCAACGGAGCCGTGGTGGTGGAGCCGAGGCTGTCCTCTGGTCTCGGTTGCCGACCCCCGCCCGCCTCCCGACGGAGGGGGGAGGTGGCGGGGCGCTGGGCTCGCTGCCCGAGCGAAGACGCATGCCGGTCAGCATGGTTGTTCGAGTGCGGGGAACACGGCTTGTCGGAGGTTGATAATCATGGGGCCGTTGCTTCTCGTTCTTCTTCTCGCGCTGATTCTTTTCGGTGCGGGATTCGCACTCCACCTGCTGTGGTGGATCGCCGTCGTCGTGCTTGTGCTGTGGGTGCTGGGCTTCGTCGTCCGGGGTACACATTCCAGCGGCAGCCGGGGACGCTGGTATCGCTGGTGAATTCCCGGAAGTAGACCGAACGGCGGGCGTCCCGACGCTGGGCAGGCGACCGCTCTCGGTGGTGCGGCGGCCATCTGAAACCCGGCCGGTCACGGGCAGGCTGATGCCGGAAGACCGTTCAACTGTCACAACCGGGGTAGGCAGGTTCTGTCCGGCGACACTGTGGATCGCGCACTGGTCGCTCGCGGAGCGGTCCGGCATACGGCACAGAGCCGATGGTGGGACCGCCGGGGTGGGGCGGTGTGATGCGAAGCAGCGAGGTCTACGCCGGCGAGCCGGGCGCCGTCGCGGCGGCCCGGCGCCAGATCGCGGTGTTCTTCGACCGCATCGGCGGCGAGGACGGTGCCGTGGCGGCTCCCCCGCATCTGCTCATGGAGGCTCAACTGGTGGTCAGCGAACTGGTCACCAATGCCGTGAAGCACACCACCGGGCCTTGCGGCCTGGACCTCGAACTGCTGAGCGACGCTGTCGAGATCACCGTCTGGGACACCTCCTCGGCGCCTGTGGCGGTGATGGGCCATGATCCGGCTCGGGTCGGACGACATGGCCTGGAAATCGTCGTCGCGCTGTCCTCCGGCTTCGAGGTCACGCACACCGCCGCCGGGAAAAGGATCACGGTCCGGTTGCCCCTCTGAACCTGCGAGCTGCCCCAGGGCGCACGATGCCCCGCCACCCGACTCCTGGAAGAAGCCCGTCCCCAAAATGGGCTGGTCGGCCTGCGGAAGGCGATGCCCGGTGCTGACTCGCTGGTGGGTTACATGCCTGTCCATTTGGCGACGTGAGGCGCGGCACTCGGTCTGACCACGGAGAACGGGAAGTGAGCAGGTCACACACGCCGCCGTCACGCAGGAGGTGCCGTGTTGATCTCGGACCCGGCGTTCGGGCGAGGCTTTCAGCAGGTCGTGCAGACCCCGGTGCTCCGTGCTCCTGAGCCGTTCAGGGCACACGGCGGCATTTCGTCGTATCGGCTGTGTCCGCTCGCGGTTTGCTGTCGAGGGCGGGACGTGAGGCAGCGGCTGGCAATCAGCTTGGCGGAGGATGAGCGAGAGAGGATTCACGGTGCAAGGTGCCAGGCTCGGTATCTATCTGAACGACCATCTGGCCGGTGCCACCTTCGGCGTCGGGACCGCGCGGCGCATCGCGCATCAGCACCGCCGCTCAGGAGGGGGAGCCGACCTGGAGCGCATCGCCGAGGAGATCGCTCAGGACCGGCAGACGCTCCTCGCCATCATGGGCTCGGTCGGTGTGCCCGCCCGCCCTTCTCCCCCGAGAGCGGATGAATTCGGGCATGCCATGAGACCGCGCGGTCGTGCCAGGGTGAGCCAGCCCAAAATCGAGGTCGGCGTCGGCGCACACCGACCACTGTCCACTACGTACGAACTCGTCCGGGGTTCCCCGACGAGCTGAGCGGCGTGCCCCACGTGCTCGGTCGTCTCAGCCGGCTCACCGCCAAGGCCCCCGGTACACAGCCGGATAGCTCACCCACCGGCTGGCCAGGTGTGCTCGCCGTCACGGGCTCGAACGCCATCTGGTGGGCCATCACCGAGCCGGATGCCGGGGCCGCCGTGTGGAGCCGCCTGCCGCACCGTGGCGTGCCAGGCGGCTGAGGGGGGCTCCGCCTCGCATGAGTAGCAGTGGGCACACCCGGACCCGTTGTCCTTCCGGAGTTGCCTGTTTCCCCCGGAAGGCACGGCTGACGGCCGCCCGGCTGGGCCCG
Source organism: Streptomyces polygonati (assembly GCF_042650325.1). NCBI lineage: Bacteria > Bacillati > Actinomycetota > Actinomycetes > Kitasatosporales > Streptomycetaceae > Streptomyces > Streptomyces polygonati. Next base: position 4,426 of record NZ_JBHSBB010000038.1, on the reverse strand, counting down.
GCCGTCCACCCCGCCGGACGGCCGGGCATCTCAAGACCGGCCGACATGCAGCCGGTCGCAGACGACCATGTTGCCCTCATCGGCTGGACTTCTCGGTGCGCCGCACCGGAATGGCCCACAGCTGCCTACCGGACGGGGGCGCCCTCGCCGCGGATGGGGGCGCCGGCCTGGTGGAGGCTGGTGAGTGCTTGCCGGTAGGAGGTGATGAGGCCGGTCTCCAGGTAGGCGACGCCCAGCTCTTCGCAGTAGCGCCGGACGATGATCTGGGCCCTGCGCAGGTGAGGGCTGGGCATGCTGGGGAAGAGGTGGTGCTCGATCTGGTAGTTCAGGCCGCCGAGCGCGACGTCGGTGAACCATCCGCCGCGCACGTTGCGCGAGGTGAGCACTTGGCGGCGCAGGAAGTCCGGGCGGTCCTTGCCGGTCAGGATCGGCATGCCCTTGTGGTTGGGGGCGAAGATCGAGCCGAGGTAGACACCGAAGAGGCACTGGTGGACGGCGAGGAAGGCGATCGCCATGCCGGGCGGCAGCACCAGGAACAGCACGGCCAGGTAGACCGCGAAGTGCCCGAAAAGCAGCGCCCCCTCGAGCACCCGCCTTTTGAGCGAGCGGTCGGCCAGCGCCCGCACACCGGCCACGTGCAGGTTGAAGCCCTCCAGCGTGAGCAGCGGGAAGAACAGGTAGGCCTGGGAGCGTCCGATCAGGCGCGGGATCCCCTTGGCGGCACGGGCCTGGTCCTGGGACCAGACCAGCAGGTCAGGGGCTACGTCGGGATCCAGTTCCGCATGGTTCGGATGGGCGTGGTGACGGGTGTGCTTGTCCTGCCACCAGCCGTAGCCCATCCCGATGCCGGCGTTCCCGGCGATCCGCCCGGACAGCTCGCTGGCCTTGCGGAGCCGGAAGACCTGGCGGTGGGCCACGTCGTGCGCGACCAGGGCCACCTGGCCGAAGACCACGGCGAGGAACGCTGCGACCGCCAGCGTCCACCAGCTGCGGCCCACGAGCGCGAAGGCGGTCCAGCCGCCCGCGTAGAGCGCGGTGACGAGCGAGACCCGCACCGCGTAGTAACCCGGGCGGCGGGTCATCAGACCGCTGTCCGCGATCTTCTTCGACAACCGGGCGAAGTCGCTCCCGGCTGCTTGCTCGGGACGTACGGAGGTGTCTGCGGTCACGGACGCGAACCTTTCGGTGGGTGTCACCCGGGCGTGCCGCTCCGGGATTCGCTCCACGCAGCCGGTAGCGGGGTCACGGCCGAGAGCCTCTCCTGATGGATCCCTGCGGAGACAGCTCTCAAGGTTGCGAGAGGATGTGACTCTACCGCACACGCCGTGATCTCGACGTTATTTCGCTATCGGAGGTCTGCGGGACGCGGTACCCCCGATACCCGGGCCCCCGTGGAACGCCGGCCAGGATCGCCTTGGATCACGTGTCCGAAGCGGATCGCGGAGGGTAGGCTTATCAACGCGTCCTTGACCCCGGCGTGGCTGACCTGACGTGGTGGCGCCGACCCGACGGACAGACATATCTCCTGTCCGGGCGCCTCTGGGCCCGCACCGGTGTCGGCCTCAGCACCAGGCAGCACTCCTGTCCGAACGCGAACGGGCGAACAGCATCAGTTCGCCTGTCGCAGGCAGCCCGGGAACCGAGGCGCGATGACTGCCATGCGTACGATGACGCTCTACCGGCGTGACGACCGGGCAACCGTCTTCCTGGAGGGCGAGATCGACCTGGCCACCGCTCCCGCTGTGGGCGTCGCCCTTCACGACTGCCTCAGCCGGGCGGCCGACAGTATCGACGTCGATCTGACCAGGCTCACCTTCTGTGACGCCAGCGGCCTCAACGTTTTCCTGGCCGCGACACGTCACGCGCAGGTGCGGGGCGGCCGGCTGCGGCTGCACGGCTCGACGCCCGCCGTCCGCCGGATCTTCGAGCTCACCGGCACCACCTTCCTGCTGGATACGCCCCGTGCCGTCCCCTCCTCACGCTCCGAGGAACTCCCGCCGATGCCCCCTGTGCCGGGGCGGCCGGCGGCGTTCATTGATCAGTGACCGCATGGCCGAGGTTCTGCGCCTGCTGCGGCAACGCGACGGCGCCGATCACGGTGTGGACATCGCGGTCGCCGGCGCCGCCGCGCTGGGGGTGGACGGCGTCGCCGTGTCCCTGACCGCAGGCCCTGGCCGCGGCGAGGTGCTGTGGTGCTCCGACGACACCTCCTGCGGCTTCGAGGACCTGCAGTTCACCCTCGGGGAGGGACCGGGACCGGACTGCCTGGCCGGCGGGACGGCGGTACGGGTGCCGGATCTGGCGCGGGTGCGCCAGGACCGGTGGCCCGCGCTGATCATGGAGGCACCGGACCAGGCGGCGCGGGCGGTGTTCTGCTTCCCCTTGCGGATCGGCGCGATCGCCCTGGGCGTGCTCACCGCCGTTCGGCGTACTCCCGGCCCGCTGACCCGCGAGCAGACCGACGACGCCCTCGCCCTGGCGGCCGCGCTCACGATGCACGTGCTGGCAGGCGGCCGGCCGGAAGTGCTGCCGCCCGACGACTCGCAATCGCTGCCGTTCCTGCAGCACGCCGTCGTCCACCAGGCCACCGGCATGGTCAGCGTCCAGCTCGCCGTACCCTTGGCCGAGGCTCTGCTGCGCCTGCGCGCCCACGCCTACAGCAGCGGGCGCACCCTCACCGAAACCGCGCGCGACATCGTGGCCAGGCGACTGCGACTGGCTCCCGGCACCGAACCCCTTCCGCCCGCCGCAGACAAGGACTGAACGCCATGGACAGCCGCGAACAGCAGGTCACCGAGGTCTTCGTGGAGGTCGCCGACTCCCTGATCGCCGATTTCGACGTCATCGACTTCCTGCAGAAGCTGTCCGTGCGCTGCGTGGAGATCCTGGACGTGGCGGCCGTCGGCATCCTGCTCGCGGACGAAGGCGGTGTCCTGCATGTGCTGGCGGCCTCCGACGAGCACACCCGGCTGCTGGAACTGTTCGCCCTCCAGTACGACCAGGGCCCCTGCGTCGAGTGCTATCGCAGCGGCCGGGCCCGCACCAACATCGACCTCGCCGACCCCGAGGCCACCGCGCACTGGCCGCTGTTCGCCCGCAGCGCCCGGGAAACCGGGTTCGTGGCCACCAACGCCCTGCCGCTGCGGCTGCGCGGCCGGGTGATCGGCGCGGTCGGCCTGTTCCAGACCGACCCCGCACCCCTCAGCCCCCAGGACCTCACCCTCGCCCAGGCCCTGGCCGACGTGGCGACGATCGCGATACTGCAGCAGCGCACCCTGGCCCACAGCGAAGCCGAACGCGACCAGCTCCAGTACGCCCTCAACAGCCGCATCATCATCGAACAGGTCAAAGGCATCCTCGCCGAACGCTGGCAACTCCCCGTCGACGAAGCCTTCCGCGTCTTCCGCACCTACGCCCGCGCCCACAGCCTCAAACTCTCCCAACTGGCCCGGGAGATCACTGAAGGGCGTTTCGACACCGACCAGATCCGCACCGCCCCGGCGCCGCCGCAGAGCGGCACGGTGGCCGGGATCTGACACACCGGCCGCCTCGACGCCCACCGAGCCGCGTGGACATGGTCAACGACTCCGGTATCCGCAAGTCCCACCTGCTCATCGCGCTGGACACCGAGACCAGCGGTGCAGGGCCACACGCGTCCGCAACCGGTTGTGCGCTGATGAACTCAGCGGGTGGACGAAGACCCTCACCAATCACAGACTCCGAGCGGCCATCATGGACCGGCTTACCTTCAACGGTGCATGATTCGGACAGGCACTGGGCCCCAGCAGCTGGCCCTACGTCCTCCGGCTCCCGGCCGCATTCCGGTCTGGTCCTGGGAGGCGAACCCGGTGCAGCACCTGGCCGACGGCGGGTGAGCCAGGTGGAAGTGTCGGCGCTGCAGAGAACGACCGCCTTCTTCGCGGCCTCCACCGAAGCTTCGGCGGCTGGCACGCCCGCACCGCCACCTGGCCGACGATGTCTCTTCCGCACGTGGTGGACCGAACGCCGTGTTAACAGCGTGACGCACGGCACCAAGCGCTACCACCACCGAATCGTCGGAAATCTCACCTGGACTGCGACACCTGGACCAGCCCCGACGGCAGCAGGCAGCGGCTCATGGTGCTCACTGCCGAGCCGGGGACCCCCTCGAGACGAAGCACTGCGCATCCTCGCCTCCTGGACGGCTCCCGACGACACGCACACCGGGCCCGCGACGGCTTCGGAGGAACGTTCGGCACGAATGACCGCCAGTTCCTCCCTGTTCCGGCCCGCTGTCAGCAGCCCCTGCTGGCGCAGCCACGGCGGTGGCGAGCGCAGCACGGGGCCGAGCGGGATGGGAAGCCGGCTGGCGCCCCGGTCTGTGCTCCGCGCGCTACCAGGTACAAGGCTGCTGCCCGCCGGCGGCGCCAACTGTGCGGGAGCGGCG
>NZ_JBHSBB010000037.1:0-3692 GCF_042650325.1 Streptomyces polygonati | reverse complement strand
CCGCGTTGGCGGCTGAATTCGACGAAGGTGCCGGGGGAGGACATGACGGTCACGCCGCCGGCCAGTGCGAGGGTGCATTCACCTGCCTGCAGCGCCTGCACCGCCAGGTGAAGAGCCACCAGCGAGGAGGAGCAGGCGGTGTCCACCGTGACCGCCGGGCCCTCAAGACCGAACACATACGACACCCGACCGGAATGCACACTGCCGGTATTCCCGGTGCCGAGATAGCCTTCGAGATCGCCCGGCATGGTGGCGAGCCGACTCGCGTAGTCGTGGTACATGACGCCGGCGTAGACGCCGGTCCGGCTGCCGCGCAGGGTGGCGGGGTCGATGCCGGCCCGCTCGAAGGTCTCCCAGGAGGTCTCCAGCAGCAGTCGCTGCTGCGGGTCCATCGCCAAGGCCTCACGCGGTGAGATGCCGAAGAACTCCGCGTCGAACTCACCCGCGTCGTGCAGGAAACCGCCCTCACGCGCGTAGGACGTTCCGGGCCGTTCCGGGTCGGGGTCGTAGAGGTTCTCCAGGTCCCAGCCCCGGTCGGCCGGGAAGCCCGAGATCGCGTCGCCGCCGGCGGCCACCAGCTCCCACAGATCCTCCGGAGAGCCGACCCCGCCCGGGAAGCGGCAGCTCATACCGACGATCGCGATCTGGTCGTCCTCCGTCCCCACCGGTCCGGCCGTCGTGCGGTCCTCGCCCGCGGAGGCGTCCTGGACCGGGCCGCCGAGTTCGGTCCGCAGCAGTTCGGCGAGCGCGGCCGTGTTGGGGTGGTCGAAGACGAGGGTGGCCGGGAGCCGCAGCCCGGTCAGGGTGTTGAGGCGGTTGCGCAGTTCGACCGCGGTGAGTGAGTCGAAGCCCAGGTCACGGAATCCGCGGCGTTCGTCCACCGTCTCGGTGCTGTCGTAGTTGAGCGCGGCCGAGACCTCGGCCCTGACCAGGTCCAGCAGGATCTGGCTCTGCTCGGCCTCGGTACGGCCGAGCAGCCGCTGCAGGAGCTGGCTGCCGGCCGTGGCGCCTTCGGCCGCCCGCGCGGCACGGCGGGCCGGTGCGCGGACCAGGCCGCGCAGCAGCGGGGGGATGCCGGTCTCGGCCGCGCGAAGGGCGTCGAGGTCCAGCGCCATCGGGACGGCGCAGGAGGCATCGACGGTCAGCGCGGCGTCGAACAGCTCCAGGCCCTGCGCCGGGTCCAGCGCGGCGATGCCGGTACGGGCCAGCCGGCCCTTGTCGGCCGCGCCGAGACCCGCGGTCATCGCGCCGCCGTCGGCCCACAGCCCCCACGCCAGCGAGGTGGCCGGGAGACCGCGGACCGCGCGGTGCTGGGCGAGCGCGTCCAGCAGGGCGTTGCCGGCCGCGTAACTGCCCTGGCCCGCGGTGCCGTAGATGCCGGCGACCGAGGAGAAGAGGACGAAGGCGGTCAGATCGAGGTCACGGGTGGCCTGGTGCAGATTCCACGCCGCGTCGGCCTTGGGCCGCAGCACCAGGTCGAGGCGCTCGGGCGTGAGGGAGTCGAAGACACCGTCGTCGAGCACGCCGGCCGCGTGCACCACGCCGGTCAGCGGCTGCTCGGCGGGGATCGAGGCGAGCAGCCCGGCCAGGGCGACCCGGTCGGCGGCGTCGCAGGCGGCGATGGTGACCTCGGCGCCCAGCGCGGTCAGTTCGGCGGCCAGCTCGCTCGCGCCCGGAGCGGCCGAACCGCGACGGCTGGTCAGCAGCAGATGGCGTACGCCGTGCTCGGTCACCAGGTGCCGGGCGATCAGGCCGCCCAGCGCGCCGGTGGCGCCGGTGATCAGTACGGTTCCCTCCGGTCCCCACGGGCCGGTGCCGTCCGCCGGGACGCCCATGCGCGCCAGCCGGGGGGCGAGGAGACCGCCGGCCCGGACCGCCACCTGCGGCTCCCCGGAGGCGACAGCCCCGGCGAGGCCCAGCGCGTTCTCGGCCGAGGTCCCGCTGCCTGGCCCCTCGGAGTCGGCGCGGTCGAGGTCGATCAGCAGCAGGCGGTCCGGGTTCTCGGTCTGCGCCGTCCGGAGCAGGCCCCAGACCGCGGCGTGCGGAAGGTTGCGTACGTCCTCCTCGCCGGTGGTCGCCACCGCGCCGCGGGTGACCACGGCCAGCCGGGCCGATTCGAACCGCGCGTCGGCCAGCCACGCCTGAGTCAGCGCCAGCGCCTGGTGGGTCGCGGCCCGCACCGCGTCGGGTCCCTCGTCGCCGGGGCCGTCGGCGTCCGGCTGCGGGGGCAGCAGGGCCAGCACGAGGTCCGGTGCCGGGCGGCCGGCCGCGACAGCCGCGCCCAGCGCGTCCAGATCGGCGAACGCGTCGTCCGGCGCGAACTCCGCTCCGCCGTCCCCGATGACCGCCCATCGTCCGGCGCGGCTGTCGGAGCCGGTCGGCAGCGGAGTCCACTGCACCCGGAAGAGCGCGTCGTGCGGCGCGGTGCGGGAGGCGCTCCGCAACTGCTCGGCGCCGACCTCCCGGAGGGCCAGGGACTCGACCTCGGCCAGCGGACGGCCGGTCTCGTCGGCGATCAGCAGCGACACCGTGTTCGCGGCCGACGACGTCAGCCGCACCCGCGCCACGGACGCACCCGAGGCGTGCAGCCGGACCCCGCTCCAGGCGAACGGCAGCCGCGGCTCGCCCGTCGCCGGGAGGACCCCCAGCTCGATCGCGTGGAGCGCGGAGTCCAGCAGCGCCGGGTGCAGTCCGAACGCGGCGGCCTGCTGCTCCTGCTCGGGCGGCAGCGCGACCTCGGCGAAGACCTCGGTGCCCCGCCGCCACACCGCACGCAGTCCCTGGAACGACGGACCGTACCCGAAGCCCCGCTCGGCCAGCGCGTCGTACCACCCCGTGAGGTCCTCCGTCAGCGCGCCCTGCGGCGGCCAGATGGTCAGGTCCCAGTCCGGACCGGCCGAGCCCAGCTCGCCGGGCGCCAGCATTCCCGCGCCGTTGCGCAGCCACGGCTGCTCCTGCGAGTCGTCCTCGGCTCGCGAGTACACACCGAACGTGCAGCGGCCCGACGCGTCCGGCGCGCCCACCGCGACCTGCACCTGAAGAGCCCCCGACGCGGGCAGCACCAGGGGTGCCTCCAGCGTCAGCTCCTCCAGGACCTCGCACCCGGCCTTCTCGCCGGCCCGCAGGCCCAACTCCACCACGGCCGCGCCCGGGAACACCACGGTGCCGAGCACCGCGTGGTCGGCCAGCCAGGGGTGCGTGCCGAGGGAGAGCCGGCCGGTGAGCAACAGCCCCTCGGCGCCCGCCAGCGAGACGGCCGCGCCGAGCAGCGGATGGCCGGCCGAGCCCAGGCCGAGACCCGCCACGGCGGTGTCCCGGGTGCGGCTCGCGTCGCCCCGCAGCCAGTAGTGCCGGTGCTGGAAGGGATACGTCGGCAGGTCGGCGTGGCTCGCGCCCGCACCGCCGAGGTACTTCTCCCAGTCCGGGGCGGTACCGCGAACCCACAGCGCCGACAGCGCCTCCGCCAAAGTCCTGGCCGCCGGGCGGTTCTTGCGCGCCGTGGCCACGAACGCGATCGGCTCGTCGTCCTCTTCGACCTCGACGACGCAATCGCGTGCCATGGCGGTGAGTACCGCGTCCGGACCGATTTCCAGGAAAGTCGTCACGCCGTGTTCCTGCAACGACCGTATGCCGTCGTGGAATCGGACGGCTTCGCGGAGGTGGTTTACCCAGTATTGGGGGGTGGTGAGGTC
>NZ_JBHSBB010000036.1:0-26835 GCF_042650325.1 Streptomyces polygonati | reverse complement strand
TCACCCAACCACCAACACCCCAGCCCACACCCCACCCACTGCACCAACTACCCACCCCTCCAATCTCAATTTCCGCCGCGTCGACGGCCGTAAGGCTCGGCGACGAGAGGTGAGCACAGCCGCATGGCCCCGTGCAGGACGCCTGCGGAGGGTTCGGAGGCGGGTCGTTCGGTCCGCTGCCGGGCGACGGCGCGTCACGTGCGCCCGGCGACGGCCGGCTCCACCGGTCCGGTACGACGGCCATGGCAATGGCGGGGCGCACGGCTGCTCACCGTACCCCGTGGAATTCCGCACCAGCATCGGCACCGCACGTCCCTGACGCCCGGCCGTGCTCCTGCCTGCCCGCGCACAGTCCCGACATGTACGTCCGCCAAGAACGAGGAGACACGATGTCCCGATCAGACAGCCTCCCGTGACCCGGCCGCCGCGCCACACGGGCACTGACCGGCGCGGCGCTGACCGTCGCGACCGTCCTGGCCACCATCTCCGCCACGGGCGGCGCCGAGGCCGCTACCATCCAGGCTTCCCCAGCGGGCACCGCCGGGCTCCGCCTGTCCGCAGCACCCAGCGTGCTGCGCCCGGCCGTCACGTCGGTCACGGTCACCCACACCTCGACCACCGCGCCGTACGCGACGATCACCTGCACCCTCACCTCACAGCCGCCGCTGCGCTACTACGGCGGCGCCTACCCGGGCGGCGGTGTGGAGGCGATCGCCAGCGTCCAGTGCACCAACGTCGTCAACGCCATCGCCGTCGAGGTGCTGCTGGCGAAGAACAACGTCGTGGTCGCCCAGAGCCCGGTCCGCTACTCCTACAGCACCACCCAGGGCCTCCAGACCACGGACACGCCGCACGGCGCCGGTACGTACATCACGGCCGCGGAAACCGGCATCACCTTCCCGGACGGCACGTACATAGTGAGCACGGAGGCCGACAGCGCCCCTCTGTACATCTCCAGTTGAACACCCGTTCCCGAACTCCAGCCAGGGCGGGGCCGGTAGCCCAGTAGCAGGTGGGCCGAAGGCGAAGCCGCTGACCACCAGCCCCGGATCGATCACACTGCCGGATCCCGTCGATCACGCGGTTGTCGTCGGCGTGCTCCGCGCGGAAGGCGAGGTCGTCCCACGTCGCCGGGTCCCGCCGGGCCCGGTCGAGATCCCTTCTGGGCCCAGGCAGGAGTCGTTCTTGCTCGTCAGTGGTCCCCATCCGTGACGGGGTGCAAGCCGATAGAAGCCGTTCCTCCGCGGTATCGGACGCGCATGTCGGCGACGATCTCGGGGGTGAGCCTGGCGGAGGCCGGAGTTGGCTCGTCTCGGACCGGCGTCGTGGGCGGCTGCCGGGGTCCGGGGTCGGCGACCGACCGCCAGGTCCACCCGTAGACGGCGCTCTCCACCGTGCGCCAGGCCAGGCCGAGTTGTGCGGCGTAGTCGCCAATCGTCGCCCGGCCGTTGCCGATCTCCGTGCGGAGCTCAGCGACCAGCCGGGATGTCAGTCGGCGGCGGAGAAGCACTGGAGGCAGGGGCATCGACCGCTCCCGCGTCAGGCGTGGCGGGGGCCGTCTTGCAGGAACTGAGCGGTGAGGGGAGCTTGGACGCCCAGGCGGGGGTCCGCGGCGGCCAGAGTCGCGGCCGGGGTGCGCTCGGTACGGGAGAAGGTGCGCACCCGGGAGTCCGGTGAGGAGTTCGCGGGCGGATGCCGGGCTGACCGGGTGTGGCCGAACCGCTGCTACGCGCTGGGCGGCGAGCACTCGATTCCGGGGACTGTCGTGATGGCCGAAGGCGCCTCGCCGGGCGCGGGGGCGGCGCCTTGGTCGGGGTGGTGGCCGATGAGGACCCGCAGTAGACCGTCGATGCCGCGCAGCAGCGTCTCCCCGGCCACGACGGGGTCGCCGAGGTAGCCGGCGCTCGTCGCGCCGTCGCGGAGCATGACGAAGTGCCGTCCGGCGTGCTCGGCCTCGGCCGGCGCGATCTCGGCGAACAGTGCGGTGATCGTCTGCAGGAACCAGTCGCGGTGCCGCACGACGGCCTGGTGGACCGGGTGGTCGGGAGCAGGGAATTCCGCTGCCGCGTTGAGGAAGGCACAACCGCGATAGCCGGGCGAGCGGATCTGCCCGGCCAGTGACGCTCCGATGCCCCGCAGGATCCCGCCGGTCGGCGCGTCCGCGGCCATCAGGGAGCCGATCTGGGTGCGGACCGCCTGGTCGACGCTGCCGATGTAGGCGACGGCCAGGTCTTCTTTGCTGCGGAAGTGGCGGTAGAAGGTGGCGTTGGTGACCTTCGCCTCGGCGACCAGGCGGTCGACGCCCACCGTGTGGATGCCCTCCGCGTAGAAGAGCTGCCCGGCGGTCCTCAGCAGCCGCTCCCGGGCTGCGGAGACTCTCCTGCCGGTGGCGGGGCCGGATTCCGTCTGCGTCATGCCTCCCAGCATAGCGGGTAGAACGCTCTCTCTTGTTTTAGCGCCGGGAATATGCCACGCTACCGACAAGAGAGATCGTTCTCTCTACGTCGAGAGGAGGTCTCCCATGACCGGTCCTGCCGTCCCGCGACGGCCCGCATTCCAGGGCTCCTCCTTCGTCGCCGGATCCGGCCTCCCTCCGGGAGAACCTCCCCGCCGACGTCGGCCCGGCCCGGGCGGCCGAACCAGTGCCGTACCCGTCCCCGGACCCCATCCCCGCACCCACTGGAGAATCCCCATGGCATCCGCCGCCGCCACGGAGCAGGTGAGCCCCGGCTCTGTCCTGCCCCGGCTGTACGCCGTCCGCTTCGCCTTCGCCGCCGCATGGGCGCTCCTGCTGCTGCTGTCCGGCTCCGACCTCACCACCGGGGCCAGAGTGCTGCTGTTCCTCTACCCCGCCTTCGACGTGGCCGCGGCTGTCGTCGACGCCAGGTCGGCGCGTACCGACGGGCCGGTCAAGGGCCTGTACACGAACATGGCCATCAGCACGCTCGCCGCCGTCGGCGTCGCCGTCGCCAGTACCTCCGGCACCGACGACGTCCTGCGGGTCTGGGGCGCCTGGGCCGTCGTCTCCGGCCTGGTCCAGCTCTTCGTGGGTATCGCCCGCCGGCCGATGGGCGGCCAGTGGGCCATGATCACCAGCGGCGGCATCTCCGTCCTCGCCGGCGCTTCCTTCATCCACAGCGCCTCGAAAGCCGACCCCTCGCTGACCACTCTGGCCGGCTACGCGGCACTCGGCGGCATCTTCTTCCTGGTTTCGGCGATCCGACTCCACCGCTCGACCCGTAAGGGCTGACCGAGCCGACCAGGAATCCCGGCGACCGGGCGCAGCGCGCAAGCCAGAGCGTGCGGTTTCCCAATTCCCGCTGACCAGTGGGCCTGAAGGGGCACGACCCCGCGGGGCGTAGGCGGGGAAGGCAACGGTCGTCGGGCACGGGCGTGAGCGGTGAAGTAGGGGCCGGGCACGAACCGCTGGAGTTCGTCGAGCCACACGATCGGCCTGGGCAGCGGGAACGCGGCGACGGCCACGGTGTTGACCAGCCCGCCGTCGCCGAGTTCGGGGGCCAGCACGACGAAGTCCCCCAGGACAGCGCGCGCCGACTCGTACAACAGCCGCGTCTTGCCGACCGAGGAGTCCACCACCAGCACCAGGAACCCGCCCTCGACCGACGCGGTCCGCATCCGCTCCCGTACCGTCCACATGGGAGTGGTCATCAGCGGGGTGTCGGCGAGGTCGGCGGTCACGGAGCGCTTGCCGCCTACGGGAGACCCTGCCTGCTGCACATCGTGTACCGCCCGGCCTGGGTGGGCGCAGGGCTGCCTCGCCGAGCCCGTTCTCGCCGCACGCGGCCCCTCGCCGGCGGCTACGGGGCGGGCTCGGTGAGCAGTCGGGTGTCGGCGTGATCGGCGGTGATGCGCTGGACGGTGCGGGCGAAGGAGGCGATCTCGGGGCGTGAGGTCTGGGCGAGCCAGCCGAGCGCCAGTGTCGTGGTGGGCAGGTCTGCCACCGGGACGGCGGTCACCTGCCGGGTCAGGCAGTCGGCGGCGGCCGAACCGACGACGGTGACGAGGCGGCCGAGGGCGACCCGGTCGAGGATCTCGTCCAGGCCCATCGGCGGGCACTGCTCCTGAAAGGCCGGATCCTGCCGGAGTTCGGCGGTGGTCACCACCGCGCGGTCCGCGAGAGGGTGGTCGCGCGGTACGAGGGCGACCGGGTGGGCCCGCGCCACTTCGGTGGTCAGCAGGCCGGTGAGGTCGTCGCTGTCCGTGCACAGCAGGGCGATGTCGGCCGTCGCGTCGCGCAGGGCGCCGGCCCCGTCGTGGGTGAAGACGAGGTCGGGTTCGGCGGCGTCCTGGGACCGCAGGACCTGCGCGAGCAGGCCGGAGCCGGTGCCGGGGCGGACCGCCAGGACGAGCCGTGCGGGACGGGCCGTGCGCTGCGTACGGCGCACCGCGGCGTCCAGACCCCGGAGCAGAGCGCGGCACTCGTCGAGGAAGACGAGGCCCGCCGCGGTGAGTTCCACCCGGCGGCTGGTGCGCTCCAGCAGACGCACCCCGATGCGGCGCTCCAGCCGGGACACCGCGCGGGACAGCGGCGGCTGGGCGATGCCCAGCCGCTCCGCCGCCCGGCTGAAGTGCAGTTCCTCCGCCACGGCGACGAAGTAGACGAGCTCCCGGGTCTCCAGTTGATCCATACCTCCAGAGTATCGCCGCGTACCGGAACGGTCATGGCTCCCCGGGCGGTGTCCTGGTCGGATGGGGTCAGCGGCTGCCGCGGGGGTTCGTTTCCCCGTGGCGGGACGCTACGCCGGGTGACCGCCGAGGTCCCGGACGCCCACCGAAAGGAAACCCCTCCCATGAGTGACGAGCGGCAGGTCCAGGAAGTCCTGGCCCGCTATGTCCGCGCCACCGACCGGCGCGACGGCAGGACGCAGGGCGGCCTGTTCACCGACGACGCGATCGTGCAGATCCACATCAGGACCGGCCCCGACAGCTACGAGCCGTTCGGCGAGCCCCTGATCGGCGGGGCGGGCGTGGAATACGCGGTCACCCACTTCATGTCCGCCCACCCGGAGGGCGGCTCCAGCCACCACACCACCTCCGACCACATCGTCGAGGTCGACGGCGACCACGCCCATCTGAACGCCCAGTTCATCGTCCACCGGGTGCGGGCGTCCGCCCGCCCGGCCGAGGGCTGGCCGGCCGGGTCCTCCGGCGCCCAGGGCGCCGTCCAGCCGATCGAGTCCGGGTACTACGACACCGAGCTGCGCCGGGTGGACGGCGAGTGGAAGATCGTCCGGCACAGCGTGCTGATGGACATGCCGATCGCGATTCCGGGGACCTGATGAAAGCCGTGGTCCACCGCCGATACGGCGGTCCGGAAGTGCCGGAACTCGCCGAGCCGCCCGAGCCCAGGACCCATCCAAAGCGCTCGGTCTGGACGCCCAGGACATCGACAGGCTCACGCCGCAGTTGCTGACGAACTGACAGGCAAACGGAGCCGGGCCCGCCCGGCTTTCCGCCGGATGCCGACCCGACGTCGCAGGGGCCGCGCCGGAGATAACCGGGGCTGGTCTTTCTCACGGGTGCGGGCCATCAGCAGGGCGACATCGTCTGCGTACATGCTTCTCTCGTCGTCCGGCACCAGCGCTCCGCGGCGGCGGCGCGGGGTCATGGCGTCGATCACGTGCGAGCAGAGCTGCTCAAGCGGCGTCCGGGGCCCGGTGAGGGCCGCACGCAGCCGGTTCATGCCGGCGTCCAGGTCGGCGGTGCGGGTTTCGATCAGGCCGTCGGTGTAGAGGGCGATGGTGGTGTTTTCGGGGAGTTCCACCGCGAAGGGCTCGCAGGACATCAGGCCCATGCCGATCGGGGCCCCGGTGGGGACCCGGGGAAAGGTGACGTTGCCGTCGGGCCAGAGCACGGCGGGGGGCGGATGGCCGGCCGAGGCCATGGCGCAGACGCTGGTGACCGGGTCGTAGACGGCGTAAGCGCAGGTGCATGTCATCACCAAGCCGGCGGAGCCCCCGGTGCTGCTGTCCTGCCCGGTCACCGGCAGGATCAGCCGGTCCAGCCGGGCGAGCAGCTCCTCGGGCGGCAGGTCCTGGTCGGCGAGCGTCCGCATGATGGTGCGGATCTGTCCCATCAGGGCGGCCGCGTTGATGCCGTGGCCGACGACATCGCCGACGGCAAGGCCGACCCGGGCGCCGGGCAGCGGGATCGCGTCGAACCAGTCGCCGCCCACACCTTCGTGCGTGTCGGCGGGCAGATAGCGTGAGGCCAGCTCGACGGCGCCGCCGCCGGACAAATGGTGCGGCAGCAGATTGCGCTGCAGCGCGATGGAGGCGGCCCGCTCGCGGGTGAAGCGGCGGGCGTTGTCAATGCTCAGCGCGGCCCGCCCGACCAGTTCCTCGATCAGCAGCAGGTCGTCCCCGGAGAACGGAACCTTGTTCTCGTTGCGGACGAAGACCGCTTCCCCGAGCAGGGTCCCGCGGGCACGGAGCGGGACGATGATCAGCGAGTGCATGCCCGTCTCCCGCACCGCGCGCAGGCGATTCGGGTCCTGGTTCAGCCAGTTGCCAGGGGAGAAGTCGACGGCTTCCTGGAGGTACGACTCTCCGGTCACCAGGGTGCGGGTGAAGGGGGACTCGGGCGGTACGAGGACCGCGTCTCCGACACGCCATACCGCTTCGGGCACCCCTTCATGGACGGATGCCATGCCGGCGCGGCGGAAGACCGGAATGCCGGCTTCGGAGGACGGGAGGCGCTGCAGGGGCTCCTCACCGAGCGGGACGCTCTCCCCCAGGTCGACGGTGACGAAGTCGGCGATGAGCGGCACCGCGGCGTCCGCGAGTTCCTGGGCGGTCGTGATGACGTCCAGGGTGGTGCCGACGCGGTTGCCCGCCCGGCCGAGGATCAGCAGGTGCTGACGGACGCGGGAGGTCTCGATGTCGGTGGCCATGTCGACCACCCCGATCGGCTTGCCGTCCGCCCCGTCGAGCCGGAAGTAGGAGGACGACAGCAGGCGCTCCTCGTCCTCACCCGGCAGGCGCCAGGTGTACTCCCGCTCGATCACCGGCTCACCGGTGTCCAGCACCTGCCGCATCGCGACCACGACCGACTTGCCCGTCTCGCCGGACTGCGCCTCCGTCATCAGGCGTCCCAGTCGCCGGCGCCCCAGCACGGTGTCCTGGCGCTCGGCGGCGTCGTTCAGCCACACGCAGCGCAGATCGGTGTCCCAGACGGACAGCCCGACCGGCGAGCGGGCCGTCAGTGCCGCCGAGATCGACGACCGTGCCGGCCGCCAGGACAGGGCCCCGGTGGGATCGGCGACCGTCACGAACCAGTCCTGCCGACCGTCGCCGGACAGCGGGGACGCCTCCACCGTCGCCAGGACGCCAGCGCCGCTCCTGCGGCGCAGTCGGATGGCTCCCGAGCACGGTTCTCGGGCCCGGAGGGGCGCGGCCCAGGCGGCGAACCCGACGGACGTCTCGGCCAGCAACCGCGCGGCGGGACGCCCCACCACCTCCTTCGCGCGGTAGCCCGTGACCCGCTCGGCGGCCGCCGTCCAGCCCAGGACGATCCCGTCGCCGCCGACCACCGCGGCGGCGGCGCCGACCGGACCGAGGATGTCCTCCGCGAACCGGGGCGTTCCTGTGCCGGATTCGGCCATCCCTGCATCCCATCGATCGATGCGCCGGCGTTCCCGCCCCGGGCGTGGTGGTCCGCTGACCATTTTCCCCCCGATCGGGCCCGTGCGCGGGCCGGGACGATTCCCCTGGTCAGCCCCGGCTCCGTGATTGCCCCGGGCGGCCCGCCGGCAGCGGCTCCCGGCCGGCGACCACGGTTTCGTTATCCATGGCTCGGCGTGACATGGATGCGCCCAGGCGAGGGTGAAAGGGTTGCAGAGCCGAGGAAAAGACGTCGAACAGGGAGTTTCGCAGTGATCGATGTGCCCGTACCCGACCTGACCGGGAGGCTCGCGGTGGTGACCGGCGCAAGCGACGGCATCGGCCGCGCGCTGGCCGGGAAACTGGCCCAGGCGGGGGCCGAGGTGCTTCTTGCCGCGCGGAACCCGGACAAGGGCGCCGCATCGGTCGAGAAGATCCGGGCAACGGTACCGGGTGCCGCCGTCTCGACCGGACCTGTCGATCTGGCGTCGCTGGCCTCGGTCGCCGCGTTCGCGGCGGCGCTGAACCGCGCCGGGCGGCCGGTCGACATCCTGGTCAACAACGCCGGCGTGATGGCGCCCGCCACCCGGCACACCACGGCGGACGGCTACGAACTGCAATTCGGTACGAACCATCTGGGCCATTTCGCGCTCACCGGACAGCTCCTCCCGCTGCTGCGCGCCGGCCGGGCCCGAGTCACCACCGTAACCAGCAGCGCCGCCCGCTCAGGCAAGATCAACTGGGACGATCCGCAGAGCGAGCGGAAGTACTCACCGATCGGCGGCTACGGTCAGTCCAAGCTCGCCAACCTGCTGTTCGGCCTCGAACTGGACCGGCGCAGCCAGGCGGAGGGATGGGGCATCACCAGTAACGCCGCCCACCCCGGCACCACCCTGACGAATCTCTACGCGTCCGGTCCCAACATGGGCCGTGGCCGGCCGTCGCCCTACGAGGCCATCATGAGCCGACTGGCCCGGCTTGGCGTCCTCGTTCACGGTGTCGACGCGGGGGTGCTTCCCGCGCTGTACGCGGCGACCGGCCCGGACGCGGGAGGAGGCCGGTTCTTCGGCCCCGACGGCTTCGGGCAGTTCACCGGCCGCCCGACAGAGCTGACCGTCTACAAGTCAGCCCGTTCCGCGGAGACCGCGGCAAGGCTCTGGGACGTGTCCGAGCGGCTGACCCGGGTCACCTACGACGCGCCCTGAGGTGTTCGCCGTCGGGGCCGTTGTCGACGACACTCTCATCATGGACAGGGCTCGACTCGCAGCTTTCCTGCGCACCCGGCGTGACTCGTTGCAACCTGAAGACGTGGGGCTGCCCCGTGGGCGGCGACGGCGCGCGGTCGGGCTCCGCCGTGAGGAGGTGGCGGCGCTGTCCGACGTGTCGGCCGACTACTACAGCCGGCTGGAGCAGGAGCGCGGACCCCACCCGTCCGAACAGATACTCTCCTCGATCGCCCGGGGTCTGCGCCTGTCCGTCGAGGAGCGCGACCATCTGTTCCAGCTCGGCGGCTACGCGGTCCCGCGACAGGGGCGCCGAAGCGATCGCGTCGATCCGGGCATCATGCGCATCCTCGACCGGCTCGCCGACACCCCCGCGCAGGTGGTGAGTCTCCTCGGCGAGACACTCGGGCAGACCGGCCCGGCCGTCGCGCTGGTCGGAGACGACAGCGGGCACACCGGGTTGGCCCGCAGCCTGCACCACCGCTGGTTCACCGATCCGGGTACGCGAATGATCTATCCCGAGGACGACCACCCGATGCACAGCCGTCTCCTCGCCTCGCATCTGCACGCGACATACGCCAGGGACGGCGTGGGCTCGCGTGCCGCGATGATCGTCGACGCGCTGCTGACCGCCAGCCCGGAGTTCGCCGCCCTGTGGCGGGAGCACCCGGTGCTCGGGGCGTATTGCGCTCCCAAACGCATCGTGCACCCGGCGCTCGGGCTGCTCGAACTTCACTGCCAGACCCTGGTGGACCCCGGCCGGTCCCAGGCGCTGCAGGTCTACACGGCCGCACCCGGAACGGAGAGCCACGAGAAGCTCCGACAGCTGTCCGTCGGTGGAGATCGCCAGGGGTGAGTCGTAGCCGTCCGCTGTCCTGCGGGCCGCCTCCTGAAGGGGTACAGACGGAGGCGACCTTCTCGCTCAGCGGGACGGCGGCCGGATCGGCGACGACTCCGACCCGCACGCGCTATCCGACGCGTTGACCGGCAGTCCTCACCCTCGCGCGCCGCGGAGCCCAGCGTGGGATCCGGCGCGGGGTCACGAGATGTGCGTTATGTTCGCATTCCCTCGATCTTTCCCGCCGGAGACGAATGGCCACCGGCCCGCGGGCTCGGGAGCCCCGGACAGCCGTCGGCGAGTTTCGTCGCGGCCCGGCGGTTCTGACCCGGAGAGCCAGCCACCACCCCGCCGGAAGGAGTGGACCCGTGGGTGTCGTAGAAACCCTTGCTGCCCGGAACCAGAGGTTCGTCGAGTCCGAGTTCGACGCCGGCCTGCGGATGAAGCCGAAGCTCGCGACGATCGTCATCTGCTGCGCCGACACGCGGGTCGACCCGGCGGTGGTGCTCGGTGCCGCTCAGGGCGAGATCATGGCGATCCGCAATATCGGCGGACGCGTGACGCCCCGCACGCTGGACGAACTGTTCATGCTCCGCGCCATCGCGCAGGCCGTCGACGACGACATCGACTCCACCTGGGAACTGGTGGTCATGCAGCACACCCAATGCGGGATCACCAGGATCGAATCCCGTCCGGAGCTGCTCGCCCCCTACTTCGAAGTCCCCGAGGACGAACTCGGCAGGGTCCTGGTGAACGACCCGTACGGCGCGGTCGCCCGGGACATGTCGGTACTGCGCGCCGACAGCCGCCTTGAGGGCGCCGGTGTCTCGGGGCTGGTCTACGACGTCGCGACCGGGCGGGTCCAAGCGGTGGCCGGGCGCTGACCTTTGCCTCCAAGGAGCTGTCGGCTTGGGTTTCTTCGGCTCGGGCGGCTTTCAAGGGGTCCGGCGAGGTCGCTGCCCCGGGGCGGCCGAGGCGCAGTCCGCCGAGGGCACCGCTCGCTGAAATGCACGTCCTAGCCGTCGGCCTCCGGCGCCCCGGGGCCGGGCACCATCCGAACGCGACCACGCTCAATGACGGCACCGCTCTCATCGGCGAAGGAGAGCGTGACCGGACGCCCGGTGCTCTCATCGACGAAGACGGCGGCAGGACCGCGTTCCATGGGCCGGTACTGGTCGCCCCAGTCCACGAAAGCGGCAAGGACCGGCAGCAGATCGCGGCCCGCCTCGGTGAGGACGTACTCGTCACGGGCCCGGGCCCCCGGGTCCCGGTACGGCCTGCGCTCCAGGAGCCCCTCTTCCACCAGCGAGTCCAACCGCGCGGTCAGGATGTCCGTGGGAGCACCGATCGCCCGGAACTCCGCGAACCGGGTGCGGCCCCACATCGCCTCGCGCATGATCAGCAGACTCCACTTCTGGCCGAGGGTCTCCAGACTGTGCGCGATCGAGCAGTAGCGGTTCGCGGTGAGTTCCATGGCTTTCATACGATCGAGAATACGCTGGCTTGGCAAACCCATGCCAGTTGGCTTCCCGGCGTCAACGGCGGACGCGCGTGGCTGGCCCCCGCCGATCGCCCGGCACTCCGGCCCGCCCGGTCCGCGGGTGTCACTGCGTGCCTTCGGGGATGGTCTTG
Source organism: Streptomyces polygonati (assembly GCF_042650325.1). Classification (NCBI taxonomy): domain Bacteria; kingdom Bacillati; phylum Actinomycetota; class Actinomycetes; order Kitasatosporales; family Streptomycetaceae; genus Streptomyces; species Streptomyces polygonati. The sequence continues at coordinate 15,520 of NZ_JBHSBB010000036.1, read as the reverse complement.
AGGGGCAGCCCGAACATCAGCCAGGACTGGTGGCTGTCCCAGTCCGGATAGAGCTTGTCCATCTCCTCGAACAGTTCCCGCTCGGACGTGGTGGACTCCTTGAGCCGACCGAAGTCACGCAAGTAGCGCTTGGAGGCGTCGATGCACTCGGGCGTGTCGGGGGCGCCGGTCTTCTTGTGACCGGCGACCGCGATCTTCGGGCGGAGTGCCGCCAGCCGGTCGAGTGCGGCGATCCAGTTCTCCCGGCTCTCCGGTGTCGTCTCACCGACGAACATGTGGCACTGGTTGTACAGCACGTCGCCGGCGACGACCAGGTCGATGGAGGGCACGTGCAGCGAGGTGCTGTGCAGCCCGTCGGTGCGGCCTTGCTCGATGATGCGGATTTCCTCCCCCTCGAGCGTGAAGGTGTCCGACTCGTACGGCTCGGGCAGGGCCATGGTCGCGGGCAGACCGGGCCACATCTTCCGACCGAACTCGATCAGCTCCGGCGGGGTCGTGGCGATGACCTCCATCGTGCCGGGCGTGGCGATCGCTTTCGCGTTCGGGAAGCGTTCGAGCACGACCGACAGTCCGAAGAAGTGGTCGGGGTGTCCGTGAGTGATGTAGATCGTCGTGAGATTCTTGTTGTGCAGAGCGATCCAGTTCGCCAGGGCCTCGCCCTCCGCCGCGGTGGTGAGCGCGTCGACCAGCACGGCGTCACGCTCTCCGTAGATCAGCGTGGCCGTGGTCGGATCCCAGCCGAACGGCGGACCCATCTCCAACGGCCGCTCGCCGACGGCCTGCCTGCGAGGAGAATTGAATACATTGACGTCCAAACTCTTCGACGAACGCAGCTCGGACATGGTTTGAGCCTTTCTTCAGTCAGTGCACCCCTGACAGAGCCAGGTCGTGGCACTGAAGCCTGCCAGCGGCAAGGCCGTTTTTCTTCGTCGATCACAAGAATGGTCGATCACAAGAATGAGTGCCGGCAAGGGCGCTTGGAACGTTCATTCCATGGAAAGCCTGCTCAAAGCCCGGCAGCGCGGCCACGGTTGATTGTCCTACGGCCAAGCGAGCTGCGCTATTCGGGACTGACGCGCGACGACTCTTTGCCCTGCGGAGCGCTCCGGGGAGTGGACCTGCGCCGCGACGAGCGGGGGTCGGGGCTGTCTCGGCGAACCGGTCAACCCTCGCGGGCAGCCGCACCCCCCGCGGGCCGCGAGGCGCCGGTCCGGCTCCTCGCTTTGTCGGGGCTTCCGGCCGGCTGCCCTGCCTGCGGCGGCGCCCGCGCCCTTCGTGTGCGGGAAAGCGGTGCGGCTGCTCAGTTCCCGGGGGCGAATTGCGGGTAGAGCGCCTCGATGGGACCGGACAGCGCGCTCTTGATGCCGCGGCTGATGTCGTCGCATATCACTTCGAGGTCGCCGGCTTCGAGGCCGTCGTAGATGACGGCCACGATGTCCCGGGGGTCGGCTTTGGGTACGTCGAGTTCCGCGATGAGCGGAGTGTCGGTGAAGGCCAGGTGGGCGCCGACCACCTGGGTTTTCTGTCCGGCGAGTTCGATCCGCAGGCCGTTGGTCAGGGACCAGAACGCGGACTTGGTCGACGGGTAGGCCGAGGGCGTGGCCAGCCAGCTGAGCCCGGACAGGATGTCGACCAGGGCGCCGCCGCCGTTGGCCTCGAGGACCGGCGCGAACGCCTGCGCCACCGCCAGAGGGGCGAAGACGTTGGTCTCGTACAGCGCTCGCACCTCGTCGAGGGTGATCTCCAGCAGGGGCTTGGTGTTGGTGATGCCGGCGTTGTTCAGCACGACGGTGGAGTCGTGCGCGGTCTCGGCCGCGGCGGCCACCGACGCGGTGTCGTTGACGTCCAGGCTGCCCGGTGCCATCCGGTCGCCGGTGCCGCTCCGCGCGTCGTGGGCGCGGATGCGTGCGATGGGCGGCGCGGGTTCTCCCCCGCGCCGTCAGGGTGCCGACGGGCCGGGACAGTTCACGACGTCTCCGTGCGCGCGGCTTCGGACCGGTGCCCGCCCCGCCGGTTGGGCTGGGACGCTTGCGCCGCACCGTCCGCACCGTGGCGATCAGGGGCCTCGGCCCGGCTTCTGACCAGCGGTCGGGTTCGGTCGGGTCGTTGCGGCCGGATCAGTCCCCCCGCGCGCCGCGGTCCCGTAGCCTGCCTCCGGCCACGAGACTGCCGGGTCGCGCGGCCGGCTGTTTCCGTACGGACCGGCTCACGCGCGCCCGAGCGCGGGGAGCACAGGCAGCTTTCGGGCTCCGGGACGGCCGCGCTCGCCTTTCGCGCATGGCCGTTCAGCCCAGGGCGGGTTGCGTGGGCGACCGGGTCACGCCCCGGAGGGCTTGCCGGCCCGTTCGGCGAGCATGTCCAGCACGGCGCGGGCGGCCTCGGCGGCCGACTGGGGGTTCTGGCCTGTCACCAGATTCCCGTCGACGACCACATGGGAGGACCAGGCGGGTCCGGGCTCGTGGAGGGCGCCGGCGGCCCTGAGCCGTTCCTCCAGCAGCCAGGGGGCGTTGGCGGCGCGGCCGGTCAGCGTCTCCTCCTCGTCGGTGAAGGACGTCATCCGCCGTCCTTTGAAGAGCCAGTTCCCTTCGGCGTCGCCGGCCGCCAGGAAAGACGCCGGTCCGTGGCAGAGGGAAGCCACGGCCTTGGACGGATCGGGCAGCAGCGCCGCCAGGATCCGGGCGACGTCCTCGTTGACGGCCAGATCCTGCATCGGGCCGTGGCCGCCGGGAATGAACACCCCGTCGTACGCCGCCGGGTCGATGTCTTCCAGTCGCTCCGGCGCGTCGAGCAGGTCCTTGACCTCCTCCAGGTAGGCGCGCAGATCGGCGGCCTTCTTCTCATCTCCTCCGTTGGCCCGCGCTGTCAGGCTGCCCTCGTCCACCACCGGGCGGCGCCCGCCGGGCGAGGCGATGGTCAGGTCCACCCCGGCCGCGGTGAACACGCGGTGCGGTTCGACGAATTCCTCGGCCCAGAAGCCGGTCGGCCGCTGAGTGCCGTCCTTCTGGCTCCACCTGGTCGCCGCGGTCAGAACCATGAGCAGTGATGGCATGGCGTTCCTCCATTGGTGTTCCGCTGGTGTTCCGTGTCAGGAGATCGGTCCGGACCCGGCCTACGGGTTCACACCCGGATGGCCGGGCCTGAACCCGACGGGGTTCAGTGGGCGGTACGGATCGGGTCGGGTCCCACCTCCTGAGACGTCTCCGGCGCCCGCTCCGGCCCGGACGGGCCGCCTTGGCCAGCCTGGGGCGCCTTCGGTGTGATCGCCAGTGCGGTCACGACGGCGACGGCGGCCATGCCGGCCGAGACGATCCAGCTGAGCCGGTACAGGTGGAGCGACGCCGCGCCGGAGGCGGTGCCGAGGACGGCGACCAGAACGCTCACGCCGAGGACCGAACCGACCTGCTGGGCCATTGACACGACGGCGCTGCCGGTGGCGGTCTGCTCAGGTCGCAGGTCCACCGTCGCGGAGGAGACAAGCGTGGGGAAGGCCAGCCCCACGCCCGCACCACCCAGCAGCCAGCCCGGCAGGAACGCCCCCGCGTAGTCACCGCTCTCGTGGAGGTAGACCGCGTGCAGGACGATGCCGCCGCCGAACAGCACGATCCCCGCCGCGGCGATGAGTCCGGGTCTGACGCGTGCCTTGACCTGGAGCATCTCTCCTAGCGCGGCGAAGACCGGGACCACCAGGGTTCCGGGCGCGGAGGCCAGGCCCACTTTGATGGCTGAGTAGTGCCAGTGCCCCTGCATCCACAGGATGACCGACAGGAGCCTGATCGAGAAGGCCGCCATGAACAGCAGGGTGGTCACGTTGGCGAAGCTGAACACCCGATCGCGGAACAGGCCCAGTTCGAGCACCGGTGCGCGATGGCGTGCCGAGGACCACAGGCACCCGGCCACCGCCGCTGCCGCCACGACGAAGGCGACGATCACGCCGGTGCTGGACCAGCCCCAGTCGGGTGCCTGCACGACGGCCAGCGCGAGCGCGCTGATGCCCAGGGTGAGCAGTCCGCCGCCGGCCAGGTCCGGCAGCCGGGTGTCCTGGTCGTGCCGGGTGTCGGGCAGCACCTTCGCGGCGGCGGCGAGCGCGATGAGGCCGATCGGGATGTTGATCAGGAACACCCAGCGCCAGGAGGCCTGGACGAGTACGCCGCCGATGATGGGTCCCGCGGTGGCGGCCAGGGCGTTGGCGGTGAACCAGATCCTGACGTAGCGGCTCACTTTGCCGGGCGGCGCGGTGGTGAGGATGAGCCCGAGACTCGACGGCGTCATGAAGGCGGCACCTGCGGCCTGGAGGCACCGGAACGCGACCAGTATCCAGATCCCGCCGCTCAGTGCCGCGCCCAGGCTGGCGGCGGTGAACAGGCCGAGGCCCAGCAGGAATCCGGGCTTGCGGCCGTAGCGGTCGGAGAGCCGGCCGGCGGGTACGAGCAGTCCCGCGTAGATGACGGCGTAGGCGCTGAGGATCCAGCTCAGATCGGACAGCGACGATTCATGGACGCCGCGGCCGATGGACGGCAGTCCGACCTGGGTGATCCACACGTCGAGCGACGCAAGGAAGGTCGCCGAACACAGGATCACCAGCGCGCGGACAGCGCGCGCATCCGTCGGGGGCGTGCCCTCGCGCGGCGACGAGGTTCCGGCGGCTGGCATAAAAGAACTCCGTAAGTCTGAGTCGGAACGTCAAAGTTGGTCGTATGTCGCGCAGTTCACGGTGTCGATCGGCGCCGGCCGGCACGTCTCGATCCGGCGCACCACGCCCCTGCGGCCAACCCCGTCTCCTCGGCCCGGACGGCCTCCCGGCCTCGGCCTGGAGCAGCGAGGGGCTCTCCACTCCGCGCGGCCGGAGGCGGCGGGGCGGCGGACCCCGGCGGCCGTGGGACGCCGCAGGCGCCGGCCCGGTGCGGTGCGGTGCGGTCGTGACGTGACGCCGACGACCCCGGGGCGTGAGCCGACCGCCGGCCCTACCCGGCGGCGAGGGCCGGATACAGGGCAGTGACCGGCTGGGACAGGGCACCGTGGACCTTGGCGGCCATGGCGTCCGGGATGAGCTCGAACTCGCCGGCTTCAAGGGCGTCGTAGGTGGCGGCGGCGATGTCGGCGGGCCTGCTCATCCCGGAGCGGTCGTCACCGGGCTGCATGGGGGTGTCGATCGGCCCGGGGTACACGCCGAGAACATGGACGCCCTGCGGGGCGAGTTCGAGGCGGAAGGCGTTGGTCGCCATCCACAGCCCCGCCTTGGAGACACTGTGGGCCTTGCCCACGGCGAACCAGCTGAGCACGGATCCGATGTTGACGAGCGCGCCCTTGGCCGCCAGGAGGCCGGGGGCGAAGGCACGGACGACGAGGATCGGACCGAGCAGATTGGCGTCGACGGCCTCCCGCACGTCCTGGACCGGGGCGGTCAGCAGGTCCCCGCGCGGGAAGACGGCGGCGTTGTTGATCAGGACGGTGACGTCGCCGGCCTGGGCGGCGGCCCGCTCGATCGAGTCGGGGTCGGTCAGGTCCAGCTGGAGCGGCGTCACCCGCTCGTCGCCCCACTCCTTGGGGTTGCGCGCGGCCGCGTAGACGTGCCGGGCACCGCGCCGCAGGGCGGCGTCGACCAGGGCGGTCCCCAGTCCGCCGTTGGCACCGGTGACAAGAACAGTTGCGTCTTTCAGAGAAGTCATGGGCCCAGCATAGATCAGCACTGCATCATTGCAAGTACGAAGCATTATTCGAATCAAACATCTTCCAGGAGACCTTACTTGTCCCTAGGCAGGGACTTGCAGACGTCCGGACCTGCGGAAACCTCGGCCGACAGGCCGCGGTACGGCCCGGTGTTCCATCCTGGTCACCGGCGCCGTCGAGCCCCTCGTTCTCCGCCAGCGCCCGGCCGTGGACTCCGGAGCGGCGTCCGGTCAGCCGGCGAGCAATTCGAGGGTGTCGACCACGCGGTTGGAGAAGCCCCATTCGTTGTCGTACCAGGCGACCACCTTGATGTGGCGGCCGTCGACACGGGTGAGGGCGGAGTCGAAGATGGAGGAGGCGGGGTTGCCGGTGATGTCGGAGGAGACGAGCGCGTCCTCGGAGTATTCGAGGACACCGGCCAGCGGGCCCTCGGCGGCCGCGCGGTAGGCGTCGAGGACATCGTCGCGTGTCACATCGCGGGCAACGGTGGTGTTGAGTTCGACGATCGAGCCGACGGCGACCGGGACACGGAGGGCGTCGCCGGAGAGCCTCCCGTCGAGAGTGGGCAGGACGAGGCCGATGGCCTTGGCGGCACCGGTGGTCGTGGGCACGATGTTCGCGGCGGCGGCTCGGGCTCGGCGGGCATCGCGGTGCGGACCGTCCTGCAGGTTCTGCTCCTGGGTGTACGCGTGCACCGTGGTCATGAAGCCCTGCTCGATGCCGGCGAGGTCGTCCAGGACCTTGGCGAGCGGGGCGAGCGCGTTGGTGGTGCAGGAGGCGTTGGAAATGATCCTGTGCGCGGCCGGGTCGTACACCTCGGTGTTCACGCCGTAGGCGATGGTGGCGTCGGCGCCGCTGGAAGGCGCGCTGACCAGGACCTTCTTCGCGCCTGCGGTGAGGTGGGCGCCAGCCGCCTCGGCGGAGGCGAAGCGGCCACTGGACTCCAAGACGATGTCGACACCCAGGTCGGCCCACGGGAGCCGCGCCGGGTCGCGTTCGGCGAACACCGCGATCCGGCGCCCATCGACCACCAGATCGTCACCCTCGGCCGACACCGGGCGCCCCAGCCGCCCGGCGGTGGTGTCGAAGGCCAGCAACCGGGCCAGGGTGGCGGAGTCGGTCAGGTCGTTGACGGCCACGACCTCCAGGCCGCTCCGCCGTGCGAGCAGAGCCCGCAGCGCGTTGCGGCCGATACGGCCGAATCCGTTGATGGCGATACGCGTCATGGGATGAGTCCTCTCGATGTCGCCCTGCCGGGCAGGGGCACGGACCGGCGGCGCCTCACTTTCTCGATGAGATCCGGGGAAAACCTGAAGGCCTCCGCCCGACGCGGGGCCGAGAAGGTCCCGTTGTCGCAGGCCTCGACCGGGGTGCGAGGTGCGGGATGCGGGATGCTGAGCAAGCGAGACGGGGGGAACCTGCCGGCCCATGGTCGGACCGGAGTGGCAGACGGTCGCGGCCTCCAGCGTCACGCTGCGGGCAGGCGACGGCAACCGGGGACGGGAACACTGCCTACTTCATTATTGCAAGCAAGAATCTTTACGGAGACTGTGCGTCACTATGAGAAGCGAGCTAGCCTTAGTGCATGAAGCGTCGCGACTACGGACAGTACTGCGGTCTCGCCCGCGCCATGGAGCTCGTGGGTGAGCGGTGGGCCCTGCTGATCGTTCGCGATCTCACGGTCCGGCCGCGCCGGTTCACGGATCTGCTCGAGGGACTCCCCGGCATCCCCACCAACGTGCTCTCGACCCGGCTCAAAGAGCTCGAACAGGCGGGCATCATCGAGCGCCAGCTCGCTCCGGCGCCCCAGCGGGGAGTTCAGTACGCCTTCACCCAGGCCGGGCACGACCTCGAACCCGCGCTCCTCGCACTCGGACGCTGGGGAGCCACCCAGCTCGGCGAGCCCCGGCCCGGGGAGATCGTCACGCCGGAGTCGGTGACCCTCTCGCTGCGGGCCGTGTTCGATCCCGCGGCAGCCGCAGACCTCACGGCGTCCTGGGAGATCCGCCACCCCGACTACATACTGCACGCCGTCGTCACCGACGGGCACCTGGAAGCAGGCGTCGGCCCGACCCCCGACAAGCCGGACCTCGCCATCACCTTCGAGCCGGACGGCCTGCCCTCCTACCGGGCACTCGTACAGGCTGCCAAATGCGGGCTCGTCAAGCTGGAGGGACGGCGCACCCTTCTGCAGACCTTCCTCCGGGTCTTCGCATCCACCGAACAGGACCGCTGACAGGCTGGCTTGCGCGGTGGAGGCCGCTGTCGCCGCAGGGCGTGTGGAGAAGTCTCAGCGGACCTCCTCGTCCCAGAGGGCGTCGCGGGCCAGTCGTTTGGCGTGTGCGCTTGCCGGATCTCCGCTGCCCCAATTGGTCCGAGCGCGAGCGGGCTCCGCACAGCGGGTGGCGAGTGCGTTCTTCCCGAATTCCAGGGGTGGGCAGGAGGAAGACCGCTTGGCCGGGCCGGCGCAGCAGCGGTGCCCGGTGGTCGCCCGATCACCCCGGTAGACCGTGACGTCGTACCGGTCCGCCAGCAGCTGGGTCAGCGTGCTTTTGCCGGCACCCGTGCCGCCGCCGATCCAGCGCACGTGCGCGAGTCGGTCGGTGAGGGCGTGACAGGTCCCGGCGTCCGGGAAGGCGGAGGTCATGTCCGTATGGTCATGGTCTTCGGGCAGAGATCGCAGTCTTGTTCTCAGGCGTCAGCAGCATGCATATGAAAGAGGGGGCGGCCCCGGGTCACCGGCCCGGCGGGAGGTCAGGGGGCCAGCAGGATCCGGCCGCGCACCGAGCCCTGTTCGACGAGGCGATGCGCTTCGGCGGCCTCGGCCAGCGGCAGCGTCCGGGTGCTGATGTCGACCAGGCCCTGCCCGATGGCCTCCAGGGCGCCCAGGGTGGCGGGTCGGGCCTGCTCGGGGTGGGCAGGAAGGTAGAAGCCGATCGAGAAGCCGAGCAGGGCGAGGCTGCCGAACCACAGGGAGTTGGTGGGCACGGTGTGCTCCCAGTCGCCGCTGGCATTGCCCACCAGCAGCATCCGGCCCATCGGCGCCATCACCCGCAGGCTGTCGGTGCGCAGCCGGCCGCCGACCGGGTCGACGACCACGTCGAAGCGCTGCCGGCCCACCGCGTCGAGCAGATCCTCACCGGCGACGACCTCGTCGTAGGGCAGGGCGGAGGCTCGCGCCGCGGCGAGCGAGGAACGGCGCACGGTGCCGACCACGGCGGCGGCGCCCAGGGTGCGGGCCACGCCGGGGAAGGTGGCGGCCAGCCCGCCCAGGGCGCCATGGACGAGGAGCCGCTCGCCCGGCTTGAGGTGGGCCACCTCGGTCAGGGCCAGGTAGGCGGTGGCCGCGTTGGGCACGGCCGCCACTGCCGCCGCCGGGTCGATCCCGGTGCCGTCCAGCCGGGCGGTCAGCGCCGCGTCCACCACGGCGATCGAGGCGTAGCCGCCCTCGGCCCCGGTGCCGGACAGCGTCACCACCGGCTCCCCGGTCCGGAAGCCCGCCACACCCGCCCCCACCGCGCGGACGGTGCCGGCCACTTCCAGCCCGGGAACGTACGGCGGCTGCGGCAGTCCCGCCCGGCCCTTGTACAGGCCCTGGCGGATATAGACGTCGATCAGGCCGACGGCGGCATGGCTGACGTCGATGGCGACCTGACCGGGCCCGGGGGCCGGGTCAGGCAGTTCGGTGAGCGCGAAAACGCCCGGTTCGCCGAATCCCGTGACAACTGCGGCGTGCATGGCCGGTCTCCTCTCGTCGACTGGCCGGGTGGCACGGCGGCGGCCGCCGCTCCCGACGCAATCGAATTGCGTTATCTGCACGCTAACACTCTTCCCGGCGATAACGCATCCAGCACGCGTTACAGTGGGGGCATGCATCGCCGAGCCCGCTCGCAGGAGGCCAAACTCCGCCGCGCCGAAGACCTCCTCGACGCCGCCCGGCTGCTGGCCGCCGAGCGCGGCGGGGTCCGCCACATCACCCTGGCAGCCGTCACCGAAGCCGCCGGCCTGCACCCGTCCGCCGTTCGGCGCTATTTCGACAGCAAGGAGGAGCTGCTGCTCGAACTGGCGGAACGCGGCTGGAACCAGTGGCGCGACCTCCTCACCGCCCATCTCGCGGACGCCGGCGACCTCGATCCGGCGCGCACCGCCACCGCCGTGGCCGCCACCCTCGCCGCACAGCCGCTGTTCTGCGACCTCCTCACCCATGTACCGCTCAGCCTCGAAGGCGACGTCGGCATCGAACGCGCCCGCCGCTACAAGACCAACTCCTTCAGCGCGTACGACGCCATCGTCGACGCCCTGACCGGCGCGGGCACCATGACCACCGCCCAGGTGCAGGACCTCATCACCGCCGCGCTGGGGCTGACCGCGAACCTCTGGCAGCTTTCGCACCCGACGCGAACCCTCGCCGAGCTCTATGCCACCAACGCCCGCTGGGGCCACGCCGCGCTCGATTTCGAGCCACGCCTCACCCGCCTGCTCCAGGCCATGGCCGCCGGCCTCACCGCTCCCGACCAGCCCGCCGGGTCCGCGGCGGCGAGCAGGGCCCACCGCCGTGCCGCGCCCAGCCCGCTCAGCGGGTCTCCCCCGGGACCGCTCCCGCCAGGCGGCACAGGCAGTCGGCGGCAGGGGTGAATTCGGGCGACAGGACGGCCGGTTTCGTGCACGACGACCGCTGGTGGCGAGCAGGCCGGCGTGGCGGTGAACGAGTATGAGGGTGACGGGAACGCCGTTCCTGGCAGCGCTGGGTCGTGCGGCGTGGGACGCACTCGGGACGGCGCATCGGGAGGAGAGTCCGGTCGAGGAGATACCGCGCGCCCTCCGCCTGCTCCCACTGGCGGGCGCGGAGGCGACGATGGGCGAGTCAGCCCGACGATCCCTACCGCGCTGCTGGCAATCCAGCGGTCGGACCGCCGCCTGTCCCTCCACGGCAGTGACGTTGCCGTCCTCGACGACTGGGAACTGCGCTCCCTGATCGAACAGACCCTGGCCGGGAAGCACCACCGGTCACCCTTGTAGATCTGGAGGAGTTGCCGCACCGCACGGAGGAGCAGAAGGTCGAGCTGCTCACACTGGCCTGGTTCACCGACCACCGTGATCCCGAGCAGGGCTGGCGCTGGGCGGCCCAGGGTGCCCGGCGGCGCCGCCCCGTCAACTGGGCTATGAACACTGAACTTGGCGAGGAAGGACGGGCGGACCCGCTCGATGACCATCTTGCCGAACTGCGCGTGTGCCTGCCCGAGCGAGCCGAGCTTCTCGGCGGGGCCGCCGATCCCCGCCCTGTGTCGGCTCTCGAATCACTCGCGCTGCGGCTCGGTCTTCCGCTGACGCCGATCGAGGGCGCCGGGCACGAGCCCTGGCTGGAACAGCCCGACGCTGTGCGCACGCACCTTCGGCGATTCGTGCAAGGGATGGTGGGCGCATAGCGTTTCGACCGACGACGCCATAGTCGCGGCCCTCCAGGAACGCTTCACGGCCAGGCAAGGCCCTGGCGACGGCGGCTGGCAACAAGCAGTTGCTCGCCGCGGCGGGTATCGGCGTTCGGACCGTCCACGACAATCCTTTGCAGCACCGGTGACGTAAATTTCTTACCTTCGCACGAGTTATTGCAGGAATGTGTCGCCAACCCTACGCTCGGAGGCCGCCTTCCTCCTTCCGAAGGGACAACAACCCGTGAGCAAGCTCCGTCTGACCGCCGCTGCGAGCGCAGCGGCCCTGGCCGCGATCCTCATCCCCGGCGCCACCAGCGCCGTCGCCGTGGCACGCCCCGCCGCGTCCGACTGCTGGTACAGCACGGACTTCGACCTCGTGGGCGGCCAGGTGTCGCTGTACGACTTCAAGACCTGCAACGGCGTCGTGCAGCCCGCGTACGGGGTGATCGAGAAGGTCGACGCCAACGGAACGGTCCTCCCGGTGGCTTACGGCTTCGGCACCATCCGCTACACCTGCCAGGGCAGCACCCCGACCGTCTACCGCTTCGCCGGTGATCTCAACCCGCTGGTGACCTTTACGCCGGGCACGGTGCCCTGCGGCTGACCTGAGGCCAGCGCCGCGCGCGTCCGGTGCGCGGCGGTGACGGGCCCTCCTTGCCGCAGCGGGGAGCGGCCCGTCACCGTGTCCGGTTGCGGCGGCCGAGGATGCGGTTGCCGCCGGCATCCGCGGAAGCGGCCCGACCGGGTCCACGGCAACGCGTGCACCGCGCCCGCAGCATGCTTCGACCGGGGCGCCGACGGTCAGCGCAGTTGGTCGAATGCCTGGTCGGCTTCGGCTACGGCCTCGGGGTGGACGTCGTGGGCGGCTCGACCGCCGGCGATCTTCTGCCAGTTGGTCCGGGCGAGGACTCGTTGGACCACGAGCACCTGGGCGGCTCGCAGACGCGCCTGGATACCCTCGCCGAGGGCGTCCGCCAATGCCTCCTCGTCCTCCATCTGGTAGCGCGTGAGCCGCCCCGCCAGGCTCGGCGTGGAGAACACCAGCCGGTGGAAAGCCACCACCTCCGGTTGATCGTTGAGGCCGGTGACGGGGTCGTACCGATCGAGGCCGGACCGGAAGTGCTGGTGCAGCGCCGTCACCGGGTCGATGCCGGACCCGCGGTCACCCACGACGCGTGCCGCCTCGCCCTGGTGGTCTGCGAACCGGTGCAGCACCAGGTCTTCCTTGGTGGCGAAGTACCGGAAGAGGGTCGGCTTGGAGACCTCCGCCGCCGTGGCGATGTCGTTGACGGAGACCGGGTCGAAGCCGCGCTCCAGGAACAGCGAGATGGCCGTGTCGCCGATGGCGTCGCGCGTCCGCTCCTTCTTCCGGGCCCGCAGTCCCGGCGGCTCGCTCATCCGATCACAGTAACATTCATAACCGGGTTGCTTTTTTAACCGAGTAACGTTTTCATGGGCGGCGTGCATCAGCCAGACATTCCTCCCGTGCTCGTAGCCGGGGCGACGGGCCGGATCGGCCGGGTCGTCATCGACCAACTCCTCGACGCGGGGGTGCCGGTCCGGGCCCTCGCCCATCGCCCCGATGCGGCGGCGACGCTGCCGGCGCAGGTCGAGGTCTTCACCGGCGACCTGACAGTGCCCGAGTCGCTCGACCCGGCATTGAACGGTGCCGGTGCGGTCTTCCTCGTCTGGACCGCCCCGCCCCCAACCGCCGCGGCAGTCGTCGAGCGGCTGGCCGCCCAGGTGCGGCGGGTCGTCTTCCTCTCCTCCCCGCACCAGACACCGCATCCGTTCTTCCAGCAGCCCAATCCCATAGCGGCGCTGCACTCCGACATCGAGCGGCTCATCGCGGCCAGCGGGCTCGAGTCGACGATCATCCGGCCGGGAATGCTCGCGTCGAACTCGCTGGCCTGGTGGGCGTCCGCGATCCGGGCCGGCGACGTCGTCCGGTGGCCCTACGGCGCTGCCAGGACGGCACCGGTCGACGACCGCGACATCGCGGCCGTCGCGGCGCGGACACTCCATCAGGACGGCCATGCCGGTGGCGACTACGTCCTCACCGGCCCCGAATCGCTGACGCATGCCGAGCAGGTCGACGCCATCGGTGACGCCCTGGGACGCCGGATCGCGTTCGAGGAGATAACGCCGGACGAGTTCCGCAGCCTGTCGGAGGGTACGGCGCCCCGCTCGGTCGTCGAGATGCTGCTCGCCGCGTGGCGCGCCGCGGTCGGACAGCCCGCCTACGTCACCACCGCGGTGACCGACATCCTCGGGACGGCGCCGCGAACGTTTCGCCAGTGGGCCGCCGACCACACCACCGCGTTCACCGAGGGTTCGTGACATCCACGACGGCGACCCGCGACCCCGGCCCACCTTCCCGGCGGCGCATCCGTCATGGGCCGCCGTCCGCCAGCGGTGAACATAGGCCTGACCGGGCTCAACAGTCAGTACTGTCCCGCGTCATGACGACGATCACAACGCGTACGATCGAATACCCGGCCGACGCCCTCACGATGATCGGGCACCTCGCACTCCCTGCCGATACTGGTCGTCGGCCCGCAGTCCTGATCGGGCCCGAGGGGATGGGCCTGAGCGACGTCGAGCGCCGCCGGGCCGAGGCCCTGGCCGAGCTGGGATACGTGACGCTGGCCTTTGACCTCCACGGCGGGCGGTATTTGAGTGATCCCGAGGAGATGCTGGCCCGCTGCCTGCCGCTGCTCGCCGATCCCGACCGGATGCGTGGCATCGGCAACGCGGCGCTCGACGTGCTGCGGGCCGAACCTCGGGCGGACCTCGACCGGATTGCGGCTATCGGCTACGGCACCGGAGGCGCGATCGCGTTGGAACTCGGTCGCGACGGCGCCGACCTGCGCGCGATCGGGACGGTCAACGCGGTGACCACGGGCCGGCCCGGCGACGCGGCACGCATTCGCTGCCCGGTGTGGGCCGGAGTCGGCTCCGAAGACCCGATCATGCCGCCCGCGCAACGGGAGGCGTTCACCGCCGAGATGCAGGCCGCAGGCGTCGACTGGCGCCTGACGGTCTACGGTGGAGCCCTGCACGCCTTCCACCACCCACCGGTCGACCACACCGTGCCCTCCGGCGTCGGCTATCACCCGCAGCACGCACAGCGAGCCTGGCGCGACATCGTCGACCTGCTCACCGAGTGCCTGCCCGTAACGAAGTGATGATCTGCACGCGCCCTCGGTGGGGGTCAGGGGCGGATGGCGACCGCCCTGTAGCGGGCCGCCTGGGCGTCGGTGATCGGATAGCCGGCGCCAGTCCGGTCGGGGGCGAAGAGGGAGTGCTGAGCCGAGGACGCCGAACGGGGTGACCCCGATCTTCCCCTGGCACGGTGAGATGCCCAGGGGCATCAGGGTCAGCGCCGTGCTGTCAGCTGGCACCTGGAAGTGCGCGGCGTACGGCGGTGGGTACCAGTCGGCGCCCATGCAGACCGTGTCCGTGGCCGACGTCCAGATGAGACTGAACGAGGTGCTCTGCCCGGGAGCGAGCCGGACGGCGGCGGGGCTTGCGGGGCCGTAGCGCGTCACCGACAGCGGGCGTGGCTCCTGGCGGGCCATGGCGTTTCATCAGCGGACGGTCCCCCAGTTCACCGCGCTGCCCGGCATCGACAAGGAACGGTGGGTGTCCTGGGTCCGGCAGGCCGACGTCCTGCTGGTTCGTCCAGCGATTCAGAAAGAACGATCTTCTCCGCCCCTTGGGCAAAGGTCCAGGCAGCCACCGTGAAAGCACGCATGACGTCGACCACGACCGCCACGGACAACCAGCGCTTATTCCGATCATGGCCGACCCGAAGCAATCGGCGGGTGCCGCGCGTCCTATCGGTGGTCTCGGAATGCGGCGCCACCGGCTGCCTGGATCGCGAAAGCGGTCCGCAACATTCACCGGGTCGAGCTACGACCGGTTAGCTCCGCTCCCCCACCGGGCGCTGTGTCCGTCCACTCCTGAGCCCGTAGCGGATTCGGGGCCGGTGAGTGCTCAGCGCCGGGGAACCCGCCCGAGCCGGGGCCTGGCGGGCGCGTGGAGCCTGCCGTCCTGGGCCCTGAGAGCGCGGGGGAAACGCGGCCCGGTGGGAGCTGAAAAAGCAGCCACATAACGCGCATCAGGAATCACATAAAGCGACGCGGGAGGCGCCCTCCCGTGATTCGGTCCATAGGACGTGCGTCACATACCCAGCCGCCTAGTATTTCCCCGCCCACCCTACAGCGCGATACGCGGACATTCGACGGCCCTTCCGGACCCGGCTACGAACCATATTCGTAGCCGGGGTCTTTGACCGGTGAATTCGAAACGACTAAGAATTCACGTGTCCACCAACGGAAGAGGTAAGTCCCGTATGCAGCTCACCACGATCCCGAACAAGCGCCCCCCGTTCTCCGCGTTCAACCGGCTGTCGAAGA
>NZ_JBHSBB010000035.1:0-22064 GCF_042650325.1 Streptomyces polygonati | reverse complement strand
TCACCCAACCACCAACACCCCAGCCCACACCCCACCCACTGCACCAACTACCCACCCCTCCAATCTCATCAAGACGCCTGGAAGTCCCGCCGGATAATCGCGGGGGACTTCCAGGCTCAGTCAGGCATTGGAAGAATGGACCGATCCAATCAAATCATGGATTGCGCACAGCAACGACGAAGAATCGAATACCTAATTAGCACCGTCTGGACACAGTCAGCCCGAGTAACGGCGAAAGAATTCCCGCTCTGGCCAGCTGTCGTCAAACGACTCGAGGAGGCGCTCATAAAGGCGATGCCTCCCTACTCTTTCCTCTTGCCGAAGAAGTATAACTGCATGATCAGATACTTCCGACCACCGCAGGTCGTGCATGCAGTATTGCAGAATCTCCAGACTCCAGGGGTCAATATCCTGCATGAGGACAAAAAACCGTTCTGAAACCTTAGGCCTGCAGCCCTCTTTGTCCTTGATTTGATCAGCCAAGTCTTCTAATAGCGGCTCGACCTGATCCACTCCGTCAGCAATCTGCTGAACTTTCAGCAGGAAGTCGATCTTGTCAAGGATGAGACCGCATCCACCACCGCTAGCAGGGGAATTCATACTCAACGTACTTTCCCGTCGCATCGAGTCCCGCATTGTTGAAGGCATCAACAGCTGCGGATTCAGCATTAGCCCCATAGGGCTTGTAGTGGCCAGAGCGGTTGTTTACTTCCGTCATCCTGCCACTCTTGAACCGAACCTCACCAGCGGCCAGCACATCAGCACCACCGGTAAGTGCAATGTGGCCGTCGCCCTTTCCGATCATGAGAGTCCCGTCAGTCAGAACCACATACTGATAATTTCCAGTACGTTGTGCCACGGTGCCAGGCGTGAAGACCTTGGTCCAACCGCCAGTATCCTCCGGATACAAGTTTGGAAAGGTTGCGGGGTCCGAACCCGGGCCATTATGGACCAGGATTGGCGTGGTTCCCGCGAGTACATAGTACGTGTGGAGGTCGGAGACGGTGAGGTTGTAGGTGACGATGTGGCTGGTGTAGTTGCGGACGCTCTGGACACGGGTCGTGCCGCCGTCGGGGAGGCGGAGGGCGTCTCCCTTGCGGAGGTCGGCTGCATTCATCCAGCGGGCGTGGGTGACATCCCAGTAGGGGTGGTGCTGAGTGGAGGTCAGGGCGCCGCCGGCCGAAACGGTGATGTCGGTGAAGTCTGTGTCGGTCAGGGTCCTGATGACCGCTGTTACCTTCTCGGGCTTGGTCTCCCCCGTGATGGGGCTCGTGGCGACTATCGCGTCGCCGACCTTTACACGGTCAATGTTCTTCAGTTTTCCGGAGGACGTCAGAATGTTGGTTTCTCCGGGGAAGCTGTTTACTACGCAGCCGGGCGCGGTTTTTTCGGCTCCGAAGTCCGCTGCCTCATCAGCTGATAGCAGTTCCTGCGCTCTTCCTCCACCGCCTGTGCTCATGAGCATTTCTATGCCCTTGAGCCCTGCTATAGCTTGGACCGTATCTTTCCATGTGCACGTGCGCAACTGGGCGCATGCATTGAACTGTACGGTATAAAGCTTATTGATCCACGCCCGGATCTTCCACACTGGCTGCGGGGTGTCATAGGCAGTGGGGTCGAGGCAGTCGTAGCTGTCGTCGCTGCAGCCTTCGCGGATGTATTTGTACACCAGTTGCCGGTAGCGGGAGAAGTCCTTGGTGTCATTGCGGATGACGACATTCGGGTAGATCTCGGTGTACCCGTCCGTCGTCGTGGGGTCGGGCTTGGCCATGTCCTGGCAGGTGCGGTCGCAAGAACTGTTGGCGGGAGTGGAAGCCCCGGTGGCGGGAGCAGGGGCCCCGTTAGCGGGAGCGGGAGCGGGAGCGGGGCAGGTGCCGTAGGAACTGCATGTCGAGGTGCCGCCGCCTGCCGGTGCGGCATCGGGATCGCAAGGGGCATCCCCGTTCTGGCCGCACTCGGATCGCAGGCCAGTGGGGTCGCTGCTGTTGAGAGGATCGTTGCCTGCGTAGGCGTAGCCGTTCCACTGCTGGGGCTGGGAAGAGTCCAGGAGTGGGTCGGGGTTGAGGAAGCGGCCGGTGGAAGGCTGGTATTCGCGGGCGCCGAGGTTGGTCAGGCCGGTCGCAGGGTCCTGGGTTCCGCCCACGAAGCCGTGGTCTCCGGCCCATGACGTGGGCTGGGTGCCGCGGGGGTTGCCGAACGGGTCGGCGGGGCGCCGGGTTTCGGCGAGGGTGAGGGAGTCCAGGGCGAGGGTCGGTGTGCCGTGGAGGTCGCTGACCTGCCAGGTCAGACCGGTGCCCTGGCGTACCGCGGTAAGGCCGTTGGGCAGCTGGTAGGTGCGGGTATCGGTCACGGTGCCGGTGCTGGTGTCCAGGACGAGTTCGTCGCCGCCGAAGGTGAGGGTGGTCTTGCCCGGGTCGCGGCGGAGGAGCTGGTTGCCGTCCGCGTCGTAGACGTAGCTGGTTTTTCCGGCGCCTCCTGCGGGGGTGACGTCGGCGAGCTGGTCCTCCGCGGTCCAGTCGAGGGTGGTGGTGCCGGCGGTGGCGGTGACTGCGGTGGTGTTGCCGAGGGCGTCGTACTGGTAGGTCGATGCGCCGGGGTTGCTGAGGCCGGTGCTGGTGGTGGAGAGCAGGGCGTGTGGGCCGCCGGTTCCGCCGCCGGTGTTTGCAGCGGTGGTGGGTGTGTTGGGCTGGCCGGGCTGGCCGAAGGTCTGTGTGGTGGTGATGTTCTTGGTGCTGTCGCCGGTGATGTCGTACTTGGTCAGGCCGGTGCGGTTGCCGCGGGAGTCGTAGGCGTACGACGTCCAGTAGGCGGCGGGTCCGCCGATAGTGGTGTGCCCGGAGGCTGCGCCGCTGGTCGGTGTGGTGTTCTTGCAGCCTCCGATGTTGGGTACCTCGGGCTGGGGCTGTGTGGTGGTGCCGCCGGTGTCGGTCCAGGCGGTGGTGAGCCGGCCGAGGTAGTCGTCGGTGAAGCACTGCAGGTCGGTCTGGGAGGGGGTGTTGTCGGCGATGTTCTGGACTGCGGTGATCTGCCCGGCGGGGTTGCGGAGGTAGGTGGTCTGCTGGACCTGTCCGGTGGAGGCGGTCTGCTTGTCCAGGTAGCTGGACAGCAGGGAGCCGGTGGCCTGGTCGTAGTTGTCCGTGGCGACGATCTCGGTGCCCCACGGGTTGACGGTGGTGCGGGTGGGGCGGCCGAAGGCGTCGTAATTCGTGGCCAGGTCGTATGTGGTCGCGGAGCTTCCGAAGCCGAGCAGCGGACCGTTGGCGTCGTAGGAGTAGGTGACGGTCTCGGCGGGCAGGTTGCCGCGGGCGTCGGTGTGGGAGGCCGTGAGTGCCCCGGTGATCGGGTCGTAGATCGCCTGCGTGGTGTAGGGGCCCTGGAGTGCGCCTTCCGAGGCGGGCAGGGTGACTTTGGTGCCGGTGGGCCGGTATCCGGTGTCGTAGCCGGTGGTCTCGGTGGTGTACGCCTGGGTGGTGTCGCCGTTGACGTACCGGGTGGACTTGACGGGCTGTCCCTTGGCACCGGTGAGGGTGTCGTAGGTCCAGGCCGCTTGCAGCATGGAGGTGGTGGAAGGGTATGTGGTGCTGTGCTCGGCGGTTGTGCGTCCGACCAGGTCGTAGGCGTAGGAGAGGGTGACCTTGCGGGCGTCCGTGGTCGTCGCGAGGCGGCCGTCGGTGTCGTAGGTCTGCGTGGTGGTGCCGGTGTCGGGGTCGGTGGCGCTCACCTGGCGGCCTCGCAGGTCGTAGGCGTAGCTCCAGGTGTCCTGGTTGGTGGAGTCCGTCCGTGTGGCCGGATTGCCGGACGGCGTGTAGGTGTAGGCGGTGACGTCGGCGTCACTGGCGTGACCGGTGGGTGCCGCCGTCTTGTACTGCCACAGCTGGCTGGCGCGGCCCGCGGCGTCGGTGATCACCGTCGTCGCGGTGCCGCCCTTGGGTGGGGTGGTGTCGGTTGCGTCGACGCCGCGGTAGGCCGTGGTGGTGCGCCACTGCTCGACGGCGAAGGATGAGAAGACCGAGGCGGTGGGGCGGTCCTGCCCGTCGTAGACCGTGGTCGTCTCGCCGGGGACGTGGTTGTCGGCCGTGGTGAACAGTCCCGCGCCGGGGGCGGCGGTGTCGTCGTACCAGGGGGAGCGTGTCTCGACGGCGCGGCCGTGGGAGTCGTAGAAGGTGTCGGTGAGGATCCGGCCGTGATAGGCGGAGATGCCGGACGTGGTCTGCGTTTGCCGGGGGCGCCCGAAACCGTCGAAGTACTGGACGGAGAGGTCGTAGTGTGGCCCGTCGTTCATCAGCGTGGCCGTGGTCACCGTCGAGGGTCCAGCTGAACCGTTGATCGCGTAGGTGTGGGTAAGGGCCGGGTTCTGCGCGGTGGTGCGGCCCGCGGCCCAGACCTTGGTGAGGCGGCCCAGTGCGTCGTACGACTCGGTGGTGGTCTGGCCGTTGAGGTCGGTGGCGGTCAGTGGCAGGCCCCGGGCGATGTCCACGGTGGTGCTGGTTGTCCAGTCGGCAGCGGTGCCCGGGGCGGAGTTGGCGATCGAGACGGTCGCCGGCAGTTCTCCGGCGCGGGCGGGTGTGTAGACCGTTGTGGTGGTGGCGCCGTTGGAGTGCTGGGTGTCGGTCGCGTTGGGGTCGGTGACCGTGTTGACCCGGCCGTAGGTGTCGTAGGCGGTGGCTACGGTAGTGACGAACGCGGGGTGGTTGGAGGCGTCGTAGCTGTCGATGGTCTGGGCGGAGGTGACTTCGCCCAGGGGGCCTGCGGATCCGAAGGCGAGTCCGTCGTAGACCGTGCGATCGTCGGAGACAGTGTTGGCCTTGGTGGGGGTCGCGGAACAGGCTCCCGTACCCGTAAGGGTCTTGACCTCGTCCGGCAGCCCGGTCATGAGGGGGTTGCTGCTGGTGGCGTAGGAGGTGAGGGTGCACTGTTCCGGCTCGCCGTCGGCGACCGCGTCCACGCTGACTGTGCGGTTGGCGTTGCCGGAGTCGGTGCGGGCCGTGGTCACCGCTGTGCGCCACGTCCCGTCGGCTTTGAGGCCCTTGGTGGTGGCGACGGAGACGGTCGAGTCGTACCGGGCCACAAGATCGGGCAGCCCTGTCCCGCGCACATGGGTGGCAGTGGCGGCGGACGGGCTGGTTGCGGTGGTGACCTTGTAGGCCGTGACGCTGCCGCCGGCCTGGTCGTAGGTGTCTGTCTCCAGGGCCTGTCCGGACAGCCAGTCGGAGTCCGTGACGTGGTCGCCGAGGCGGTCACTGACCGTGACGCTTCGGGTTCCGCCGGCGGTCTTGTCGCCGTCCATGCCCTGCAGATATGTGGTGACGGTCTGCGATACCGGTCCGTCCTGGCCGGATCCGGTGGTCGCGGTGACGGTGGCATAGCCGCGGAACTGGTCCCAGGTGCGCGTCTTGGGGTCGGTCAGTTCAGCGTCGTTATAGTGCCAGGCGGCCGGCCCGTAGGCGTAGTGGGTGACAACGGGCAAGGAGCCGGTGACGGGGTCGTTCTGGGTGACGGAGTCGACCTGGTAGCGGTTGAACCAGTCCGAGGCCGGGTCAGCGCCGTAGACGGTACCTGGCGGGTACCACAGGACGTTGTAGCAGGCTGCGGTGTCGGTGTCCGCGGATGCGGGCATGGCGTGGTTGATCCGGGAGCAGGCCGGCAGCTTGTAGTCGACCTGGATGTGCTCGCCGGTCTCGGTGGTGATGCTCTGGATGCGGGGCCGGTCGAAGATGGTCGGCGCCGGGACGAGGTCGGTGCCGTCGACGCGGTTGGGCATGTTCGCCGCCGTGAACGTCACGGGGGGCAGTGGGATGTTGGGCGTGCCGTCTTTGCCGGTGCGGACGATGGAGTCCAGCCACTGGGTCGGCTTGTTGCCGTCGTTGGGATCCGGGTAGCTCTGGCTGAGGGTGTAGGTGTCGATGTCCTTGAGCGCCCCCGCGGACTGCACCTGGGTGGTGATGGAGGCCAGGCGGATATTGGACCAGAAGGTCGGGCCGTAGTTGTTGCAGGTTCCGGTGGAGGCGCAGTTCTGGTCGTACGGCACGTCCGGCCAGTGGGCCGCGTTGGTAGCGGACAGGGTCGCGTTTGTGCAGGTGAAGCCGCCGGCGGTGGAGCAGCGGCCTGCGGGGTCAGGGGTGAAGATGACCTTCGCGGCCGGTTTGAGGGCTCCTTTGGCCGTGACCTGGTCGGGCAGGCGCTGGCCGTAGGCGATCGAGGTGAGGGCTCCGCCGCGGGTGTAGGAGGTCAGTGTTCCGGTGCCGGAGTTCTGCCCCGCCCCGCGCTTGTAGTAGTTGGATTCGGCGCTGTAGGTGTACGTGGTCAGGTTGCCGTGCGCGTCGACCGCGTAGTCCAGGTTGAAGCGCCAGCCCATCTGGCACCAGGAGGCGTTGCCTTTGGTGGCGTCGTAGCAGGGATCGGTGCTTTTGGGCGAGTACACCGGTTCGGACCAGGCCGAGTTGGTGGCGGGATCTGTTTTGTCGCCGCCGGGCAGGTGGTTGAGGCCGAAGTAGTAGACGGTGCCGGAGGTCGTGCTGACCTTGATGTACTCGCCGGTGGAGGTCCCGTTGGACGCACCGGTCAGGAATTCGACCTTGGAGCCGTTGTCGTCCTGCAGCCGCCACGTCCCGCTGGTGTCGTCGCGGACGAGCGTGCTGGATTGCCCCCCGAGGGACAGGGTGGCGTTGTAGCCGCCCCAGCACATGTCGTTCGAGTGGGGGAGCCCGTCCAGGTCGCAGGACGTGTAGGAGCGCTCGACGTAGCCCGGGCTGTAGTTCCAGCCGTCTCCTATCCAGGATGCCTGGCTGTTGGTGGACGAGGTGAGGCCGTCCACGGACGACGAGTCGTAGGA
Source organism: Streptomyces polygonati (assembly GCF_042650325.1). Lineage (NCBI taxonomy): Bacteria > Bacillati > Actinomycetota > Actinomycetes > Kitasatosporales > Streptomycetaceae > Streptomyces > Streptomyces polygonati. Next base: position 15,232 of record NZ_JBHSBB010000035.1, on the reverse strand, counting down.
CAGCGAAACGGCCGGAGCGTCGCCGGCGATCGCGGGCGGGACCTGGATCGGATAGCTGTAGCCGAATCCGCCGTTGCTGGATCCGGCCGACCATGCGCCGCTCGGGTTCAAGCTGGTCGCCGCGTACGTGCCGCCACCGCCGCCGGAGCTCGTCTGCGCGGCCAGGAGGAGGGATGGGGCGGCCACGGCCACGTCCGGTGACTGCGAGCCGGCCGTGGTCGCGGTGGGGACCGTGGCATCAGCGATGAGGCGGTGCGTGGCCGGGTCGTAGTGCGAGGGGACCGGGGTCTGCTTCTGGCAGGCTGCGTTCTGCGGGCTGGTCAGGGCGCACTGCGGGATCTCGACGAGGTGGGAACGTGATGCGGCATCCCCGCCGAAGGCCGCGTCGAGCTGGCTGACGTCGACACCGACTTCGACCTCGCCGGCGGGGCCGGCGGTGCTGCGGGCGACCGAGACCACCGGCCCGTGGAAGCCGGCCTTGGCGGCGCTCGCCGGCGCAACCACGCTGACACTGACGGGAGTACCCGCGGCCGAAGGCGCGATGGTTGCCGTCCGGCCCGCCGCGGTGGTGGTCCGGGCGGGTCTGGCCGCCGGGCGGATCCAGACCGGCAGCCGGCCGGCACGGGCCGGCTGCGGGCGGCCGCTCGCCGGGGCGCCCGGAACGGTGAGCTGCGCGGCGCCGCTCGCCGAAGAGGCGGCAGCCGGTCCTGCCCAGGCCTTCGGCACCGGGTAACGCGGTTTCAGGTGCGACGGCGCCGGCAGATCCTTGCCGGCAACCGAGGCGGTCCGTGGCAGCGGCGTGGCCGGAGGCGACCAGATCTTGTGCGCATCGACCGGTTTCGCGCCCTCGATGGCCTGAGCCGACACTGGGCCCAGCAGCGTGGCCACGGTGGCGAGCACGGTGAACGCGCCCACCCACCCCGAACGGCCACGACGCGCGGCTGGACGCAGTCGTCCCCAACCCCCCACGAGTTCCCCCCTCGCATGCGAAAAGCCGCCAGGTTGGTTCCGGGCGACCGCAGACGGACGAATGTACCGACCAGATCCCACAATTGATCAATTGATGACTTGATCTTGACGATATATTTAACACTGCTTAGCCGCACCGAATTGGACAGTCCATCCAGTAAGGGCATGTGTCGGAATTAAGCGCTTGACGGGCGTCTGGCAGGTGCACCTAGTGTGCGACCCCTACGGGGGTTTGTTCGAACGCCCGCACATGGGAGGGGAACCCAATGGGGGGCATCGGCATGTCCGCGCGCAGCAAGCGCCGAAGGCACCGCGGACGCAGAACCACCGGAGCACTGCTCGCACTCGCCCTGGCCGGTGCGACACTCGTCGGTCTCGCCGGACCGGCGCAAGCCGACGGCGGGAGCGATCCAGGCCAGGGCGACGGGCATGTCACCGCGCTCCCGGCCGACGCCGGTCCGGCCGACCGGGCCATGGCACGGGCCGAATCCTCCGGACAGCCGGTCGTGGTCGACGCCCTCACCACGCCCTACGCGCAGACCACCGCCATGCCGGACGGCACCTTGTCGCAGACCAGCACCGTCTCCCCCACCCGGGTACAGCTCAACGGGACCTGGGTGCCGGTCGACGCTGGCCTGAAGACCGACACCGACGGAACACTGTCGGCCAGGGCCCCCCTCAACCCGCTCACCCTGTCCGGCGGCGGCGACACGGCACTGGCCACACTGTCCAGCCCGACCGGCAAGTCGCTGTCGGTCACCATGCCCTTCCCCCTGCCCGTACCGAGCATCACCGGCGACACCGCTCACTACGCGGATGTCCTGCCCGACGTCGACCTCGATGTCACCGCTACAGAGCTCGGCGGCATACGGGAAGTCCTCATCGTCAAAACGGCCACGGCGGCCACCAATCCCGCACTGGCCACCTTGCGCCTGGGCACCTCGGGCGCCGGACTGACCATGCAGGCGGACAGCAGCGGAAGCCTCCAGGCCGTCGACTCCTCCGGCGCCACCGTGTTCGTCGCGCCCGCCCCCACCATGTGGGACTCCAGCACCACCGCCGGCGCCACCGCGCTGAACTCCGGCAGAACTGCACGCAGCCTCACCGCGGCACCGGATGACAGCGGCACCGACCCCAGCACCGCCGAGGGACCGGGCGCCGGTGCCCAGAGCGCCCCCGTTCCCGTCACTGTCAGTGGCAACAGCGTCAGCCTCACCCCCGTCGCCGACGTGCTGCACGGAACCGGCACCCACTACCCCGTCTTCATCGACCCCTCTTTCATTGCCTGGCAGGCCGGGGACCCGACCTGGACATGGGTCCAGTCCGCGCACACCACCACCGACAACTTCGGCGTCTACGGCACCTCGCAGAGTTCACAGCCCGGCCTGGGACTGTGCGGCACCTACCCCGACGGCGGCAGTTGCAGCCCCTCGGACAAGGAACGAACGTACTACCAGTTCAGCATCTCCCGCCTCGCCACTCTCAGCGACTACATCGCCTCGGCCACGCTGAAAGTGACCCAGACCTACTCCGCGGACTGGAGCTGCACCAACGCCTACGCCGTCCGCGCCTTCTACACGCCTACCCAGATCGGCCACGGCACCAACTGGGACACCCAGCCCGGCGGCGGCGCCATGCAGCCGGACAACTCCGACAACGTCGGCGGGACCGGCTCCACCGGCTGCAGCGGAAACGTCGACTTCGCCTACAACGCCGACACGTCGGTCACCACCGTCCTCAACAGCTCCACTCCCAACACCATCACTTTCGGCCTCTACGGCGACGAGTCGAACGCCAACGGCTTCAAACGCCTGTCCAACAAAGCGTCCCTGACCGTCAACTACGACCACACGCCCGATGTACCCGTCACCATGGCCGCATCACCCAACCCCCAGTACGTATCGGCCGGCACGACACAGCCCTGCTCCACTTCCACCAACCCGGCCAACGCCTTCCTCGGCAACCCCGGCCTGGCACCGGGCCTGCAGCTCAAAGCGATCGTCGCCAGCCCCATCTCGCAGCCGGTTCGGGGCTACTTCGACCTGTGGGACGGCTCCGCCGACGGCGCCCCCACCATCGACAGCGGCTACAGCTCCGGCTATATCTCCCCTCCCAGCAACACGGCCGTCTATCAGGTGCCGACCAGCGAACTCACCGACGGGCACGTCTACGGGTGGGACGCGGCAGCCGACGACGGCATCCTCACCTCAGGGCCCAGCCAGCACTGCTACTTCCGCGTCGACCTGTCACCACCGACCGTGAGCATGCCGACCGCGCCCACCCTGATCGACGCCGGCTCCCTGGCCTACACCTTCCCGCCCGCAGGAAACGGCCAGACCACCGGCCTCCACACCGGGCAGCAGGGATACATCCCCTTCACCGCCGCCGACCCGTCCAACCACGGCCCCAACTCCGGCCTGGCCTGCCTGCGCTGGAGCTTCGACCCCACCCTGGCCGACGCCGGCTGGCAGTGCGGCACCCACCTGCCCACATCGACCGGCCTGTTCGCCACACCGGTCCACTGGGGCACCAACATCCTCTACGCCCAGGCCGAGGACAACGCCGGCAACTACTCCGGCGTAGCCTCCTACGCCTTCTACGTCCCCTGGAACCCCAACGGCCCCAAACCGGTCTTCGGCGACACCACCGGTGACGGATCACCCGACATCGTCGTCCCCGGCAGCGACGGCAACCTGTACGCGCACTCCGTACCCGGCAACACCCAGGCCACCAGCCCCGCGGTCTCCCTGGCCGCCAAAGTCCCCGACTCCCCCAGCGGCGACACCTGGAAGAACTACCAGGTCACGCACCGCGGAAGTATGCGCCTGGACTCGCACCTCGATGACCTGATCGCGCACAAGAGCGGCTCGACGCAGCTGTACTTCTACAACAACCCGGGCAACACCGGCGCAGACGGCCGCTTCGACGCCAGCTCGACGGTCGGCAGGCCCGCCTGCACCACCTGCACCGGCTACGCCGCCGACTGGTCCAAGACCCTTCAGATCGCGGCCCTGGGCGACCCCTCCACGACACAGCTGACGGTCAACGGCCTGTTCGACTCCTACACCGGACTGCTGACGACCGAATCCAACAGCTCGGGCGACGCCGGCCTCTGGTTCTACCCGACCGTCTCCTACGGCGCCTTCGGGCAGCCGGTCTGCCTCGCCACGACAGGCTGGAAGAACTTCGACCTCATCTCGCCCGGGGACACCTCCGGCAGCGGCAAGCCGGGCATGTGGGCCCGCGACCGCACCACCGGCGACATCACCGCCTACACGTTCACCACAGGCACGCTGACACCGCCTCCCGACGAGTTCGGCGACCCGGTACCGAGCGTGCCGACCGTGACCGCGATCAGTTCCGGCACCAAGATCGGCAACGTCTCCGCCGCCACCGACCCCGGCATCGGTTCCGACAGCGACCTCACCGGCGACGGCATCTCCGACCTGTGGACCATCACCACCGCCGGCACCCTGACCGTGCGGCCCGGCAAGACCGTGGGAGGCACGCCGACAACGGCCGTCAACGGCTTCGACGCAGCCTTTGTAGCCGGCAACACCACCAGCGCGGCCGACCAGTGGCCTCTGAAGGGAAACGGCTCCGACACCGACGCGCAGAACCCGGCCACCGCCCACGGCAACACGGGATGGGGCACCGACCACGCAGGTACAGCCTCCGGCGCGGCCACGTTCACCGGCACCACCGGCTACCTGCAGACCAGCCGGGCAGCCCTTGATGCGACCAAGAGCTACACCGTCTCAGCCTGGGTCAAGCTCAACTCCCTGACCACCACACAAATCGCCGTCGGCCAGGGCACCGTCAACCACCAGGCCTTCTACCTCGGCTACCACGCCGATCTCCACTCCTGGGTCTTCATGACCACCACCAGCGACACCCCCACCACCAACTTCTGCGCCGCCAGCGGCGGAACCCCCACCATCGGCACCTGGACCCACCTCACCGCCGTCTACAACGCCGACTCCAACATCATGTCCCTCTACGTCAACGGCGCCCTCACCACCGATGCCGCCCTCAACACCACCCCCGTCTACAACTCCTCGGCGCCCCTGACCATCGGCGCCACCCTCACCCTGGGCAGCACCACCCCGACCAACCAGCTCAACGGCTCCGTCGCCGACGTCCGCGCCTTCCCCGCAGCCCTCACCAACGGAGAAGTCAGCAGCCTCTACACCACCTCGTAACGCCCGGCAGCTGCCGGACCCCCATTGGCACAGACAGGGGATCCGGCAGCCACCCGGGCCGCCCGGCATCACACAGACCGGGCCAGAGCGTGTTCCCGGCGTCCACGGCGACCGGTCCCGGCGGCGGAACGCGCGATCCACCGCCCGCCGTTCCACTGGCTCAGATGCCGAACCGGGTGAGTTCCGACTCGTCCACAGTCTGGGACGCCGGCGGGGCCACCGCGCTGACGGGCTCGTCGAAACCGCTGAAATCCACCCCGGCAGCGTCCGGGCCGCTCTCCACTGACTTGACGACGTACGGCTTGCCCCGGGTGGCGACGTAGGTGGTCTGCGTGCTGCCCTGCACGAGGCCACTAATGGGGATCACCGGTTCGCCGTCGACAACCGTCGGCGCGCCTTTGGTCAGCACCCCGCCCTGGCCCGGGTCGTAAATCTCGAGGTCGAGGCTCAGATCGCAGAGGTAGGTGTAGGTCTTGTCCTCCATCGACCCGGCGGTCATCTTCACCCAGCGGCCCTTCACCACGGCCGCGACCCCAGGCGAACCGGGCGCGCCCTGCCCTTTCCACCACGCGTTGTCACCCTTGATATACGTCGTCCCGCCGACACGGACCACCGCCAAGGTAGCCCCGGAAACCTTCAGATGTCCGGTGCAGACGCCCTTGGCCGTCATGGCGAGGGTCGTCCGGCTCGTCTGTCCGTCTGCGACACTCTGTGTGTCGACCACCGCCGACGACAGACCCTTCATTGCGGCCATCGCCCGGTCGGATATCTGCGCGGCCGTCAGCTCCTTCAGCGCGGGCCCCGCAGCTGGGCTCGACGTGACGGCCGCCGGCGAAGCGGCGCGTGCGGAGGAGGCGGGTGAGGATACCTTCCTGCCGTGACCACCCCCGCAGCCCATCAACGCGGCCATCCCAACAGCGCAGGCCAGGGCAGCGGTCAGCTTCCGCGTCGCGGTCATCAGGAAGTTCCTCTCATCGTGGGTGAACCAGGAGGATACGGCCCTGCCGTGAAACGCAGGCGACCCAGCAGTCGCCAGCTCCCCCTCACAGCCCAGTTGGACACAGCGACAGCACCAACTCCTACCGGAAAGCCCACATGATGCAGCCGGCCAGCCCGCTGTCGGCCGGGACCGGCCCAACCGCGTCCACCGGAGCAACAAGCAGGAAGGCGCAGTCCCTCAGCCTGATTCCTTTGAACATGTATCGGGGAGCCAGGCACACACCCCGTGAGGACGATCAGCAGTATGCAGATTCGGTGACCTGGCGCCACCTGGGACCTCGACCGATGCCGGGACCGCAGCCTAAAATACCCGACTAAGCAGCGCAGAGAAGTGTGGTCGTTGAATGACGCGCACGGGAGACCGGGCCGATACCCGCACCTGGTAGGTGTGCGGACTGCCCAAGCTGTTTCTGCACGCAGTGGCGCCCGGCGGCGGCACGTGCTCAACATGGGTCAGTCGCCCCGTCTGCAAGATCCTCCATGGCTGCCATCAAAGAAGAACTTGGCATCCACCACACCGGTCGCGTGCCCCAGTTGCGAGCCCTTCCCCAAAACCCTATCCCGCATGCCCTGTCCACGCTCGTGCCCACTCGGTCTGGCTCGTCGGGCAGAGCGTTTCGGTCGGGCCGGCGCAGATACCGATGTCGCTGGGGATGTGCTTGCACTGGCTGAGTCCCAGCATTTGACCGGATGTGCTGGACGATTCACAGACGGCCCATGCCGTCCGGGTGGTGGTCGATCCAGACCAGTCCGCCGCAGTCGAGGTGGCGGCGGGCGCGGGTGACGGCGGCGTAGGCAAGGCGGGCTTCGGCATCGTCGATGGGGCCGCTGGTGGACCCGCTGATGACCGTCGACGAGTCCCGCCTCCTGGCCGACTGGGTCGTCGAGCAGGGCAAGAACGTGACCACCGTCTTCGTCACCCACGCGCACGGGGATCATTTCTTCGGTGCCCCCTCGATCCTCGAACGTTTCCCAAGCGCGAAGCTCGTGGCGACGCCGGGTGTGGTCGAACACATGGGTGCCCAGTGGGGTCCGCAATGGTTCGATGCCTTCTGGGAACCGCGCTTCGCCGATCAGATCTCCGACCGGCACGTCATGGCCGAGCCGCTTGAGGACAGGCCGATCGATCTCGAGGGCGAGCAGCTCCAGGCGATCGAGCTCGGCCACACCGACACGGACGGCACCAGTGCGCTGCACGTCCCCTCGATCGGGCTGGTCGTGGCGGGGACGCCGTTTACGGTCAGGTGCACATGTACCTCGCCGAGTCCAAGGGCGCCGGGTTGGAGATCTGGCTCAGGGCCCTGGACACCATCGAGGAACTCGGCCCGACCTCCGTCGTATCGGGTCACAAACGAGACGCAGACCCGGACAGCCCTGAGGACATCGGGCCGACTCGCCGCTACGTCCTGGACTTCTCTGACGCCAGGGAGCACGCCAAGGACTTCAACGAGCTGTACGAGACGATGCTCAGTCAGTATCCCGAGCCTGTGAACCGCGGTGTGCTGTGGAACTCCGCAAAAGGGGCCGTGGCCTGATCCGCAGAACTGCTGCTTGCGGCAGTGGATGCCTAACGAGCTCGTGCATGGTTGGCGGTGGTGCGTCGGAACCATGATCGCTGATCATGGTCTGTGTGGTGGGGAGCCGAGCGCGTGCAGCAATCATCCGAAGCCAGCAGATCACTGGGCTGACGTCCGAGGTGATCGCTGAACTCGTCGCTGAGGTCAGGCCGTTGTGGCATGAGCAGCACCAGGCCGGACTCAGATCGCGGCCGCGTCGCCGGGCCGTGGGTGCCAGGGCGAAACACAAACTGGTCTTCGTGGATCGGCTGTTGGCCACGCTGGTCAGCCTCCGTCATGGTGCGACGCACGATGTGCTGGCCTGCTGGTTCGGTGTTGGCCGCTCCACCATCACGCGTGCGATCAGTGAGTGCGGCCACTGCTGGCGGCTCGGGGCTGCACCATCGCGCCCGGCCTCCGGCTACGCACGCTCGCACAGGTCATCGACCATCTCGGTGCCGACGGAAAGACCGGGATCATCGACGGCACCGAGGTCCGGGTGAGGCGGCCGCCCGCCGGACGCAAGGACCGGGAGAAGTTCATCTCCGGCAAGAACAATCAGAACGCAGTGAAGTCGATGGTCCTCACGGACGCCGACGGACGGCTGCTCTTCTGCAGTCCGGCCGAGCCTGCCAGCTGCGCGGACATCACTCACGCCCGGAAACTGGGCCTGGTCGAGCTCCTGGCCAACGGGCCGGCCGTGGAGATACTCGCCGACGCCGGCTACCAGGGGCTGGGCGCTCAGACGGGCGGGCGTGTGGTGACACCACCGCACCGCAAGTTCAGGAAGAACCCACCAAAGTGGTACGAGGAAATGCACGAGCGCCAGCGCAAGGCCCACTCCTCACGCCGTATCCGGGTCGAGCACGGCATCGGCCACCTCAAGAACTGGCGGGCCCTCGCCCGTCACCACGGCCGACGCAAGCACATGAGCGACATCGTCCAAAGCCGTCGCCGGGCTGCTCTCCCACCAGCAGACAGCCACGATGCACCACGGTGCGCGGATGTGAACCTGCGGCGAAACTGCGGCCTTCGACGCGCCACCGCCAACCATGCACGAACTCGTTAGGGAACTTTCGATCGTTCTGGTGGGCGGAGCTGGCAGCGAGCACGAGCAGGCGATGACGGGCACAAGGGAGGCGGTTTGCGGGGGGTGCCTCTATGTTCTTCGTCAAGCGTGTGGGCAGCTTCGGCCCGAGGTTCGTTCTTCTTCGTGGGCATGAGACTGTCTCGTCGTGCCAGAGATGATGAGTGGGTTGGAGACGGCCTTGGCTGAGGCGTCGTCTCCTTCATGGACGCAACGTGTCCGCGCTGGGCGTGACCTTGCTTCCTTTGCCGATGTTCCTGAGGCTGCGGAACTGCTGGTTGGGCTGCTGCTGGATGTCGAGGACACGGCGGTGACACGACAGACGGCAGAGGGATTGGCCCGAGTGGGGACGGTGGCCGCCGCGAGGCTCATCGCTCTCGCGGTTGTCGAGGCTGACGGCAACCAGACTGACTGGCTGCAGACCGGGGTGCACGACGCGCTCGTGGGACCGGACGGTGTACCGGACGTCGCAGCGACCTGCGCCAAGCTTGCGCAAGACCAGAAAGAAGCTGTCCAGCGGGCTGCTGCGGCTATCTCGGCGTGGACAGACCCGGCACCGGCGTCAGGACCGCCGCAGTCCTGCTGACCACCGTCGGCGACGGCACGAGCTTCCTCTGAACCGTTCCGGGGTTCGGTGGAGACTCGATTCTTTGAGAGGATCGAGTGATGGCACGTCCCTCCCCTTATCCCGCTGAGCTGCGGCGTCGTGCGGTACGCATGGTTGCTGAGGTCCGCCCGGACTACGAGACCGAGTGGGCGGCGATGAAGGCCGTCGCGAGCAAGCTCGGCGTCCTTAGATTCAACCGGTCAAGGCAACACTCGCCGGTGTGCGGAATCCCAGACACTTGCGCGGACGGTTGTTGAGCTTCGTCGCGATGGCGTCAAGGTCGTTCTGGCTGAAGGTCGACAGGTTTGTGCCTTTGGGCAGGTACTGCCTGAGCAGCTTGTTGGTGTTCTCATTGGTGCCACGTTGCCAGGGGCTGCGCGGGGCTGCGAAGAACACGTCGACACCGGTGTCCGCGGTGAAACGCTTGTGAGCTGCCAGTTCCATGCCACGATCCCAGGTAAGCGTGCCGCGCAGTCGCGGGTCCATGCGGGCGTAGGTCTCGGCGAGAGCGGGAACGACCACGGTGGTGTGGCGGCTGGCGAGTTTCACGACCGTGAGGAACCGTGACTTCCGGTCGACCAGAGTCGCGACCTGGCTGTTGTTCGAGCCGATCACCAGGTCGCCTTCCAGGTGTCCGGACTCGCTTCGGTCCTCCGCCGCCTCGGGCCGCTCCTCGATAGGTCGGGCACCGGTGATCTGTGAACGCCACTGGCCCTTCACCGTGTGGCGCTTGTTCTTCCGGATCGGGCGCCCGGTGCGAAGGCGCTTGCACAGCTCGCGGGGGACCACCTTCCACCGGGTGGTGTAGACCGACCGGTAGATCGTCTCGTGGGTGATGCTCATCTGCGGGTCTTCCCCGTGATGCAGACGCAGGTGTCCGACGATCTGCTCGGGCGACCACTCCTTCTTCAACAGGGTCAGCACCGCCTGCCGCAAGGCGGGTTTGCGGGCAAGCAGGCACGGCTTCGGGCGCCGTGCCCGGTCAAGTGCCCTTTCCTGCGCAGCTACCGCCCGATAGACGTCGCGTCCACCGTTCTTGTTCACCTCACGGCTGATTGTCGACACCGCGCGCCCCAGGAGGCCGGCGATGGCCCGGTAGGACTCGCCGGCACAAAGCCTGCGCGAGATCTCCTCACGCTCACCCACGGTCAGGTTTCCAGCGCGCGCTTTGTGGGATCCGGGGGCGATTCCTCCGTGGTGCTTGAGGACGGTGAACACCGAGCCGGGTGGCTTGCCGATCTGCCGTGAGATGACGCTGATCGACTCTCCGGCCCTCCATCGCCGCCACAGGTCGGCCTTCATCTCATCCGACATTCCCGGCCGACCCAGTCTCGCCACGTATACCGTCCTCAACCAGCACTGTTGCTCTGACCGGTTGAATCTAAGACGGCTTTCTTCGCGGCCGAGCTCGACCGGCCACATCTTCGCTCGTGACGTTCATCGACGAGCACCGGGACCGCTTCGGCGGCGTCGAGCCGATCTGCTCCGTGCTCACCGGGCACGGCGTCAGCATCGCACCCTCCACCTGCTACGCCGCCAAGACGCGACCGCCCTCGACACGAACCGTGCGCGACACCGCGCTGGAAGTCCTGGTCCAGCGGGTGTTCGACGCGAACTACCGCGTCTACGGGGCCCGCAAGATCTGGCACCACCTTCGCCGGCAGGGCCACCAGGTCGCCCGCTGCACCGTCGAGCGGCTGATGCGCGAACTCGGCATCACCGGCGCCGTCCGCGGGAAGAAGATCGTCACCACTGTCCAGGACCGGGCGGCCGGGCGGGCCCCGGACCTGGTCGACCGCGACTTCGTCGCCCAGGCTCCGAACCGGACCTGGGTCGCGGACTTCACCCACGTCGCGGCCTGGGCCGGCACGGTCTACGTGGCGTTCGTCGTCGACACTTTCTCCCGCCGCATTGTCGGCTGGTCCGCGGCCACCACCAAACACACCGAACTCGTCCTGGCCGCAGTGGAAATGGGCCTGTGGCAACGGGACCGGGAAGGCAACCGCCACCAGCCCGGCCAACTGGTGCACCACAGCGATGCCGGGTCTCAATACACCTCTTTTGCGCTGGCCGAGCACCTCCAGCGGGAGGGCATCGCGGCCTCCATCGGATCCGTCGGCGACGCCTACGACAACGCCCTGATGGAATCCACCATCGGCCTGTTCAAGACCGAGCTGATCAAGCGCCGCAGGTCCTGGAAGACCCTGTCCGACGTCGAACTGGCCACCGCCGAATGGGTCGACTGGTACAACCACCACCGCCTCCACGGTGAGATAGGCCACGTCCCACCCGCAGAATACGAAGCCAACCACCACCGGACCAACACAAAACCCCAGGTCACAGTCAAGATCTAGAGTCTCCACCGAACCCGGAACGGTTCAAGCGGACGGGACTGCCGAGATCACTCGCCAAGAATTTGAGTCGACGTGGGCCGCTGCGCGGGAGATTCTCGTCGCGGATCGCACCGAGGAGATGAGTTGATCACCGAGTACCAGCAGAAGCTGCGCGAGCGTTACCTCGCGGCCACCGTCATGCCGGCTCCCGAGCCGTGGCAGCCGGTGCTGGACCGCAGGACTCCCATCGGGGGCCTCCTCGGTATCGGATTCGCTGTCCACCCCGACAGCGGACACGACCTCGTCATGGTCGTGTCCAGCGCCGGCCATGGGCTCTTCGACGCGGTCACCGGCGAGAAGATCGCCCGGGACCGGGATCCTGACCCGGAAACGAGCACCCCGGACGCCCACCCGAGCCTCACCTGCCCCGGGCTCGGCCCGATCGCGGGCGTCCCGGTGTGCATTGCCGGGCTCTTCGGCGGGGGCCTGCACAGCACCACGCCGGACGGCTGGACCCTCGATGTTGTCAGCCCCGGGTGGCCTCACGACCGCGTCATCCTCTCCGCCGATGGCGGGTCCCACAAGGGGCCGGCGGGAGGGACGTGGTGGCACGTCTTCCACTCCGACTACTCAGAACTCCGCGCAGCCGGGTTCTCGCCTTCCGGCCGGACGCTCGCGGTCGCTACCAGCAGCGACCTTACTCTCTGGACCCGGCCCGAAATCCACTTTGATGACTGAGCGGACGGCGGGACACCGGGCGAGAGGAAGTCAGATGGACCGGGCGGAACTCGCCGGGATGCTGGCCGACCAGACTACTGCCTGCGAGCCCGCCAGAGCGGCGCTTCTCGACGGAGGCGACTTCGTTGTCTGGGAAGGAAGCGTTCCCAGTCAGCAGCTCACAGGCATCTACGCGGCTCGTCTCCGGCGGGCGAGGAAGAGAGGCACCGAGACTCTGGCCCTGCCGTCCACTGTCGACATCCTCACCCGGCTCGAAGCTGCTCAGGTCAGGATCGGCTGCACCTTCTCACCGGACCGGACGTGGGCCTTCATGCTCTTCCTCGCCGACGACGCCAGCGCGGTCCTCGCCTGCACGGGGGTCCGCCGAGCTGAACCTCCGGGCCGACTGACGTGACTGCTATCAGACGGTCGGATCTGTCACGCGGTCTCGGAACTCCTGGAAGGCGTGCGCCAGCCCGAGGTCCCCTGCGGGGTGATCAGGTCGCCCTCGGAGCAGTTCAGAACCTTGCAGTCGAGTGCGGCAGCGAGTTGGAAGACGGGGGTGAGCACGTCGTCGCCGGAGCCACGGATGTGGAGCATGATCGAGTCGACCGGGTCCTTGGAGCCGATGTTCAGTTCCATCGACCAACCGGCTCCGAGCAGTTCGCCCCAGGCGGGGTCAGAGAGATCCGCTTCTGGGACGGCCTGGCTAACGGCCGCGAGGACGGCCGGCCGCCGCCCGAGCGGGGGCGTCGTGTAGTCGTCGGGGACTTCCCCCACGGAGGTGACGTGGGCGGGTAGGCGCAGGAGAAGAACATCCCAGCTCATGTGGACCTTCCAGGCGTATGACGGCAGACGGTGACGTGGTGCTCAGCTCAATTCCAACTGCTCACTCGGTGGCTGCGGCATGAGCGTGTTCCGCAGTCGGTCCACGGTTGCCCGCCATGGGCCGCCTTCTGAACCGCCCCAGAGTTCCATCAGCTCTGACGGTTCGGACACGACCCGCTCCAGGGCTTGGGAGGCCAGGGCGCGCAGCGACGTGAGGTCTGTGAGCGGTTGCTTCGGTCCGTAGTGAATGTCGGCGGGCTTGCCGCCGGGGCACTGCGTGGCGACCAATGCGGCTGCGGCGACGGCCTCTTGGGCGAGATCGGCGTCGAGGTAGCCAGTGGTGTCGATCGCACGGACGAGGGGTGTCGCGGATGATGTCCTTCCGTGCGTCGACGTCAGCATCATCGAGTGTGTCGCAGAAGTCCCCCGCGGTGTCGTTCTCGAAGGGGCCAACGTCCCAGGTGCCCGGGCCTTGACCCCGAATCCTGGACACGGGTTATGCGGCTGTTGTCAGCGTAGTTGGTGTTGTTCTGGTGGCTGTTTCGTAGGCGATCGGGCTGCGGTGTCCGAGGCGGGAGTGTCGGCGTCGGTTGTTGTAGCGGTTGAGCCAGCGGAAGGCGTCGAGGCGGGCCTGGCGTTCGGAGAGCCGGCTCTTGCGGCCCTGGAGCGTCTCGCGTTTGAACGTCGCGTTGAAGGACTCTGCGAGTGCGTTGTCCGCGCTGGAGCCGACGGCGCTCATGGACTGGCGGACGCCGGACCTGCGGCAGGCGTCGGCGAATGCCCGGCTGGTGTATCGGGCTCCGTGGTCGGTGTGCGTGATCGCCCCGGCGAGGCTGCCGCGGGTGTGTTTCGGCGATGGCCAGGGTGTCGGTGACGAGCTCGGTGCGCATGTGGTCCGCGATCGCCCAGCCGGCCAGGCGGCGCGAGGCGAGGTCGATGACGGTGGCCAGGTAGAGGAACTTCCCGCCGACCACGGGGAGATAGGTGATGTCGCCGACGTACTTCGTGTTCGGTTCGCTCGCTGTGAAGTCGCGGCCGATCAGGTCCGGGGCCTTGGCCGCAGCCGGGTCCGCGATCGTGGTGCGGTGCCTGCGGCGCAGCCGCACGCCTTCCAGGCCGATAATCCGCATGCCCCGTGCGATGCGCTTGTGGTTGACGCGCTCGCCGGCCTGCCGGAGTTCGGCGGTGATCCTGGGGACGCCGTAGGTGCCGTCCGATTCCCGGGTGCACGGCCCGTATCCGGCCGGCGAGGTGGGCGTCGGCCACCTGGCGGGCGGCCCGGTCCGCGGCGGTTGCGCGCCGGTAATAGAAGCTGGAGCGGGCGATACCGAGGATCGCGCACAGCCGCTTGACGCCGTAGCGGCGCTGGTGGTCTGCGACGAACTGGAAGCGGTTCACCAGCGCGTCTCCCCGGCGGAATACTTGGCCGCCTTCCGCAGGATCTCACGTTCCTCCTCCAGCTCGCGGACCTTCTTGCGCAGAGCGGCGTTCTCCGCTTCCAACGGTGTCGGCGGTTCCGCGGGTGCCGCCACCCGGCGTCCCCGTGGCCGACTGGCTCCCGCCAGCCGGACCCAGTTCCGCAACGTCTCCGGGTTGATCCCCAGATCAGCGGCAACCTGCCTGATCATTGCCTCGGGCCGCGACTCGTACAGCGCGACCGCGTCCGCCTTGAACTGTGGCGGATAGTTCTTCACGACCACGAGATGTCCGTCCTCAGATCCTCAGGATCCAGTGTCTCGTGTGTCCAAGATCAGGGGTCAAGGCCCCCCATGTCCTTCTCCTGATTGTGGTGATAACCAGGAATCCTGACAGCCGCCGCTGACAGCCCCCGCTTTGGACCAGGCTGGGCCACCTCGGCTCAGCTTAGCGTTTAACCTCGCACGTCACCCGACGTGCTGATCTGCGGTTCTTCGCGGGACAACGGGGACGGCCGT
>NZ_JBHSBB010000034.1:0-100726 GCF_042650325.1 Streptomyces polygonati | reverse complement strand
CCGCTGGAGTGGGTGCCACGCATGACAAATCCCAGCACCCAGACGACGAGCACGATAACGGCGACCCACCACAGAAGGTGGAGCGCGAAGCCCCCACCGAAAAGAATCAGTGCGAGCAGAAGAACGATGAGCAACGGTCCCATGATTATCAGCCTCCACAAAACCGTGTGCCCCCGAGCGGAGCACCCATGCAGATATCCGCTCGTTGTTCTTCCGGCAGCCCCGAGGACTTCGGCCCCTCCGGCCGGATTTCGCCGGCCGGTCCCGCCGAGCGGCACACCGGCCGGCGCCTGAAAGCCCGGCCGCCCGGGTCGTCAGGGGCGGTCGCCGGTGCCGCCGCTGATGGGGGCGGAGGTCTGCTGGTGGCCGCCGGGACGTGGTGCCCGCTGGGTGTCGCGGATGCTGTCGCGGGCGGCTGCGGCGACCGCTTCCGCGGTGATGCCGAACTCGGAGTACAGCCGCTGGTAGTCGGCGGAGGCGCCGTAGTGCTCCAGGCTGACGATCCGTCCGGCATCGCCGACGACCTCGCGCCAGCCCTGCCCGACGGCGGCCTCGACGCTGACCCGTGCCCGTACGGCCGGTGGCAGGACCTGGTCCTGGTAGGCCGGGGGCTGAGCGGCGAACCACTCCCGGCAGGGCATCGACACCACCCGCGCCGTGAGGCCGTCGGCCGCCAGCGGGGCGCGGGCGTCCAGGGCGATCCGGACCTCGGAGCCGGTCGCGACCAGGATGACGTCCGGTGCGGCGCCGTCCGCCGTGTCGGCCAGGATGTATCCGCCGCGAGCGGCCTCCGACGCGGTGGCGTACTCGCCGCTGTCCCGGTCCAGGACGGGCAGGTTCTGCCGGCTGAGGATGAGTGCGGCGGGGCGGTCGGTGTGTTCGAGGATGGTGCGCCAGCAGGCGGTGGTTTCGTTGGCGTCGGCGGGGCGGACCACGTCCAGGCCGGGGATGGCGCGCAGTGCCGCCAGGTGTTCCACCGGCTGGTGGGTGGGGCCGTCCTCGCCGAGGCCGATGGAGTCGTGCGTCCATACATAGGTGGCGGGCAGCTTCATCAGCGCGGCCAGGCGTACGGCGGGGCGCATGTAGTCGGAGAAGGTCAGGAACGTACCGCCGTAGGGACGGGTCAGGCTCTGCAGGGCGATGCCGTTGAGGATCGCGCCCATGGCGTGCTCGCGGATGCCGAAGTGCAGGGTGCGGCCGTAGGGGCCGCCCTTCCAGTCCTTGGTCTGGCGGTCGGCCGGCACGAAGGACGGCTCGCCGGTCATGGTGGTGTTGTTGCTCGAAGCGAGGTCGGCCGAGCCGCCCCACAGTTCCGGCAGCACCGGTGCCAGCGCGGACAGGATCGCGCCGGAGGCGGCGCGGGTGGCCATGCCCTCGGCGTCGGCGGGGAAGGCGGGCAGCGCGTCGGCCCAGTCGTCGGGCAGTCGCTGGGCCCGCAGGCGGTCCAGTAGCGTGGCTCGTTCGGGGTTGGCCGTGCGCCAGGCCGTGAAGGCCTCGTCCCACTCGGTGTGGGCCTGGTGTCCGCGGTCGGCGGCCTCGCGGGTACGGGCCAGCACTTCGTCCTCGACGGTGAAGTGCTGGTCGGGGTCGAAGCCGAGCAGGGTCTTGGTGGCGGCGATTTCGTCCCCGCCCAGCGCGGAACCATGGGCCTTGCCGGTGTTCTGCTTGGTGGGGGCCGGCCAGCCGATCAGGGTGCGCAGCATGATCAGGGAGGGGCGGCCGGTCTCTTCCCGGGCGCTGCGGGTCGCGGCCAGCAGCGCGTCGACGTCTTCGACGTAGGCGCCGGTGCCCGTCCAGTCGACGGTCTGCACGTGCCAGCCGTAGGCGGCGAAGCGGGCCGGGACGTCCTCGCTGAAGGAGACGTCGGTGTCGTCCTCGATCGAGATGTGGTTGGAGTCGTAGAAGACGGTGAGATCGCCGAGTTCCTGATGGCCGGCCAGTGAGGCGGCTTCGCCGGTGATGCCTTCCATCATGTCGCCGTCGGAGGCGATGGCGTAGACGTGGTGGTCGAAGGGGCTGGTGCCCGGTTCGGCCTCGGGGTCGAGCAGTCCGCGTTCGCGGCGCGCCGCCATCGCCATGCCCACTGCGCTGGCCAGGCCCTGGCCGAGCGGTCCGGTGGTGATCTCCACACCGCGGGTGTGCCGGTGCTCGGGGTGTCCGGGAGTGGCCGAACCCCAGGTCCGGTACGCCTCCAGGTCCGGCAGCTCCAGGCCGTAGCCGGTCAGGAAGAGCTGGATGTAGAGGGTCAGGCTCGAGTGCCCGCAGGACAGCACGAACCGGTCCCGGCCCAGCCACTGGTCGTCATTCGGGTCGTGCCGCATGACGTTCTGGAACAGCAGGTGTGCCAGCGGAGCCAGGCTCATCGCCGTCCCGGGGTGGCCGTTGCCGACCTTCTGCACCGCGTCGGCCGCCAGCAGCCGCGCGGTGTCCACCGCCCGCACATCCACCACGTCCCAACCGGCGCGCTCGGCCACCGGCTCTGTCACCGACCGGGTCCGCTGGACCGCTCTGCCCGACTGCTCACTTGCCATGCTCTGCTCCTTCGGAAAACCGTAGGCGAAAAACCTCCCGGAATGCGCACCTCAAGGTGCGGGGCGAAGCCGGGGATCTTCGACCCGCCACGCGGTTCCGGCGGTCGTCATTCGCGGGCGCTGGGGACCTTGAGGGGATCGCGAGGGGCACCGGGCTTGGCGGCCGTGAGCTGTTCGCCCAGCTCGACCAGCTGGTTGCGGCCCATGGCGGAGCGGACCTGGGGGAACCACTCCTGCTCCTCCTCCTCGACGTGATGGCGCACGTTCTCCATGAGAACGGTCATCTTGGCGTCGAAGCGCTCGTCCTTGGGGTCGAGGCCCGCCAGTTCGGAGAGCATCCACAGCACGACGTGGTGCTCCTCGACGCTCTCCAGGACGTGGTCGGTGGTGGCCGGTACGGCCGCGCGGGCGGCTGGGTAGAAGATCTTCTCCTCGATCCAGGTGTGGACGGTCAGCTCCTCGATGACCTTGTCGGCGATACCCCGCTTGGTCTTGTAGGCGCTGTCGCCGGCTTGCTCGAACTCCTTGAACAGCTTCTCCACCGTCTTGTGGTCGTCCTTGAGCAGCACGATCGCGTCCATCAGGCCTACCTTCGCGTTGTCGGGCACGTCCCGCCGGAACACGGGGTGCGGTCGTTCCTGGAATGCCGAAACGTCAGCGGCTCCCGAACGCCGCCTACCCTGCCAAGGGCGACCGACCCGCCCGAAGCAGACCGGCAGTCCATCAGCGTGGGTACCCGTCGGCTGCGGAAGCGTCGCGATCACCGTGGGAGGCGGGCCCAGCGCATCACTCCCATTCGCTGCCCCAGAGCGGGCAGGAAATCGCGGTGATCCGCGGCCTGTGCGAATCGGCACCAATCCGCGGGCCTGCCGGCTCCGAATGACTCCTGAAGGGCCGGGCAGCGGGCGATCGCCGCTGGTCCTCCCCAACGCAGCGACATACGGCCCATGACCCCGGCCGTGAGGGCGTGTCAGCCCACATCCGACAGACCTCTACGTCGGATGGCGAACAGTCAGGCAGGACTTCCGTTCCGGTGAGCCCGCGGCCAGCGCCGCGGCCCGGGGCCAGACTGAGAGTGGTCATCATGAACAAAGCAGTTCTCTCCGCGGCAGCGATAGCCGCGCTCGGTATCACGGCGGCCTTCCCGGCCCTGGCCGCGGCCGACAGCGCGGGTTCCGGCAGCCTGCAGACGACGCTCAACCCGGTGCCGACGAACCACGTCACCGGCTCCGGCATGGCCAGCGTCACCCTCAACGGCGACCGGGCCACCGTGGACGTCACCGTCTCGGGGCTGCTGGCCGGGGTCCCGCACGCGATGCACATCCACGTCGACGGCCAGGGCATCTGCCCCCCGGCCTCAACAGCGACGCAGCTCAACGGTCACACCGCGATCAACACCACCGACGGCATGAAGTCCTACGGAATGATCGGGACCTCACTGACCACCACCGGCGACACCACCCCCGCCAGCGCTCTGGCCGTCACCCGCTTCCCCATGGGCTCCTCGTTCCACTACCACCGCACCGTGACCGTCACCAACGACGTCGTCGCCAACCTGAAGGCCGGCAAAGCCGCCATCGTCGTGCACGGCATCGACTACGACGGCAGCGGCAAGTTCACCGACGTGCTCGGCGCCAGCGAACTGGACCCCAAGCTGCCGCAGGTCGCCACCGCCCCGGCCCTGTGCGGAGTGCTCAGCGCCATGCCCACCGGCGGCGCGGCCACCGGCAGCGGCCCGGCCGGCCACAACTCCACCGACACCGACCTGCTGGCCGCCGGCGGCGCCATGGTCGCCGCGGCCGGCGGTACCTGGCTCCTGCGCCGCCGCACCACGCAGGGCTTCTAGGCATCAGCCGGTCCTGACGCCATGTCACTGATGCAGCGCATCCTGCGCGGTGGCCGCCGCGGCCTTGTCGCCGCGGCGGCCACCGCCGTGCTGGCCGCCGGCGGCGGCGCCACCATCGCCATCGCCCTCACCGACCAACCCGACCAACCCGACCAGCCACCGCAGCCGGCACCCGCCGCTGCCGGCACCCGCAACCCCACACCCCCGCCGGCCGCCCCGCCCCCGGACCGCGCGGATCAGGCGCCCACCGGAACCGCCACCGCCTCCGCACGGCCTGACGCAGGGCCGAGCTTGGTGCTCCCCGCCTCGGCACCCACCTCCCTGAGCATTCCGGCGATCGGAGTGCGCAGCGGCCTCCTGCGGCTGGGCCGCAACACCGACGGCAGCGTGCAGGTCCCCGGGCAGCCGCTGAAGGCCGGCTGGTACCGGAATTCCGCCACTCCCGGACAGATCGGGGCCTCCGTCGTGCTCGGGCACGTGGACTCCGAACAGACCGGCCCCGCCGTCTTCTACCGCCTGGGCGCCATGGTCGCGGGCGAGAAGGTGACCGTGACCCGGGCGGACAGGAGCACCGCGACGTTCACCGTCACCGCGGTGCGCGAATACCCCAAGGACCATTTCCCGACCCTGGACGTCTACACCACCCCCAGCACCACCCCACAACTGCGCCTGATCACCTGCGGTGACTGGAACCCCAGCACCCACTCCTATCTGGACAACACCGTGGTGTTCGCCGCCCTGACCTCGGTCACACGCTGAGGGCCCACCGCCGTATCCGTCCGCCGCCACAGGCCAGCCCGCCGCCGTGGCCGCGTCCGTCCACTGGGCCGCACACCTCATCGCCGCCGCACCCGTCCTGACGAGCACAGCCTTCGCCCTCGGCCAACTCCTCCTCGGGGCAGGGCTGCTGTGGGCGCGCACCGCCCGCTGGTCCCTGGCCGCCTCCATCGGCCGGGCCCTTGCGGTGTGGTGGCTCGGCGAGGGCCTCGGCGGCCTGGCCAGCGGCCACGCCCTCCTGCAAGCGCTGCCCGGCAACGGCGCAGTACAGGCCCTCGCCTCCTCGGCCGACGACGCACCCGGACCTCTTGCCTCCCTGGACCGCACACTCGCCTCCGCCCTGGGCGCGCACAGCACCGCGGTGACGATCACCGCAGCCGTGGTGACCGCAGCGGTGGGCCTGACCGCCCTGGCACCACGGCCCTGGCGCACCGCAGCCGCATGGAGCGGCATCGCCCTCGCGCTGCTGTTCTGGGTCATCGGGCAGGGCGCGGGACAACTCACCAGCGGACAGTCCACCGACCCCGACGCCGGCCCCCTGCTCGTCCTCCTCGCCACTGCCGTGCTCAGCACCCAGGGCACACCCAGGATCCGCGAGAGCATCCCCGAACCCCGAAACCCAGCGCCAGGACAGCCGGCATCCATGCCCGTCCGGCGACGCCACCCGAGCGTCGCACGCCCCGCGCCCGTCACATCCGCAACCAACCATCCGCTCGGCGAAGCCGCTCTATGACGCAGAACTGCCGACCCGACCGGCGCGCAATCATCACAACCCGATCCTTGACGGGAACGCACCTGCTCGTCTGATGCCCGCCATGCTCAGCGACCGGCCGGCCTCATGCATGCCCAGTGTGGCTTTGTTCACGGGAACCGGTTCTGGCTCACTTTCCGTGGAGTGGTTACGGAAAGTCAGATCTTCGGGGCCATGCGATGGCGGTTTGGATGGGCGCGAAGCTGGGGTGAGGTGAGTTCGAGGGTCCGGTTGTCGCGTCCGGCGCTCATGTGGTTGAGCCAGCGTTCGTACCAGTCGAGGAAGTCGGTGGCGGAGGAGACGTTGGGGCCCCAGAACCCGTCGCTGTTGCCGATGAGGACGCGGCCGGTGAGGGGACCAGTCACCGCGATGATGCATACGTCGGTGCAGCCCATCTCGATGACGTGGAGGAAGAGGTCGCGTTCGTGTCTCCCGGGTTCTGCGTCGTTGAATCCGCGGGGTGCCCCCGGTTCCTCACGCGGGTTCATGACCAGCAGGGAACACCGCTCCAGCGGCATGAGGCCGTAAAACGGCGCCGCGCCTGAGCCGCCGATGTGCGTGAGGAACTGCCGGTAGGCGTCGGGCAGGGCGATGTTGTGCTCGGCCTCGAACGCAGCGACGCGTGCTTCTGCCAGCTTCGGACCGAGGCGGAACTTGTGTTGCTCTTCTCCGAAGGAGTGGCTGCGCAGTGGTTGGAACGGGATCGCAGCCAGCTTGCGACGCAGGCGGGATATGCGGGGATCCATGGTGCTTCTTCTCTCGTCCCCGTCACCCTATGGGTGGCTGTGGTCAGCTGGCCAGAAGAACCCTCTTCCTCAGGAGAGCGAAGCCGGCGCGGCCGAACATCTGGCGTTTGAGCATCTTGATTCGGTTGACGTGTCCTTCGACGACGCCGGAGTTCCAAGGCAGGGTGAGCCCGGCCATGACGGCATCGCGGTCACGTTCGATGCCCGCGGCGAGAGTGTGAAGGCTGGGGAGATCATCGCGCCGGACGCCGTCGAGCCACTGCGGCAGCCGCTCACCCTGGCGCTCGGTGAGCATCTCGGCGAAGGACCGGACGTGAGTGGTGAGGGCGTCGAGTTCGGGGCAGTGCACCAGGACGGCCTTGAGCCGAAGATGATCGATCTCCGGTAGGGTCTCGGGGCGCCGGAGGATCCAGCCAGCAACGACTCGGGGTGACGGCGGCCGAGCCGTGATCGGGTTAGGAGAGGTCCTCTTCTCCCGGAAGTAGGCGCGAACGCGCTGGTAGCTGCCCTGATAGCCGAGTGGCACGATCTCCTCCCATACCGTCCAGGCGTTGGTGCAGCCCTGGTTCCAGCGGTCATCCAGGTACGGCTTGAACGCGTCCAGCTTGGACGGCCGGCCCTGCAACTGCCCGCGGAAGAGGTCCTCCGGGGTGGCTGCGTCGGCGAAGAGTTTGACGGTGCGCGAGGTCATGCGGAGTTGGCGGCCGATCGCCCTCCGACTGAGTCCTGCGGTCAGTAGTTCGTGGACAGTCGCGTGGTTGGCTCGGGTTCGGTCGGCGAAGCGGTGCCCCCTTGGCCAGGGCGATCCGGACGGGTCTTCGAACTTCTCCGGCTCGGGGGCAGGCTGGGCTGGATCTGGTGCCAGCACCCGCAGGCATCCGCGGTGGTCAGCGACGCATCGCTCGGCGGCTTCGCTGAGGTTGTGCCAAAGGTGCCACCTGTCCGCCACCTGCACCGCCTGGGGTGCCCCGGCGGTGGCGCCTTCGGCGAAGAACGGTGCCCGATCGCGGCAGACCACTTCGACCCCTGGCCGCTTCGCGAGCCAAGCGGCCAGGCTGGAGGCTTCCCGGTCGGGCAGCAGGTCCACCGGGCGTCTGCTTTCGACGTCGACCAGGACGGTTCCGTAGTGGCGGCCTTTGCGGGTCGCGTACTCATCGACACCGACGACGCGAGGGGCGGGAACTTCCGGGTCAGGCAAGGACTCGACCAGCCGCAGCACCGTGCTGCGGCTGACGGACAAGCCGAAGACTCTCGCTATGCGGGCCCCGGCTCGACCGGCGAGCGCAAGACCGACCGCGGCCAGCGTCGACCGCAGGCGCTCGGTCCGCCGGCCGTATCGACGAGTCAGCCCCGGCATCTGCTCGACGAGGGTTCGGCGCCCGCACGAGATGGCCGGGCAGAGGAACCTGCGGACCCGCAGGCAGAGGACGACCCGTCTGCCACCGCTCGGCACATCAGCAGGAAACCGCAGGTAGGAGCTGTGAATCCGCCGAGACCAGCCTCCACAGCCACGGCAATCGAACCCGGCCACCGTGCTCTGGGCCTCGATGCGTACCGCCTCTTCGTTCACGTCGACCGACAGCACAGCCACGTCTGCGATCGACGGAAACGGCAACTCCTCCAGCCGGAGCACTACTTCTTCCACGGGCCGAACTGTCAGCTACACCGCCCTGGGGACGGATCATTTTCAGGCAGCTTCCCAAAGGTCCGCCCGCCCGACGACCATCACTCAGCGTGGCGATCCACGGAAAGTGAGCCAGAACCCGGGATTCAGCGGCAGTTGATTGCTCCTGAGAATCGAACGCGTCGTGTCTTCGCGGCACGGGGCGCCTGGTCCTGCGGGCGGCGCCTCGGGCCATTGAAGCTGGCGGGCAAAGGAGGGGTCAGGCTTCGGGGATGTCGCGGCCGAAGGTTTCCAGGGTGATGGCGGCGGGTTCGGGGCCGCCGCGTACGCCGGTGTCGAGCTGGTTGAGGGTTTCGAGTTCGGCGGGGGTGAGCTGGAAGTCGAAGACGTCGATGTTCTCGGCGATCCGCTCGGGCCGGACGGATTTGGGGATGGCGGAGCGGCCTTCCTGGAGGTGCCAGCGGAGCATGATCTGGGCGGGGGTCTTGCTGTGGGCGGCGGCGATGGCGGTGATGGCGGGGTCGTCGAAGGTGCTGGTGCCGATGGCGCGCACCCTGCCGTCGGCGAGGAGGGTCTCCAGCGCGCGGTACGCCTCGGTGGTGAGGTCGAAGCGGCCGGGGAGGGCCTGGTGGAGGATGAGCAGGTCGATGGTCTCGACGCCGAGCTTGCCGGCGCTCTTGTCGAAGGCGTGCAGGGTCGGGTCGTAGCCGTAGTCGTTGATCCAGACCTTCGTCTGGATGAAGACCTCGTCGCGGGGCAGGCCGGAGTTTCGGATGGCGTTGCCGACTTCGCGTTCGTTGGCGTAGGAGGCGGTCCACCGCGGACCACCAGCAGCGCTGAGGAGCATCCCGTGCAGCACCTGACCCTGAACAACGGCGTGACCATGCCCGCCCTCGGCTTCGGCGTCTTCCAGACACCCCCCGACGTCACCGAACCAGCCGTCACCTCCGCACTGGAGACCGGCTACCGGCTCATCGACACCGCGGGCGTCGGCGGCTGTTGCGGTGACCTGGGCCAGGACGGTGGTGGCGCTCATCGCGGCGGGCCAGCCGGCGTAGAAGGCGAGGTGGGTGATGGCCTCGGCGAGTTCGTCGGTGCTCAGGCCGTTGTCCAAGGCGCGGTGCAGGTGGCCGGTCAGCTGGGCGTCGCGGCCGAGGGCGACCAGGGCTGCGACGGTGGTCAGGCTGCGGTCGCGCGGGGAAAGGCCCGGGCGCTGCCATACGTCGGCGAACAGTACGTCGTCGGTGAGGTCGGCCAGCTTGGGGGCATGCTGGCGCACCAGGTCGGGTGCCACACGGGGGCTGGTGCCGCTCATCAGCGCTCCATCATCTCCATCTGCGCCGGGTTGTGGGTCTGTCCGGCGGCCGGGGGAAGGGCGCTGAGGCGGGACAGTTGCTCGTCGGTGAGCTGGAGGGCGTCGGCGGCGGTGTTCTCCTCGACGCGCTGGATACGGCGGGTGCCGGGGATCGGGGCGATGTTCTCGCCCTGCGCGAGCAGCCAGGCCAGCGCGACCTGTCCGGGAGCGGCGCCGGTCTCGGCGGCGATGGCGGCGACCTGGTCGGCCAGGCTCAGGTTGTGCTGGAAGTTCTCGTCGGCGAAGCGGGGGTTGTCGGCGCGGAAGTCGCCGGCGGCGAACTGCTCCGGGGAGCGGATCGCGCCGGTCAGGAAGCCGCGGCCGAGCGGGGAGAACGGCACGAAGCCGATGTTCAGCTCACGCAGCACCGGCAGGACACGGGTCTCGGGGTCGCGGGTGAACAGCGAGTACTCCGACTGCACCGCGGTGACCGGGTGGACGGCGTGCGCGCGGCGGATGGTGTCGGGCCCGGCCTCGGACAGGCCTATGTGCCGTATCTTGCCCTCGGCCACCAGCTCGGCCAGCGCCCCGACGGTGTCCTCGATCGGCGTTGCGGCCGGGGCGGATGCTGCAGTCCAGGATGTGCGGCATGAGTTCGTTGATGTAGGCGCGGGCGGGGGCGACACCGCCGGTCAGGGTGATGTTGCGCATGAACTCGGGAAACCCGAGCGGAACCCGCGGGTACTGCGGGGCGCCGACACGGCTGATGGTGCCGCCGTCCCGGACCACTCCCGCGGCCTGCACCAGGGCGTCTTCGAGGCCCACGCACTCCAGCACCCGCCCAGTGCCGCGCCCGCCGGTCAGTTCGCGCACCGCGGCCACACCCTCCTCGCCCCGTGCGGCCAGCACGTCGGTGGCGCCGAACGCCGGCGCCGGGGGGAGGCGGACCGCGTCCAGGAGGGCGGACCAGGAGGTGCGGCCAGTCTTCAGCGCGACGACGACCGAGTACGGCCAGCCGGGCATCACCTGGTGCTTGGCGCTGCCGCGGCCGTAGGTGTGGCAGAACGAGCGGTCCGGCACGGTGCCGGCGTCCGGCCGCAACCACGGCGAGACATCAACCGCCAGGACCAGCCGACCATCGGCCGCCCGGCAGCGGCACCCCGGCCAGGGCCCGCCGCAGCCGGGCGACATCCACCCGGCCACGGTTCAGGCCGGCGTAAAGGGCGCTGTGACCCCGGCGGTGTTCGGGTGCCAGCGCGAGTTCCACGAGCGACCGCACCGGTCCGTCCGTGCACAAAACGGCGTCCGTCAGCTCGAACAACGCGTCCGCGCGGGCAGTCAGGCACTCGTAGAAGTCGGTCCGGAACCGGGACAACACGGTCAGGGACTCGACGCGTACAGCGTCGTGCAGCAGACTCACCCTCGCGGCCTTGGCATGATCAACAGCGTCTCGACAACGCACATGATCACACCAAGGCCGCACCACTGTCACACCAACCTGTGCTGGTCAGCAGGCACTCAACTCGCCGAACCGACTCAGGTGCAGAAGGCGGTCGTATACCTGCCAGTCACTTCAGTCGGATTGATGTACCACCATGCGTAGTAAGTCGGCTTCACCGTCACGGGGCCGCCCGCCTGGAAGAGCTGTCCGTTCGGGGCGATGTAGACCGAGCACACCGTCACTGTGGCGCTGCCGCAGTTCAGGTAATACTGGTACATCGGGGCGCCGTGCGGGGCAGGGGGGTCGAACGAGGTCCAGCAGGGAAGCGCGGAGGCAGAAACCGGCACAGTCTGGGCCACCACTGTAGCGTCGTGGTGCGAGGCGGGCTGAGGTGCCGCCGCCGACGCGGAGGAAGCGCCAGCAAACGCGAGTCCCAAGGCACCAGCGAGGATCCCCACCCGTGATCTGACCGTCCTAAGCATATTGCTACTCCTTCTGGCTCGGACGACACCGCTTATGAAGACGGCTCCCGTACATGACAACAGTGAGCGGGACTGCCTCACGAGGAATCGTCATCGGACCCGCAGGAATGTCCAATTCCGCCTATCGGAACGCCCGCATGCGCACCGTTGACAGGGCTCAGCACATCGGACAGCCGCATCGGCGCGCCCCGTGCTGGTCAGAAGGCATTCAACTCGCCGAACCAATACGGTCGTTTAAAAACAAGCTCAGCCGATGGCCAACCTGGTCGGCGGGCTGGGGGATGACAGTGCGGATCCCGCGTCTGCGAAGGTGATTCCGGATCGAGCGGGATGAGTATGCACGGTCCGCCAGGACGACGTCCGGGCGGTTTCTCGGCCTTCCGGTTCCGCTACGCGGAACACCGATGGCGGCCATCACGGTCTCGAAGACCGGGGCGTCGCCCGCCTGGCCTGCGGTGACGCGAAGGGCCAGAGGCCGTGCATGGCTGTCGCTGACGAGGTGGACCTTCGTGCTCAGGCCGCCTCGGGAGCGGCCGAGCGCGTGGTCTTCGGGTTCGGCCCGCCCCTGGCGCCCCTTTCTCCCGGCATCGGCGGAATGCTGGTGGGCGCGGCAGACGGTGGAGTCCACCGACACGGTCCAGCCAATGTCGTCAGCACTGTCGGCCGCTGCCAACACTGCGGCAAGAATGCGCTCCCAGGTCCCATCCATGGCCCACCTGATCAGCCGCTTGTG
This sequence comes from Streptomyces polygonati, assembly GCF_042650325.1. NCBI lineage: Bacteria > Bacillati > Actinomycetota > Actinomycetes > Kitasatosporales > Streptomycetaceae > Streptomyces > Streptomyces polygonati. The sequence continues at coordinate 88,501 of NZ_JBHSBB010000034.1, read as the reverse complement.
GGCGGTCTGGAACGAGCCGAGCTCGTCCGGCAGGTCTCGCCAAGGCGAGCAGGTGCGGCACTTCCACGCGATGGCCTCCAGGGTTCGGCGGTGATCGGCCCACCGCCGACCACGGAGTGCCGTCAGGAGGGTGTTCAGTTCTTCGGTCGTCACAACCCGATGCTGAACACCCTTCCTGCTGCCCAGACCCGAAACCGCAGAACCCGAGACATCGGAACTACTCGTCCAGGCCTTGAGGATCATTGGGCGACGTCCGCCCCGCTAGCGTTAAAGCCCAGGTCAGCGGGTGCGCCCACGGGGTTTCAGCGGGGTTGGTGGGAGGGTCGGGGCCGAGAGTCGGGCACCGTCGTAGCCGTTTACTTCGCCGAAACGAGTACCGGTTTTCCAGTCCTCGCGGGCCTGTGCGATGTCCTCGTGGGATCTGCCGATGAAGTTCCACCACATGACGATGTGCTCCTCGAAGGGCTCGCCGCCCAGGAGCATCAGGGAGCTGTTGACCTCGGCGCGCAGCGCGAGGGTGGTGCGGCCGCAGCCCAGGTAGAGCATGGAGTCGGGGGGCAGGCGGACGCCGTCGACCTCGGCCTCGCCGGACATGGTGAGGACGGCGTACTCGAAGTCGGGGTCCACCGGGAGGGCGGCCGAGGTGCCGGCGGCCAGGGTGAGATCGGCGCCGACCAGCGGGGTGTGGGTGGTGCCGGGGGACCGGGCGCCGTCCAGTTCGCCCAGGATGACGGTGGCGTGCAGGCCGTTGCCGCCGGTCACCTCGGGCAGTCCGGTGTGGTGCTCGAAGGCGGGGTCGCGGTGGCGGTGGGCGTCGGGGAGGGCCACCCAGAGCTGGGCGCCGTGCAGGAGGCGGGGGTGGTCGCGGGGGGATTCCTCGCTGTGCGCGATGGCGCGCCCCGAGGTCATCAGGCCCAGCTCACGCGGGCGGACCGTCTGCTCGCTGCCGAGGCTGTCGCGGTGCAGCACCTCGCCCTCGTGCAGCCAGCTGACCGTCTGCAGACCGGTGTGCGGGTGCGGCGGCACCTGCATCCCGGGTTCCCCGGCAATGTCGTCGGGCCCGTAGTGGTCGACGAAGCACCAGGCTCCGACCATCCGGCGGCCGAGATTGGGCAGCAGCCGCCGTACCTCGGTGCTCTCGCCCAGCGGCACGGTGCGGGCGGTCAGCAGTTCGCGGACCGGGGAGGCGGAGACGTCTTCGCGTCCGCCGCACGCGGTGGCCGCCGGTCGCACATCGAGATTGCTCATGCGCCGATCATGCACCGTGGCGCGGCGGCGCCGGGAGTCATATCGCCGGGTGGGTGCCGTGCATCAGGTCCCAGGCCTCGCTGGTGTACATCTCGCGGTCCCCCACCGTCAGCTCGGGAAAATAGTCCTTGAGCCGGGTGACGACCTGCTGCTCCGACTCGCGGCAATCACGCAGCAGGAATATCGCCTTGCGCAGCACGTCGGCTTCCATGGGTCACGCCCCTCGCTACCCCCTCGGGCCCTACGCCCTCGGACAAAACCCATGATGACCCCGCGAATGTCACTGTCAGGGCAACGGTGTGTTCTGGATCTGCAAAAGATCGACCACTTTTCCACCGCGTATCCCGCCGGTGCGCGGGCGCGCGTCTCTTTGCGCGGTGGCCCGTCGAATAGGAAGGGCGGGCGCCGGGGCGCCCGCCCTTGCTGAACCGCGTCCGGCGGCGACACCGGGCAGGCCGGCTCGCCGCGTCACACCACGTTGTGAATGAGCCAGTCGTCATCGCTGTAGGTGTTCTTCGCCGGGTCCGGCACGGTGGCCGGCAGTTCCTCGACGGTGTCCTCCAGCCGGATCCGCGCCGGCAGTGCGCCGAACCGGGCGCGCCGCGCCACCTCTGCCGCGTCCTGGGTCTTGTCCGTGTGCGTCATCTCGGTGACCTCTCTCTCGGCGGGGTCAACGTGACGCCCGGGGCACGTGTTCCTCCGCGGGCCGGTCCGGTCCGGCCCGTAAGAGACGTGTAAGAAAGCCGGCGCGCTTCAGCCGGCCGCCGTCACCGGTTGAAGACACCGAGGAGCGCGCAGACGGCGCTGGCGCACCCGACGCCCGCCAGGGTGCCGGCCACGCAGCGCGCTCTCAGCTGCCGGTAGCGCTCGGCGTACTCGCCCTGGAGGTCGTACGTACGTTCGGCGATGCGGGCGAGCGCGTGCTGTGTGACGGCCAGGCGTTCGGCGCTGTAGAGGCGTTCCACATCGGCGCGCTGCCCGGTGGTCAGCCAGGGGAGCCGGTCGGCGAACAGTGCGGCCCGGCGGTCGGCTTCCTCGATCTCGGCGCTCCACATGAGGTAGCCCTCCAGCTGGGCCATCCCGCGGACCGCGTCCTGACCTGGGGGCACGGATGACTCCTCGTTCTCTCCTGTCGGGCCTTCTCGCCTGTCGGGTCTTCTCGTCCGCCGGACTATTTCTTGTCCTCGCCCTCACCGCGGGGCGGGCCCTCGGAGCCGGCCAGCTCGCGGTCCGGCGGGTGGGTGATCAGTTCGGCTGCCGAGATCTCCGGGTGGTGCAGGTCGAACGCCGGGGATTCGGAGCGGATACGCGGCAGGGTGACGAAGTTGTGCCGCGGCGGCGGGCAGGAGGTGGTCCACTCCAGCGAACGGCCGTAGCCCCAGGGGTCGTCGACCTCGACCTTCTTGCCGTACTTGGCGGTCTTCCAGACGTTGTAGAAGAACGGCAGCACCGACAGTCCGAGCACGAAGGAGCTGATCGAGGAGAAGGTGTTCAAGGTGGTGATGTGGTCCGCGGCCAGATAGTCGGCGTAGCGGCGCGGCATGCCCTCGACGCCCAGCCAGTGCTGGACCAGGAAGGTGCCGTGGAAGCCGAGGAAGAGCGTCCAGAAGTTGATCTTGCCGAGCCGCTCGTCCAGCATCTTGCCGGTCATCTTCGGCCACCAGAAGTAGAAGCCGGAGAACATCGCGAACACCACCGTGCCGAACACCACGTAATGGAAATGCGCCACCACGAAGTAGGAGTCGGAGACATGGAAATCCAAGGGCGGTGCCGCGAGGATGATCCCGGTCAGACCGCCGAAGAGGAAAGTCACCAGGAATCCGATCGCCCACAGCATCGGGGTCTCGAAACTGAGTGACCCCTTCCACATCGTGCCGATCCAGTTGAAGAACTTCACCCCGGTCGGCACCGCGATGAGGAAGGACATGAAGGAGAAGAACGGCAGCAGCACCGCTCCGGTGACGAACATGTGGTGCGCCCACACGGTCACGGACAGACCGGCGATGGAAATCGTCGCGGCCACCAGACCGATGTAACCGAACATCGGCTTGCGGCTGAAGACCGGAATGACCTCGGAGATGATGCCGAAGAAGGGCAGCGCGATGATGTACACCTCCGGATGGCCGAAGAACCAGAAGAGGTGCTCCCACAACAGCGGCCCGCCGTTGGTCGCTTCGAAGACGTGCGCCCTGAATCTCCGGTCCGCCTCCAGCATCAGCAGCGCGCCGGCCAGCACCGGGAACGCCATCAGGACCAGCACGGCGGTCAGCAGTACGTTCCAGCAGAAGATCGGCATCCGGAACATCGTCATCCCGGGGGCCCGCATGCAGATGATCGTGGTGATGAAGTTGACCGCGCCGATGATGGTGCCGAAGCCGGAAAGCGCCAGGCCCATGATCCACAGATCGCCGCCGACCCCGGGCGAGTGCACCGAGTCGGTCAGCGGCGAGTAGGCGAACCAGCCGAAGGACGCGGACCCGTTCGGGGTCAGGAAACCGCCCATCGCGATCAGCGAGCCGAACAGATACAGCCAGTAGGCCAGCATGTTCAGCCGCGGGAACGCGACATCGGGCGCGCCGAGCTGCAACGGCATGATCCAGTTGGTGAAACCGGCGAACAGCGGGGTCGCGAACATCAGCAGCATCGCGGTGCCGTGCATGGTGAACAGCTGGTTGTACTGCTCATTGGACAGGAACTGATTGCCAGGTCTCGCCAGTTCGGCCCGCATCAGCATCGCGAAGAGGCCGGCCAGCAGGAAGAAGAGGAAGGAGGTGATCAGGTACAGGGAGCCGATCGTCTTGTGATCGGTGGAGGTCAGCCATGACACGCCGATCTTGCCGGCTCGGCCTTGGGGGTCCGGTGGGGGCGGCGCCGCCGCGGGTTCGTCGGAGGTCTTGGGCTGCGGGGAACTCAACGGGTCTCCAGTCGTCTTGTGCCGGTGTCGGTCCGGGTTCGTCCCACAGAACGCCCCTATATGGCCGTACAGACTGAAAGACTACGAATAGCCCGATCCTTGGCGTGTCAGGCGCGCGGGAGGCGGCGCAACTCGCTGCACCCCGGCGGGGCCTCGTGGCGGGCGGGCGAGAGCGCCCGCGAGGCGGCGCGAGGGCACCCGCGAGGGCCGGGCGAAGACCTTCCGGACGGGCGCGAAGCTCAGCGGCCCGAACGGGCCAGCAGTTCCTCGGGGATGTCGGCCCGGCAGGCGCGCAGCCGCTCCCCCAGCGCCTTGGCCTGCGGGTCGGCGGCGGTCGACGCCGCCACGCCGTCCCCGAGCAGGCCGTGCACCACGAAGTTCAGCGCCCGCAGCAGGGGAAGTTCATAGCGGCTCACCGGCGATTTCGCGGTCTCCGGGAGCAGGTCGCGCAGCCGGGTCACATCCAGGTAGTCCCGCAGCCACGCGTAGGTCTCGTCGTCGCCGGCCCACAGCCCCACATTGGCGTCCCCGCCCTTGTCGCCGGAGCGGGCGCCGATCAGGGTGCCGAGCGGCAGCCGTACGGTACGGCCGCGCCCCGCCGGAGTCCCGGGCCGCTCCGGGCGCGCCGGGCCGGCCTCGGGGGCGGCGGTCGAGGGGGGTACGGGCGCGGGCGGTACGGCGTCCGTGGCCGGCCGGTCCGCGGGCGGGGACGGCGGCGCGGGCGGGGACGGCGGGACGGGCGCGGCCCGGGGCACGGGCAGCCGGGTGCCGTCGTCCAGCACCACATGCTCCGGGACCTCCCCGGCCGCGATCAGGGCCGGCCAGTAGACGCCGTACTCGGTGGCTTTCGGCGCGGCGTGCTCCAGATGGAGCCCGGGATAGCCGGCCAGCGCGGTGCCGGCGACGGCGGAGAAGAAGCCGCGGCCGGCCTTCTCCGGGTCGGGGTCCTTGACAGTGAGGGTGAGCCGGTCGGCCTCGCCGCCGTGCTCGCGCCGCAGGTCGTAGGTCGCGAAGCGGCCGGGGCCGCCGGTGGCGTCGAGCAGGGTGGCCTCGGCGAAGTCGGCCTTGGCGTCGAGGTCGAGGCCGGTGAGGACGAAGGTCGCCGAGTTGCGGTAGCCGCCGCGGTGGTTGAGGCAGACCTTGAGGGTGGCGGGCGCCGGCTCGCCGGTGACCGGGCCGACCGCGACCCGGTCGGGTCCCTGCTGGCTGAGCCGTATCGTGTCGAAGCGGGCCACCACATCGGCGTTGAGGTAGGCGGGGTGGCCTGTCTCGTAGAGCAGTTGGGCGGTGACGGTGCCGACGGTGACCGCGCCGCCGGTGCCGGGGTGCTTGGTGATGACGCTGGAGCCGTCGGGGTGCAGCTCGGCGATCGGGAAGCCGGGGTGCACGGGGTCGGGGATCTCGGTGAAGAAGGCGTAGTTGCCGCCGGTGGCCTGGGTGCCGCACTCGATGATGTGGCCCGCCGTCACGGCGCCGGCCAGCCGGTCCCAGTCGTCCGGCGCCCAGTCGAAGGCCCAGGCCGCCGGTCCGACGACCAGCGAGGCGTCGGTGACCCGGCCGCAGATCACCACGTCGGCGCCGGCCCGCAGCGCCTCGGCGATCCCCCAGCCGCCCAGGTAGGCGTTCGCGGTGAGCGGGACGACCCCGGAGCCGGCCAGCGGGCGGCCGCTGGCCAGGTGGGCGAAGTCGTGGCCCCGGGCCTGGAGTTGGGGCAGCCGGTCCAGCAGGTCGTCGCCCTCGACATGGGCGACCGAGGGGTGCAGGCCGCCGAGCGCGGCGAGTTCGCGCAGCTTCTGGGCCAGCCCGGCCGGATTGAGGCCGCCCGCGTTGACCACGATCTTCGTGCCGCGCTCCAGGCAGGCGCCGAGCACGTCCCGCATCTGGGCCAGGAAGGACACGGCGTAGCCGCCGTCGGGGTCGCGCTGCCGGGCCTTCCACAGCAGCAGCATGGTCAGCTCGGCGAGATAGTCCCCGGTCAGGACGTCGATGGGCCCGCCCTCGACCATCTCCCGGGCGGCGGAGAGCCGGTCGCCGTAGTAGCCGGAGCAGTTGGCGATACGCAGCGGCTCCTGACGCGCCCTCGTCGGATCGCTCACCGTACGCTCCCGTCACTTCGCTCCGGGGTCATCGTCCCGCCCGATCATCTTGCCGGGACCGGCGCGGCGCAAGACCCGCCCGGCCAACAGGGATCGACAGCCGTACGACGGCCGTGTGGTGGCCGGCGGATGATTCAATCGACCGCATGAGCAGCCAGCAGCCACCGGAGCCGGGCGGACCGGCAGCCGCCGAACCCCCTTTGTCCGCCGACGAGATCATCGACATCGTCGACGAGCACGACAACGTCGTCGGCCGGTCGCCGCGCGGCGAGGCCTACGCCCGCGGCCTGCGGCACCGCTGCGCGTTCATCCTGGCCCGCGACGCCCAGGACCGGATCTTCGTGCACCGCCGCACCGCGCGGAAGCTGGTCTTCCCCTCGCTGTACGACATGTTCGTCGGCGGCGTGGTGGGCGCGGGCGAGAGCTATGACGAGACGGCGCTGCGCGAGGCCGAGGAGGAACTCGGTGTCAGCGGGCTGCCGCAGCCCGAACCGCTGTTCCGCTTCCTCTACGAGGACGGCCCGCGCCGCTGGTGGTCGGCCGTCTACCAGGTGCGGTGCGAACTGCCGGTGGCGCCGCAGCCGGAGGAGGTGGCCTGGCACACCTTCCTCACCGAGGAGGAGCTGACCGCGCGGCTGCCGGAGTGGGAATGGGTGCCGGACGGCCTGGCGGCGTACCACAGGCTGATCGCCCTGCGCCCCGGCGGTGCGGGTGGGCCGGTGCCGGAGGGGCCTGGTTAGGGTGGCCGGGTGAGCGATGCGGGCGGGCTGCGGGGGTTGCGGGAGTCGGTGGGCCTGTGGTTCGCGCCGGCCCGGGTGCGGCGGGAGGGCACCACGCCGGACTACCGCTTCTCGCTGGCCAACGAGCGCACCTTCCTCGCCTGGATAAGGACCGCGCTCGCGCTGATCGGCGGCGGCTTCGCGGTCGACCAGTTCCTCACCGACCACCTAGCCCACTGGGTCCGGGTCGTGCTGGCCCTCGCCCTGCTGGCGGGCGGCTTCGCCTGCACGCTGCGCGCGGTGAACCACTGGGTCCGCTGCGAACGCGCCATCCGTACGGGCGCGGACCTGCCCGTCTCCCGTTTCCCCGCCCTGCTGGCCATGCTGGTCGCCGTGCTGGCGGTGGCGATGGTGGCGGTCGTGGTGTTCGGCTGGGCCGGATGAGTGACGCCGCGGACCGACCGCGCCCCGGGCCGTCCGGGGCTTCCCGGGTGACCGGGGTCGAGACGGACCGCGATCCGGGTCTGCAGCCGGAGCGCACCCGGCTGGCCTGGCGGCGGACGACGCTGTCGTGCGCGGTCACCGCGCTGCTGGCGGTCCGGCAGGCGCTGCGCACCGACGGCGGCCCGCTGACCGCCTCGGCGCTGTGCCTGGTGGTCCTCGCCTTCGTGGTCTTCCTGTGGCTCGCCCACCGGCGCATCCAGCGGCTCGGCGCGGAGGCGGTCGGCGGGCCGCCCGTACTGCCGTCCTGGGCGGCGGTGTCGGTGGCGGGCTGTACGGTCGCCTTCGCGGTGTTCGGCGCGGCGCTGCTCTTCTGACGCCCGCCGGGGGCGCCGGGTCCGCCCGGGCCGTGCTACCAGCGCGGGACCGAGGGCGTCCGCCACCCGGGGTCGGCCTTGCGCATCGCGGCGGCGTCGTCGCGGTCGCGCAGGGCGCCGTCGTCGGCCAGCCAGCGGCGGTGCAGTACGGCGAGGGCGTCGTGGTCGAGTTCCACACCGAGGCCGGGCAGGTCGCTGACGGCGAGCCGGCCGCCGGTGAAGACGTGCCGCCGGGTGATGACGTCCTCGGTCTGCCAGGGGTAGTGGGTGTCGCAGGCGTAGTCGAGGTTGGGCACGGTGGCGGCGACATGGTTCATGGCGGCCAGGCTGATGCCCAGGTGGGTGTTGGAGTGCATCGACAGGCCGACGCCGAACGTGCGGCAGATCGCGGCGAGTTGCTGGGTGTTGCGCAGCCCGCCCCAGTAGTGGTGGTCGGAGAGCACCACCTGGACGGCCTTGCGGGTGAAGGCCTCCTCGATCTCGGGGAAGGTCGTCACGCACATGTTGGTGGCCAGCGGCACCTCGGTGCCGGCCGCGACCCGTGCCATCCGGTCGGTGGTGCTGGCCGGGTCCTCCAGGTACTCCAGTACGTCGCCGAGTTCGCGGGCGACGGCGAGGGAGGTCTCCACCGACCAGGCGCCGTTGGGGTCGAGCCGCAGGGGCTGCCCGGGGAAGGCCTCGGCCAGCGCGCGGACGGCGGCGATCTCCTGCTCGGGCGGGAAGACGCCGCCCTTGAGCTTGAACGAGCCGAAGCCGTAGGTGTCGGCGAAGCGGCGGGCCTGGGCCACCACACCGGCCGGGTCGAGCGCGGCGCCCCAGTCGTCGGTCTCGCCGCTGCCCTGAGGATGGGCGGCCAGCCGGTAGAAGAGGTAGGCGCTGTAGTCGACGCTGTCGCGGACCTTGCCGCCGAGCAGCGTGTGCACCGGCAGCCCGACGCTCTTGCCGAGGGCGTCCAGGCAGGCCACCTCGAAGCCGGAGATGACCGAGAGCCGCAGTTTGTCGGCGGTCTGGACGCCGCGCAGGCCGCCGACGTCCACCGAGTCCGAGACATCGGCCGGGTCGCCGCAGACCTGCTCCGCGAGGGTGAACAGGCCGTTCAGATCGCTGACCGAGTGGCCCGGCAGCGCCTTGGCCAGCGGTGCGGCGAGGTCGAGATAGCGCGTGTCCCCGTACGTCTCACCCACCCCGGTCGTACCGTCGGCGGTGATGACCTCGATGATGAGTCGCGGTGTGTACGGCTGGTGGACGCCCTGGGTGTTGAGCAGCGGTGGGTCGGAGATGAGGATGGGGGTCAGCCGCACCTCGGCGACCGTCAGCGCCCGGGAATCATCTGCTGTACGTGTATGTGAATCACGTTCACCCATAAGTCCGGAGCCTAGGCGGGATGGCACCCGGCCGTCAATGCGGACGCGGCGCCCGAAAGCTGGACGGCATACCGACCAGTCGGTACGATTCTGCTGCGGCTGCCCGCCACCATCGACCCGGCCGACGAAGGGCCGCGACCGGCCGACGAACGGCCGACTGACCGGCTGACGAGGAGAGACGACGCATGAGCGAAACCGACGAGCCCCCGGGCCTGGACCTCGACCGGCTGCGCGGATACCTGGACCGGGAGATCCCGGGGCTGGTCGCGGGTGAGCTGCGGGCCCGGCTCGTCGAGGGCGGCCGGTCCAACCTCACCTACCGCGTCACCGACGGCACCGGCACCTGGGTGGTCCGCCGCCCCCCGCTCGGCCACGTACTGGCCACCGCGCACGACATGACCCGGGAGCACCGGGTGATCAGCGCGCTGGCCGGCACACCCGTACCCGTCCCGGCCACCATCTCGCTGTGCGAGGACCCGAAGGTCCTGGGCGCCCCCTTCTACGTGATGGAGTTCGTGCGGGGCACTCCCTACCGCGACGAGCGGCAGCTGCGCGCGATCGGGCCGGAGCGGACCAGGGCGGCCGTGCTCACGCTGACCGACACCCTGGTGGATCTGCACGCGGTGGACCCGGCCGCCGTCGGCCTGGCCGGCTTCGGGCGCCCCGAGGGCTTCCTCGACCGCCAGCTGCGCCGCTGGGGCAAGCAGCTCGACGCCTCCCGCAGCCGTGACCTGCCCGGGGTGGACGAACTGCACGCGCGACTCGGCGCGACCCTGCCGTCCTCCCCCGAACCGACGATCGTGCACGGCGACTACCGCCTGGACAACGTGCTGATCGACGACGACGGGCGCCTCACGGCCGTCCTGGACTGGGAGATGTCCACCCTCGGCGACCCGCTGACCGACCTCGGCCTGCTGGCGATGTACGGCGAGCTGCGCGCCGACGAGGCGGTGCCCGCGCCCACCATCGGCGGCTCCCCCGGCCATCCGTCCACCGGCGAGGTCATCGAGCGGTACGCGCTGCGCTCCGGCCGGGACGTGTCCGCGATCGACTGGTACACCGCCTTCGCCTACCTCAAGGTCGCCGTGATCCTCGAAGGCATCCATTACCGCTGGACGCTCGGCCACACCCTCGGCGCCGGCTTCGACCGGATCGGCGGCCTCGTCCCCGGCTTCATCGAGCGCGGTCTGCACACGCTCCGGCAGCAGGACGTCCGATCCATCACGAGCGAGGGCTGACACCATGGATTTCGGCTACGACACCCGCACCGAGGAGCTGCGCGCCCGGCTGGGGGCCTTCCTCGACGAACACGTGTATCCCGCTGAGGCCGTCTTCGCCGAGCAGCGCGAGCAGGTGACCGGCGAGGACCGCTGGTCGGCGCCGCCGGTCGTGCGCCTGCTCAAGGCCGAGGCCAGGGCGCAGGGCCTGTGGAATCTGTTCCTGCCCGGCGAGCACGGCGCCGGACTGACCAACCTCCAGTACGCGCCGCTGGCCGAACTCACCGGCCGCAGCCCCCATTTGGCCCCGCCGGCCCTCAACTGCGCGGCCCCCGACACCGGCAACATGGAGGTGCTCGCCGAATTCGGCACTCCCGAGCAGCGCAAGGAGTGGCTGGAGCCGCTGCTGGCCGGTGAGATCAGGTCCGCGTTCGCGATGACGGAACCGGACGTGGCCTCCTCGGACGCCACCAACATCGAGACCCGGATCGTCCGCGACGGTGACGGCTATGTCATCAACGGCCGCAAGTGGTACATCTCCGGGGCGATGAACCCCGACTGCCGGATCTTCATCGTGATGGGCAAGACCGACCCGGCCGCCGACCGGCACCGCCAGCAGAGCCAGATCCTGGTGCCGCGCGACACCCCCGGCGTCGAAGTACGGCGCGGGATGCGGGTGTTCGGCTTCGACGACGGCGACCACGGCGGCCACGCCGAGGTGGTCTTCCACGATGTGCGGGTGCCGGCCGCGAACATCATCGGCGAGGAGGGCGGCGGTTTCGCCATCGCCCAGGCCCGGTTGGGGCCCGGCCGGATCCATCACTGCATGCGGCTGATCGGTATGGCCGAGCGGGCCCTTGAGCTGATGTGCCGCCGGGTGACCTCCCGTACCGCCTTCGGCAAGCCGATCGCCGCCCAGGGCGTGGTCCAGGAGTGGATCGCCGAAGCCCGGGTGGAGATAGAGCAGTTGCGGCTGCTGGTGCTCAAGACGGCCTGGCTGATGGACACCGTGGGCAATCAGGGCGCGCACACCGAGATCCAGGCCATCAAGATCGCCACCCCGGCGGCCGTGCAGCGGATCATCGACCGCGCCATCCAGGCCCACGGCGCGGGCGGCGTCAGCCAGGACTTCCCGCTGGCCCAGCTGTGGGTTGCCGCGCGCTCGCTGCGGCTGGCCGACGGTCCGGACGAGGTGCACAAGCGGTCGCTGGCCAGGCGCGAGCTGAAGAAGTACGTCTGACGGCTGGGCTTGGGCTGCCGTGCGCGGGCCGCTGTCGGACGGCCGGTGCCTGCCCGCCGGCCGGTCAGGGCAGCACGACCAGCCGGCCCACCGTCGTACCGTCGGCGACCCGCTGCACCGCGTCGGGCGCGTCCTCGAAGCCGATCCGCTCGCTGACCAGGGGCTTCACCGTGCCCTCGGCGGCGAGCCGGGTCAGCTCCTCGTGGGCCTGGTGGACGGCCACCGGGTCCTGGACGTTGTACAGGCCCCAGTGCAGCCCGAGGATCGCGTAGTTCTTCACCAGGGCGTGGTTGAGGGCGGGCGCCGGGATCGTGCCGCTCGCGAAGCCGACCACCACGATCCGTCCCTCGAAGGCGACGCACTTGGTGGACCGGGTGTAGGCGTCGCCGCCCACCGGGTCGTAGACGACATTCGCGCCGCGGCCGGCGGTGGCCTCCTTGACCACCGCCACGAAGTCCTCACGGTGGCGGTCCACCACGATGTCCGCGCCGAGTTCACGGGCCGCCTTCACCTTGTCGGCCCCGCCGACCACCCCGATCACGGTGGCGCCCGCGGCCTTGCCGAGCTGGACGGCCGCGCTGCCCACCCCGCCGGCCGCGGCGTGCACCAGCAGGGTCTCGCCGGGGCGCAGCGCGGCCCTGCGGTGCAGCCCGAACCAGCCGGTCTGGTAGCCGATGTGCAGGGCCGCCGCCTCCGCGTCGTCCAGCGCCTCGGGCGCTGGCAGCACACCGCGGGCGGTCACCACGGCGTACTCGGCGAAGGCCCCGCCGGGCAGCAGCGCCGGGGTGATCACCCGGGCGCCGGATTCCACACCGGTGACGCCCTCGCCGGCGGCGACGACCTCGCCGCACATCTCGACGCCAGGGGTGAAGGGCAGCGGCGGCTTGATCTGGTACTCGCCGCGGCAGAGCAGCGCGTCGGGGAAGTTGACGTTCGCCGCGAGGACCCTCAGCAGCACCTCACCGGGTCCGGGCTCGGGGACGGCGACCTCGTCGAGACGCATCGCCTCGCGCGGCTGTCCGGTCTGGTGCACACGCCATGCCTTCACGTCGGACTCCCGGTGGATTCAGGGCTGCCGTACCGAGTGCAGCAGCAGGTCGGAGAACTCGGCGGCGACCGCTTTCGCGGACAGCGGGCCGTCCGCGTGGTACCAGGTGCCGAGGTGGTGCACCGAGCCGAAGAAGAAGTCGACCACCAGGTCGGGGCGCACGTCCGGGCGGAAGTGGCCGTCGCGCTGGCCCTCCTCGATCAGCGAGCGGAATGTCTCGTGGTAGCGGCGGCGTTCGGCGCGTACCGCCTTCTGCTTCTCCGGGCTGAGCTGGTGCATGGAACGGAAGAAGATCTTGGTGTCGTCCAGGTTCTCGATGCTGGTGACCACCACGTCCGCGGCCGCTTCGGCGAGCCGGTCGCGTACGTCGTTGGGGCGGGCGGCGATCGCGTCGAGGCGTTCGGTCTGCAGCCGCAGCACCCGGCCGTAGATCTCGTGCAGCAGATCGTCCTTGGAGCCGAAGTAGTGGTAGAGGGCGCCCTTGGTGACGCCGGCCGCCTCGACGATCTCCTGGACGGAGGTGCGGTCGTAGCCCCGGCCGGCGAAGAGCCGGGTGGCCTCGGCGAGCAGTCGCTCGGGGACCGCGGCACCGGTCGCCGTACCGGTGCCGCCGTTGCTGGTGCCGCTCGTCGCGTTGCGTGCCATGACCTGCCCTCTCTCGTACCCACCGGTTGTCCGTGCCGCCCGGTCCCGTCGGACCGGCCGCCCGGGGCGGTCCGCGGCGGCCTGCCTCCCGACCGGTGTCCGACCGGCGTTCCGACCGGTATGGACCCTATCCGGCCGGGGTCTTGAGCTCGCGCCGCAGGATCTTGCCGGTCGCCGTCTTCGGCAGGTCGCCGAGCATCTCGACCTGCCGCGGATACTTGTAGGCCGCGAGCCGTTCCTTGCAGTACGCGATGAGTTCGGCCGGATCGGCGCTGGCACCCGGCCGCAGGCTGACATACGCCTTGACGCTCTCACCGCGGTAGCTGTCCGGCACGCCGACGACCGCGGCCTCGCGGACCGCCGGGTGGGTGTAGAGGACGTCCTCGACCTCACGCGGCCAGACCTTGAAGCCGGAGGCGTTGATCATGTCCTTCTTGCGGTCCACGACGTAGAGCCAGCCGTCCTCGTCCATGAAACCGATGTCGCCCGTCAGCAGTTCCCCGCCGGGCAGCGCGGCCGCGGACTCCTCCGGCCGGTTCCAGTAGCCCGGTACGACCATCGGTCCCCTGACGGCTATCTCGCCGGATTCGCCGAACGGCACCTCGGCGCCGCTGTCGTCGAGGATGCGGATCATGGTGGCGGGCCCGGGAACGCCCACCGCCAGGGTGCCGGACGTCGGGTCCACCGGGGCCTCGCGGCCGATCGGCACGCTCGCGCAGGGGGCGGTGCACTCGGTGAGGCCATAGCCGTTGGCGAGGTAGTGCCCGCCGGAGCGGATCCTGAAGGACTCCACGACGGCCGGTGGCAGGGGTGCGCCGCCGGAGGAGATCACCCGGAAGGACGCGAAGTCGTCGGCGGTGGCGTCGGGCCGGGCCAGCAGCGCCATGAACGCTGTGGCGGGGCCGACGGTGTAGACCGGACGGTGCTCGCGGAAGGCGTCGAGGACGACGCCGGGCTCGAAGCGGTAGGCGAGCGCCACGGTGTGGCCGGCCGACAGGGCGGTGGCGAGTTCGCAGACCATACCGGTGATGTGGAAGAGCGGGGCCAGCGCGAAGACCACCGAGCCGGCCGGGAGGGCCTGGAAGCGGAGCTGGCGGTGGGCGTTGTACGAGATGTTGCCGTGCGTGTTGATCGCGCCCTTGGGCCGGCCGGTGGTGCCGGAGGTGTAGCTGATCAGGGCGGGGTCCGCGGCGCGCGGCAGGGCGACGTCCGGGCGGGGCCCGGCGGCGGCGCGGGCGGCGGCCAGGATGTCCTCGGGGGCGGCTTCGGCCCCGGCTTGCTGCGACTTCCCGGCGTCCCCGGTGGCCCCGGGCTCGACGGGCTTCTCGGCTTTCTCGGCCTTCTCGGCCTTCTCGGCGGGCGGCGGCTCGGCGATCAGCACCCGGGGATCGTTGCGGGTCTGGAGGTCGAACTCGTTCGCGGTGAGGGCGATCCGGACGGGCGTGCCGGCCGCGGCGGCGCGGACGCGGCCGTGCCAGGCGGACCGGGAGCAGACGATCGCGACGGCCCCCGAGTCGGTCAGGATGTGCGCCAGTTCCTGTTCCTTGTACATCGGGTTGACCGGGACGACCGAGCCGCCGGCCTTCCACGCGGCGAGCAGCGCGATCACGAACTGCGGCACGTTCTGCAGCATGATCGCGAGCCGGTCGCCGGGGGCGAAGCCGCGGCCGGCGAGATATGCGGCCAGGCCGTCGGAGAGGGCGTCGAGTTCGCCGTAGCTCACCGTGCCGTCGAAGTAGGCCAGCGCCGGGTGGGCGGGATCGCGTTCGGCGGTGGCGAGGAAGCTGTGCAGGATCGACGGCGGGTGCTCGACGTCCTGCCGCTGCTCCGCGGTGAAGTGCTTGAGCCAGGGCCGGTCGGCGTAGCGCATCATGCCGATTCCCCTCCCCTTTCCTCTTTCTCGGATTCCGGGTGCGGCTCCGGCGCCGGGATGCCCCGGGCCGGCGCCTCGCGGGCGTCGGCCAGTGCCTCCGCCTGGCGTGCCTCGAAGGTGCGCTGGAGCTTGTTCATGCCGCGGAGCCAGCGTTCGGGCTCGGCGGCACGGGCCGCGTAATATCCGGCGACCTCCGGGTGCGGCAGGATCAGGAAGCGGTCGGCCGCGATCCCCTCGATCACCGCCTGCGCCACCTCTTCCGGCTCGATGGCGTTGGGCGCCAGTACGAGTTCGCCCGCGACGCCGGCCGAGCGGATCATGGCGGTCCGTACGCCCTGGGGGCAGACGGCGTGCACATGGACACCGCGGTGCCGGTAGGTGAGCGAGAGCCACTCGGCGAAGGCGAGTGCGCCGTGCTTGGTGACCGAGTACGGCGCCGCGCCGATCATCGTCAGCAGTCCGGCGGCGGAGACGGTGGACACGAAACGGCCCTCGCCGCGCTCCAGCCACGCGGGCAGCAGCGCCCTGGCCGCGCGGACATGGCTCATCACATTGACGTCCCAGGCCAGTTCCCAGGCGGCGTCGTCGGCCTCGGGACCACCGCCGGTGCCGACCCCGGCGTTGGCGCAGAAGATGTCGATGCCGCCGCCGAGCGCGGTGCGGGCGGCGGGCACCACACCGGAGGCGTCGCCGGGTACGGCGGCGGCGCCGATCTCGGCGGCGACCTCGCGGGCGGCGTCGGCGTCGAGGTCGTTGACAGCCACCCGGGCGCCCTCGGCGGCGAATCTGCGGGCGAGGGCGGCTCCGATGCCGCCGCCCGCCCCGGTGACGACCACCCGGGCGCCGCGCAGCGCTTCCACGACCACGACGTGTCTCCTTCGACTCGACGGCTGCTCGGACTGCTCGGATCGATCCGATTGATCGGATTGATCGGATTGATCAGGTGGAATCGACGGCTGTCCGGCTGCCCGACGGTACGGGACCGCTGTTCGACAGCTTCGGCTCGCCTCCGGTTCCGTATCCGGCCCGATCGCATACTAAGCAGTCGGTCATTGGATCGGGAAGAGGGAGACGGGCGCGCCGCGGGCCGGGTCCCGTGTGTTCCGGGGCCCGGCCCGCTGGTGGTACGCCCTGCCGCGGCCCGCCGGCCGCTGTCAGCGGTGCGTGGGGAACTCCACGACCTGCTGGAAGGTGGGCCGGTTCTGCCAGCCGATCCGGTCGTCCCCGATACCGCCCAGCGGACGCTGGAGGATCGAGTCGGCGCACCACTGGTCGCCGGCCGCGCAGCCGGTGTCGTCGCCCGGGTAGACGGTGGCCGCCGGAGTGGCGGCTGCCTGCTTCAGCGTGGACAGCAGCATGTCCCGGCACGCGGACAGCACTCCCGCGCCGCAGTAACGCGCGCCGAGCGGGCCCTGGACGCTCTGCCCGAGCACCGCCCGCAGGTCCTTGTCGGCGTACGACCACCAGCCGTACTGGAACGAGCTGCCCGCGTGCGAGCCGGTGGGCCCGTGCCCGGCCGACGGTGCCTCGTCGACGGTCAGATCGGCCGTCAGCGCGCCGAACAGGTCGCTGCCGAGCCCCGGTTGGAACTCGCCCTGGATCAGCAGCGGCCACCACGCGTCCATCACCCGGACCGCGTCCGCGTTGGCGTAGGTCTGCGAACCGGCCGACGCCGGATGCCGTTCGGCGCCCGCCGCCAGCCAGGCGGTCAACTGCTGGACGGCGGTGGCCTCCTGCGGATCGGTCACCGGTGCGGAGCCGATCACCTGGAGCAGGTCGGGCAGGACGTCCTCGCCGCGCAGATCGGTCAGCGCGGCGTCCTCCATCGCCCCGGCCAGCGACGCCCGGGTCACCCCGCCCGCCTGGACCAGCGTCTTCACCCGGTCGTTCAGCAGATCGGCGCGGTGCACCGAGCCGTTGCCGAAGGTCGCCGAGGTGTAGCCGGGGGCCTGCTTGTTGTTCCAGGAGATGTAGTAGTCCTGGTTCACGGACTGGGGATGCTGCGAAGGCGGCGTGTAGGCGGCGGTGTTGTACGTCGGGTCCCAGCCCTGCCAGTCGTAGGGTGCCCGCGCCCACACCGGGAAGGACGGGTCGACCCCGGCCGCCCGCACCGGGTTGGTGCCGCTGTTGTAGTAGGCGGTCTGCCGGGAGTCGGCGTAGAACCAGTTGAAGGTGTAGTTGATGTCCCGCGCCGCCAGCTTGAAGGACGCGGCGTCGTGCACGAAGCCGGGGTCGTTCAGCTCCTGGAAGCCGATGATGGAATCGGCCTCGTGCCGGTAGGAGCTACGCAGTTGGGTGTAGGCGACCGGTTTGCCGCCGACGGTGGCCCGGTACTCGACCGGTCCGTAGGCGGTCCGCCACACCTGCATCCGGTACGAGCCGGCCGCCGTGGAGTCGGCGAGCGTGGGCGACCAGGAGTTGGTGCGCTCCAGCTTCTCCATCGGGACGCAACTCCCGTGGTAGAGGTAGTGCGTGGCGTCCTGGCAGAGTTCGACCGCGTAGGTGTCGGTCACGTCCTGCGAGGCGGAGGTGGCGCTCCAGGCGTAGTCCTGGCCCCTGCCGAGCTCGATGTACATGCCCAGGCCCGCGAAGGAGGCGCCGCGGGCGCTGATGCCGGGACCCTGGAGTTCCTGGAGCATGAGCAGTTGCGGCGCGAAGTAACCGGTCTGCGGGCCGAAGACCGCCACCGGATGGCCGCTGGCGGTGTGCGCGCCGCTGACCAGCAGGGCGTTGGACATGCCCTTCTGCGGATTGGACAGCAGGTCGGCCGGCAGCACGCCCGGACTCTTGGTGGTGGCCAGGGTGGCGCCGCCGGTCGCGTCGTAGACCAGCGGCTCGGTGGTCACCGAGCCGGGGTCGGGCAGCGCCTCGCCCTGCGGACTGGCGGGCTTGCCCGCGTACGGGAAGCTGCTGCCGTCGTGCACGGTCGCGGTCGCCTCGGGGTCGTCGCGCTCACGGAAGGACTCCCAGACCTGGGTGCCCTGGGCGACGCCGTACTTCTGCTGCGCGGCCAGCAGCGACAGCGCGGACTGCACCTCGCCGCCGCCGCCGGTGCCGAACAGCGCGCCGACCACCGAGGCGAGCGCGATCAGGTCGGTGAGCTGGAAGGGATCGATGGTGCCGGCGTTGGTGATCGCGTCCACATGCCCGGTCAGCACGTACTCACCGGGGAAGTAACGCCCGCTCTTGGAGGCGGTGATGTAGGCGTTGATGCCGTCGACGTACGACTGCGCGTCGGCCAGCGCCTGCTGTCCGCGCGGCCCGCTGTTGTTGGCCAGCCAGTCCACCTGGGACTGGAGATCGGCCTCGGTGTAGGGGGCCTGGCGCCAGAACTCCTGCTCCAGGCGTCGGTTGGCGGCGGCGCCGCCCGCGAAGGACGACAACTCGCCGCGTCCCACGTGCCGGAAGAGGTCCATCAGCCACAACCGGTCCTGCGCCGCGGCGTATCCGGCGCCGAACTCGGTACCGGAGCGGGTGGTGCCCTTGATGTGCGGCACCCCGGTCTTCTTGTCCCGGGTGATGGTCACATCCGAGCGGGGACTGGCCACCGAGGCGACCTGGCCCGAAGGCACCCCGAAGGAGGAGTCGTTGAAGAAGCTGGTGATGGTCGAGTCGGTGAGGCTCTGGTACCCGTCCGCGAGGGAGGAGTACGGGCCGAGCTGGTCCATGGTGTGCGACGGGCGCGTTCCGAACGCCTTGTTGGCGAGGATGTCGGCAAGGGTGGCGTTGCCGTTCTCGCCGGGCGGCAGGATGTCCGCGCACTGTCCCGCGCAGTAGTCGGTAACGGGGTCCGCGGCCCGGGCCAGTGGCAACGGGGCCACCAGGGTGGCTGCGAGGGCCAGTAACGCGGCCGCGGTCGCCGTTCTCAGCGTGCCGATCCGTCGTGGGGTCCGTAGCGGCATGTCTGCTCCTTCCGGATGCCGGTTCGCCGGAGGTTACCGCCGGTACGCCGACCCCGGAAGATGAACATACGTCATCTTTTTTCAGCGGCTGGTGGCGGCGCCCTGTCGCAGGACGAACACACCCCATCCCATGTACCGCCGGGTCCAGGTCAGATGGGTCCGGCGCGCGTGCTCCAGGAACTCCCGCATGTCGGCGGCGTCCGGGTGGTCGTCCGGCGCCGCCCGCAGCCAGTCGGAGATGGTGAACCACTGCCCGGCCGCGTACCGGTCCCAGCTGTCGCCGTCCGCGAGCACCATCTCGACCAGTTCCATCCCGGCCGCCTCGATCCGGTCCAGCGTCCCGGGCAGCGACGTGAAGTCGTCCGGCCCGGCGCCCATCTCCTCCAGTGCTTCCTCGGGCGGCGGCTCGGTCCAGTACGGCTCGCCGATCAGCATCAGACCCTCCGGCCGCATCGCGGGCCGCAGCAGTTCCACCGTCCCGGCCAGGCCCTGGCCGATCCAGCTGGCGCCGACGCAGGACACCACGTCGAAGGCGCCCCGCTCCGCCTGGTAGGCCGCGGCGTTCCCGTGCTCGAAACTCACCCGATCGGCGACGCCCAGCTCCGTCGCCCGGTCGCGGGCGGCGGCCAGGAACACCCGGCTGAGGTCGACCCCGACCCCGCCGATCCCGTAGAGCTCCGCCCACCGGGTGAGCATCTCCCCCTTCCCGCAGGCGAGATCGAGCTGCCGCTGCCCCTCGCGCAGCCGGCAGATCCGGCCGAGAAGCATCAGTTGCTCCTCGGTGAACGGATTGAGGATGCGGTGGTCGGACTGGGCGATCTCGTGGTGGCGCAGACTCATGCGGTTCCCTACGGGGTGGGTGCGGAGGCGGGGCAGGCCCGGGCGGACCCGCCCGGACTCCGTCGTGGCCGGGTGCGGTTGGTGGCATGCTGCCTGATCGCGGGGGGCGGGTGCCAATGGCGAAGCCCGGAGGCCTCGGGGCTGGCCGTTACCCGTCGGTGGTGCGGGGATCGCGCCGGCGGTGGACGTCCCGCCGCACCGGACGGAGCAGGGCCTGCCGATCGGGTGATGCCCGGCGGACGGTACGGCGACGAGGCGACACTGATCTCGCCGTCCGCGCGATTGGAGCGGGCGAGGCCCTGGGCGGGTCGGCGGCCGGAGGCGCGGGCGTAGCGGGGCGGTCCGGTGCGGCGGGGCGGTCCGGTGCGGCGGCGCGCGTTGACAGGCGGGGCCACCGGAATCATGCTGAGCAAGCGCTTGGTAACCCGGAATTCAGGAGGCCCCCACCATGTCGGAGCAGCCCCGCGTCTTCGCCTCGCTCGACGAACTGCGCGCCGCGGTGGGCGAACAGCTCGGCTGGACCGACTGGCTGGAGATCGACCAGAAGCGGGTCGACCTGTTCGCCGAGGCCACCGGGGACCACCAGTGGATCCACATCGATCCGCAGCGCGCGGCGGCCGGCCCGTTCGGTACGACGATCGCGCACGGTTTCCTCACCCTGTCGCTGATCCCCGCGCTGACCCCGCTGCTCTTCCGGGTCGAGGGCGTGAAAATGGGCATCAACTACGGCGTCAACAAGGTGCGCTTCCCCGCCACGGTGCCGGTGGGCTCGCGGCTGCGCGCCACCGCGGTGGTCGCCGAGGTGACCGAGGCGGGCGGCGGGGTCCAACTGGTCACCCGGGTCACGATCGAGCGCGAAGGCGGCGACAAGCCGGTGTGCGTCGCGGAGACGGTGGCGCGCTTCTACATCTGAGCCGCCTCCGCTCCCCCCGACCCGGCTACGCGCCGGACTCGGCCGCCCGGACCGGGGGCTGCGCCTGCCGGACCATGCGCAGCACGAGATCGGCGTACAGCTCGCCCACCTCGTCGGGCGAACGCCGGCCGGCCGGATTGAACCAGCGGGCGACATCGATGCACAGCGACAGAACCGCGAGGGTCGTCCCGGAGACGTCGGGCACGTCGAACTCGCCGTCGGTGACGCCGTCCTTGATGATCGACCGGATCGCGTCCTCGCTGCGCCGGCGGAGCGCCACGATCTCGGCGTAGTGCTCAGGGCCGAGCGCGCCAAGCTCGTACTGGACGACCCGTCCGGTGGTGTGGTGCTCGGCGTGCCAGCGGACGAAGACCCGTACGGCGCCGGCCAGCCGCTGCGCGGCGGTGCCCCCGGCGTCCCGGGCCTCGGCCAGCAGGGTCAGTGAGCGCTGGTGGCCGACCTTGCTGATCTGGTAGAGCAGCTCTTCCTTGGTCTTGTAGTGGATGTAGAGCGCGGCGGGGCTCATCCCGGCCCGGCCGGCGATGTCGCGGGTGGTGGTGGCGTGGTAGCCGCGCTCGGCGAAGGCCTGGACGGCGGCGATCACCAGCCGCCGGGCGGCGTCGGGAGCGATGCCGGCCCAGGGGCCGGCGGGCTCGCCAGCGGACGCTTCGCCGCCCGTTGCCGCTTCCGTACTCATCGCACGCTCCTCCCGCCCGGCGGTCGGCCCCGGTTCATTGACAGGGCCACACCCTACCTGCCGGGTGAGCAAGCGCTTAGATCCTGAGCGGTCGCTTATCGCGCGCGGAGGAGCGCCCGGGATCGGCCGGACCGGAGCCGGACACTCACAGGGTGCGGTCAGGACGCCGTCAGAAGGCGGAGACCCCGGTGAGCGCCCGGCCGATCAGCAGCTTCTGGATCTGGCTGGTGCCCTCGTACAACGTCATCACCCGCGCGTCGCGCAGCAGTTTGCCCGCCGGGTACTCGTCGATGTAGCCGTAGCCGCCGAAGACCTGGAGGGCGTTGTTGGCGCAGCGCACCGCCGCCTCGCTGGCGTAGAGCTTGGCGGTCGAGGACTCGGTGGCGAAGGGCAGGCCGCGGTCGATGTGGTCGGCGACGCGCCAGGTGAGCAGCCTGGCCGCGTCCACGTCCACCGCGATGTCCGCGAGCAGCTCCTGGACGAGCTGGCGTCCGGCGATCGGCGCGCCGAACTGCTCGCGCTGCCCGGCGTACGCCACCGCCGCCTCCAGACAGGCCTGCGCGATGCCGACACAGCCGGCCGCGACCGACATCCGGCCCTTGGCCAGCGCGGACATGGCCACCGAGAAGCCCTTACCCTCGGGCGCGAGCAGGGCGGATGCGGGGACGCGCACGCCGTCGAAGACGAGTTCGGCCGTCGCCTGTCCGCGCAGGCCGAGCTTGCCGTGGATCTCGCGGCGGGTCAGGCCGGGAGTGTCGGTGGGCACGAGGAAGGCGCTCACTCCCTTGTGGCCCGGCCCGCCGGTGCGGGCGAAGAGCAGCACCACATCGGCCCAGGTGCCGTTGGTGATGAACATCTTGCTGCCCGTGATCGCATACCCGTCGCCGTCGCGGACCGCGCGGGTGGTGAGATTCGCGGCGTCGGAGCCGGTGCCCGGTTCGGTGAGGCCGAAGCAGCCGACCGCCTCGCCGGAGGTGAGCCGGGGCAGCCACGCCTGCTTCTGCTCCTCGCTCCCCCAGTGCGCTATCGACTTGGCGACCAGACCGAGCGAGACCGACACGATGCCGCGGACCGAGGAGTCGCCACGCCCCAGCTCCTCGGTGACCAGGCAGTACGCGAGGTGGTCACCGCCGGAGCCGCCGTACCGCTCGTCGATGGTCAGGCCGAGGAAGCCGACCGCGCCGAGCTTCTTCACGATCGCCCGGTCGACGCTCTCCGCACGGTCCCAGGCGATCACCTGGGGGGTGATCTCGCGGTCGGTGAAGTCCCTGGCCAGCGCCCGGACGGCCGCCTGCTCCTCGGACAGCTCAAGATCCACCGCTGCTCGCCCCTTCACACCGGATCGGCGGGCGGCGGACCGCCCTTGGAAACTACCACCGCTAGTTTTCGGATGGCAGCCTCTACTATGTGCCGCATGGCCCGCCCCCGCAAGCCCCTGTTGAGCCGCGAACGCATCGCACAGGCGGCGCTCGCCCTCATCGACGCGGAGGGCCTCGCCGCCCTGTCCACCCGTCGGCTCGCCGCGGAGCTCGGGGTCAGCGGGCCCTCGCTCTACAACCACTTCGCCACCAAGGAGGCGATCCTCGACGCGGCGGCCGACACGGTCGTCGCCCAGGTCGACCTGTCGATGTTCGGCGGCGCCGGGGCGGCCGGCGTGGAGGTGAACGCGGGCGCGGGCGCCGTCTGTACGGACAGCGGCGGGGACGAGGGAAAGGGCGAGGGCGACGGGGGCGACCGCGGAGACAACGCCGACGGGCGCGGTGACCGGGGGCCGGACTGGCCCGACGCGCTGCTGGCGTGGGGCCGCTCCTACCGGGCCGCGCTCGCCGACCATCCGCACATCGTGCCTTTCCTGGCCACCGGGCCGGGACTGCGGCCGGCCGGGCTGCGGATGGCCGACGCCGTCTTCGGCGGCATGGTGGACGCCGGCTGGCCGCCCGCCCAGGCGACCAGGATCGGCGCCCTGATGCGCTACTTCGTCACCGGTTCGGCGCTGGGCTCCTTCGCCGGCGGCTTCGTCGGGGACGCGGCGGCCTACGACCCGGCCGACTATCCCCACCTCGGCCAGGCCCATCTCCTGGCCGATCACCGCGAACAGGTCGACCTGGGCGCCTTCGAGACGGGGCTGCGCGCACTGATCGACGGACTGGCCCTCCAATACCAGGGCCTGCGCACCGCCGACGCCTGACAGGACACCGCCCTTGCGCCTTCCTCCGCTGGTGACCGCGGGTCGCCGGCGCCCGCAACGACCTCAGAAGACGACGAGGGCGCGGCCGCCCCGCCCGGCGGTCATCGCCTCGAAGGCGGCCGGTATGCCGTCGAGGTCGATGCGGTCGGTGACCATGCCGGACAGATCGAACCGGCCGGCCCGCACATGCTCGGCGATCACCGGCAGATCCTTCACCGGGTCGCAGTTGCCGTACACGCATCCCGCCAGGGTGCGGCCGAAGTAGAAGAGCTCCAGCGCGGAGAAACTGACCTGCTGCTCCTGGCCGCCGATGCCGACGACCGTCGTACGGCCGCCGCGGCGGGTCGAGGACCAGGCGGCGCGGATGGTGTCGGCGCGGCCCACGCACTCGATGGCGGCGTCGGTGCCGTAACCGCCGGTGAGCCGGCGGATCTGCCGGGGGGTGTCCTGCCCGGCGAGCACGAAGTCGGTGGCCCCGGCCGCCCGGGCCAGTTCTTCCTTGCCCGGCGAGACATCCACCGCGATGATCCGCCCGGCTCCGGCGATCCCGGCCGACTGCAGTACCGCGAGCCCCACCCCGCCGACCCCGAACACGGCCACCGTCTCCCCGCCGCGGATCGCCGCCGCATGGTGCACCGCGCCGTATCCGGTCAGCACCGCGCAGCCCAGAAGGGCGGCGTCGGTCAACGGCACCCCCGCCGGCAGCGGCAGCACTGCCCCCGCGGCGACCAGCGTCTCCTCGGCGAAGACGGCCGTCCCCAGGCCGGGATACAGGTCGCTGCCGTCTGCCGCGAGTGTCGCGTACGGCACGGTCGCCGCCGCTGCGGAGTTGGCGCAGAGCCAGGGCTCGCCGAGCCCGCAGAAGTGGCAGGAGCCGCAGGCCGGCGCCCAGTTGAGCACCACGGCGTCACCTGGCGCCACATGACCGACGTCCTCTCCGACGGCGACCACCGTGCCCGCGCCCTCATGGCCGAGCACCGCGGGTATCGGCTGCCGCAGTGTGCCGTTGGACAACGACAGGTCCGAGTGGCAGACCCCGGCCGCGGCGAGCCGCACCCGCACCTGCCCGGGCCCGGGCTCCGGCAGCTCGATCTCGGTCACGGTCAGCGGGGCGTTCACGGCGGTCAGGACAGCGGCGCGGACCACGGCAACTCCTGGACGGTTTGTTGACAAGTCGGTTGATGGATCAAGGTATTCGACGTGCGGGATGCGAAGGTGGCGGCCGGTGCGGGTGCGGCCGGGGGCCGTCGCTCAGCAGCGGTCAGAACTGGAGGGATTTGGTCTGGAGATACTCCGCCAGCCCGTGTGCCCCCAACTCCCGTCCGACGCCGGACTGCTTGTAACCGCCGAACGGCGCCTTCGGGTTGAACCGGCCGCCGTTGATGTCGACCTGGCCGGTGTCCATCCGCCGGGCGAAGGCGACAGCGGCGTCCTCGTCGGCGCCCCACACCGCGCCGGCCAGCCCGTAGACCGTGCCGTTGGCGATCCGCAGCGCGTCCTCCTCGTCCTCGTAGCGGATGAGGACGACGACCGGGCCGAAGATCTCCTCCTGGGCGATGGTCATCTCGGGCCGCACATCGGCGAAGACGGTCGGCCGCACGAAGTAGCCGGTGGCCATGCCCTCGGGGGCTTCCGGGCCGCCCGCCACGATCCGGGCGCCCTCGGCCACCCCTTGCCGTATGTAGCCGCGCACCCGCTCGCGCTGACGGGCGTTGACCACCGGACCCAGCCGCTCGCCGGGCACGTACTTGGCGGCGGCAGCGGCAGCGATCTCCACCGCCTCGTCGTAGCGCTCCGCGTCGATGAGCATCCGCGTCCACGCGCTGCATGTCTGCCCGGAGTTGGCGAAGACATTGGCCACACCGACATTGACCGCCCGGGCCAGATCGGCCCCGGGGAGGATCACATTGGCGGACTTGCCGCCCAGCTCCAGGGCGACGCGCTTCACGGCGCCCCCGGCTGCCGCGCCTATCCGCCGTCCCACCGCAGTGGAACCGGTGAACGAGACCAGGTCGACGTCCGGATGCCCGGCGAGCGCCTGCCCGGCGACCGGACCGAGCCCGGTGACCAGGTTGAACACCCCGGCAGGCAAACCCGCCTCGTCCAGGATCGCGGCGAACAGCTGGGCGACCAACGGGGTGTCCTCGGCCGGCTTCAGCACCACGGTGCAGCCGGCGGCGAGCGCCGGAGCGACCTTGGCGACGATCTGGTGCAGCGGGTAGTTCCACGGCGTGATGGCGCCGACGACCCCGACGGGCTCCTGGAAGACCCGGGAGTTGCCCACACGCTCCTCGAAGGGGTGCTCGGCGGCGAGCGCGGCGAAGGAACCCATCACGGCGATGGGAAGGTCGGCATGGACCGCGGCGGCGAAGGCCGGCGGCGCACCGAGCTCCGCGCCGACGGTGGCGGCGATCCCCCCGCGTCCGGCCACCATCAGGTCACGGGCCGCGGCCAGTACGGCGGCCCGCTCGACCGGGTCGGTCGCCGCCCAGCCCGGCAGCGCGGCACGGGCGGCCCCGACGGCGCTGTCCACATCCCGGGCGTCACCGGCCGCCACTTGTCCGAGCACCTGCTCGGTCACCGGATCGATCACGTCGATCCGGTCGCCGCCCGCCGCAGGGCGCCACTGCCCGCCGATGTAGTGCCCGTCGCGAGCCTGGAAGACCCGCGGCGAAGCGGCTGTCCGCCCCTCGACCGCATCGTTCGCCGGTCCGGCCGTGTTGCGCGCGGGATTGCCTGTCGCTGTGCCGTCCACTTCGCTGTGCTCCTCTGCATCTCGACCGGATCTCAACGCTGTCCGCCACGCCCAAACTAGCGCCGTTAGTTTTTGGTGGCCAGGGGTCGCACGGCGCCTTCGGTCACGGGTTCCGCCGGCGGCGGCGCTCCGTGCGAGGCCACGGCGGACCTCATGGAACGGGCGGATACGCGCGGTATTACTGGACATCGGTGGCTCCCCCCGGAACGCGCCCGCGGTGGCGCGCACCCGTCTTCGGCAGTGCTGATCGGTACTGGGAATGACGGTAGCCGGGCCCGCCGACGCCCCGTCGGATCCGAATCCGGATCTGTGGATAACTCCGGTCCGGGCCATGCCAAGGCTCCGGCCTGACGAGGCTGGACCTAATCGAGCACTGTTCCCAGATAGGCCCTGAGCAGCAGTTTCGTCTCCGCGATCACTCCCGCGTCGCCGGACGGATCGTCCCGGAAGGCGAGTTGCAGTGCGGCATCGGCCGCCTCGACGGCGACGACCAGGGCCAGCCGGAGCCGGGGCTCGGCGGGATCGCCGGTGAGCCGGTCGCCGAGCAGGGCGGGCAGCCGGTCGGCGAGGTCGTGGTTGGACTCGCCGGGCAGGCCGAAGTCCACCAAGGCGAAGCCGGGGGCGGTGCGTTTCATGGCGGTGTATTCGTCCACCAGCACGTCCACCGCCCCGCGCCAGTCCGGGCCGGTACCCGGCTCGGCCAACCGGACCCCGGCCCGGTCCAGGAAATCGTCGAGATTGCGGTGGGCCAGGGCGTCGGTCATCGCCCGCTTGTCGGAGAAGAAGCGGTAGACCGAGCCGATCGGCACACCCGCGCGAACCGCGACCGCCCGGGTGCTGAGCCGTTCGTAACCGCCCTCGTCCAACTCGCGGGCGCAGGCGTCGAGAATCCGCTCCAGCCGTTCGGTGCTGCGGCGCTGCACGGGAGCGCGCCGCAGGCGGCTTTCCCCGCCCTCGGTGCGGGGCGCGTCGCGCTCGGCTGCCCGGGCGCCGTCCTCCCGGGCGCCGCCGTCGGTATCCGTGCGCGGTGCCGCCACCGCTCAGCCTCCTGTCGGACAAGACCGCAGTGCCACCGCTCCCACCCTA
This sequence comes from Streptomyces polygonati, assembly GCF_042650325.1. Taxonomy (NCBI): domain Bacteria; kingdom Bacillati; phylum Actinomycetota; class Actinomycetes; order Kitasatosporales; family Streptomycetaceae; genus Streptomyces; species Streptomyces polygonati. The sequence continues at coordinate 60,938 of NZ_JBHSBB010000034.1, read as the reverse complement.
GCCAGGGACCCGCCCGAAGAGTTTTCCACAGGGCGGGAATCGAGGGTTGCCGCACTGATTCCTATGCTCCAGCATAGGAATCAGAAATACACGGAGAGCGATCACGGGGAGCGCGTCATGAAGGTCACGCAGGACACCGGTAAAAGGAATACGGCGATCGAGGGGGCGCAGGTGCGCGGCACGCAGGAGCCCGGCCTGCTGTACTCACCGGGCTTCGGCAACGAGCACAGCAGCGAGGCCGTGCCGGGCGCGCTCCCCGTTGGGCGCAACGCACCGCAGCGCGCGCCGCTCGGTCTGTACGCCGAGCAGCTGAGCGGCACCGCCTTCACCGAGCCGCGGGCTCACAACCGCCGCAGCTGGCTCTACCGCATCCGCCCGTCTGCCGCCCATCCGCCCTTCCGCCGGATCCCCAACGGCGCGTTGCGAAGCGCGCCGTTCCACGACGTGGAGCCCGATCCCAACCGGCTGCGCTGGGGACCGCTCCCGCCGCCGACGGAGCCGACCGACTTCGTGCAGGGCCTGGTCACCGTCGGTGGCAACGGCGATGTGCTGCGCCGTGAGGGCATCGCCATCCACTGGTACGCGGCCAACCGCTCGATGGACACCCGGGTGTTCTCCTCATCCGACGGCGAGTTCCTGATCGTCCCCCAGCAGGGCGCGCTGCTGCTGCGGACCGAATTGGGCCTGCTGCGCGCCGAGCCGGGCCATGTCGCGCTGATCCCCCGGGGCATCCGCTTCCGGGTCGAGCTGCCGGACGGCGCCGCAGGCGGCTATGTCTGCGAGAACTACGGACGGCCCTTCCAGCTCCCCGACCTCGGTCCGATCGGTGCCAACGGGCTTGCCAACGCCCGGGACTTCCTCGCCCCGGTCGCCTTCTTCGAGGACCGCGACGAGGACACCGAGGTCGTCAACAAGTTCGGCGGCAATCTGTGGGCTGCCGACTACGACCACTCCCCGCTCAATGTGGTGGCCTGGCACGGCAACCATGTGCCGTATGTCTACGATCTGCGGCGCTTCAATGTGCTGGGTTCGATCAGCTACGACCACCCGGATCCGTCGATCTTCACGGTGCTGACCTCGCCGTCCGACACCCCGGGCCTGGCCGGCGCCGACTTCGTGGTGTTCGCCCCGCGCTGGCTGGTGGGCGAGGACACCTTCCGGCCGCCGTATTTCCACCGCAATGTGATGTCGGAGTTCATGGGCCTGATCGAGGGCGCGTACGACGCCAAGGCCGAGGGCTTCGTGCCGGGCGGCGCCTCGCTGCACAACATGATGTCCGCGCACGGGCCGGACCGGGCCACCTTCGAGCGGGCGAGCGACGCCGAACTCGTGCCGCGGAAGGTGGACGACGGGCTGGCGTTCATGTTCGAGACCCGCTGGCCGGTGGTGCCCACCGGGTCGGCGCTGACCGCGGGCCATCGTCAGGTGGGGTACGACCGGGTCTGGGAGGGACTTGAGAGAAACTTCCGCCCGTGACCTCCTTCGCCCCTGATTCGCTGGTCCTCAACAGCAAGCTTCCGCTCTGGTATCAGGTCTCCCAGTCGCTGCGCGCCTCGATACTCGGCCGGCCGGCCCAGGCCCCGCTGCGGTTGCCGACGGAGGACGGTCTGGCCGAGCACTACGGGGTGAGTGTGCTGACCATGCGGCAGGCTCTCAAAGAGCTGGAGGACGAAGGGCTGATATCCCGGCACCGCAGGCGCGGCACCTTCATCGAGCCCACCGCGCTGCGCGGGGCGCCGGTGAAGCTCCTCGGCTCGGTGGACGCGATCGTGGCCCAGCAGTCCGGCGGGCGCACCGCGGTGCTGCAGCACGGTCCGGAGCCGTTGCCGCCGGGGGTCGCCGAGTACTTCCCCGGTCTGAGCGAGGCGGTCGCCTTCCGGCGGCTGCGCTGCGACGACTCGGGCGAGCCCACCAACTGGGCGGAGAACTACCTGCGTCCGGAGCTGGCCGACCGGATCGACCTCGCCGATCTGGAGCGCTGGCCGATGACGAAGGTGCTGCGGGACGTGCTGGGGGTGCGGATCAGCCGGATCACCGACACGGTGGAGGCGCGGCTGGCCCAGCCCGACACCGCCCGGCTGCTGCGGGTCCCGCTGCTCAGCCCGATCCTGCACTACACCGGCGTGACCTACGACGACACGGGGCGGGTAGTGGATGTGGTGCGCATCCACTACCGGGGGGACCGGTTCTCCTTCACCGTGACCATGGAGGCGCCCTGAGGACGCTCAGTAGCATGGATGCGGTGAGCGATGACGCGCCTGCGCTGCATGATCTGATGCCGTGGTCCGTGCGACCGCTGCGGATCGGCCGCGGCTGGCCGCTGGCCCCGGAGCGGTCCTGTCTGCACGCGCGTTGGGCCCTGCTCACCGGCGCGGCGGACACGGCGGTCAGGGCCGCCCTGCTGCGGCCGAGCCGGGCGCGAGGACTGCGCACGCCGGTCCCGCAGCTGCCCGGCCACCGCACCCCGACCACCGCGCTGGCCCGCGAGGATGGCCCCTGTCCGGAGCCGGTGCGGGTGCAGCACGGGCCGTTCGACCAGCAGTGGCTGATACCCGACCACCGGCTGATCGATGTGGCGCGACCCGAGCTGTGGCGGGTCGCCGACGAGTACCAGGTGTTCGCCATCGAGCAGGGGTATCTGCCGGAGGCACCGGAGCCACCGGTGGTGTTCTCCGCGCTGCTGCCGGACGGGCGCTCGCCGGCCGGGAAGCCGTCGTGGATCCGGCCGCTCTTCCGGCGTCCGGGCGGTCTGGAGCCCAATGTGGCGCCCGGGCTCACCGATTGGCTCACCACCCGGCTGGGGGTCGATGTCGGGGCGGAAGACGTGCTGGCCTGGATCGCCGCGGCCGCGCGGCCGGGGCCCGGGGGCAGCGCGGTGCCGCTCCCCCGCGATCCAGGCACATGGCGGGCGGGCGTGGCATTGGGCCGGGAGTCGGTGTGGCTGCACACCGGGGGCGCTCGGTGGGCCGATCCGGCGGCCGGCCGGAGCCCCGAGCGGCTGCGGCTGCCGGGCGGGCGGCGGCCCTACGTACGGGCGCCGCTGCCGCCGGCGCCCGCCGCCGGGGAGCTGTCGTACGACCCGGAGGAGCGGGTCCTGCGGATCGGCGAGGGCCGGATCTCGCCGGTCGCCGCGGAGGCATGGGAGCTGACCGGCGGCGGGGTGCGGGTGCTGGAGCAGTGGTTCGAGCGGCGTACGTCGCCGGGCGAGCCGGGTTCGCTGGAGGCACTGCGTCCTGCCGCCTGGACTCGCGCCGCCACCTCGGAACTGCTGGAGCTGATCAGCCGGCTGACGCTGCTGGCCGCCCTCCGCGCCGAACTGGCGGCTTTCGCCGTGCGGTTGGCCGGACAGGCGGCGGCCGATCGCGGCCGCTCGGCCGGTGCGGCGGCCGAGCTGCGGGCAGCCGGAATTCTGCCGGTGCCTGCGGCGCGGCGCCGGCCGGCTTCCGTACTGGCCCATCACGAGGAGGGCCCGGACGGGCAGTTCGCCCTGCTGTGAGCGCGGCCGGGGAGAGCCGTGGAGAGTGCGGACCGGGTCGGCCGCCGGGGAGAGGCGGCCTCGACGGGCGCACACCGAGACGCCGCACTGAGCAGCGCCGAGCCGGACGGTGTGGCCGTCGTGACGGTCCGGATGATGAGCCGGGTCCAGGGAGAGAACCGGTGACTACCTCGCGCGGGCCGGGAGTCGGGTCAGCCGCGGTTGCCGAACAGTGATCTGCGCAGCCGCCGCAATGGCGCGAACAGCGATACCCGGGCGCCCCGGTTGGTCCGGGTGTGCACGGTGTCGCGCGAGGTCAGCTCCCGCATGAGCACGGTCGCGTCGTCGGTGACGCTCTGCGGTGCGGCGGGCCCGGCCAGTATGGCCAGGTGCCGGTCGAGGCGCGCACTGGACGCGCCTGTACCGCAGTTGATGGCAGGCACTCTCGGCCTGCTGTGCATCGCTATCTGATCCATGACTCTCCCCACCCTGTAGAGGGCACCCGGCTCGGGCAGGTCAACCCTAGCGCCCCGCCGCGTCATATGCGCATCCCCTGCCCGTCTCCGACGCCCGATTCACCTTCTCCGCAAGGGTGTTGACCCTTGAACAGCAGGCGCGGGGCAGCGGCGGGCGGGGCACGGATGCTCAGGCTACGGCGCTGAACGGGGGCAGATAACCACTGGCCTGGCCCGCCGCGGTGGGGTGGTAGGAATCGCCGGCCGGCAGGGTCAGGCCGTGCAGCCACGGCGACCCCGAGCACAGCTCGTGCCCGGTGAAGGCGCCGCGCACATCGGCGAAGGTGAAGCCGTGGTCGGCGGCGCGCTTGGCGATGACCCCGTCGAGGTCGTCCGCGGCGGCGTTGATGGCGCGGCGGGAGGTGTCGCTCAGGCCGGCCCAGCAGCCTCCCGGCACCTGGTAGAAGCGCGGATAACCGACCACGACCACATGGGCGTGGGGCCCCTTGGCGCGGATGGCGTCGTAGGTGGCGTCCAGCAGTGCCGGCAGGCTGCGGTCGACGAAAGCGCGGGCCTGCGCGATCCGGCTGAGGCATCTGCTCTGCGAGTCCAGCACGCAGGTGGTCATGACCTCGGAGAATCGGGCGTCATTGCCGCCGATGCTGATGCTGACCAGACCGGTGGCCGAATCGACGGGCGCCAACTGGTTGTTGACGACGTCCCCGGTCACCGCGCCCGAACAGGCGGTGAAGGCGAACGAAGCAGGGGCGTGGGCCGCGGCCCACAGGGCCGGATAGGCCCGGGTGCTGCGCTCGCAGTCGCCACTGGCGCTGTCGTAGCTGCCCGAGCCGACTCCGGCGGAGTAGGAATCGCCCAGGGCGACGTAGTCGATGCCCGCGGCGTGCGCGGAGCCCGCCCCGAGCAGAGTCAGTACGGACGTCAGGATCAGCGCGGCGGCGGCTGACGCGAAGCGGGACGTTCTCACGGAGCCTCTGTCTCTTTGTTTTTGGGCTGATTCGCTGCCACCTCCGCCGCGCCGACCGGCAACGACCGGCAACGACCGGCAACGACCGCGGGAAGTGTCACGCGCACGGATACTGATCAGCCGTCAGAGGACGGTTTTCGGACGTCCGTTTGACGACGTAAGGTTCATATCCGTGATGACTTGCGATCAATCGACCCGTTCGGTGAGATTGGCCCGCTATTCTGCTGGGTAGGCCCACCCGCGGCCGACCGCGCGACGCCATCCGGGATTCGCCGCGCCCGTGACGAAAAGCACTGGGCGAATCGGCCCGGGAGGGCGGATCATGGGCCGCATGTCCGCCACAGCCCGTGAACCGAGGAGGCAAGTGCCGCCCGCCGGAGCCGGTAAATCGACGAACGCAGCCAAGCCCGACAAGGCCGCGAAGACCGGCCAGGCCGACCGGACCGACCCGGGCGACCCCAGCGGCAAGGCCGTCACGCCGCAGAAGACGGTGCGCGCCCGGAAGACCGGAAAGGCCGTACCGAAGCAGGCCCCGTCCGTCACGCCTCCGCAGAGCGCCCTGCCCATCCATCTGCGCCTGGACGACAGCGACTCGCCGTCGGATGTCGTGGACGCGCTCTTCCTGGGCCGTTTCACCTCGGGAGAGCAGCCGTTCGCCCGCGGCGCCTCGGTGGAGAACGTCAAGTCCGGGCTGACGCTGCTGCCGCCGGACGCGACCATGCTGCGGCAGGCCCGCGACAAGGACCGCAGCGCCACCCTCGCCGAGGGCGACGGCTGGACGATCCTCATCTCCCGCTGGAATCGCGGCGCCGATGTCACGGTGGCCGCCGTCAGCGACGAACTCGCCGAGCAGGTCCTGAAGTCATCGGTGGACGACGCCGAGGACCAGCCGGAGCCGCAGCCCGACGATGTGACGATGGGCTTCTGGTACATCGTGCCGAGCCGCGGACCGCACCGCACCACCCGGCGGATCGCCGCCGCGACCTGGGAGGAGCTGAGGGTCAATTACACCGCGCCGGTCGCCGACGCGATGGACGGTCTGATGAAGCTCACCGCCGACGACGTCGCCGGACGCCTGCTGCTCCTGCACGGCCCGCCCGGCACCGGCAAGACCTCGGCGCTGCGCACACTGGCGCGCGCGTGGCGCGACTGGTGCCAGGTGGACTGCGTACTCGACCCCGAGCGGCTCTTCAACGACGTCGGATATCTGATGTCGATCGCCATCGGCGAGGACGACGCGACCGGTGGCCGCTGGCGGCTGCTGCTCCTGGAGGACTGCGACGAACTGATCAGGGGTCAGGCCAAGCACCAGACCGGCCAGGCGCTGTCCCGGCTACTCAACCTCACCGACGGCCTCCTCGGCCAGGGTCGGAACGTGCTGGTGGGCATCACCACCAACGAGGATCTGGAGCGGCTCCACCCCGCGGTGGTCCGCCCGGGCCGCTGCCTGGCCCGTATCGAAGTCGGCGCGCTCACCCGCAAGGAGGCCGTCGACTGGCTCGGCACCAGCGAGGGCATCGGCCGCGAGGGCGCCACCCTCGCGGAGCTCTACGCGCTGCGCCGCGGCCACCCGGCCATCCTGCCGGTGCCCGCCCAGTCGGCGGACGGCCTCTACCTCTGATACCTCTGACACCCCCGATACCCCTGGTGCCTCCGATAGGTCCGACACCTCGGATACCTCCAGCGAACGGCCGCCGGTCGCCGCCCCGGCGAGCTGCCGAGCGGGGCGGCGGCCGGCGGCCGGGCCGGGGAACCCTCAGCCGGTCGGGTCCGGGCCGGCGCGCAGCGCGGAACGGCCCGCCCGCCAGGCGCGGAGCAGATGGGCGCCCAGCCGGTCCTCAAGGAACCCGGTCGCGTCGGCGCCGAAGGCCACATCCGCCTCCAGTTGTGGTTCGTCGGCCAGCAGTCCACCGATCACCTCGCGCCGCACGACCTGTTCATGGACGGCGTCCGCCTCGACGTGCTCGGTGTAGAAGCGCTCGGCGGCCGGTCCGGCTCCGGTCCGGCGCATGGCCCGGGCAAGGCGGCGCGAGCCGGGCGACGATGTGACCTCGACGCTCGCGAAGTGGCCCACCAGCGACCCGCGCAGCGAGCGGCGCAGCCCGAACAGCGTCATCAGGTTGACGGTGGCGAGCGCGACACCCGGCACCACTCCCAGATAACGGCCGTACTCCGTGTCCAGCCCGAGATCCTCCATCAGGTCGGCGAACAGCCGCGCGTGCAGATTCTCGGCGTGGCCCGCTCCGTATTCGTCGTACTGGACGGCCACCATGGCGGCCTTGGCCCGGCCCGTCAGCCGCGGGATCACCCAGGTATGCGGATCGCCCTCCTTGAGGTGGTAAAGGGAGCGCAGGACCGCGTACTCGCGCAACTGCCACAGCTCGCCGTCGTGTTCGAGGTGGTAGGCGACGCTGTCCCGGTGGTCGGTCGACTCGACCAGCAGATCACCGAAGGCCTCGTCGGCCCCTCGGCCGGACGGCACGTCAGCACGCAGCGCGCCGAGGAAGCGGTCTTCGAGCGCCCGGCGCAGCGGCTGGAGTGCCGGATCCCACTCCCGGTCGTCCTCCACTCCGGCGAAACCGCGGTAGTGCAGTTCGTACAGCACATAGAGGGCGAGCTGCAGATCCTCGCCGTACGGGTCCGCCGACATCGCTTCGGACGCGTCCGGCGGGAGCCGGCGCGGCGCGGTGAGCGCGGCGAGGACTCCGGCCGACAGCGGGCCGCGGGGCGCGGGAAGGACGGGGTCGGCGCGCCGCCGGTCAGTGGTGGTCGCCGTCATGGGATCCCTCCGGTTCGTGGCCGGACTGCCCGCGGTCCTGGGGCCGCCCGGCGGGTGGTCGCTTGTGGCCGCGGTGGCTGGTGTCGCACCACGGGTAGGTGCGGCTGCGGCGGCAGGTGCAGACGGCGACGACGAACCGGTCGGAGACGACGACCGTGCCGTCGTCCTGGACCACTTCCACCGGCCCCTCGACAAGGATCGGCCCGTCCCGGTCGACGGTGACCCGCCGTGGCCGGTCAGCTGCGTTCGACACGGATGACCACCAGCTCTTCCTCGTCCTCGTCGGCGCCGCAAAGGCGCCGGGCTCGCAACGCGGCTGCGATCGTCATCTGGATACCTCCGTCACCCGCGGGTGGGTCGTAGGCACTTCTGCCCGACGCCTCGGGAAGTACGCAAAACGGACCTACGGCCGCCTGGAGCAGCCCCGAGCAGGGCGGGTGCCCAGATGCCGGGACCGGGGCTCAGTCGCCGTAGGCGGCGCGCAGGGCCTCCTCGACCGCCGCGCGCGCCGCGTCCCGGTCCAGGCCGAGGCGGCGGGTCCGCTCCACATAGGCCGTCGCCGCGGCGACGGCCTCGCGTGAGCCGGAATCGGCAGCCGCGATATACGTACCGTGACGGCCCCTGGTCTCGATCACCCCGTCCGCCTCCAGCGCGCGGTACGCCTTGGCGACGGTGTTCGCGGCGAGCCCCAGCTGCTCCGCCAGGCCTCTGACAGTGGGCAGCTTGTAGCCGACCGGGATGCGGCCGGCACGGGCCTCTTCCGCGACCTGCCGGCGCAGCTGCTCGTAGGGAGCGACGGCCGCATCCTGATCGATGACGATCTTCAGGCTCATATGAGCGATCCTGGCACAGCCGGTGGCGACAGCGGCACCGCTCGGTGCGGCCCGGCGGGGTCATAGGCGATGGCGTCGCCGCTTTCGTGCAGATGCAGCAGGAACCGGTGTCCGGCGCGCCAGGCCTCGATACCCGCCCGGCAGTAGGCCACCATGTCGTCGGGCAGCGCGGCCAGCCGGTACCAGCCCAGCTCGGAGCACTTGTCCGGCTCCGCGTTGACCGGCTCCCTGCCCCTGGCCAGGCGGGTCAGGAAGAACCAGCCGGTCCTGGCGGCGCCGTCCGGCGCACGGTGCTGCATCGCCAGGACCGCTTCGAGGTCGTCCGGCGCCAGATCGAGGCCGAGCTCCTCGCGGGCCTCCCGGATCATGGCGCTCCTGACGTCCTCGCCGTCCTCCAGATGGCCCGACGGAGCGTGCAGCAGTCCGTCGGCGTATCCCGTGTTCGCACGGCGGGCGAGCAGGACCTCCTGGCCGCGCACCAGCAGGAGGTGGACGTCCACGATCTCGGTGTGGCGGGGCCGGACCACCGGCGGGGCGGCCCGCGCGGGGCGGAGCACGGCCGCATACCGCTCGTCCCGGACCGGACGCCCCCACAACGCGGTGTCGGGCCCGAGCTGCTCGACCAGGATGGAGCCGCCGAGCGGTGCGGCCAGCGCGGCGAGGGCGTCGGCGGTGAGTCCGACCGGTGCGGACGTGCCCCAGCGGCCCTCGACCAGCACGAGCCGCCCGCCCGGCCGCAGCAGCCCTGCCCACTGCCGCAGCGCGGCCGCCGGGTCGGACAGCGTCCACAGCACATGCCGGACCAGCACCACGTCGAAAGCGCCGGGGGCGACCGGGGGCCGGGCGGCGTCGCCGATCAGTATCCGGGCGCTGGTGCCGGCCAGCTTGCGGCGGGCCGCTTCGACCATGCGGGGCGAGAGGTCGACCGCGGTGACCCGGTGGCCCTGCTCCGCGGCGAGCAGGGCGAGGCTGCCGGTGCCGCAGCCGAGGTCGAGGACGTCGGACGCGCGGCCGGGCAGCCAGGACCGCAGCCGTACGGCCCAGGCGTCGCGGACCAGGGGGTCGCGCAGGCCGTGGTCCGGCTCGTCGTCGAACCCGGCGGCCGCACGGTCCCAGAACTGGCGGTCGTCACTCTCGGTGCTCATGTGTCCAGCCTGCCACCTCCCACCGACAATCGGCCCGCCCGGGCGCTCACACCTCGCCCAGCCTGCGGTAACGCTCCCGGCGGGCGGTTCTTCGCGCCTCGGCCCCCAGGCTGCGGAGGGTGGCGAGTTCGGCGCCGAGCAGCGTGGCGAGGCCGGTGAGGAAAGCGCCGGGATCGTCGGCGGCGTCGGGATGTTCGGGGACGATCGCGTCGGCGATGCCCTGGGCGAGCAGCGCGGGCGCCCCGATGCCCTGGCGTTCGGCCAGCTCGGCCGCGCGGTCGGTGGTGCGGTGCAGGATGACGGAGGCGCCCTCCGGCGGCAGCGGGGACAGCCAGGCGTGCCGGGCGGCGAGCACCCGGTCGGCCGGCAGCAGGGCCAGCGCGGCGCCGCCCGCGCCCTGACCGAGGATCAGGCACAGCGTGGGCGCGGCGAGCGTGACGAGGTCGGCCAGGCTCCGGGCGATCTCGGCGGCGAGGCCGCCCTCCTCCGCCTCCTTCGACAGCGCGGCGCCCGCCGTGTCGATCACCGTCAGCAGCGGCAGCCCGAGTTCGGAGGCGATCCGCATGCCGCGGCGCGCCTCGCGCAGCCCGGCGGGTCCGAGGGGCGCGGCGCCCAGCGGTCCCGGTCCGGCGGCGGGCGGTCCGGCCGTCGCACCGCGGTCGTGGCCGACCACGACGCACGGGGTGGGGCCGAAACGGGCCAGGGCCAGCAGCAGCCCGGGATCGCGCTCGCCCGCGCCCGTACCGCTCAGCGCGGTGACGTCGCCCGCGTGGCGCAGCAGGTCCCGCAGGCCCGGACGTTCGGGACGGCGGCTGCGACGCAGCGAGTCGGCGGTGTCCGGGGGCGGCAGCGCCTCGGACACCGGCGCCGGGGCCGGCGGGGCCGGGGCCGCCTCGGGGTCCGGGGTCGGGCGCTGCTCGCCGGTGAGTACGTCGAGCGCCGTCGCGGCCACGGCGCCCAGCGATCCGGCCGGGAGTACCGCGTCGACCAGGCCGTGGGCGTGCAGATTCTCCGAGGTCTGCACCCCGGGCGGGAACTCCTCGCCGTAGAGGGCCTGGTGCACCCGCGGGCCGAGGAAGCCGACGAGCGCGCCGGGCTCCGCCGAGGTGACATGGCCGAGCGAGCCCCAGGAGGCGAGCACCCCGCCGGTGGTGGGATGCCGCAGATGGACGAGGTACGGCAGGCCGGCCGCCTTGTGGTCGGTGATGGCGGCGGCGACCTTGACCATCTGCAGAAAGGCGATGGTCCCTTCCTGCATCCGGGTGCCGCCGGACGCCGGGGTGGCCAGCAAGGGCAGCCGTTCACGGGTGGCGCGTTCGACGGCGGTGACCAGCCGGCCGCCGGCTGCGACGCCGATCGATCCGCCGAGGAAGCCGAATTCGCAGGCCACCAGCGCGACCCGGCGGCCCCGGATGCGACCCTCCCCGGTGATCACGGACTCGTCCAGGCCGGTGCGCTCCCTGGCCGCGAGCAGATCGGCACGGTAGTCGGCGGCTTCGGGCAGCGCGGTGCACGGCTCGTCCCAGCGCGACCAGCTGCCGGGGTCGAGCACGAGTTCCAGGAATCGCGTGGCGGTGGGCCGCCCGCCGGAGCCGGTCACCGCGCGGCGGACCCGGCGGCGGTGCGCGGCCAGCCGTGGTCGGTGAGCACGACGGCCCGGGCTCTGGTGTCATCGGGGTGCGGTCGGCGTTCCACATACCCCTTGTACACCAGTTCACCGACGATCCGACGGGCCGCCCGACGGGTGGATCCCAGATGTTCGGCCGGCTCGGTGACGGCGCCGCCGGCCGAACTGCCGCCCGGCTCCTCCCTGGGCGCGAGCAGCGCCCGGGGAGGAGCCCCGCCGCGGGCTAACTGAAGGCCGACAGGCAGGTGGTGGGGGTGGCGTGCGCCGGGTCCAGGGCGTTCGCCGCCTCGTGGAACGCGATGCGATCGGACAGGCCGATGGCGACGTGCTCGGAGGTGTCGACCGGGCACAGGTTCTGGAGCAGCACATTGTGGACGTCGGGTCCCGACAGGGCCTGGCTCGTATACGGCGTGACCACCTCGTCGTAGATGGTGGAGATCACCGTGTAGTGCACCCCGGCCACCGTGTCGCCCCCGGCGTTGAGCTGTCGCTGGAAGTCCGAGCCGGCCACCTGGTCGGCCAGGCCGGGCAGGTCGGACCGCAGGAAGTCGGCGGCGCCCGGGAAGTACGGGAGGATCGCGGTCAGTCCGTTCAGGGTCGTGCCGTGGTTGTCGGGGGCCAGCCCGACCAGGGTGTTCACCTTGGCCGCGCCGCCGAGGAACTTCAGGTAGTAGCGCGGCATCATGCCGCCCTGCGAGTGCCCGACGATGTCGACCTTCGCGGCGTGGGTGGCGGCCAGCACCCGGTCGGTGAAGTCGGAGAGCTGCCGCGCGGAGTCCGCGATCGGTCCCAGACCCCCGATCAGCGTCTCGCCGGGCAGCATGCCGTAGTCGAGGGAGAAGACACAGTAGCCGCGGGCGACCAGATAGGGCGCGAAGACCCCCCAGTTGTCGGTGCCGTTGGCGAAGGTGCCGTGGACCAGCACGACCGGGCGGGGATGCTGGGCCGAGGGGCGGCAGGAGAAGTCGTTCCAGCCGCGGGTCGGCGCGGACGCGGCGGCGGCGGAAGCGGCGGTGGGGACGACCGCCATCGTCGCGGCCAGCGAGAATACGGCCAGGAGTCGTCTCCAGGACAGCCTCATGTGATCTCCTCACGGGTGGGGATGTGAACGCGCTGACGACACACACGCCCTGTGATCCGGATCACCATTTACCGGGCTCATGACAAGTTACGCGCGAGTAGCAAGAGGTGCCTAGTTACGGGCGGGTAAAAAGTCGTCCGCGCATTGACAACGCGCCGGAGGCCGCCTCGGTCACGCGGCCGTCCGCCGTATTCCCCGCCGTACGGGCGGCCGGACGGAACAAGTGCCGGGCCGGTCGTGTTGGCGACTACGCCCGAGGGGACGCCGCGCCCGCATCCCTGACGCCGAGACGATTCCGGAGTGACCATGAGCCAGCCGCCCGCCGCCAGCTCGCTGTTCGAGTTGCTGAAGCAGAGCAGTACCGGGGTGCTCGTCACCCTCAAGAGGGACGGCAGGCCGCAGCTGTCCAATGTGTCGTTCGCGTACGACGAGGCGAGCCGGACCATCCGTCTCTCGGCCACCGACGACCGGGCGAAGACCCGCAATCTGCGGCGGGACCCGCGGGCCAGCTTCTATGTGTCGGCGCCCGACCTCGGGGCCTATCTGGTCGCCGAGGGCGACGCCGAGGTGACCGCGGTCGCCGCCGACCCGGGGGACGCCACGGTCGAGGAGCTGGTCGACGTCTACCGGGCGATCGGTGGCGAGCACCCGGACTGGGACGAGTACCGGGCGGCGATGGTCGCCGACCGCAGGCTCGTCATCCGGCTGCGGGTCGATCGGGCGTACGGGTGGGGCCGCGGCCAGGGCGGCGTCAGCGGCCCGGTCGACTGACCGCCGTCCCCGCCGCGCGAGCAGATCGCGGCGGGGACGGCGGGGTGCCAGGAACGGCGGGGTGCCATCGGCGGGGGACGCCGGGGCGCCGGGGAGACGCTGGGGGCCGGGCGGCCCTCAGCGGGTCCCGGATCAGAACACGCTGACCCCGTAGGCGCTGAGCGCCTCCGTCACCGGCTGGAAGTACGTCGTGCCGCCGGAGGAGCAGTTGCCGCTGCCGCCGGAGGTCAGGCCGATCGCCTTGGTGCCGTCGTAGAGGGAGCCGCCGCTGTCGCCGGGCTCGGCGCAGACGTTGGTCTTGATCAGGCCGGAGACGACGTCGCCGCCGCCGTAGTTGACCGTGGCGTTGAGCGCCTGGACCGTGCCGCTGTGGATGCCGGTGGTGGAGCCGCGGCGCTTGACCGCCTCGCCGACGAAGGCGTTCGCGGCGCTGGTGATGTCCTGGGTGCCGACCGTTCCGTCATGGGCGACGGTCGAGTCGTAGCGGACGATGCCGTAGTCGTTGCCGGGGAAGCTCGTACCGGTCGTCGGGCCGATGTACGTGCCGGAGCTGGTGTAGTAGGCCGGGAGGCCCTCGGTGCAGTGGCCGGCGGTCAGGAAGTAGTACGTGCTGCCGCTGCGGACGTTGAAGCCCACCGAGCAGCGCCAGCTGTTGGTGAGCACCGGGTCGCCGCCGGACAGCAGCTTGCTGAAGGTGCCGGAGACGCGGGTGATGTTGACCGCGCTCCCGTAACCCGCGGTGCTCTTCCGCAGTTGAGCCAGTTGAGAAGCGGTCACCCGGCTGTCGACGCTGACTTCCAGGGTGTCGGAGCGCGGGTCCACCGACCAGGCCGTGCCCGCGATGTCCGCGGACTTGGTGGCGGTGCCGGCCTGGGCGAGCTGGGTGGCGCTGTGCGCGACGAGGCGGGGAGTGGCACCCGCGGCGCGGACGGCGTCGGCCGCGGCCTGGGTGGTGACGTTGACGACGGTGGTCTTGCTCGCGCTGTCGTAGTACGTACCCGCGGTCGCGTTGGCGCCGAGTTGCGCGGCCACGGATGCGGCGGCGGCCGGAGTCGCCGTCGCGGACGGGGCGGCGCTGGCGGACGGGAGCGCGAAAGCGGTCGCGGCGATCATGCCTGAAGCGACCGCGATCAGCGATATGCGTCGGGTGGACTTCACACGTTCCTCCTGTGGGGGTGGAGGTGGGCACAGGGGTGGATTTGTCGGTGTACCGTCAGAACCGCACCGATAAACGAACGCCTCATGCGACTGACGGGCACTCATGGGAGTATTCAGATCTCACAGGAAACACACAAGAGGCCGTCCCGGTCCGGTACTTGGCGTCCGGGGGCGCCCGGGGGCATCAGGAGGCGGTCGGCGCCGGTCGCCCGGCGGCGTCTCAAGTCGTCTCAACCGCTGAGATCGAGCCGCTTCCCGGCTTGGGGCCGGAGCACACGGGTCCCGCCGAGCGAAGCGGGCGGGCGGGCGAAAGCGTCGGCGAAAGCGGCCCCGCGGCGATGTCCTACGGCCCGGGCCGCGGGCGCCGACCTGCCCCCGTCCGGCGGGGACGCATCCGGCGGCTGAGCAGGAAGCGGAATCGCCGGGCTGTCGTCCGCTCGGCTCCCCGAAGGGGTCATGGCCCGCGTCAGGGCGGTGTCGGGGTCAGCCCTTCAGGCCGGAAGCGGAAGCCCCAGATGCTCGCGGAGGGTGGTCCCCCGATAGGCCGTCCGCAGTGATCCGCGGTGCTGGAGGAGCGGTACGACCAACTCCACGAACGCGTCCAGAGCCCGCCCGCCGGCCGCCGCGTCAGGCAGCAGCACATAACCGTCGAGCGCGCCGGACTGCACGGGTGCGTCCAGCCGGACCGCCAGCGCGAGCGCAGCGGCAGCCGCCCGGGGATCGTCGGGTCTGGCGCGGTCCCCCGGCTCGCCGAGAGCCGGAAAATCCGCCGCTCCACCGCGGGTGAAATCGAGGCGCGCCAGCACGATCGCGCCGGGGCGCGCAAGCCCCCGCGCTCCGGCCAGCACCACTTCTGCCGGTTCCGTCCCACCCTGTTCCCGGATCAGCACCGGCCGGCCCTGCGCACTGGGCCCCGGCGCGAAGCCGGCCGCGCACGCGACCACCGGTCCTCCGGCGCGCCCCGCGCTCAGCCGGTCCAGCAGCGCGATCCGCCGGGCCAGCTCGTCCGGACCGCACCGGTCGGGGGGTGTGACCAACGCCAGCCCGATGGACTCGGTGGCCCCGGCCAGGGCGTTCAGTACGGTGAACGGCTCCGGGCCGCGACCGGCCGGAGCGGCCAGCAGGAAATCGAACAGGCCCCGCTCGGCGGTGCGTGCGAGCCGCGCGTAGGCGCCGAAGTCCAGCGCGGCCGTGGGCCGGCCGCCCCCGCCGCCATCCGCCCCCTCAACGGCCCCGGCCGCGCCCCCGGCCCCGGGCAGCTGCACCGCCAGATGCATCCGCCGTACGTCCCCGCCCGCCCCTGGAGCGCCGGTCATGCCATCACTCCGCCCGTGGCCGCGAGCCGGTCCCCCGCCCGGCCGCGGAGCCCGAGGTGTTCGCGGAGCGTCGCGCCCGGGTGGAAGGAGCGGAACAGACCGCGGTGCTGGAGCAGCGCCGCGGTGCCGTTGACGAAACGCTCCAGGTCCCGCCGGGGCTCCACCGGCCGTACGTGGAAGCCGTCCACCACGCCCGACCGCTGCCAGTCCGCGATGAGTTCGGCCAGGTCGACCGGACCGCCGCTGAACAGCACACCGCCCGCCCCGTCGGCCACCGGCGCCGCGACCATGCCGGCCGGCCAGCCGAGTTCGCCGCCGCCGAGGTCGACGGAGAGTTCTCCGAGCACCAGCAGCC
Source organism: Streptomyces polygonati (assembly GCF_042650325.1). NCBI lineage: Bacteria > Bacillati > Actinomycetota > Actinomycetes > Kitasatosporales > Streptomycetaceae > Streptomyces > Streptomyces polygonati. Next base: position 44,958 of record NZ_JBHSBB010000034.1, on the reverse strand, counting down.
GGTCCGGGTCCCGGCCCATCTCGGCGGTGAGCAGTCGCAGTTCGCCGCGTATCCGGTCGGCCTGCTCCTTGTCGGCGGCCCGGACGAAGGCGATGTCGGCGTGCCGGGCGGCGACGGCCCGGGCGCCGGGTTCGGTCACGTCCAGCGCGATCACCGGCCGGCCCTGCGGCGGGCGCGGTCCGTCGCCGCTGTCCCAGGCCAGCGCGGCCGCCTCGATCGCGTCGCCGGCCCGGCGCCAGCGCGCCTCGGCCCGCTCGGCGGCCCGTTGCCGGGCCGCCGCTCCCCGTCCCGTGTCCCGCCCGCGTGCCCGCCCGCCCTCGTCCTTATCCTCTCCGTCCTCTCCCTCGGCCGGCACGGTGACCGTCCAGCCCGCGCGGCCCCCGCTCACCCAGTCGAGGGTGGCGACATCCAGGGCCGGCCCGGCCGCCGAGGACGACGACGGCGCCGCGTCCACCGAAGGCACCAGCCCGATCCGGTCGGTCGCGGGCGCCACCCGGGCGAGCAGCGCGAGCGCGTCCGACGCCCGGCCGCGGTCGCCGTGGTGGCCGTCGCGACCGCCACCGCCGCCCAGCGTCACGAAGTCCAGTGCGCCGCGCTCGGCGAGCCGCGCCAGTTCCACGTAGTACTCCGGCGGATGCTGCCCGCTGCCGCCGTCTATCGCGACGGCGAGATGCAGCGTGCGGGTGCGGGTGCGGCGGTACGACAGCGGCGCGGGGGCGGGCGGCTGCGGCCCGGAGAGGAGCGGGGTGGGGGCGAGGGGCGAGGTTTCGGCAGGCATGCGAAGGCTCCGTGGACACGCGGAAGAGGCGGGAGACGCCTTCACACAGCCGCCGCGTCCCTCAACGCGGCTCGGCCCGAGGACCGTGGCATGAGGCTATGCCGAGCCCGGCGCAGGCTGTCAAGCCTGTCCGAGACGTGGACACCGTGTCTCAGCGCGGTTGACGGATCGCCCGCCCGGCTGCTGCACTGTGCGCATGCGTAGCTGTCAGCTGGTCACCCGCGACCACATCGACTTCGGTCGGGTGTGGTCGGCGTCGTGTTGTCGCCGCTGACTTTCTCCGACAGACGTCCGACGGATCGTCCCGTCTTCACACACGCATCGTTCAGCCGCTCCGGCCCCTCCCTCAGGGCTCCCGCGTCATAGCTCTTCCGGCCCGGCCCGACCCCCCACTACCCGGGCCCCGCGCCGCCCCGGACCCAGCCCCGGTCCGATCCCGCTCCGGCCCCGGTCCGTCCGCGATCCGTCCCGGATCCCGCTCGGCGTCGGGTCCGGCCGGCCGACTCCTCCAGCCGTCGTCACCGCCCGAACTGCCGTCGCCCGCCTCGCGGAGCCGCTCGCGTACCGACGCTGAGCTCGGCACTTCAACCGACAATCATGTTATGGGCCCGCGTTCTCGGGGCAGGTAGGGCCGTACGGCCCCCTGAATCACCCGCACGTGAAGGAAGTTCCCATCGAACCATCACCTCGCCGAACCCTGCCGCGGCTTGACGGTGCGCCACTATCGTGTGTGCCAGTACCGTCACAAGTCGCCTGAGTGGCGGCAATCCGCATGGCACATCATCCACATCATGGACGAACATAGGAACAGCGGACGGTACGACCGCGTGTGAGAGAGGAGGCGTCCATGGGTTCGGTACGACGGGCGAGTGCCTGGCTGGGCCTCGTCGACGACAACGGCGGCGAGCGTTACTACGACGAGGAGTACGCCGACTACGGCGAGGGCTCCGAACGTGCCGACACCTGGGTGACGGACCCGCGGGTGCGGGTGGCCTCCGAGTCGGCCGAGGAGCAGGGCCACCGGATCGCGACCGTGACCCCGGACAGTTTCCGGGACGCGCGCGGCATCGGTGAGCTGTTCCGTGACGGCGTGCCGGTGATCGTCAACCTCACCGGTATGGAACCGGCCGACGCCAAGCGCGTCGTCGACTTCGCGGCCGGCCTCACCTTCGGTCTGCGCGGCTCCATCGAGCGCGTCGCCACCCGCGTCTTCCTGCTGACCCCGACCGACTACTCGGTCATGAACGCGGACGCCCGCCACGGCGGCGACCGCTTCTTCAACCAGAGCTGATTCCCCGGACCCCCAGCCGCCGCACCTCCCACCGGGGGTCCGGGGGGTCGCCCGCGGGAACCGCCGAGTCCAGCCCCCGGTGTGCCCCGGCGCGGCGGCACATCGCGGTCAGGCGTCAGCCGCGGAACGCGTCGAGCCCGGTCAGGGCCTTGCCCAGCACGAGCTGGTGCATTTCCACCGTGCCCTCGTAGGTGAGCACCGACTCCAGATTGGTCGCGTGCCGCATCACGGGGTATTCGAGTGAGATCCCATTGGCGCCGAGGATCGTACGGGCGGTACGGCAGATCTCGATCGCCTCGCGCACGTTGTTGAGCTTGCCGAAGCTGACCTGCTCCGGGCGCAGCCGCCCGGCGTCCATCCGCTGTCCCAGATGATGGGCGAGCAGGATGCCCTTGTGCAGTTCCACCGCCATGTCGGCTAGTTTGGCCTGGGTGAGCTGGAAACCGGCGATGGGCCGGCCGAACTGCTCGCGGCTCTTGGCGTATTCCAGCGCGGACTCGAAGCAGGAGCGCGCCGCGCCCATCGCGCCCCACACGATGCCGTAGCGGGCGTGGTTCAGGCAGCTCAGCGGGCCCCCCAGCCCGGTGGCCTCGGGAAGCACCGCGTCGGCGGGCAGCCGTACGCCGTCCAGGACCAACTCGCTGGTGACCGAGGCGCGCAGGCTCCACTTGTGGCGGATCTCGGGGGCGGAGAAGCCGGGGGTGTCCGCCGGTACGAGGAAGCCGCGTACGCCGTCGTCGGTCTGGGCCCACACCACGGCGACGCCGGCCACCGAGCCGTTGGTGATCCACATCTTGCGGCCGCTGAGCACCCAGTCGGAGCCGGCGCGCTTGGCGTGGGTGCGCATGGCGGCCGGGTCGGAGCCGTGGTCGGGTTCGGTCAGCCCGAAGCAGCCGATGACCTCGCCCGCCGCCATCGACGGCAGCCAGCGCTCCTTCTGCGCCGCCGAGCCGTAGCGGTGGATCGCGTACATCGCCAGGGAGCCCTGGACGGAGACCAGCGAACGGACGCCCGAGTCGGCGGCCTCCAGCTCCAGGCAGGCCAGGCCGTACTGGACCGCGCTGGCCCCCGCGCAGCCGTAGCCGGTCAGCGGCATGCCGAGCGCCCCGATGGAGCCGAGTTCACGGGCGAGTTCGCGGATGACGGGCAGTTCCCCGCGCTCGTACCAGTCGGCGATCTGCGGCAGCACCCGGTCGGCGGCCCAGTCCCGGACCGTGTCGCGGACCGCCAGATCCTCCGGGGTGAGCAGATCGTCCAGGCCCAGGGGGTCGTACGGGTCGAAAGGGGGCCTGGACGGGGGGCGTGCGGACATGGCTGGACCTCCGGCCCGAAAACTAGCAGTGGTCATCCCGACTCGGCGCCGACGTTACGGGTCAGTCCCTCGCCCGTCCAGAGCGGACCGCCGAGGCGGACCGTTCACCCGCCGACTCCGAGGCGGTCCCGGCCGTTTCGGCCGACGGGTCGAGGTCGTCGGCCCGCGGGCCGCAGTCCATCACCCGCGGCAGCCGCAGCGCCGCACACGCGCCCGCGAGCAGCAGGCCCCCGCTGACCAGCAGCGTCACATGCATGCCTTCCACGAACGAGTGACGTGCGGCCTGCCGCAGCGCCGCCCCCGAACTGCCGCCGAGCCGGTGGGCGACGTCGTACGCCTCGCCGAGCGACTGCCCGGCGGCGGTGCTGTCGGCGCTGCTCACCCCGGCCGCGTGGGGTGAGTAGACGGCGTTCATCACACTGCCGAGCAGCGCGACGCCGAGGCCGGCGCCGAGTTGGTACGAGGTCTCGCCGATCGCCGCCGCGCCGCCGGCCTGGTGGGCGGGGGCCTCGCTGAGCATCGACTCGTAGGCGCCGAAGAGCGTGGTCTCCAGACCGAAGCCCAGCAGCACGAAGCCGGTGGTGAGCAGGCCCGGACGGTCGGTCTGTCCCATGCCGGTCAGCGACACGACGGCGAGCGCGGTGAGCAGGAAACCGGCCACGACCATCCGGCGCGGTCCGAAGCGGTGGAGCAGCCGGGAGCCGGCCAGGCCGGAGGCGATCGCGGCGAAGGTGAGCGGCAGCAGCCGCAGGCCGGTGCGGAACGGGCTGAGGCCGAGTACGAGTTGCAGATACTGCCCGGCGATCAGTTCCAGTCCGACCAGCGCGAGCATGGCCAGCACGATGCAGCCGACGGAGGTGGAGAAGGCCACTCGGGTGAACATCCGCACATCGATCAGCGGGTGTTCGCGGCGACGCTGGCGCCGTACGAACAGCACCAGCAGGGCGGCGCCCGCCAGCAGCGGCAGGCAGACCGAGGCGGCGGCCGGACCGGCGCCGCCGCCCAGCCGTTTGATGCCGAACACCAGCCCGAGGATGCCGCCGGCCGCGGTGAGCGCGCCGAGCACGTCCCAGGGTCCGTCGCCGCCGCCGCGGGACTCCGGCAGCAGCAGCCGGCCGAGCGGGAGCATCACGGCCATCAGCGGGATGTTGATCAGGAACACCGAGCCCCACCACCAGTGTTCGACCATGAAGCCGCCGAGCACCGGGCCGACCGCCGCGCCGACCGCGGCCACCGCGCTCCACAGACCGATCGCCATCGCCCGCTCCCGCCGGTCCGGGAAGACCTGACGGAGGATCGACAAGGTGGCCGGCATGATCATGGCGCCGCCGACGCCGAGCAGCGCCCGGGCGCCGATGAGTACGTTCGGGGTGGGTGCGAAGGCGGCGGCCGCGGAGGCCGCGCCGAACAGGGCGTAGCCCAGCAACAGGACCCGGCGGCGGCCGATTCGGTCGCCGAGGGTGCCGAAGAGGATCAGCAGGGACGCGGCGATGAGCGAGTACGCGTCGACGATCCAGAGCAGTTGCTGGGAACCCGGCCGCAGATCCTCGGTGAGCGAGGGCACGGCCACCTGCAGAACAGTGGCGTCCAGCGCTACGACCAGCAGGCTGACGCAGAGGACGACCAGGACGGTCCACCGGCTGACCGGCCGTGCCATAGGCCCACCTCCACGAGCGGATGAGACGACAGCGTACGTGAACCGGAAGCGCCGCTTCCGGTTGCGTCGCTCCTATGTGTAACGTTACGTGATCGTACAGTGACTGTCCGGGGCCATGCCGGACAGGTCGCGATGACCCCATGGGCGTCCGGTGGGCGATCGGCAGGGAAACTGCGGAGAAAGACCAGGGAAATAAGCGATATATAAGAAGACGGGGGTGTGACTATCAACACCTGAACATAAACTCCACGAACTTCCCGTATTCAGGCCGACCGCCGGCCGTCAAAGAACCTGTGAGACGCACTCCACATCACATCGTCATTACAAAGCGGCCTGTTCAGCCGATCTATGCCGTCACACGCTGTAACGTCGATTCAGTGCGTACCGATGAGAGGCTCCACCGCACGGTGGAGCACCCGACCAGACGGGACCTACCGCGGATGAGCCGAACACGCGTCTGGTTGTTCGGCTTGACGCTGGCGTCCTACGTGGCGATCGTCGTGGGTGTCGTGACCACCTCGAAACTGGTGACGCTCGACTGGCAGGTCATGCTGTGGCGCCCTTACAAACAATGGCCGCAGATCCACGCGTTTCTGGACTATTTCGTCGTTCTCGGTCAGCGTGGCCCCACCGCGGTGATAGTGCTCGCCTGGCTGGGCTGGCGGTCGTGGCGCCGCCACACCCTCCATCCGCTGCTGGTGCTCGGCACCTCACTCCTTTTGCTGAACGTCACCGTGGGCGCCGTGAAATACGGCCTCGGGCGGCTCGGCCCGCATTACGCCACGACCGTCGGCTCCTCGGAGATGTTCGCCGGCGGCGATATATTTCCTTCCGGTCACACCGCGAACGCCGTGGTCACCTGGGGCGTGCTGGCCTACCTGGCCACCACGCAGCGGGCCCGGCGGCTGGGCTCGGTGAGCAGCGCCCTGCTCGCCCTCGGGGTGGGCGCGACCACGGTCTACCTCGGGACGCACTGGGTCAGCGATGTGCTGCTCGGGTGGGCCGCGGGGCTGCTGATCCTGCTCGCCCTGCCGTGGTTCGAGCCGGCGATGGCGCGCACCGAGGATCTGATCCTGGCCGGCTGGGAGCGGTGGCGCCGCTCGGGCCTCATGTCGCCCGTCCCGGTGGCGGGCCCCTCGGTGGTGGTCGGTCCGCGCCCCTCGGAGGAGGACGAGTCGAGCCGCGAGCCGGTCGGCGCCGGCAGCCTGGGCGCCTCGGTCGGGCAGGCTTCGGCCGCACAGGCCCCCGTGGCACAAGCCCCGGCCGCCGGCCCGCAGTCCTCGGCCGCGGCCCAGCCCGTCGGCTCCCCGGCGGGCGCCGCGCCGAGCGGCCACCACACGCCTGGCCGCCCCTCCGCCGTGCGCAACGAGCGCACCCCGCTGACCCCGGCCGGCAGCCGCCGCCCGCCCGTCGAGCGGCCGGGCCGGCCCGCGACTCCGCTGGTGCACCAGCAGGGGCGCGGCAGGGGCACCCAGACCTGAGCGCGCGCCGGGCGGGAGCCGGACCCGGTGGTCCTGCTCCCGCCCGCGCGGACCGTCCGGGCACGGGTCGGGGCCGGGCAGGCGTCCGGCCCCGGCAGACGTCCAAGCGGGTCGGCACGTAAGCGGGTAGGCGTACGGGCGGGCAGACGTCCAAGAAGAGCGGGCTCAAGCTCGGCGTTCCGCCCAGGGACGGACGCCCGCGCCGCCGCTCAGCCGAGCCAGCACTCGGTGACCCGGTCCTGCTCCTGGTCCACCAGGAAGTTCAGCCGGCCGGCCTGGTACTCCAACGTCACCACCGCGCCGGGCGGCAGCAGGCGTACCGTCGTCCAGCCGTGCTCCCTGGCCCGGCCCTCGGCCTCCTCCTGGCCGAGGCCCAGGTAGGCGTCCGGGTCGTCGTGCGGATTACCACCGGAGAAGTTCGCTTGCTGCTCCATAGGACCACCGTATGCGGGAACGGCGGGCCCGGCGTCCGAATACCGGCTCGTATTCAATTCGTCCCGCACACAGATTCCGCACAAATTCCGCGCGAAATCTCCCGGGCCCGGGTGTTTCCTGTGTGCCGCCCATGCGGCCGGTCCGTCAGCGGGCGCCCGATTCCGGGCTGGGATCCGAGCCGCCGGCCGAGTGCGAGCCGGGGTCCGAGCCCTGGCCGGACCCCTTGCCGGACTCCTGCCCGACCCGGTGCGCCCCTCGCCGTGCCCTGCGCACCGCCGCCCCCGCGGTGTCCGCCACGGACAGCAGTGCGCCGAGCCCGCGGCCGGCGCCGGCCCGTACGCCCGCCCTGGCCCGGTGGCCGGGCGCGGACCGGGCGGCCAGCAGCGCGCGGAAGAGTCGCACGTGCTGGTCGGCGATGACCGCCGGGTCGTAGCGCTCGGCGGACAGCAGCGCGGCGCGGCCCATCTCCTTGCGGCGGCCGTCGTCCTCGATCAGGGCGAGCAGCGCCCCGGCGATGCCCGCGATGTCGCGCGGCGGCACCAGCAGACCCGTCACACCGTCGCGCACTATCTCGCGCGGGCCGAGCGGGCAGTCGGTGGCGACCACCGGCAGGCCGACCCGCATCGCCTCGACGATGGTCATGCCGAAGGACTCCATGCTGGAGGTGACCGCGAGCAGCGAGGCCTTGGCGAGTTCGGGTTCGAGCGGGGCGACCGGGCCCATCAGCGTGACCCGCTGGCCGACACCCAGTTCGGTGATCAGCGCCGCCAGCCGGTCCTGCTGCTCGCCGCTGCCGTAGAGCTTGAGACGCCAGTCGGGGCGCGTGTCGCCGACCCGGGCGAAGGCGCGGATCAGGTCGTCGTAGCGCTTGGCCTCGGCGAGCCGTCCGGCGGCGACCACGACCGGGGCGGTGCAGTCCGACGGCGGGACGGCGGCCGACGGCACACTGTTGGGGACCGCGGTGACCCGCACGCCCGGCATCCGGCGGCGGTAGACGGCCGCGTCGGCCTCGGTGGTGGTGGTCACCGCGTCCAGGGCGGGGTAGTGGCGGCGCAGCGCCAGCACGAGCCGGGTGGAGTGGGTGTCGAGCGTCAAGTGCTCCTGGGCGACGCGGACCAGACGGCGCGGGGCCTGCCGGGCGAGGTGCACATTGAGGCCCGGCCGGGTGCCGACCACCACGTCGGCGTCGAGCTCGGCCAGGCAGCGGCCGATCAGTTCGTCGGTCAGCGCGCTGTATTCGGCGTGCCGGCGGTCGGAGGCGGGGAAGACCGCGGCGGGCCGCCGCCGACCCGGATCGTCGCGGACACTCGACGGGCTGTCCGCGCGCAGGTCCGCCAGCGGGCGGAGCCTGATCCGCGGGTCGTACGCGAAGGACGGTTCGTCGCGGTCGCGGAAGACCGAGACGATCTCCACCTCGTGCTCGGCGGCGAGTTGGCCGGCGAGATTGCAGGTGGTGCGGATGGTGCCGCCGATGCCGTAGGCGTTGTTCATCAGAAAGGCGATACGCATGCGTGTCCCGAGCCCCCGACTCCGCCGTTTCCCGTCCTCGCGTCCCCTGCCGCGGGCCGGTGGTATGGACCACCGACCCTAGCAATGCCGCCCGAGCGGGCCGGGTCCGCCCCGGCTCCGCGGTGGAGCGGCCGCCGCCGTCAGGAGAGGGTGAGGACGACGCCGGTCCGCAGCCGGTTCGGGTCGGGGCCGATCGCGGCCTTGTTCATCCGGTAGAGCCGCGGCCAGCCGCCGTCGACGCCGAGGTCCTGCGCGATGCCGGAGAGGGTCTCGCCGCTGCGCACCGTGTGGACGTGTCGGGGGGTGTGGTCGGCCGGGGTGATCCCGCGGGAGCAGGCCGGCCAGGCGCCCCAGCCCTGGGCGCGCACCAGGGTCTCGGCGACCGCGATCTGCTGCTCGGGGGTGGCGAGGTCGGCGCGCCGGGCGTACCTCAGGCCGCCGAAGGCCTCCCAGGTGCCCTGGATGAACTGCAGCCCGCCGTAGTAGCCGTTGCCGGTGTTGATGTGCCAGTCGCCACCGCTCTCGCACCTCGCGATGTCGTCCCAGACCGAGCGCCCCCGGCTGACGACCCGGCGCACCGCCGCCCGCGGGCCGGTGCGCAGAAGCGCGTCCTGGGCCGTCCGGGCGATCGGCGCCGCCTCGACGGCGCGTGCGGGGGCCGGGGCGATGCGCTGCGGCCCGGCCGCTCGCGCCGGCTGTGCGGCGGTGAGCGGCAGCAGGGCGACCGTGCCGAGGGCGGCGAGCGCGGCGGCGGCGCGGGCACCGGCGGTGCGGACAGCTCTTGTACGGGCCGGCGCGGGGCCGGCGCCGGTCGTGGGGGCGTCCTCCGTACGGGCGCCGGTCGTGGCGGCGCCCGTACGGGCGGCACTGGTCGTGGGGGCGCCGGTCGTGGCGGCGGTCGGGCGATCGGCGGTCGTACGATCACCCGCGGCGGGATGACCGTCCGTGTCGCTTTGGCGATAGTTCGATAGTTCGATCATCGGGCCACGCTAAGCAGGCCCCCACCCCGGTCCGCTGGCGACGCGGCCCGGCGCGGGGCGCGCCCCACCCGGGTGGACCACACCCGAGCGGGGCAGATAATCCGACTGGCCGTCACCACATGGGCCACCAGGCCGGAATCGCGGCTGCCCAGAGCACGGAAGTCCCCCGTACCGCGCCGCCCAGCACCGGGCGCGGCGTCCCCCGGTCGGCCCGCGCGCTCACCGACGGACGGCGCGACGCGACGGTGCGGTGCCGCTCGACGTGCCTGACGGTCGCTCTGTTCCTGGCCGCGTGGGCGTGCTTGGCCGGCTTGACCGGCTTCGCGGGCTTGGCCGGCTCGGACGGCTTGGCGGGTTTGCGGTGCTTGGAGTGCTTCGCGGGCTTGCTCGGTGCCGATGTGTGCGTCGCCGTCGGCTTGTCCGCGGCGGGCGCCGAGCCGTAGGCCCCGGCCTCGCGGGCGCACACCGGCCAGGCGCCCCAACCGCTCGCGTGCTGAAGCTTCGTCGCTATGGCGATCTGCTCCGCCCGGCTGGCCCGGTCGGCGGTCGACGCGTACGCACCGCCTCCGTAGGACCGCCAGGTGGCGGCGGAGAACTGCAGCCCGCCGTAATAGCCGTTGCCGGTGTTGATGTGCCAGTTGCCGCCGCTCTCGCACCGGGCGATACGGTCCCACACGGCGCTGTCCGCCGCCGATGACTCGCCCGCGGCCGCCAGGACGGCCAGCGGTGCGAGGGCGGCGACGCCGGTGAGCAATGCGGTATGCCGGTACTTGCAGCTGAAGACCATGGAATCCCTCTCCACGGACCCGGGGTTTCCCCGTTGGCGCGTCAAGAACGGGCGCCGCTTCCCTCATGAAGCGACGCCCGTCCGAACCCGGGCGGTGCACTCTGCACACGGCGGGCGAATCTAGGCAGTGCTGCCGCCAAGGGGCAAACAATTCCTTTTCCTCGCAGGCCAGTTGGCCTTTACCGCTGGTAACGATCAACGGAACGGTGATTCCCGGCGGGCGTGTATCGTCGTATGTACGGACACTCCAGACACCAACCGTGAGTCTCCTCACAGCACCAACTCACCTCGTTCATACGTTCGTTCGACATTCCGTGAGGGAATGCCGGGGATTCTCACCGACCGCGACGGGCGACGAAATGAGATACGCCACAAACCGTGACTCCTGCCACAGACCATCCGTTGTCACTCAGTGACCGCAGCACCGCACTTCAAGGAGACTCCCGTGGCGCCCATGCTCGACGTGAGTGACGAGGTACGAGCCGAGATCGGCGAGGAGGAGACCGAGCGACTCCTCAACGGTGAGAACGCGCCGGGCACTTACGACTGCACCTCCTGCCGCACCCCCGGCGACACCGGCCAGGAGCCGACCAGCACCGTGCTCTTCGTGGGCGACGAGACGGCGGTGCTGGCCTTCGCCCACGCGGCGTGCATCCCCTCGCAGGTGGTCCCGGTGGCGGAGTCGCAGCTGCAGGGAGCCGCGCGCAGCATGTCGGTGAGCGGCGGCGAGCAGGCCGAGGCCGCCGCGCCCGCCCCGGTCGAGGCCGCCCCGCGCCAAGCGGTGCTGGGCATCACCTGCGGGCTGATCATCGTGGAGGACCAACTGCGTCCGGCGCTGGTGGTCGAGCCCACCGGACCGGTGGCCCGGGTCGGCGCCGAGGGCGGGGGCGACGACTTCCTGCCGCTGCTGATCGAGCAGGGCTTCGTACCGCAGCTGGATCTGGACACACGGCCGTCGGCGCTGTCCGGCTGGTCGGTGCTGCTGGCGATGGGCAAGCTGCACGCGGTGCTCCAGCCGGGCCCGGGCGGCGGTCCGGCCACCGCGTGGTGGCAGGCGCACCAGCCGCTCCAGGTCAGCGACGGCTGGCGGGCGGCGGTCAGCCGGAGCAATGAGGTGTATGTGTACGCGGGGCCGGCCGGCTCGATCGGCCGGCAGCCCCGCGAGGACCTGATGCGGGACGCGCTGGCCCGCGCTTGTGCGCGCGGTCAGCTGGTGGCGGCCACGATGCCGCTGTCGGGCACCTGATCCGGCGCGGCGGCCGGCCGCGAGCCCGGCCGGCGGATTGAAGCACTCGGGGGCGCGTACGGGAATGCCGTGCGCGCCCCTCGCCATGCGGTCACATCGTCGGCGCCAGCGGCACCGTTGACGTCATTGACCCCGTTGGCCCATTGACGCCGTCAAAGATCGGTGATTCAGCCGTGCGGCCCGCATCCCGCGGCATCCGGTCTCGTTGGCTGATACGTGCACACTTTTGACGCCTCCGCCCGAGCCCCCTATCAGCGCTACATCCCGTCCATGCGCACCGCCCAGGACTCCGCGGGAGGCAGCGGCACACCGATCTACGACGCGCTGTACTCCGAGTACCGCAGGCTCTTCCGCACCCTGCCGGGTGATCGCTCCGGTGAGGAGCAGCTGGATTTCGACGGGGTGGCCGCCTGGCGCCCCCAGTATCAGCCGTTCGCGCCCGGCGGCCGGCACCGCGGCAACAACGGCCCGGCGGCGCTGCCACCGGGCCGCGGCGACGGCCGGCCGGGCTGACACAGCCCGGCGGTCGCCCGAGCCGCCGCCCTGCCGCAGGACCCGCCCGTGCCGCCGCCCGCGCACGGGCTACTTCTTGCGGCCGCGCTTCTCCCGGACCCGCACCGACACCTGGATCGGCGTGCCCGCGAAGCCGAACTCCTCGCGCAGCCGGCGTTCCACGAAGCGCCGGTAGCCCGCCTCCAGGAAGCCGGAGGCGAAGAGCACGAAGCGCGGCGGCCTGGCGCCGGCCTGCGTGCCGAACAGGATGCGGGGCTGCTTGCCGCCGCGGATCGGGTGCGGATGCCCGGCGACGATCTCGCCGAGGAAGGCGTTCAGCCGCCCGGTGGGCACCCGGGTCTCCCAGCCGGCCAGCGCGGTCTCGATGGCCGGCACCAGCTTCTCCATGTGCCGCCCGGTGCGCGCCGAGACATTCACCCGCGGCGCCCACTGCACCTGGACCAGATCGCGCTCGATCTCCCGCTCCAGGTAGTAGCGGCGCTCCTCGTCCAGCAGGTCCCACTTGTTGTAGGCGATGACCACGGCCCGGCCCGCCTCGACGGCCATGCTGATGATCCGGGTGTCCTGCTCGGCCAGCATCTCGCTGCCGTCCACCAGGATGACCGCGACCTCCGCCTTCTCCAGCGCCGCCGCCGTCCGCAGCGAGGCGTAGTAGTCGGCGCCCTCGGCCAGGTGCACCCGGCGGCGGATGCCCGCGGTGTCGATGAACTTCCAGGTGACGCCGCCGAGTTCGATCAGCTCGTCGACCGGGTCCCGGGTGGTGCCGGCCACCTCGTCGACCACCACACGGTCGGTGCCCGCCACCCTGTTCAGCAGCGACGACTTGCCGACATTGGGGCGGCCGATCAGTGCGATACGGCGCGGGCCGCCGACCACGTCACCGAAGGTCATCGCGGGGGCCTCGGGCAGCGCCTCCAGGATGGCGTCCAGCATGTCGCCGGTACCGCGCCCGTGCAGCGAGGAGATCGCGTGCGGCTCGCCGAGGCCGAGATTCCACAGCGCGGCGGCGTCCGCCTCGCCCGAGGGGCCGTCCACCTTGTTGGCGGCCAGCACCACCGGCTTGCCGGCCCGGCGCAGCAGCTTGACCACGGCTTCGTCGGTGTCGGTGGCGCCGACCGTGGCGTCCACCACGAAGACCACCGCGTCGGCGGCCTCGATGGCGAATTCGGCCTGCGCGGCGACCGAGGCGTCGATGCCGAGGACGTCCTGCTCCCAGCCGCCGGTGTCCACGATCTTGAAGCGGCGGCCGTTCCAGTTCGCCTCGTACGACACCCGGTCGCGGGTGACGCCCGGGCGGTCCTCCACGACGGCCTCGCGGCGGCCGATGATGCGGTTCACCAACGTCGACTTGCCGACGTTCGGCCGGCCGACGACGGCCAGGACCGGCAGCGGGCCGTGGCTCATGTCGGCGAGGTCGTCGGCCACCTCGTCCAGGTCGAGGCCCTCTTCGGCGGCGAGCTCCATGAACTCGGCGTATTCGGCGCCGCCGAGCGCGCCGATGTCGCCGTGCTGGTCTTGCTGGTCCATGAGGTCTCTCCGTCGGTCGACAGGGGTGGCTGCCGTAATCGGTGTGGCGGCAACCGGTCCGGTTCCGCGCTTCCGCGGCGGCCGGTACAGGTCCGTTGTGGGTTCGTGTGGTCCGTGGGGGTCCGTGTGGTCCGTCGGCTCAGCGGCCGGTGGCCCGCCTGGCCTCGGCCAGGTGTGCGGTCAGCCGTTCCTGGATACGGGTGGTGGCGGTGTCCAGCGCGCTGCGGGTGCGGCGCCCGCTGCCGTCCCCGGCGTCGAAGGGCTCGCCGAAGACGACGTCGATACGTGACCGCAGCGGTGGCAGCGCGCCCACCATCCGGCCCTTGCGGGCGCTGCCCAGCACCACGACCGGGACGACGGGTGCGCCGGAGCGCACCGCGAAGTACGCCAGGCCGGCCCGCAGCTGGGCGAAGTCGCCGTCACCGCGGGTGCCCTCGGGGAATATCCCGAGCACACCCCCGCGGGCCAGCACGCCGAGCGCGTTGGCGATGGCGGTACGGTCGACGCTCTCCCGGTCGATCTCGATCTGGCCGATGGCCCGCAGGAAGGGGTCGAGCGGTCCGACGAACGCCTGCTTCTTCACCAGGAAGTGGATCGGGCGCGGGGTGGTGCCGATCAGCATCGGTCCGTCGACGTTGTGGCTGTGGTTGCCGGCCAGGATGACCGGGCCCTTGGCGGGGATCCGCCAGGCACCGAGCACCCGGGGGCGCCACAGGCCGTTCATCAGGCCGATGCCGATGCCGCGTGCCACTGCGGCGCCGCGCGGACCCGGCGGCGGGGCGAGCTGCGATGTCACCGGGACGCCCGCTTCTCCTCGACCAGCGCCACGACCCGCTCGACGACCTGCTCCAGGGTGAGCGTGGTGGTGTCGACCTCGATGGCGTCGTCGGCCTTGGCCAGCGGCGAGGTCTTGCGGCCGGAGTCGGCGGCGTCCCGGCGGATCAGCGCGTCCTGGGTCTCCGCGACGCTCAGCGCGCCGTTGAGCTCCCCGCTGCGGCGGGCGGCGCGGGCCTCGGCGGACGCGGTGAGGAAGATCTTGACGGTGGCGGTGGGCAGCACGGTGATGCCGATGTCCCGGCCCTCCACCACGATGCCGCCGGGCGCGGCGGCGGTGGTGCTGCGCTGGTAGGCCACCATGCGGGCGCGTACCTCCGGCACCGCGCTGACGGCGCTCACCGCGGCGGTGACCTCCTGGGAGCGGATCGGGCCGCTGGCGTCCAGGCCGTCCACGCTGATGGCGGGCTTGCCGGGGTCGGTGCCGGAGACGATCACCGGCTTGTCGACGGCGTCGGCGACGGCGCCGGGGTCGTTCACGTCCACCCCGTTGCTGAGCATCCACCAGGTGATCGCCCGGTACTGGGCGCCGGTGTCCAGATAGCTCAGCCCGAGTTCGGCGGCGACCGCCCTGGAGGTGCTGGACTTGCCCGTGCCGGAGGGGCCGTCGATGGCGACGATCACCGGGTTCACCGGACTTACCGGATTTTCCACAGGGCTGGACCTTCCTCGTGCACATCGATCGGGGGGCGCGGCTGCCCGGCGCGGGCCGGATGCCATCCCTCAAGGTTACCGGCCGTGCGGAGGGCCCGGTGCCACGGGTTTTCGCCGGGGCCACGCGACGGCCGGTCCGGGCCGCGCGGCCGGCGCCGCGGCAGGTCACACCGCCGATGCGGGGCCAGGGCTTCCCCGCCCGGCCGGCACCCGTGCCGTTGCCGGGCCCGGGTGGGGCCGGCACTACTTCCGCAGCGCCCAGCCGCGCTCCCGCAGCGCCGCCGTGAGCTGGGGAGCGGTGCGCGGCTCGACCGTCAGCTGGACCAGGCCGGCCTGCTGGCCGGTCGAGTGCTCGATCCGGACGTCCTCGATGTTGACCCCGGCCGCGCCCGCGTCCGCGAACAGCCGGGCCAGCTCACCGGGCTGGTCGCCGATGAGGACGGCGAGGACTTCGTAGGCCTTGGGGGCGGTGCCGTGCTTGCCCGGCACCTTGGCCCGGCCGATGTTGCCCCGGCGCAGCAGGTCCTCGATGCCGTCCGCCCCGCCGCGCCGCTTGTCGTCGTCGGCGCTCTGCAGGGCGCGCAGCGCGGTGACCGTCTCGGCGAGGTCGGCGGCGAGGTCGGCCAGCACGTCGGCGACCGGGCCCGGGTTGGCGGCCAGGATGTCCATCCACATGCCGGGCTCCGACCCGGCGATCCGGGTGACGTCGAGGATGCCCTGCCCGCAGAGCCGGACCGCGGCCTCCTCGGCGTGCTCCAGCCGGGCCGCGACCATGCTGGAGACGAGCTGCGGGGTGTGCGAGACCAGGGCGACCGCGCGGTCGTGCGCGTCGGCGTCCATCACCACCGGGACGGCCCGGCACAGGGCGACGAGTTCCAGCGCCAGGTTGAGCACCTCGGTGTCGGTGGCCGGGGTCGGGGTGAGCACCCAGGGCCGGCCCTCGAAGAGGTCGGCGGTGGCGGCCAGCGGGCCCGAGCGCTCCCGGCCGGCCATCGGATGGGTGCCGATGTAGCGGCTGAGGTCGCAGCCGAGGGCTTCCAGGTCCCGGCGCGGGCCGCCCTTGACGCTGGCCACGTCCAGGTAGCCGCGGCCCAGCCCGCGGGCGACCGCGTCGGCGAGGGCCGCGGCGACATGGGCCGGCGGCACCGCCACGATCACCAGGTCGACCGGTTCTCCCGGGACGCCGGCGGTGCCGGCGCCGAGCGACGCCGCGGTACGGACCGCGGAGTCGTCGCGGTCGGCGAGGTGCACCCCGATGCCGCGGGCGCTGAGCGCGAGGGCGGCGGAGGTGCCCATCAGCCCGGTTCCGATGACGAGCGCGGTCCTCACCTTGGCGGTCCTCACTGAGCGGGTCGCACCGGAACGGAAGCTTTCACCGGTGTCTTCTGCGGACAAGGGTAAGTGGGCGCGCCGACCCGGCGGAGCCGTCGCCCGCAGGGCGAGACGGCGGCCCATCAGCCCCGTCCGCACCCTTGGTCACTCGCCTTCCGGTGGCCTCCGGTCTCCTCTCGGCCACCAGGGGAAGCACCGAATCCCCGGCGCGGGTCGAACGGTGTGGCCATAATCGCCCTCATGCGCGACTCGCCGGGCTCGCTGGGCCACGCCCTCGTCAGGGATCACACGGTCTACGCCTGTGTCATGGGGGCACGCGCCTTCGGGCTCGCGACGCACGGCGGGGACACCGACCGGCGCGGGGTGTTCGTGGCGCCCACGCCGCTGTTCTGGCGGTTCGAGAAGCCGCCGACGCAGGTCGCCGGACCCCTGGACGAGCAGTTCTCCTGGGAGCTGGAGCGGTTCTGCTCGCTGGCGCTGCGGGCCCATCCGAATCTGCTGGAGTGCCTGCACTCGCCGCTGGTCGAACACGTGGACGCGACCGGCCGCGAGCTGCTCGACCTGCGCGACGCGTTCTTGTCGCGGCGGGTGGACGCCAGCTTCCGCGCCGCCGCGGCCCGCCGACTGGCCCGGGCCGAGGCCGAGCTGCGCACCGGCGGCGAGCCGGGCTGGCGGCACGCGATGCAGCTGCTGCGGCTGCTGATCAGCCGCCGGGACCTGCTGCGCAGCGGCCGGCTCACCGTCGACGTCGGTGAGCACCGGACGCGGCTGCTGGCCGTGAAGCGGGGCGAGTTGGGCTGGGAGGAGGTCCGGGCCTGGATGCGCGCCCTGCACGAGGAGGCGGACGCGGCCCTCGCCGGCAGCCCGCTGCCGGAGCAGCCGGACCGCGCCCGGGTGGAGGACTTCCTGCGCCGGGTCCGCCACGCCTCGGTGTCAGCCGCCGAGCCCCCCGCCGTCCCAGAGCCCGCCCAGCGCGCGTAGCTCGTCGCCGTACTCGATGCCGTCCGCCCAGCGG
Source organism: Streptomyces polygonati (assembly GCF_042650325.1). Lineage (NCBI taxonomy): Bacteria > Bacillati > Actinomycetota > Actinomycetes > Kitasatosporales > Streptomycetaceae > Streptomyces > Streptomyces polygonati. The sequence goes on along the minus strand of NZ_JBHSBB010000034.1, from coordinate 27,607 downwards.
GCCGGCCAGGCGTCCGCGCCGAGATACGCCCCGGCGAAGGCCCCGGTCAGACAGGCGATGGAGTCCGAGTCCCCGGAGCTGTGGGCGGCCCGGCGCAGCGCGGTGACCGGCTCCCCGGGGAAGAGCAGGAAGCACAGCAGGCCGGTGGCGAAGGCCTCCTCGGCGACCCATCCGGCGCCGGTGACCAGGCAGGGGTCGGCCTCCTCGTCGCGCTCGGCCAGCGCCTGCTCCACCCGGTCCAGCACCCGCGCGCACTCGTCCCAGCCGCGCTCGATGTAGTGGGTCGCTGTCGGGTCCTGGGAGTACGTCCACAGGTCGCCGAGCCAGTGCTCGTGGTAGGTGGACCGGTTCGCGGCCACGTACTCCCGGAGCAGCGGGAGCATCTCCTCGGGCCGCGCGCCCTGCGCGAGCACCCGCACCGCGTACGCCGTCAGGTCCGAGGCGGCGAGTCCGGTCGGATGCCCATGGGTCAGGGCTGCCTGGAGCTGCGCCACCCCGGCCCGGGTCGGCTCGTCGAGTGCCGGGACGAGCCCGGCGGGGGCGACCCGCATATTGGCCCCGCAGCCCTTGGATTCGGGCTGGCTCGCCTGCTGCCAGACCCGTTCCGGCCGGCTGAGCAACGCGCAGGCGGTCAGACATGTGCGCCCGGGCGCCCGGTTGTTCTCCGGCGACCGCCACCACTCGACGTACTCCTCGCGCAGCGGCCGGAGCAGCCTGAGCGGTGTCAGCGGGCTGCGTTCCGCCGCGGTGCGCAGGGCGCGCCCGACGGCCAGCGTCATCTGCGTGTCGTCCGTGACGAAGGCGGGCCGGGGCAGCTCCATGCCCCGCCAGGGCCCGGACTTCGCCTCGATCATGGCCACCGTGCTGAACTCGGTGGGAAAACCGAGCGCGTCACCGAGGGCCAGTCCGATCATGGCGCCGGTCGCCGGGCGCTTGCCGGCGGTCATCGGACCGCCGTCCACGCACGGACGGCGGGTCGCGGCAGGGGAAGCGGGGGAAGCGGGGGAAGACGCCTGGCGGGCGCGGCCGGCCCCGCGGCGGAGCGGACATCGGTTCGGATGCTGGTCATACGGTCATCCAAGCCGGTCGGCGGCTCCGTACGCGAGGGCTTTCGGCGGATCGCGGCGGCTGTCCGGGCCGGACCGCCGCACCGTCCCGAACAAGGCGCCGTCGAACCGGGGTTACAGGTCGACCTCGCGCATCAGCATGCCGACCTCGGTGTTGGTGAGGCGGCGGAGCCAGCCGGACTTCTGGTCGCCCAGCGGGATCGGGCCGAAGCTGGTGCGGACGAGTTTGTCGACCGGGAAGCCGGCCTCCGAGAGCATGCGGCGCACGATGTGCTTGCGGCCCTCGTGCAGGGTGACCTCCACCAGGTAGTTCTTGCCGGTGTTCTGCACGATGCGGAAGTGGTCGGCGCGCGCCCAGCCGTCCTCCAGCTCGATGCCGGTCTTGAGCTGCTTGCCCAGGTCGCGCGGCAGCGGGCCCTGGATGGCGGCGAGATACGTCTTCTGCACGCCGTAGCGCGGGTGGGTGAGCCGGTGCGCGAGCTCGCCGTGGTTGGTGAGCAGGATCAGGCCCTCGGTCTCGGTGTCCAGCCGCCCGACGTGGAAGAGCCGGGTCTCGCGGTTGGTGACGTAGTCGCCGAGGCACTGGCGGCCGTCGGGGTCCTCCATCGTGGAGACGACACCGGCGGGCTTGTTCAGCGCGAAGAACAGATACGTCTGGGTGGCGACGGTCAGCCCGTCGACCTTGACCTCGTCCTTGTCGGTGTCGACCCGCAGGCCCTGCTCGGTGACGACCTTGCCGTTCACCTCGACGCGCCGCTGCTCGATCAGCTCCTCGCACGCCCGGCGCGACCCCATACCGGCCCTGGCCAGCACCTTCTGCAGCCGCTCGCCCTCCTGCTCGGCGCCGGGGAAGGTCTTGGGGAGGTTCAGCTTCGGCTTGCTGTGCCGCTCGCGGTTGCGCTCCTCGATCTGGGCGTCCAGCTCGCGCGGGCGGGCGGCCAGGGTGCGGCCGGCCCGCTTGCCACGGTTGCCGGGCTGGCCCTCGGTCTTGGTGCGGGGCATGCCGCCGGGCTTGTTCGCACCGGACTGGCCGGTGGTGCCGACGTCGTAGCGGCGCTCCTCCGGGCGCGGCCTGCTGGGGCGCTCCTGCCCCTGGCCCTGCCCTGGACCCTGGGCCGGGCCCTGGCTCTGCCCCTGACCCCGACCACCCTGGCCCTGGCCCTGGCCCTGGCCGCGGGGCTGGCCGCCGCCGCGGCGGTCGGAGCTCGCGCCCCGCCGGTCGGAGCCGCCCCCGCGCCGGTCGGAGCCGCCGGCGCCGCCGCCGCTGCCACCGCGGGAGTTCCGGCCGCCGCCGCTGTTCCTGTCGCTGCTTCGCATCAAGTTTCCGTAATCGAGGTAGTCACTGTCTCGTCCTGAGCGTCCGGATCGAAGGACGGAAGCCCTTCCTGGGACTCCGCCTCGACCGCGTCCGCCTCCGGCAGGAACGGGGCGAGCTCGGGCAGCTCATCGAGGCTGCGCAGGCCCATACGTTCCAGGAAGTAGTTGGTCGTCCTGTACAGGATCGCACCTGTCTCGGGTTCCGTCCCACCTTCGGACACCAGCCCGCGCTGGAGGAGGGTACGCATCACGCCGTCACAGTTCACTCCGCGCACCGCGGAGACCCGGGAGCGGCTGACCGGTTGACGGTACGCGACCACGGCCAGGGTTTCCAGCGCGGCCTGGGTGAGGCGGGCGTGCTGGCCGTCGAGGACGAACTTCTCGACCGCGGGCGCGAAGGCGGGCCGGGTGTAGAAGCGCCAGCCGCCCGCCACCAGCCGCAGGTCGAAGCCGCGTCCCTCGCGGGTGTAGTCGTCGGAGAGTTCGCGCAGGGCCTTGGTGACCCGCCGGCGCGGCCGGTCCAGGATCTTCGCCAGCTGCTCTTCGGTGGCGGGCTCGTCGATGACCATCAGCACCGCTTCGAGGGCGGGCTTCAGTTCCAGCTCGGCGAGCGCGGCGCCGAGCAGCCCGGTCGGGGCCGGGGCCGTACCTTCCGCCCTTCCCGGTTCCAGGTCGGCGGCGCCCCGCGGCAGATCGGCCGGCTCGGTCATCGCTCTTCTCCGTTCTCGGTCGGTTTCCCGGCGGGCTTGCCCGCGGGGAAGTCCGGGGGCTCGGCGCGGGATCCGCCCGCCGCCTTGGCCGCGGGCTCGGGCGGCCGGTCGAACTCGTCGGTCACCAGCGGCGCGCTCTCGTCGGCGACGCCGGTCCAGCGGACCTGGAGGTCGCCCAGCGCCTCCTCCTGGTCGAGGGTGACCGCCTTCTCCCGGTACAGCTCCAGCAGCGCCAGGAAGCGGGCGACGACGGTCAGGGTGTCGGTGGCGTCCCGGGTCAACTCCTGGAAACTGGCCGCGCCCAGCTCGCGCAGCAGCGCGATCACATGCTCGGCCTGCTCGCGCACGCTGACCAGCGGTGCGTGGATGTGGTCCACGTACACCTGCGGCTTCGGTTTGGGCTGCATCGCCTTCACCGCGAGCTGGGCGAAGCGCTCCGGGCCGATGCTGAGCACCACTTCCGGCAGCAGTTCGGCGTGCTGCGGTTCGAGGCCGACGGTCCGCGGGTGGCGCAGCGCCTCCTGCTCCAGCCGCTCGGCGAAGATCGCGGCGATCTGCTTGTAGGCCCGGTACTGGAGCAGCCGGGCGAAGAGCAGGTCGCGAGCCTCCAGCAGCGCGAGGTCCGCCTCGTCCTCGACCTCGGCGGACGGCAGCAGCCGGGCCGCCTTCAGGTCGAGCAGGGTCGCGGCGACCACCAGGAACTCGGTGGTCTGGTCGAGGTCCCAGTCCACGCCCATGGCGTGGATGTAGGCCATGAACTCATTGGTCACCTTGGACAGCGCGACCTCGGTGACGTCCATCTTGTGCTTGGAGATCAGCTGGAGCAGCAGGTCGAAGGGGCCCTCGAAGTTCGCCAGCCGGACCGTGAAGCGGCTGCCGGCCTCGGCCTGCCCGGGCGGCTGCTCGGCGGGGGGCGCGGGTGCGGCGGCGTCGGGCGGCTCGGCCGGGGCCGCGGTCACGGGCCCGGGCGGCGGTCCCAGGTCAGGTTCAGGGTTCGGCTCAGGGTCCGGTTCCGAGTCCGGCCCGGGATCCGGTGGGGAGTCCGGCGGCGGCTCCGGCACGGGCTCAGGCAGGGGCTCTGGCTCGGGCCGAGGCTCCGGCTGGAGCTCCGGCCGGGGCACCGGCGGGCGGGGCTCGGGGACCGCGGGCGCCAGTTCCGGGTTCGGAGCGGCACCGCGGCCCAAACGGCGGCGGGGGCGGTCCGGGTCGTCGGATGTACTGGGCATCGAGGTCCAAAGTGCGGGGAGGTCAGGACGGCAGGCTATCGCCCGTGTCCGGAGCCCGGCGCGACCCCGCGCCGCCCGCAGCGGGCCGCGGCCTGGCGGGTCACCGCGCGGAGCGGTCCTCAGCGACCGCGCAGGCGGCGGACCAGGATGCTGGCGTCGCCGCGGGATTCCAGGTCGGCCAGCACGACGGCGACGGCCTCGCGGACGATACGGCCGCGGTCGATGGCCAGGCCGTGCTCGCCGCGCAGTACGAGGCGGGCGTGCTCCAGGTCCATCAGCTCCTCGGCGGAGACATAGACGGTGATCTTCTCGTCGTGGCGCTCGCGGCCGCTGGGCCGGCGGTTCTGCCGGGACGACTTCCGGCGGGTCCCGTTCGACGGCTGCGGGACGGGGCCGGGGTTCTGCATCGGTGGTGGGACCTGCTGCGGCACGGTGGCGGTCACGGTGGAGCCGGCTCCGGCGGCGGACTGGATGCCGGCGCGCTCGGCGGTCAGCGGCCTGCGGGGGCCGGGCGGGGCGTCCCGGCCGGCGTACTCGCCGCTGTCGCGGTCGGGAGCGGCGCCGGACCGCGGTTCCGCCTCGTCCTCCTGACCGCGGTCCTGCCGCTGTCCCTGGCCGCCCTCCCCGCCTTCGGGGACCGGGCGCACCTGTGTGTCGCCTCCGGTGTGCTGCCGCGGCTGCGGCGCCTGGAGCGCGGCTCCCCCGGTGGTCCGGAAGAGCTCGTCGGCGCCCGGCAGACTCACTCGGCGTGGCACCGGGCGAGCACCTCCCTGGCGAGCTGCCGATAGGCCGCGGCACCGACGGAGTTGGAGGCGTAGGTGGTGATCGGCTCACCGGCCACGGTGGTCTCGGGGAATCGCACGGTCCGGCCGATCACGGTGTGGAAGACGTGCTCGTCGAAAGCCTCCACCACCCGGGCCAGCACCTCGCGGCTGTGCACGGTGCGGGAGTCGTACATGGTGGCGAGGATGCCGTCGAGTTCGAGTTCCGGGTTGAGCCGCTCGCGGACCTTCTCGATGGTCTCGGTGAGCAGCGCGACGCCGCGCAGCGCGAAGAACTCGCACTCCAGCGGCACGATCACCGAGTGGGCGGCGGTCAGCGCGTTCACGGTGAGCAGGCCGAGCGAGGGCTGGCAGTCGATGACGACATAGTCGTAGTCGGCCAGCAGCGGCTTGAGCGCGCGGGCGAGCGCGGACTCCCGGGCCACCTCGCTGACCAGCTGCACCTCGGCGGCCGACAAGTCGATGTTGGAGGGCAGCAGGTCCATGCCGGGCACCGCGGTCTTCAGCAGCACCTCGTCGGCGGCCAGACCGCGTTCCATCAGCAGGTTGTAGACCGTGATGTCGAGTTCCATCGGGTTGACCCCGAGGCCGACCGACAGCGCGCCCTGCGGGTCGAAGTCGACCAGCAGCACCCGGCGGCCGTACTCGGCGAGCGCGGCGCCCAGATTGATGGTCGAGGTGGTCTTGCCGACCCCGCCCTTCTGGTTGCACATCGCGACGATCTTCGCCGGGCCGTGGTCGGTGAGCGGGTTGGGGATCGGGAAGTACGGGAGCGGACGGCCGGTGGGCCCGACGCGCTCGCGGCGCTGCCGGGCGGCGTCCGGTGCGAGGGTGGCGGCGTACTCCGGGTCGGGCTCGTACTCCGCGTCGGGGTCGTAGAACTGACCGTCCTGCAACTCGTGGTCGTCATGGTCGTAAGGCGTCATGGCGTGAGCGGGCTGCGTCCCCGTGCTCGTCTCGGCTCGGCGGGACTCGAAGGTGCGGACCGCGACCGAACCGACGGTCATTCCTGGTTGACCACCCCCGGGAGCAAATGTCGACTCATTCACAAGTCGTCTTACCTCCTTGGTGACCAGGAAACTTCTAGACAGGTCGGCGCGACTACAGCCGACGCTTTGCGACTCTATGGCGTGTCGGTGGTCCGCAGCAACACAATCCGCCGGACACGGCACGATGTGTCGGTGACCGAACACCCCGCTGTCAAGGGCGTAACCACCCGAACGGCCGGGTCTCGGACGCCAAGACCCGGCCATCAGTGCGAAGTTGGGACCTGCTGCCGAATCACGCCAGCAATGTCTGCAAGTCGATCGGGTCCAGGCCGTGCGCCTCGGCGACCGGACCGTAAACGACCTGACCCTCATGGGTGTTGAGACCCCGGGCGAGCGCCGCGTCCCGTCGGAGCGCCTCGCGCCAGCCGCGGCCGGCCAGTTCGACGATGTAGGGCAGGGTGGCGTTGGTCAGCGCGTATGTCGAGGTGTTGGGCACCGCGCCGGGCATGTTGGCCACGCAGTAGAACACCGACTCGTGCACGGTGAAGGTCGGTTCGGCGTGGGTGGTGGGCCGGGAGTCCTCGAAGCAGCCGCCCTGGTCGATCGCGATGTCGACAAGTACCGAGCCCTGCTTCATCCGTGACACCAGTTCGTTGGTGACGAGCTTGGGCGCCTTCGCGCCGGGGATCAGCACCGCGCCGATCACCAGGTCCGCCTCGGTCACCGCTTGCTCCAGCGCGTAGGCGTTGGAGGCGATGGTCTGCACCCGGTTGCCGAACACCTTGTCGGCCTCGCGGAGCTTGTTCAGGTCCTTGTCGAGCAGGGTCACATGGAAGCCGAGGCCGAGCGCGATGGTGGTGGCGTGCCAGCCGGAGACGCCGGCGCCGATGACGACGGCCCGGCCGGACTGCACCCCGGGCACACCGCCGGGTAGTACGCCCCGGCCGCCCGCCGAGCGCATCAGGTGGTAGGCGCCGACCTGCGGGGCCAGCCGGCCGGCCACCTCGGACATCGGTGCGAGCAGCGGGAGTTGCCGGTTGGCCAGCTCGACCGTCTCGTACGCGATGGCGGTGGTGCCGGACTCCAGCAGCGCGTCGGTGCACTCCCGGGAGGCGGCGAGGTGCAGATACGTGAAGAGGGTCTGGCCCTTGCGCAGCCGCGGGTACTCCTCGGCGATCGGCTCCTTGACCTTCAGCAGCAGGTCGGCCTCGCCCCAGACCTGGTCGGCGGTGGCCAGGATGGCGGCGCCCGCGCCCACGTACTCCTCGTCGGGGATGGACGAGCCCTGCCCGGCGCCCCGCTCGACGACGACCTGATGTCCGTTGCGGACGAGTTCGTGCACGCCGGCCGGGGTGATGGCCACACGGAACTCGTTGTTCTTGACCTCGCGGGGGATGCCCACCTTCACGTCGATCACGGTCCTTGCACTCAGGGATGACTGGGGGATCCGGCAGGGTTCCGGCGGGTGCGCCGGAGGAGGCCGGGACATGGTGCGCCATGGCACGACGCATCGGACCTGACCGCGTTGTGCGCGGCCATTCCCAGTCTAGTGAAGGAAGAGCCGCTGTCCAGCCTTACAAAGTGGAGGGTTCAGCCGGGGACATTGGCAGTTTCGTAGGCCGATCGGGGTGCGGACCCGGCGCGCGGCGGCCCGCCGGGCGCCGCTCGGAGGGCTCGGAAGGCACAGAAGGCTCAGAAGGCGGGGAACTCGCCGGGGCGGAAGAGGCGCCGCGCCGCCGCCCGCTGGAGCCCGGCGCCACCGGAGTCGCCGAGGCGGTCGAGGGCGTCGGCGAGCCGCAGCAGCACCGCGGCCTCCAGCCGGCGCTCGCCGGCCTGCCGGGCCCAGTAGAGCGCGTCCCGGCAGGTGCGCAGCGCGTCCTCGGGGTGGCCGGCGTACTCCTGGACCCGCGCGGCCTCGGTGAGGGCCCGGGCCTGGGAGGGCAGGTCGCCGAGCCGGCGGTAGACGCCGACCGCGGACCGCCATTCGCGCAGCGCGGGCCCGTAGCGCCCGAGATGGGTCAGCACCGAGCCGATCCGGGCGTGCAGCCGGGCCTGGTGGCCGAGCTCGCCGCGGGCCTGGCGCAGCGCGAGGGCGCGGCCGAACCAGTCGGAGGCGCGCGGCAGGTCCCGCAGCGCGAGGTAGGTGCCGCCCAGGGCCTCCAGGACGCGGCCCTCGGCCTCGGTGTCGCCGCTGGTCCTGGCCGCGCCGAGGGCCTGCCGGTACTTCTCCAGCGCGTCCTGCGGCCGGCCCGACTCGGCGTCCAGATCGGCGAGGTTGATCAGGGCGGCGGCCTTCTCCCGGTGCAGACCGCGGCGCTCGGCGATGTCCAGCACCAGCCGGTGCAGGTCGTAGCGCTCCGCGAGGGCCGGGAAGGCCGCCGGGGCGTCGACGAGCGCGCGGACCAGCGCGGCCACCAGACGGCGGGCGAGTGTGTCGAGTTCCCCGTCGGCCACCGCCGTCCGGGCGGCGGACATCAGCGCGGGCAGCCGGGAGGCCAGCCAGTCGGCCGCCACGGAGGGCGAGGCGAAGCGCAGGGTGCGCGGCAGGCCGTCGGCCGGCGCCTCACCGCCCAGCGCGGCCCGGCAGGACAGCAGCAGCCGTACGGTCCGCTCCAGCATCCTGGCCCGCGCGAGCCGTACATCCTCGGGGCGGTCCCTGCTGTCCACCAGCCCGCGCAGCAGCGGCTCCAGGCAGCCGGGCAGCCGGTACTGGCCCTCCTCGGGCCCTGCCGTCAGCAGCCCGCCGGCCACGAAGTCCTCCAGCGTGCCCTGCGCGGCCGGCACGGAGCAGCCGGCCAGCGCGGACGCCGCTTGGGCGTCCACCAGGCCGGCCGGGGCCAGCACCAGCAGCCGTAGCATCCGCGCCGCGGTGTCCGGCAGCGCTTCGTACACCAGCCGGAAGGCCCGGACGAGTTCGCCGGGGGCGGTGGGCGGCGCGGGCGGATCGGTGACGGGCCCGGGCTTCGCCCCCCGGCCGGCCGGGGTCCGCGACGCGGCCTTCGCCACCAGCTCGGGCGGCGCCAGGCCGTCGGTGGCCCTGGCGGCCGGGAAGGCGCCGGCCGAGGCGGAGCGCAGGCGCACGGCGGCCTCGGACAGGGCGAGCCTCGGCTGGGCGGCGAGCCAGGCGCCGACCAGGCGGAGCGCGGTCGGGTGTCCGGCGGCCTCCTGCACCAGGGCCTCGGCGCCGCGGGGGTCATTGGTGAGCCGGATGTCTCCCAGCGACTGGCCGAGCAGCGCCACCCCCGCCGCCGTGTCCAGCCCGCCGAGCGTGCTGGGGCGCGCGTCCGCGATCCCGGGCAGCGGCCCCCCGGAGGTCACCAGCACCAGGCTCCCGGCGGCCTCCGGCAGCACCCCGGCCAGTTGCCCGGCGTCCGTCACGTCGTCCAGCACCACCAGCATCCGCCGTCCGGCGAACGCCTCCCGCAGGGCGGCGGCGGGGTCCGCCTCCGGCGGTACGGGCCGCGGTGGGGCGGGCCAGCCGGGCCCGGCGGTGGCGGGCGCGGCCGTCGGTGCGTTCTCGCCGGCCGGCGGGTCCTCACCCGCCTCGGTGTTCCCGCCCGCCCGGCCGGTGACCGCGCGCAGCAGGGTCGCGGTGGTCTGTTCGGCCGGGATCGGTTCCCCGCCCTCGCCGGTCAGCCGGAGGAAGAAGCGGCCGTCGGGGTAGCGGGAGGCGAGCTGGTGGGCGAGGTGGACCGCCATGGCGGTGCGGCCGACGCCGGGGCGGCCGACGACGAGCAGGACGCGGGCCCGGTCGGGGTGCTTGCTCCGGGAGGCGCCGAGGCCGGGGCGGGAGATCTCCGCGCGGAGTTCGGCCAGTTCGCGCTCGCGGCCGACGAAGCCCGGCAGGTCCGGGGGAAGGGTGTCCGCCACCGGGGCGGTGCGTTCCTCGGGCGCCCGGGCGGGCCGGACGACGGGGGCCGGCGGGGCGTCGTCGGCAGGGTGTGCCGGGAGCGGATCGAGCGCCTGGTCCGTCACGGGGCACGCTCCCGGCTGGGTGGGTGGTCGTCGCTGTGCCGCCCGCGAGGGGCGTGCGCCGAGCCTAGTTCACGCGGTGCGGCCCTTCCCCGGATGCGACGCGACCGCCAGGGCCATGATCACCCCATCGGATCATCGCGCCATCCGATCATCAGCCCGGACGGTGATCAGTGCCGGACCGAGGCCGGGACCGGTACCCGGGAGCGGCCGGACGGGCCGGTTCGACCGGGGCCCCGCAGCCCTCCCCGTCGCCGAGTCACTCGCCGGTCACTCGCCGGGTCACTCGCCGAACGGCCGGGCCGGCCACGGCGCGTCCGCCGGGCGGAGCGTCTCCAGCCCGCCGCCGGCCAGCGCGGCGGACAGCGCCAGCACCGCGACCACCAGGCTGATGTTGTGCAGTTCGCCGGCCAGCACCGCGCGGACCAGCTCGTCGAGCGGCACCCGGGCGGTCTCCATGTCGGACTCCTCGTCGGAGGTCTCGAAGCGCTCGCCCTCGGCCGCGGTGATGTCCCGCGCGAGGAAGACCCGTACCGCCTCGTCGGACCCGCCCGGCGAACTGTAGAAATCGGACAGCACCCGCCAGTCGCCCGCCTTGACGTGCGCCTCCTCGAACAGCTCGCGCTGGGCGGCGTGCAGCGGGTTCTCGCCGGGGACGTCGAGCAGCCCGGCCGGGATCTCCCAGAGCTTGTGCCGCACGGGGTGGCGGTACTGCTTGATGACCAGGACACGGCCGGTCTCGTCCAGCGCGAGGATGGCGACGGACCCGGGGTGCACCTGGTAGTCCCGGGTGGCGGTGCCGCCGTCCGGCATGACGACCTCATCGGTGCGGACGCCGGTCTTCTTGCCGGTGAAGGGGGTGGCGCTGGCCACCACCTGCCACTCCTGCGGGGTGTCCTGGAGCATGCTGCGCCTTTCCGGGGTTCTGTGGTCCGTCGGACGACTCGGGGTGGGACGAATCGGGTGGTCGGGGTGGGCTCAGCCCTGCTTGGCCGCCACCGCCGCCGCGACGAGCCCGGCGAACAGCGGGTGCGGCCTGGTGGGCCGCGACTTCAGCTCGGGGTGGGCCTGGGTGGCCACCAGGTACGGGTGCGTCTCGCGGGGGTATTCGACGTACTCCACCAGCGTGTTGTCCGGCGAGGTGCCGGAGAAGACCAGGCCGGCCTTCTGCTCCAGCTCGACCCGGTAGGCGTTGTTGACCTCGTAGCGGTGCCGGTGCCGCTCCTCCACGTACGCCTGGTCGCCGTAGACCTCGCGCACGATGGAGCCCTCGGCGAGCTTGGCCGGGTAGGTGCCCAGCCGCATCGTGCCGCCCAGGTCGCCCTTGCCGTCGACGATGTCGAGCTGCTCGGCCATGGTGGAGATCACCGGATGCTCGGTGGCCGGGTCGAACTCGGTGGAGTTGGCCTCGGCGACGCCGACCAGATTGCGGGCCGCCTCGATGACGATGCACTGGAGGCCCAGACAGAGTCCGAGCAGCGGGACGCGGTTCTCACGGGCGAAGGTGACGGCCATCACCTTGCCCTCCACCCCGCGGTCGCCGAAGCCGCCGGGGACGCAGATCGCGTCCACGTCGGAGAGCTGCGCGGCGGCGCCGGCCGGGGTCCGGCAGTCGTCCGAGGTGACCCACTTGATGTGCACCTTGGCGTTGTTCGCGAAGCCGCCGGCCCGCAGCGCCTCGGTCACCGACAGATAGGCGTCGGGCAGGTCGATGTACTTGCCGACCAGGGCGACCGTCACCTCGTGGGCGGGCTCGTGCACCCGCTTGAGCAGGTCGTCCCACTGGGTCCAGTCCACATCGCGGAAGGGCAGGTCCAGCCGGCGGACGACGTACGCGTCCAGGCCCTCGGTGTGCAGCACCTTGGGGATGTCGTAGATGGACGGCGCGTCGATCGCCGCGACCACCGCGTCCTCGTCCACGTCGCACATCAGCGAGATCTTGCGCTTGATCGCCACCGGCACCGGCCGGTCGGCGCGCAGCACGATCGCGTCGGGCTGGATGCCGATGTTGCGCAGCGCGGCCACCGAGTGCTGGGTGGGCTTGGTCTTCAGCTCGCCGGAGGGGCCGATGTAGGGCAGCAGCGAGATGTGCACCACGAACACATTGTCGCGGCCGACCTCGTGGCGTACCTGCCGTACCGACTCCAGGAACGGCAGCGACTCGATGTCGCCGACGGTGCCGCCGACCTCGGTGATCACCACGTCGACGTCGTCGGTGGCCATCCGGCGGATCCGGGACTTGATCTCGTTGGTGATGTGCGGGATGACCTGCACGGTGTCGCCGAGATACTCGCCGCGCCGCTCCTTGGCGATGACCGAGGAGTAGATCTGCCCCGTGGTCACGTTGGCGGAGCCGGCCAGATTGACGTCGAGGAAGCGCTCGTAGTGGCCGATGTCCAGGTCGGTCTCGGCGCCGTCGTCGGTGACGAACACCTCACCGTGCTGGAAGGGGTTCATCGTGCCCGGGTCGACGTTGAGGTAGGGGTCGAGCTTCTGCATGGTGACCCGCAGGCCGCGCGCCTTGAGCAGCGCGCCGAGGCTGGAGGCGGTGAGCCCCTTGCCGAGCGATGAGGCCACGCCACCGGTGACGAAGATGTGCTTGGTGGTGGTGGGTTTCGGCGCAATTGCCAACAGAGGGCTCCCGTGGTCGCGAGGTGAGGGGCGAAACGGCGTTCGTACCTGGGAGCGCCGTCGCGGCGGTTCAGTGGTTCGGCCCACCGGCCCACGGGCTACCAGGGTATCAGCGCCGCCGCGGTGCCCTCCCCGGCGGCACGTGCCACCGGCCGCTTTCCGCTGCTCGAAGGCGGGGTGCGGATGATGTGAGAAGCTCGTGGGAGTGTTGTGCGGGCCTCGCGACGACGAAGTGCGAGGTGGGTGGTACTTCCGTTTCGCGGACGTTACGGCTTTTGGGCCGCGAGGTTGCCAGGAGTCACCCGTTCGGCTCAGCGGAGATCACCGAGAGACGCACACCGGCCGTCGCGAAGACGTATTCTGCTCGAACGCACTGCGCGAGCAGCCCGGCACACGGCACCATCCCCGCCCTCCTCCGGATCGCTGAGCTCGTCCCAGGTCCAGACCACATCGAGTTCCACCTCCCCATCCCCATTCCCGAACAAGATCCCCGAACAGATCCCTGAGCAGATCCGGACCCGACAGACCCAGACCTGCGCTGTTGTTCGTTCCCAAGACCGCAAGACCGTCCCGCGGGGGCGGCGCCGTGTTCGACTGGAGTTGCACGTGGCCGGGCGTATCGAGGACTACGCACTCATCGGTGATATGCAGACCGCCGCCCTGGTCTGCAGAGACGGCACGGTCGACTGGCTGTGCCTGCCCCGCTTCGACTCACCGGCGGTGTTCGCCGGTCTGCTCGGCACCGATGAGCACGGTTTCTGGCGGCTGGGCCCCGCGCATCCGGCGGGCACGCAGCCGCCCCGGGCCACCCGCCGCCGCTACCGGGGCGATTCGCTCGTCCTGGAGGCCGAGTGGGACACCGACCGGGGCACGGTCCGGGTGATCGACTTCATGCCGCCGCGTGACGGAGCGCCGCAGCTGATCCGGATCGTGGAGGGTGTCAGCGGCCGGGTGCCGATGTGCTCCTCCCTGCGGATGCGCTTCGCGTACGGGCAGGTCACGCCGTGGGTGCACAAGGTGGGCGACCGCACGGTCGCGGTGGCCGGGCCGGACTCGGTCTGGCTGGACACCGAGGCGGACACCTACGGCGAGAACCTGACCACCTACTCGGAGTTCACCGTCGCCCCCGGCGACCGGCTGGCCTTCACCATCAGCTGGGAGCCCTCGCACAAGCCGCAGCCCTCGCTCCCGGAACCCGAGGTCGCGCTGGTCAACACCGAGGACTTCTGGCGCGGCTGGGTCGAGCAGTGCACGTACACCGGCCCGTACCGGGAGGCGGTCGTACGTTCCCTCATCACCCTGAAGGCGCTCACCTACGCGCCGACCGGCGGGATCGTCGCGGCGCCCACGACATCGTTGCCGGAAGACATCGGCGGTGTTCGTAACTGGGACTACCGCTTCACCTGGCTGCGGGACGCCGCGATCACGCTGTCCTCGCTGCTGCGCACCGGCTACCGCGACGAGGCCCGTGCCTGGCGCGAGTGGCTGCTGCGCGCGGTGGCCGGCGACCCGGAGAACCTGCAGATCATGTACGGCATCGCCGGCGAGCGCGAGCTGGGCGAGAACGAACTGCACTGGCTGCCCGGCTATGAGAACTCCGCGCCGGTCCGGATCGGCAACGGCGCGGCGCACCAGCTCCAGCTGGACGTCTACGGCGAGGTGACCGAGGCGCTGCACCTGGCCCATATGACGGGTCTGGCCCGCAACGACTACGCCAGCGTGCTCCAGCTGAAGATGATCCGCTATCTGGAGAAGCACTGGAACGAACCGGACGAGGGCATCTGGGAGGTGCGCGGTCCGCGCCGCCACTTCGTGCACTCCAAGGTGATGGCCTGGGTCGCCGTCGACCGGACGGTCAAGCTGATCGAGTCCGGCGAGGTGGACGGTCCCCTGGAGCGGTTCAGGGATCTGCGGGACGAGATCCACTACGACGTGTGCGAGAAGGGCTACGACCGGCGGCGCAACACCTTCACGCAGTCCTACGGTTCGCGCGAGCTGGACGCGTCGCTGCTGCTGATCCCGCAGATGGGCTTCCTGCCGCCGGACGACAAGCGGGTGATCGGCACCATCGAGGCGATCCAGCGCGAACTGTCCACCGAGGACGGCTTCGTGCTGCGCTACCCGACCTCCCGGGACTCCAGCGGCGACGAGAATCTGGACGGCCTGCCCGGCGACGAAGGCGCCTTCCTGGCCTGTTCGTTCTGGCTCGCCGACGACTTGGCGATGATCGGCCGGGTGGAGGAGGCGCGACGGCTGTTCGAGAAGCTGCTGGTGCTGCGCAACGACCTGGGACTGCTCGCGGAGGAGTGGGACCCGCGCCGCAAGCGCCAAGTGGGCAACTTCCCGCAGGCGTTCAGCCATGTGCCGCTGATCGACACGGCGCTCAGGCTCACCGCGGCCGGAGCGTTCCGGGCCTGACGGGCCGCTCTGCCCGGGCTGTTGTCGCGTTCCGCGGCCCGGGCCTGCCGCCGCCGCTATGTACGTTCGACGGCATGCTGACTCACCCGGCTCGGCCGCTCACCGGCCGGGCCGCCGGTCCGATCAGGTCCCCTGGATCAACTCGTCGTAGACGCTGAGCACTTGGGCCACCGTGTCGTCCTCGGTCGGCCAAGTGGCGGCCTGGGCGCGGCCGGCGACGGTGAGCGCGGTACGTCGGGCCGGGTCGCCGAGCAGGCCGGTGACCGCTTCGGCCAGTGCGGCGGCGTCGCCGTAAGGGATCAGGACGGCGGCCTCGCCGACGAGTTCGGGGGTGCCGCCGACCGCGGTGGCGACCAGCGGCACACCCGCGTGCAGCGCCTCCTGGGCGATCAGCGCCCTGGCCTCCCAGCGGCTGGGCAGCACCACCAGGTCGGCGGCGGACAGCAGTTCGGGGATGTCGTCACGGCGGCCGAGCAGGAGCGCCGGCAGCCGCCCGGCATTGATCCGCCGCTCCAGGGCCGCGCGTTCGGGTCCCTCGCCGGCGATGACGATCAGCGGTCGCGGTTCGGGCCCGGCCCAACGGGCGGCGGCGTCGAGCAGCACGTCATAGCCGTTGTCCGGCTCCAGGCGGCCGACGGCCAGCAGCAACGGCCTGTCGACGGCGCCGAATTCGGCCCGGATCTTCTGCCGGTGGCGCTCCCCGTCGGCCGGTGGCCGCGGCGGCCGGGCGATCGGGCGCGGTACGGCGGCCGGGGCCAGCCGGACATCGCGGGCGCCGTGCGCGCGGGCCCGGTCCACCAGGTCGGAGGAGACACCGAGGACGACGGCCGCGCCGCGTACCGCCCGCCGCTCCAGCCAGCGCAGCATCAGGCCGCCGTCGTGCGGGCCCTCGGTGCCGTGCCAGGTGACCACGAGCGGGGTACGCCGGCCGCCGAGCGCCAGCGCGGCGAGCAGACCGGCCCGCAGTCCGTGCGCGTGCACCAGGCCGACGCCGGTGAACGCGGCCCGCAGCGAGCCGACGGCGGGCGCGTCGGCGGCCGGGCGGCGGCCGATGTCGACCGGCAGGAAGCGGGCTCCGGCCCCGGTGAAGCGGTACTCCCGCTCGGTCGCGGCGGGCCCGCACACGGTCACCTCGATCCCGCGCGCCACCAGGCCGCCGGCCAGCGAGCTGACGTGCGCTCCCGCCACCGTGCTGAGCACGTGCACGGCGTGCAGCGGGCCCTGAGCGGGGTGCGGGATGCTGCTCACCTGGGGTGGGGCTCCTGACTCGGCGCCGGTCGGGAAGGGCGGGGCGGGTGTGCGGTGACCCGTCAAGGATGCCAGTTCCGGTCCGCTCACCCGGGCCGGGGATCACCCGTACGGGTGTGCCGGGCGGCCCCATCGGTCAACGTGCCGTATTCGGGGGGCGTTCCACCACCGGGGTCCGGTCGGGATACGCATGGCCGCGGCGGGGATCCTCCCCGCCGGCACCCGGTCGTCGAGCGCCGTCGTCGCGGCCTTCCTGACTTCTGCCCGGCGACCGGGCCGCCAAGCCGGGACCGCCCGCGGATGAGGAGGGCGGGGGCGCCGGCGGGGGGCGCGCCGGCGAGGACACCGCGCCCCGGGGTCCGCCCGGGTCAGCGGGCGGCCTTGGCGGCGGCCAGCAGCTCTTCCGCGTGGGCGCGGCCCAGCTCGGAGTCCTCCAGCCCCGCGAGCATGCGGGACAGTTCGCGGACCCGGGCCTCGCCCTCCAGCACGGTGACACCGCTGCGGGTCACCGACCCGTCATTGGTCTTCTCGACCAGGAGCTGGCGGTCGGCGAAGGCGGCCACCTGCGGGAGATGGGTGACCACGACGACCTGGGCGGTGCGGGCGAGCCGGGCCAGGCGCCGGCCGACCTCCACCGCCGCCTTGCCGCCGACACCGGCGTCCACCTCGTCGAACAGATAGGTCGGCACCGGGTCGGACCCGGCGAAGACCACCTCGACGGCCAGCATGACCCGGGACAGCTCACCGCCGGAGGCGCCCTTGGCGATCGGCCGGGCCGGCGAGCCGGGGTGCGGGGCGAGCAGGAGTTCCACCTCGTCGGCGCCGCTCGGTCCGTAGACCACCGCCCGGCCGCCCACATCCACCCCGGCCTCGGGGTCCGCCGCCTCGGTCTGCCGGATGGCCACGGTGACCCGGGCGTGCGGCATCGCCAGCTCCGCCAGTTCCGCGGTGACGGCGGCGGCGAAGCGGTCCGCCGCTTCCTCCCGGGCGTCGGTCAGCAGCTGGGCCAGCGCGCTCAGCTCGGCGCGCAGCACATCGCGCTCCGCGGTGAGTTCGGCGATCCGGTCGTCGTCGCCCTCGAGTTCGGCGAGCCGGGCGACGCTCTGCGCGGCCCAGGCCACCACCCCGTCGATGTCCTCGCCGTATTTGCGCACCAGGTGCGCCAGCACGGCCCGGCGCTCCTCCACGGCGGCGAGCCGCAGCGGGTCCGCGTCCAGATTGTCCGCGTAGCCGGCCAGCTCTCCGGCGACGTCGCCGAGCAGGATGCCGACCTCGCCGAGCCGGGAGGCCAGCGCGGACAGCACCGGGTCGTGCGCGCTGACCGCGTCGAGGGAGCGCTGCGCCCCGGCGACAAGGGTGACGGCGTCCACGCCCTCGGGGTCCTCGGGGTTCCCGGCCAGGGCGGCGTGCGCCATGGTGGCGGCGGCGGCCAGCCCTTCGGCGTGCCCGAGCCGTTCCGCCTCGGCGGCCAGCTCGGCGTCCTCCCCGGGCAGCGGCTCGGCCGCCGAGACCTCCTCGATGCCGAAGCGCAGCAGGTCGGCCTCCTGGGCGCGTTCCCTGGCCCGGGTGGTCAGCTCCTCCAGCTCAGCGGCGACCTCGCGCAGCCGCCGGTAGGCGGAGGCGTACTTGGCCAGCGGTACGGATACGGCGCCGCCGGCGTAGCGGTCGAGCGCGTCGCGCTGCCGGGCCGGGCGCAGCAGGCCCTGCTGGTCGGTCTGGCCGTGCACCGCCACCAGGTCGTCGGCGAGTTCGGCGAGCAGTCCGACCGGGACCGTACGCCCGCCGACATGCGCCCGGGAGCGGCCCTCGGCCGACACCGTACGGCTGATCAGCAGCTCGCCGCCGTCCAGCTCGGCGCCGGCCTCGGCGGCCCGGACCGCTGCCCGGGCCGCGGGGTCCATGGTGAGCCGGCCCTCGACCACCGCCTGCTTGGCGCCGATCCGCACCAGCGCCGGGTCCGCCCGGCCGCCGAGCAGCAGGCCGAGACTGGTGACGACCATGGTCTTGCCCGCGCCGGTCTCGCCGGTGACCGCCGTGAAGCCGGGTGAGAGCTCCACCACGGCATCCTCGATGACTCCGAGCGACCGAATCCGCATTTCCTCCAACACGGATACGACCATACGAGGTTTGCCACCCACCGCGCGACGCGCCTGCCCCGCAACGGCCCCGCGCGGGCCTCCGACACCGGGCCGGGGCCTGCCGAATCCCTCCCCCGGTCACCGTCGGGAGGCGCGTCCGGCGCCCGGCGATCCGGGGGCGCCTTCCGAGGGTGCCCCCACACCGAAGGCAGCGGGGAGCACCGGACACCGCGGGCTCCGCCCCCCGGGCGGACGGGCCTGTGCGTGCGGCGCCACCTAGTGCGGCGCGCCCCGCCAGCCCGCGACCGGCAGGGCGAACTTCGCCACCAGGCGGTCGGTGAAGGACGCGTGGTGCAGCCGGGCCAGCCGGACGGGGACGGCGCCGCGCCGGACCTCGACGCGCGCGCCCGCGGGGAGTTCCACGGTGCGGCGGCCGTCGCACCACAGCACGCCGTGCGGGGTCTCGGGCTGCACCTCGACGGCGAGCACCGAGCGGGGTGAGGTGACCAGCGGTTTGGCGAACAGCGCGTGCGCGCTGATCGGCACCATCAGCAGCGCCTCCACCTCGGGCCAGACCACCGGGCCGCCGGCCGAGAAGGCGTAGGCGGTGGAGCCGGTGGGGGTGGCGCAGACCACGCCGTCGCCGCCGAAGCGGGACACCGGGCGGCCGTCGACCTCGGTGACGACCTCCAGCAGCCGCTCGCGGGACGCCTTCTCCACCGACGCCTCGTTCAGCGCCCAGTCGGTGTGCACGACGTGGCCGCCGTTGCGGACCAGCACATCCAGCGTCATCCGCTCCTCGACCTCGTACTCACGGGTCACCACCCGGTCCACGACCTTGTCGAGGTCGTCGCGCTCGGCCTCGGCGAGGAAGCCGACCCGGCCGAGATTGACGCCGAGCATCGGCACCCCGGAGGCACGGGCGAACTCCGCGCCCCGCAGCAGGGTGCCGTCGCCGCCCAGCACGATGATCAGCTCGCAGCCCCGCACGGCGCCGGGTCCGACCTCCCCGACCAGTTCCACCGAGGGCGGCAGCGGCAGATCGGCCGCCTCGTCCGCCAGCAGCCGAACGCCGATGCCGGAGCGCAGCAGCGCGGTCACCACCAGCTCCGCACTGCGGATCGCCGCCTCCCGTCCGGTATGGGTGAGCAGGAAGACGGTTCGGTCCTGGCTTTCGCTTTTCACGGTCAACGGGGCCCCTCCGCCACAGCGCGGTCGACATCGGCCGGGTCCAGTGCGGGCGCTCCGGTCCGCAGCCACAGAAAGTACTCCACGTTCCCGGACGGACCGGGCAGTGGACTCGCGGTCACACCGAGCACGCCGAGCCCCAGCCCGGCGGCCTGCCCGGCGACCTTGCGGACGCTCTCCGCACGCAACTCGGTGCTGCGGACCACTCCGCCGCTGCCGAGGCGCTCCTTGCCGACCTCGAACTGCGGCTTGACCATCAGCACCAGGTCCGCCTCGGGCTCGGCGCACCGCACCAGGGCGGGCAGCACCAGGCCGAGCGGGATGAAGGACAGATCGCCGACCACCAGACCCACCGGCCGGCCGTCGATCATGTCGAGCGTCAACTCCCTTACGTTCGTGCGGTCCTTCACGGTGACCCGGTCGTCGCTCCGCAGCGACCAGGCCAGTTGCCCGTAGCCGACGTCCACGGCGACGACCTCGGCCACGCCGGCCCGCAGCAGCACATCGGTGAAGCCGCCGGTGGAGGCGCCCGCGTCCAGCGCCCTGCGGCCGGCCACGGCCAGCCCGAGCGGGGTGAACGCGGCCAGCGCGCCGGCGAGTTTGTGGCCGCCGCGCGATACGTACTCGGGCTCGTCGCCGTCCTCGGCCACCACGACGGCGGCGCTGGTCTCCACCTGGGTGGCCGCCTTGGTCGCGGTGGCGCCGCCGACGGCCACCCGGCCGGCGGCGATCAACTGGGTCGCGTGCTCCCGGGAGCGCGCGAGATTCCGGCGCACCAGCTCAGCGTCGAGTCGGCGTCGTGCCACGTGCAGTTCAGCCCCTGTTCTCGTCCAGCGCGGTGAGCGCGTCCCGCAGCCCCCGATGCACATCCTCGTACACCTCGATGTGCGCCTGGGTCGGCAACTCGTCCGCGTCGCCGAGGCGCACAACCGCCGTATCGACCTCAGCATTCCCCGTGGCACCGACGACGACTCCCAGCGGCAGGGGTTCGGCGGGTCCGGGGGCGGGCGCGTCGGCGGCCCCGGACGGGTCGGCGGGGGTGCCGACCGGGGCGAGCGCGGGAGTGCCGGCGGCTGCGTCGGCCGGCCGGGCCGCGTACGGCTGCCCGCCTGTCCCGGTCGGCTCACTCATCGCCGGACCCCGCCTTTCCGGACCCCGCCCTTCCGGGCGCCGGTGTTTCGGCCGACGGCTTCGGGGCGGCGGTCTTCCCGGCCGCGGGCGCCTTCTTGGCGGCGGTGGTACGGGACGGGTTGGCGGTCTTGCGCGGGGCGGCCTTCTTCGCGGCGAGGTCGGCGGGGGTGGCCTTCTCGGCGGCGGCCTTCTTCGCCGGTGCCTTCCTGGCGGACGCCTTCCCCGCGGCGGGGGCCTCCGCCGCGGTCACCGTCTTCTTGGCCGGGGCCGCCTTCCTGGTGGTGGCCGCCTTCTTCGCGCCGACGGTGGCCCTGGTCGTCCCGGACGCCGCGTCGGAGGCGGAGGCCTTACGGGTGGTGGCGGTCTTCTTGGCCGCCGTCTTGCGCGCGGCGGCCTTCTTGGCCGGGGCGGGCGCCGACTTGGGGCTCGCCTTCGGCGTCTGCGCCGGCTTGTCGGTCGGCGCCGGCTTGACGTTCGGTACGGGCTTGACCGTCGGCGAGGGCTTGGAGGTGGTGGTGCGGGCCGGGCGGGCGGGCTGCTCCGGTGCGGGTTCCGGCTCGACCCGGACATGTTCGACCGGCGGAGCCTGGTCCGAACCCGGCGCGGGCTGCGCGGGGTTCTCCAGATTGCGGATGCGGCGTTCCAGGGTCTCCAGCACGACGCCGACCTTGGTCACCTCGTCGGCGATCCGGCCCACCCGGCCCATGCCCTTGTCGATCTCCTCCCGGATCAGCCCGAGCAGCAGGTCGCGGTTGGCCCGGCCGGAGGCCATCAGCTCGTCGGCGAGGGTCTGCACCTCGGCCGGGACGGCGGAGCCGATCCGCTGCTGGAGGGCCCCGACATCGATGCCGGTCTGGCCGATGAGGTCTCTGGCCGCATCGACCGTACGGCGCCGGGTGGCCTCGGTCAGGCCGCCCGCGATCTGCAGACAGGTACGCAGCGCGTCCCGCATCGCTCTCACTCCTCGCCTCGCCGTTGACACATGTGGTCACGACGCTACCGCCTCCGGCCACCCGGGCCCGCTCACCTGCCCTGCGGTACCGTCATCCGGACGTATCACGAGATCGGGGGAATCCGTTCCGATGGCCACCATCGAGGAGTGCCGCGCCGCACTCGACCGACTGTCGGCGAACCTCTCCCGGGCCGAGGGCGACGTACGCACCGCGGTCGCGCTGGACCGGTCGCTGAGCTGCCACCTGACGGACCTGGACATCACCTTCGTGGGCCGGCTGGCGGGCGGCCGGATCGAGGACGTGACGACGGTGGCCGGCACACCCGCCGACAGGGCCGAGATCCGGCTGACGATGAAAGGCGACGACCTTGTGGCGGTGGTCGGCGGCGAGCTGAACTTCGCCCGGGCGTGGGGCAGCGGCCGGATCAAGCTGCAGGCAGGTCTGCGGGACCTGCTGCGGCTGCGCTCACTGCTGTAGCGAGCCCGCGCCCACCGCCCGCCGCTTCGGCCGGAAGTCCGCGCTCAGCGATGACCCAGGCCCAAGCCGGTCAGTGCCTTGTCCGCGTCCAGGCGGCACGAGCCGTCCCCCGCCGCCGTCCACGCGGCGGCGCACAATGCCCGCAGGCCGTCGACCGGTTCGCCCCCGCCGTCGAGAACGAGCGTGTCGGAGGACGCCGTCGCCGTCCAGCCGCCGCAGCGGAAGCCGTCGCCGGCCGGGTCCACCGACGGGTGCGCGACGAGCAGCCCGCGCAGATCCGCGGCCACATACGTCGGCCGCTGCTTCGGCTCGGCGGCCAGCAACTGCCCGGGGGTGGACACCCCGGTCAGGACCAGCAGGGAGTCCACTCCCCCCGCGCACGCCCCCTCGATGTCCGTATCGAGCCGGTCCCCCACCACCAGCGGCCGCTTCGCGCCGGTACGGATCACCGTCTCCCGGTGCATCGGCGGCAGCGGCTTCCCCGCGACCTGCGGCGTGGCGCCCGTCGCGATCCGTACCACCTCCACCGCCGCGCCGTTGCCCGGCGAGATACCCCGGGCGGTGGGAATCGTCAGATCGGTGTTGGACGCGAACCAGGGCACTCCGGCGCTGACGGCGTAGGCCATCTCGGCGAGCTGCGGCCAGCGCAGCTCCGTCGAGAAGCCCTGCACCGCGGCGGCGGGCGCGTCCCGCGCCGACTCGACGGGCACCAGCCCGCGTTCCCGCAGCGCCTCGAACAGCCCCTCCCCGCCTACCGCTAGCACATTCGACCCGGCCGGGACCTGATCGGCGATCAGCCGCGCCACCGCCTGCGCCGAGGTGATCACCTCCTCGGCGGCCGCCGGCACGCCGAGCCGGGTCAGATGCTCGGCCACCGCCTGCGGCGTACGGGACGCGTTGTTGGTGACGTACGCCAGCGCCATCCCGTCGCGCCGGGCCGCCGCCAGCGAGTCCACCGCGTGCGCGATCGCGTCCCCACCGGCGTAGACCACCCCGTCGAGGTCGAGCAGCGCGGTGTCGTAGGCCGTGTCGAGCGCTTGCTCGCTGCCGTTCGGACGGGTCCGGTGGGTCATGGCGGGGCTCGCTCCTCGTCGTGGGTCGATGGCTCGATCATCCCTCATACCCGCCCGCGACAGGACGTAGCATGCGCTGATGAGCATTCCCGGTCCGGCCGGCCCCGCGCGCCCCGCCCCAGAGCGCGGTCTTCACCTGGCGCCCTTCCGCGGCCTGCGCTACGTACCGGAACGGGTCGGCAGCCTCGCCGCGGTCACCTCGCCGCCGTACGACGTCGTGGTGCGCCCCGACGAGCAGCGTCAACTGGAGACCGCCGACCCGTACAACGTGGTGCGGCTCATCCTGCCCGAGGGACCCACGGCCGGCGAACGCCACCGCGGGGCCGCGCGGACGCTCGCCGACTGGCGGCGCGAGGGCGTGCTCGCCCCCGACCCGCGCCCGGCGCTCTATGTGTACGAGCAACTGGACGGCGGCCACCTCCAGCGCGGTGTGATGGGGGCGCTGCGGCTCAGCCCGCCCGAGGAGGGCGTCGTACTGCCGCACGAGGAGGTGATGCCGGGACCGGTCGCCGAGCGCGCCGCCCTGATGCGCGCCACCCGCGCCAACCTCGAACCCCTGCTGCTCACCTACCGCGACGGCGAACCCACCGCCCGGCTGATCGACCGTACCGCCGCCGACACCCCGCCGCTGCTCGCCACCACCACCGAGGACGGCGTACGCCACCGGCTGTGGGCGCTCACCGACCCCGCCGAAGTGGCCACTGTCCAGGCCGATCTGGCCCGGCACCAGGCGATGATCGCCGACGGCCACCACCGCTGGGCCACCTACCTCCGCCTGCGGGAGGCCCAGCGGCCCGGTACGCCCTGGGACTACGGCCTGGTGCTGCTGGTGGACAGCGCCCGCCATCCGCTGCGCGTACGCGCCATCCACCGGGTGCTGCCGCGCCTCCCCCTGGACGCGGCGCTCTCGGCGGCCCGGGACGTCTTCCGGGTCAGGACGCTGTCCGGCCCGCTGGACCAGGCGCTCACCGCGCTGGCCGGGGCAGCCGCCGAGGGCAACGCCTTCCTGCTCGCTGGGGACGGCTTCCAGCTGCTGGACCGGCCGCGACCGGACCGGCTGGCCGGCTCCCTCCCCCACGACCGCCCCGAGCAGTGGCGGCGCCTGGACGCCGCCGTGCTGCACCATCTCCTGCTCGACGACGTCTGGCGGATCCCCGACACCCCCGAGGACATCCGCTACATCCACGACACCGCGGCGGCCGTCGAGCTCGCCCGGCAGCACGGCGGCACGGCGGTGCTGATGCATCCGGTGCGGGAACAGGTGGTGCTGGAGCTGGCCCGTGCGGGCGTGATGATGCCGCGCAAGTCCACCTCCTTCGGGCCGAAGCCGGCCGGCGGGCTCGTCATGCGCTGCCTGGACCTGGGCTGAGCCCGCACCGTCCGTAACGGCAACCGCCGAGGGCGGCACCCGCTGGTGTTCGGGTGCCGCCCTCGGCGGTGTCGGCGGCGGGGGCCGCCGCGGTCGGACCGTCAGTCCTCGTCGCGGTCGTCGCGGGCGGGCTCGCGGAAGGGGGAGACCAGGAAGGACGAGGGGGCGGCGTCGCCGGGCGACTCGGCCTTCACGTCGTCGTCTTCTTCGTCCTCGTCCTCGTCGTCCCCGTCTTCGTCATCCTCGTCGTCGTCAACGTCATCAACGGCGGTGTGATCGTCCCGGCCGACCACCGCGGATACGCCGGCGGGCGCGGCTTCTTCGTCCTCGTCATCGAGGTCGTCGTCCAGGACATCCTCGTCGGTGCCCTCGTCCTCCACCGCGTCGGTGGCGCGGGCGGCCGTCGTGATCTCGTCCGCTCCGTCCTCGGCCTCCTCGGCCTCCTCGGCCTCCTCCTCATCGTCCACGACATCGACGAACTCCAGGCCGTCGAGCTGGGCGAGCCGGTCGGACGCGTCGGTGGTGCCGTTGTGGTCGGCCTCCAGCGCCTTGGCGAACCAGTCGCGGGCCTCGCCCTCCCGGCCGACGACAAGCAGCGCGTCGGCGTAGGCGTAGCGCAGCCGCGCCGTCCACGGGTGCACCGCACTGGCCGCAAGCTCGGAGCTCTGCAGGGTGACCACGGCCGCCTCGGCCTGGCCCATGTCCTGCCGCGCGCCGGCTGCGACCAGGCGCATCTCCACCTGGCCGGCCTTGTCCAGCTTCTGCACCTCGGGCGCGCCGGCCATCTCCAGCGCCCGCTCGGGCCGCCCGAGTCCGCGTTCGCAGTCCGCCATGACGGGCCACAGGTCGACGGTCCCGGTCATCCGCCGGGTGGTACGGAACTCCGCCAGCGCTTCGGCGTACCGCTCGGTGGCGTACGACGCGAAGCCGGCCGCCTCCCTGACGGCCGCGACACGAGAGGCCAGCCGGAGCGCGACCCGCGAGTAGGCGTAGGCCCGCTCGGGGTCCTCGTCCAGCAGCTGGGCGACCATGACCAGGTTGCGCGCCACGTCGTCGGCGAGCGTCTTCGGCAGACTCATCAGCTCCTGCCGCACACTCTTGTCGAGCTCCTGTCCGGTCACCTCGTCCGGGATCGGCAGCCGCCTGATCGGCTCACGGTGGTCACGGCGCTCGTCCCGACCGTCCCGGTTCTCGAACCGCCCACGACCCTGCACCGACGGCCGCCGCCCGAAATCACGGCCGTCCCGGTCGCCGCCGCCCTCCTGGCGCGGCCCACGGGGACGATCGTCCCGGCGGTCGTCACGGGGACGGTCATCCCTGGGACGGTCGAAACGCGGACGGTCGTCGCGGGGGCGATCATCACGCGGCCGGTCGTCACGGCGGAAACCACCACCGCTGGGGCGATCGTCACGGGGACGGTCGTAGCGCGGGCGATCGTCACGGGGACGATCGTCCCTGGGACGGTCGAAACGCGGACGGTCGTCGCGGGGACGATCATCACGCGGACGGTCGTCACGGCGGAAACCACCACCACTGGGACGATCATCACGGGGACGGTCGTAGCGCGGGCGATCGTCACGGGGACGATCATCACGCCGATCATCCCTCGGACGATCGAAACGCGGACGGTCGTCGCGGGGACGATCATCACGCGGACGGTCATCGCGGCGGAAACCACCACCGCTGGGGCGGTCGTCACGGCGCGGGCCGCTCGACCGGTCATCACGGGGACGGTCGTAGCGCGGGCGGTCATCGCGGCGGAAGCCGCTGCCACCGCCGGAGCGGTCATCGCGTGGGCGATCGTCACGGGGCCGGTCGTCGCGACGGAAGCCGCCACCACTGGGACGGTCCCCGGCCGGCCGGTCGTAGCGGGGGCGGTCACCGCCGGGGCGGAAACCACCACCGGAGCGGTCATCACGTGGACGGTCGACCCTCGGACGGTCGTCACGTCGGAAACCGCCACCGCCGCCAGTGGGGCGGTCGCCACCCGGACGGTCGTAGCGCGGACGGTCGCCGCCCGGGCGGAACCCACCACCGGGCCGATCGTCACGACGCGGCGCACCACCGGAACGATCGTCACGCGGACGGTCATCCCTCCGGAACCCGCCACCTGAACGGTCATCACGAGGGCGGTCGTCACGTCGGAAACCGCCACCGCCGGCGCCGCCACCGGGGCGGTCGTCACGACGGAAGCCACCACCGCCGGGGCGATCGCCACCGGGACGGTCGTAGCGCGGACGGTCGCCACCGGGGCGGAACCCACCCGAGGGCCGGTCATCACGACGCGGCGCACCACCGGAACGATCGTCACGCGGACGGTCGCTCCTCGGCGGGCCGTCACGGCGGAAGGCGGCGGCACCGCCGCTCGGGCGGTCATCACGGCGCGGGGCTCCGCGGTCGTCATCACGGCGGGGACCACGGGGGCGGTCATCACGCCGATCATCACGCCGATCGTCGCGGCGGGGAGCGCCGCTACGAGAGTCCCGACGCTCAGGGCGTTCGGGCCGGTCTTCGGGTGAGTTGGACATCGACGTGACTCCTGTCGGATTGTGCTGCTGTAGTGCGCGTCTCCCGTACCGTCCGAGAGATCGTGCGTCGAGGTAAAACAAAAAGACCCCCGGTCCCAGCGCTTAGGCCAGGACCGAGGGTCCAGAAAGATTGTTCGGCGGTGTCCTACTCTCCCACAGGGTCCCCCCTGCAGTACCATCGGCGCTGAAAGGCTTAGCTTCCGGGTTCGGAATGTAACCGGGCGTTTCCCTAACGCTATGACCACCGAAACACTATCGGGCCATCCCGCTACTGCGGGATATCGACAGAGTCCAAGCGAACAAGCACACTCTTCAATTGTGTGAACTGGTTCGACCGGTGCGACTGTTCGCAACCCGGGAACCAAACAGTGGACGCGAGCATACATGGACAAGCCCTCGGCCTATTAGTACCGGTCAGCTCCACCCCTCACAGGGCTTCCACATCCGGCC
>NZ_JBHSBB010000033.1:0-10783 GCF_042650325.1 Streptomyces polygonati | reverse complement strand
CGGGTGTGGCGCCGCGTGGTGCGCGGGTGCCGTTCTTCTCCACGGTGACCGGTGGGCTGATCGACACCGCGACCCTCGACGCCGATTACTGGTATCGCAACCTGCGTGAACCGGTTCGCTTCGACCTCGCCGCCCGCGCCCTGCTCGACCAGGGCCACGGCGTGTTCATAGAGGTCAGCCCGCACCCCGTCCTGGTGTCGGCGATCGAGGAGACCGGCCACCATCACGGCTCGGACCCCGTCGTCACCGGGACGCTGCGGCGCGACCGGGACGACTTCATGAGCGCGCTGGGCCGCCTGCACGTCCTCGGCGTCCCGGTGGACTGGCGGATTCCCGTGGAGTTCCCCGCCGGCACCGCGCCGATCGGTGTGCCGACCTACGCCTTCCAGCGCCAGCCCTTCTGGCTGCGGCCCGTCCCGACCGAGTCCGGCGACCACCCGCTGCTGAGCACGTTCGTCGAACTTCCCGACGGCGCGGTGCTGAGCGGACGGATCTCGCTTGCGACCCACCCATGGCTCGCCGACCACGCCGTGCGGGGCTCGGTCCTGCTGCCCGGCACCGCGTACGCCGAGATGGTGGCCTACGCCGGCCGACGGCTCGGCAGCGCGGTCGAGGAGCTGGTCCTCGAATCACCGCTCACCCTGGACGACACCCCGGTCCACCTCCAGATCGTCGTGGGACCCGAGGACGACGGCCGGCGCCCGGTCACGGTGTACTCGCGAGCCGGCGACGAGTGGCTGCGGCACGCGACCGGGACGCTGGGCGGGGAGCAGCCGCTGAGCGGCTGGGACTGGCCGCTCGACGGCGAAGTGCTCGACGCGGACGGGCTCTACGACTCGTTCTCCGTACGCGGCTACGAGTACGGGCCGGCGTTCCAGGGTGTCACGGCCGCGTGGCGGGTCGGTGACACCGTCTACGCCGAGGTGGAGGTGCCCGCCGAGGAGCGCTTCACCCCGCACCCCGCGCTGCTGGACGCGGCACTGCACCCCTTGGCGTTCCTCACCGAAAGCGCCGGCCTGCCCTTCGCCTTCACCGGACTGACGCTGCGGCCCACCGAAGTCCGGGCGCTTCGCGTACGGCTGTCCGCCACCGGGCCGGACACGTACACCGTCGCCATGGCCGACCTCGACGGCAATCCGGTCGCGATGATCACATCGCTGGCCGTCCGCGCCGCCACCGCGATCCCGGACAGCCTGTACGCGCTCGACTGGGTCGCGCTGGAGTCCCCGTCGGCCGGCGACGCGTCGGACCTGGTGGTTCACCGGGTGCCCGTGCCGCAGGGGGAGCCCGTCGGCGCGGCGTACGAGGCGGCGCTGAACGTACTCGCCGCGATTCAGGACCACCTCGCGGGCGAACGCAAGCGGCTGGTGGTCGTCACCCGCGACGCCGTTGCCGCCGCGCCGGGCGACGCGGTCGACCTCGCCCACTCGATGGTCGCGGGGCTGGTACGGAGCGCGCGGGCGGAGCACCCCGACCGCTTCGTCCTGGTCGACGCGGACGCCCAGTGGGACGGCGACCCCGGCCTGATCGCTGGGTCGGAGGAGCCGGAACTGGCCGTACGCAAGGGGGCGTTGCTGGCCCCGCGCCTGGTCCGCGTCGGTGCGAGCCTCACCCCGCCGGCCGAGAGCTGGCGGCTGGAGGACAACGGCAACGGCAGCATCGACGACCTGGCGCTCATGTCCCGACCGGAGCTGGCCGAACCGCTGGGACCCGGACAGGTCCGCATCGCCACGCGGGCCGCGGGCTTGAACTTCCGGGATGTGCTGATCGCGCTGAACGTCTACCCGGGCGAGGCGCTGATGGGCGGCGAGGGCGCCGGCATCGTGCTGGAGGCCGGCCCCGGAACGGGCTTTCAGCCCGGTGACCGTGTCATGGGCCTGCTGCCCGGCGCGTTCGGCCCGGTCACCGTGGCCGATCACCGGTTGCTGGCCAGGATTCCCGACGACTGGCCGTTCGCCAGGGCCGCGTCGGTGCCGGTGGCGTTCCTGACCGCCTGGTACGGACTGGCCGACCTCGGCCGGACCGGTCCCGGCGACCGGGTTCTCATCCACGCCGGCACCGGCGGCGTCGGCATGGCGGCGATCCAGCTCGCGCGGCTGCTGGGAGCGGAGGTGTTCGCGACCGCGAGCCCGGCGAAGTGGGACACCCTGCGGCAGCTCGGTCTGACCGACGACCGTATCGCGTCCTCGCGCACCACGGAGTTCGAGCAGGAGTTCCCGCCCATGGACGTGGTGCTCGACTCGCTGTCCGGCGAGTTCGTCGACGCGTCCCTGCGGCTGCTCAAGCCGGGCGGCAGGTTCGTGGAGATGGGCAAGACCGATATCCGCGACGCCGGCGACTATCCGGACATCGTGTATCGGGCGTTCGACATCGCCGACGCCGGGCCCGAGCGGCTCGGCCAGATCCTGGAGACGGTCCTGCGGTCGTTCGCGGACGGGTCGTTCACGCCGCTGCCGATCGACGTACGCGGAGTCCGGGACGCGGTCGATGTGTTCCGGCACATGAGCAGGGCCGACCACATCGGCAAGATCGTCCTGACGATCCCGTCGCGGCTCGACGAGGGAACGGTGCTGATCACCGGCGGCACCGGCGTACTCGGCGGCTTGGTGGCCCGGCACCTCGTGCTCGACCACGGTGTGCGGCGGCTGCTCCTGGTGAGCCGGAGCGGCGGTGGGGCGGAACTCCGCGACGAGCTGACCCGGCTGGGCGCGGACGTGACGGTGGCCGCGTGCGACGCGGCCGACCGGGACGCGCTCGCCGAGCTGCTGGCCTCCGTCCCGGCCTCGCATCCGCTGACCGCCGTGGTGCACGCGGCCGGAGTGCTGGACGACGCCGTGGTCGGCGCCCTGACGCCCGACCGTCTCCGGCGGGTGTCCGAGCCCAAGGTCCGCGCGGCATGGCACCTGCACGAGCTCACCAAGGACCTCGATCTGCGGGCGTTCGTGCTCTTCTCCTCGGTGGCCGGACTCCTGGGCAGCGCGGGGCAGGCGAACTACGCCGCGGCCAACACCTTCCTCGACGCCCTCGCCGGACACCGGCGTGCCCTCGGGCTGCCGGCGAACTCCGTGGCCTGGGGCTACTGGGCCGAGCCGAGCGGGATGACCGGGCATCTGACCGACGCCGACCAGGACCGCCTGAAGCGCGCCGGGGTCGTCCCCCTGGCCACCGACCACGCGCTGTCGCTGTTCGACGCCTCCCTCGCCGCGGACCGGGCCCTGCTGGCTCCGGTGCACCTCGACGTGTCGGCGCTGGCGTCCGCGGCCGCGATCCCGGCCGCCCTGAAGGGCCTGGTCACGCGCAGGGCGGCACGGCGCCCGGTGCGGCAGGGCGCGCTGGCCGGCCGGTTGCGGTCGCTGCCGGAAGCCGAGCGGCTGCCGGTGGTGCTGGACCTGGTGACCGCCAACACCGCGACCGTACTCGGGCACCGCGAGTCCGGCGACGTGCCCGAGCAGCAGGCCTTCAAGGAACTGGGCTTCGACTCGCTCACCGCCGTCGAGCTGCGGAACCGGCTCAACACCGCCACCGGCCTGCGCCTGTCCGCGACCGTCACCTTCGACCACCCGACACCGCGCCGGCTCGCCGAGCACCTGCTGGGCGAGATCCTCGGCATGGCGAAGGACCCCACCGTGGCCGTGCCGGCCGTGCTCGCCGCCGCCGACGATCCGATCGTTATCGTGGGGATGGGGTGCCGCCTGCCCGGCGGGGTGGCGTCACCCGATGACCTGTGGCGGCTGGTCGCGGACGGCACCGACGCGATCACAGGCTTTCCGGTCGACCGGGGCTGGGATGTGGAGCGTCTCTACCATCCGGACCCCGATCACCCCGGCACGTCGTACACCCGGTCGGGCGGGTTCCTGGCCGACGCGGCCGGGTTCGACGCCGATTTCTTCGGGATCGCGCCGCGTGAGGCGCTGGCGATGGACCCCCAGCAGCGGGTACTGCTGGAAACGGCGTGGGAGACCTTCGAGCACGCCGGGGTCGACCCGACCTCGCTGCGCGGCAGCCGGACCGGTGTCTTCACCGGCATCTGGTCCTCCGGTTACGGCGACCAGACACTGTCCAAGGCCGAGGGCTATCTCGGCACGGGCGCGGCGACCAGTGTGACGTCCGGCAGGATCGCCTATCTGCTCGGGCTGGAGGGCGCGGCGGTCTCCCTGGACACCGCCTGCTCCTCGTCGCTGGTGGCGATCCACCTGGCCGCGCAGGCGCTCCGCTCGGGGGAGTGCACGCTCGCGCTGGCCGGCGGTGTCACCGTGATCGCGACCCCGATGGGCTTCACCGAGTTCTCCCGGCAGCGCGGGCTGGCGGCCGACGGGCGGATCAAGTCGTTCGCGGAGGGCGCCGACGGCACGGCGTGGGGTGAGGGTGCCGGGCTGGTCCTGCTGGAGCGGCTGTCCGACGCCCGCCGCAATGGCCATCAGGTGCTGGCGGTGGTCGCGGGCAGCGCGGCCAACCAGGACGGCGCCTCCAACGGACTCACCGCGCCCAACGGTCCGTCGCAGGAGCGGGTGATTCTGCAGGCGTTGGCGAACGCCGGTCTGTCGCCGTCGGATGTGGACGCGGTGGAGGCGCACGGCACCGGTACGACGCTCGGCGACCCCATCGAGGCCCAGGCGCTGCTCGCCACCTACGGTCAGGACCGGGCCGAACCGCTCTGGCTCGGCTCGGTGAAGTCCAACATCGGACACACCCAGGCGGCGGCCGGTGTCGCGGGCGTGATCAAGATGGTCATGGCGATACGGCACGGCGAACTCCCCAGGACCCTCAACATCGACGAGCCGACGTCGCAGGTCGACTGGGAGTCGGGCGACGTGCGGCTGCTGCTGGAAGCCCGGTCGTGGCCGGAGACCGGGCGCCCTCGCCGGGCCGGTGTCTCGGCGTTCGGGATCAGCGGCACCAACGCCCACGTCATCATCGAGGCGCCCGACCCGGACCCGGCGGCGCCTCCGGCGGCCTCCCCGGCCGACATTCCGGCCGAGCCGCTGCCGTGGCTGCTGTCGGCGAAGTCGGACGCCGCGTTGCGCGACCAGTCGGCGCGGCTGGCGGAGTTCGTCGCGGCCCATCCCGAGGCCGATGAGGTCGCGGTGGCGGGAGTGCTGGCCGGACGGGCGCGCTTCGATCACCGGGCGGTGCTGCTGGGCCGGACGCGGGCCGAGCTCGTGGGGGAGTTGACGGCGCTGGCCGAGGGGGATCCCCGGGTGGTCAGTGGTGTGGTGGGTGGGTCGGGCCGGACGGTGTTTGTGTTCCCGGGTCAGGGGGCGCAGTGGGTGGGGATGGGCCGGGAGCTGTACGGGGAGTCGGAGGTTTTCCGTACCGCCATTGATGCGTGTGCCGCCGCTCTGGCGCCGTATACGGACTGGTCGTTGGTGGAGGTGTTGTCGGGGGGTTCGCTGGACCGGGTGGATGTGGTGCAGCCGGCGTTGTTCGCGGTGATGGTGGGTTTGGCGGAGTTGTGGCGGTCCTACGGCGTCGAGCCGGATGCGGTGGTGGGGCATTCGCAGGGCGAGATCGCCGCCGCGTATGTGGCGGGGGCGTTGTCGCTGGAGGACGCCGCTCGGGTGGTGGCGTTGCGCAGCAAGGCGCTCACGGCGCTGGCCGGGCGGGGCGGCATGCTGTCCATGGCGTTGCCGCTCGAACGGGCCGCCGACTTCGTCGCGCTCTGGGGCGACCGGCTGACCGTCGCGGTGATCAACGCGCCCGGCTCGGTCGTCGTATCGGGTGAACAGGCCGCGCTGGACGAACTCCTGGAATCGTGCGTCGCGCACGACGTCCGCGCGCGCGTCCTGCCGGTGGACTACGCGGCGCACTCCGTGCAGGTGGAGGCGATCCGCGAGCGGCTGCTGACCGATCTGGCGGGCATCGAACCGAGAACCGGCGACGTGGCGTTCTACTCCACCGTCACCGCCGAGCTGATCGACACCGCCATCCTCGACGCGGACTACTGGTACCGCAACTTGCGTGAGCCGGTGCTGTTCGACGCGACGACGCGGTTGCTGCTCGGATCGGGCGACCCGTCGTTCGTGGAGATCAGTCCGCATCCGGTGCTGACGCCGGCACTTGAGGAGCACGACGCGGGTGCGACGACCGGGACGCTGCGCCGGGACTGCGGCACGCTCGCGGAGTTCCTGGCCGCCACGGCCCGGCTGTCCGTCCGGGGCGTCGAGGTGCGCTGGCCGGTCCCGGACGGATCGCCGGTGCCGCTGCCCACCTACCCGTTCCAGCGGGAGCGGTTCTGGCTGCTCCCCGGCGGCGCGGGCGATGTGTCCGCGGCCGGGGTCGAGGCGGTGGACCATCCGCTGCTCGGCGCCCGGGTCGAGGTCGGCGAACAGACGGTGCTGACCGGCCGTCTCTCGCTGGCCACCCATCCGTGGCTCGCCGACCACGCCGTGATGGGGGCGGTGCTGCTGCCCGCGACGGCCTTCGTGGAACTCGTGGTGCGGGCGGCCGGGCCGGCGGTGGAGGAGCTGGTCCTGGAAGCGCCTCTGGTGCTGCCCGAGGACGGCGCGGTGGACGTGCAGGTCGTGGTCGGCGCGCCGGACGAGTCGGGCCGCCGTACGGTCGAGGTCCGGTCCCGCGCGGACGCGTGGGTGCGGCACGCCACCGCGACGGCGGGCGGGCACCCCGTGGCAGGACAGGACCTGTCGCAGTGGCCGCCGGCCGGCGCCGAACCCGTCACCGGGCTCGACGACATGCTCGCGGCGGCCGGTTACGAGTACGGGCCGGAGTTCCAGGCCGTGCGGGCGGTATGGCGGCGCGGCGACGAGGTGTTCGCCGAGGTCGCCGTCGCGGACGCGGCCGGATTCGCTGTGCATCCGGCGCTGCTGGACGCGGCGCTCCAGCCGCTGGCGCTGCTGGCCGACGAGCGCGGCGGTGTGCGGCTGCCCTTCGCGCTCAACGGGATCGCGGTCCACCGCACCGGGGTCAGCACCGCGCGTGTCCGGCTGTCGACCGTGCTCCCCGGCACGTACGCCGTCGCCGTGGCGGACCTGTCCGGCGCCCCGGTGGTGACCATCGAGGCGCTGACCACCCGGCCGATGGCCCAGCGCGAACCGCTGTACGCGCTCGACTGGATCCCGCTGCCGGCCGAGGACGGCGTGCTCGGCGGCGAGGTGGTCTCGCCCGGGTCGGTGGCCGAAGCGCTGGCCGCCGTCCAGGACTTCCTCGCCGGACCGGGGGACCGGCTGGTGGTCCGTACCCGGGGCGCGGTCGCGGCCGTCCCCGGTGACCGGGTCGGCGACCCGGAAGCCTCGGCCGTATGGGGCCTGGTGCGCTCCGCGCAGTCCGAGCACCCCGGCCGATTCGTCCTGGTGGACGCGGACGATCTGCCGGACGGCCTGGCGGTCGGTGACGAGGACCAGGTGGCCGTCCGCCGGGGCGTCGCCTATGTGCCCCGGCTCGTGCGTGCCGCGCCGGAGGCGCTTGACGGACGGTTGGCGGACGCGGGCACCGGCAGCCTGGACGACCTCGCCTTCGTGCCGTACCCGGAGGAGCCGCTGGGGACGCATGAGGTGCGCGTCGCCGTCCGGGCGGCGGGTCTGAACTTCCGCGACGTCCTGCTCGCCCTGGGCGTGTATCCGCAGTCGGCCCTGCTCGGCAGCGAAGGCTCGGGGATCGTGACCGAGGCCGGAGCCGAGGTCACCGGGCTGCGGCCGGGTGACCGGGTCGCCGGGCTGCTGCCCGGCGCGTTCGGCCGGGTCGCGGTCGCCGATCACCGGGTGCTGGCCAGGATTCCCGACCGGTGGAGCTTCACCGAGGCCGCCGCCGTACCGGTCGCGTTCCTGACCGCGTGGTACGGCCTGCGGGACCTGGGTGAGCTGAGGGCCGGGGACAGGGTGCTGATCCACGCCGGGACCGGCGGGGTCGGCATGGCGGCGATCCAGCTCGCCCGGCTGTGGGGCGCGGACGTGTTCGCCACCGCGAGTCCGGCCAAATGGGATGTACTGCGCGCGTCGGGGCTCGCCGACGACCGTATCGCCTCGTCCCGGACTCTGGAGTTCGCCGACCGGTTCGGTCCGTTCGACGTGGTGCTGAACTCGCTGTCCGGTGAGTTCCTGGACGCGTCCCTGCGGCTGCTGGCGCCCGGCGGGCGGTTCGTGGAGATGGGCAAGGCGGATGTCCGGGCCGGGGTGCGGGCGTTCGACCTCGCCGACGCGGGGCCGGAGCGGCTGGGGGAGATCCTGGCCGAGGTGATCCGGCTGCTCACCGACGGCGAGCTGCGCCGGCCACCGATCACCACGTGGGACGTCCGCCGCGCGCGGGAAGCCTTCGGGTACATGAGCAGGGCCGAGCACACGGGCAAGATCGTCCTCACCGTCCCGGCGGATCCCGACCCGGCCGGCACCGTCCTGATCACCGGCGGTACGGGGACGCTGGGCGGTCATGTCGCCCGGCACCTCGTCGCCAACCGCGGTGTGCGGCATTTGCTGCTGGTCAGTCGCAGCGGCGGCAGGCCGGACCTGCGGGACGAACTCACCCGGCTCGGCGCCCGGGTGACGGTGGCGACCTGCGACGTGAGCGACCGGGCGGCGCTGGCCGCCGTGCTGGCCTCGATCCCGGTCGAGCACCCGCTGACGGCGGTCGTGCACGCGGCCGGGGCGCTGGACGACGCCCTGGTGGAGTCCCTGACGCCCGAACGCCTCGCGGCGGTGTGGGAGCCGAAGGCGCGGGCCGCCCGGCACCTGCACGAGCTGACCGAGCACCGCGACCTGCGGGCGTTCGTGCTGTTCTCCTCGGCGGCCGGCGTGCTGGGAGCCGCCGGGCAGGCCAACTACGCGGCGGCGAACGCGTATCTCGACGGACTGGCCGCCCACCGGCGCGCGATGGGCCTGCCGGGCGTCTCGCTGGCCTGGGGTCACTGGGCCGAAGCGACCGGGCTGACCGAGCGGGTGTCAGCGGCGGACCGCGAGCGGCTCGCCCGCGCCGGTGTGCTGCCGATGACGACGGAGCGCGGGCTCGCACTGTTCGACGCCGGCCTGGACACGGCGGAACCGGTGGTGGTCACCGCCGACCTGGAGGTGTCCGCGCTGGGCGACCGGCCGGTGTTCCGGTCGCTGGTGCGTGCGCGGAAACCGGTGCGGCGCACCGGGCTGGCGGCCGAGCTGGCGACGTGGCCCGAGGCCCGGCAGCGGGAGGCACTGCTCGAACTGATCGGCACCCACGCCGCGGCCGTGCTGGGCCGCGGCGACGAGATCGGCGCCGAGCGCGCCTTCAAGGATCTGGGCTTCAACTCGCTGACGGCCGTGGAACTGCGGAACCGCCTGTCCACGGCGGTCGGCGCCCGGCTGTCCGCCACGATGGTCTTCGACCACCCGACCCCGGTACGGCTGGCCGAATACCTGCGCGAGGTCGTCCTCGGCAAGGAGCGCCGCACGGTCGCGCCGGTTTCGGTCGCGGTGTCGGGTGATCCGGTGGTGGTGGTGGGGATGGGGTGCCGGTATCCGGGTGGGGTGGCGTCGGCGGCTGATCTGTGGGGGCTGGTGTCGGGTGGGGTGGACGCGGTGGGTGAGTTCCCGCTGGACCGTGGGTGGGATCTCGACCGGCTCTATGATCCGGCGGGTTCGCCGGGGACGAGCTATACGCGTTTCGGCGGCTTCCTGACCGATGTGCGGGGCTTCGACGCGGGCTTCTTCGGGATCTCCCCGCGTGAGGCGCTGGCGATGGACCCCCAGCAGCGACTGGTCCTGGAGACGGCGTGGGAGACCTTCGAGCACGCCGGGATCGATCCGGCCTCGTTGCGCGGCAGCCGGACCGGTGTGTTCACCGGCATCTGGGCTTCCGGCTACGCGGGTGGGGTGGACCAGGTCTCCCATGACGCGGAGGGTTATCTGTCGACGGGTACGGCGACCAGTGTGACGTCCGGTCGGGTCTCGTATCTGCTGGGGCTGGAGGGTCCGGCGGTGTCGGTGGACACCGCGTGTTCGTCGTCGCTGGTGGCGATGCATCTGGCGGCGCAGGCGCTTCGTTCGGGGGAGTGCTCGCTGGCGCTGGCCGGCGGTGTGACGGTGATGGCGACCCCGGCGAGTTTCATCGACTTCTCCCGCCAGCGGGGACTGGCCGCCGACGGCCGTTCCAAGTCCTTCGCCGAGGGCGCCGACGGTACGAGTTGGGGTGAGGGCGCGGGTCTGGTGCTGCTGGAGCGGCTTTCCGACGCGCGGCGGAATGGGCATCGGGTGTTGGCCGTGGTGCGGGGTTCGGCGGTGAATCAGGATGGTGCGTCGAATGGGTTGACGGCGCCGAATGGTCCGTCGCAGGAGCGGGTGATTGTTCAGGCGTTGGCGAACGCCGGTTTGTCGGCGTCGGATGTGGATGCGGTGGAGGCGCACGGTACGGGTACGACGCTGGGTGATCCGATCGAGGCGCAGGCTTTGCTGGCGACTTATGGTCAGGATCGTGCCGAGCCGTTGTGGCTGGGTTCGGTGAAGTCGAATATCGGTCATACGCAGGCGGCGGCGGGTGTCGCGGGTGTGATCAAGATGATCATGGCGATGCGGCACGGTGAACTGCCCCGGACCCTCCATGTCGACGCGCCGACCTCGCATGTCGACTGGGAGTCGGGCGAGGTGCGGTTGCTGTCGGAAGCCCGGTCGTGGCCGGAGACCGGGCGTCCCCGCCGGGCCGGTGTCTCGGCGTTCGGGATCAGCGGCACCAACGCCCATGTCGTCCTCGAGCAGGCCCCGAGCCTGCCGGTGGAAAGCGCCGAGGCCGAAGCGCTGCCCTGGCTGCTGTCGGCCACGTCGGACAAGGCGCTGCGTGCCCAGGCACGCCGGCTGCAGGGCTTCCTGGC
>NZ_JBHSBB010000032.1:0-7544 GCF_042650325.1 Streptomyces polygonati | reverse complement strand
CAACCGTCCGCGCAAGTGTCTGGGATTCCGCACACCGGCGAGTGTTGCCTTGACCGGTTGAATCTAAGACGGCTTTCTTCGCGAAGGAGACCCGGTGACGGTCCACCCGTTCATCGAGGCGGAGAAACGCGCAGGTCACAGCGTCAAACGAGCCTGTGAGCTACTGAAGGTCTCCCGAGCCGCCTACTATGCCCGCCGCAACGGAGCCCCCGGCCCCCGGGCGGTCCGCGACGCCGAACTGACCGAGCAGATCACCGCCGTCCACAGCCGGTCGCGTGGAACCTACGGCGCCCCACGCGTCCACGCCGCCCTCCAACAGGAGGGCGGCGTGTGTGGGCGTCGCCGTGTCGCCCGGCTGATGCGCGCGGCCGGCCTGGCAGGCGTGCGCCGCAGGCGACGGCACCTGACCACCGTCCCCGACCCCGGGGCGGCCATCCGTCCCGACCTCATCGGCCGGGACTTCCAGCCCGACCCCACCGGACTCGATGCCCGCTGGTGTGGCGACATCACCTACATCCCGACCGGCGAGGGCTGGCTCTACCTGGCCACCGTCATCGATATCGCCTCACGCCGCGTGGTCGGCTGGGAGACCGCCGACCATATGCGCACCGATCTGGTCGCCGACGCTCTGACCCCGCCTGCCGGGAGCGTCGCCCGATACGGCCGGTGATCTTCCACTCGGACCGCGGATGCCAGTACACCAGCCAGCAATTCGCCTCCCTCGCGGACCGGTTCGGGGTCCGTCTGTCGGTCGGCCGCACCGGGCAGTGCTGGGACAACGCACTGGCCGAATCGTTCTTCGCCACCATCAAACGCGAACTGCTCGACATGACCATCTGGCCCACCCGGGCCGCCGCCCGGACCGCGATCTTCGATTTCATAGAGAGCTGGTACAACCTGCACCGACTGCACAGCAGCCTCGGCTACCTCAGCCCCGCCGAGTACGAGACCGCATTCGCAGCCTGACCACCACACCAACGGTGTCCGTCAAAGCGGAACAAGCTCACACAGCCAGGTAGGTCAGGAACCTTGCTGCCTCGTCATCGTCTATGGCTCTCATGGCGCGCCCCAGTCCTTTTGCGTCCGTAGCACTGTATGACCACCTGAAGGGGGCTGCTGACCTGCCTGGTTGAGTCCGGACGGTGCGACTCGGCGTCGGTCGAGTGTCGGTGGCTCCGGACAGCGGGACCAGCCGCCCGTGAGGGCGGCTGGCCGTCGAAGCAGGAAGTGGCACCGGTCAGCCGGCCTTCGCGGGTTCCTCGGCCCGTGCCCTGGTGCTGGCCAGGCGATAGGAGTCCGTGCCGGTCTCGATGATGGTGCCGTTGAAGGTCAGCCGGTCGACGATGGCCGCGCAGAGCCTCGGGTCGGTGAAGGTCTTGGTCCAGCCGCCAAAAGACTCGTTGGAGGCGATGGCGATGTTGTTCTTCTCCTCGCGTTCGGTCAGGACCTGGAAGAGGAGTTCGGCGCCGTGCCGGTCCAGTTCCATGTAGCCCAGTTCGTCGATGCAGAGAAGATCGACGCGGCCGTAGCGGGCGATGGTCTTGTTCAGCTGCTTCTCGTCGGCGGCCTCGACCAGCTCGTTCACCAGTTTCGTTGCGAGGGTGTAGCGGACGCGGTAGCCCTTCATCGCGGCCTCGGTGCCCAGGGCGATGAGCATGTGCGACTTGCCGGTGCCGGAGTCGCCGATCAGGCAGAGGGGCTGGCTCTTCTTGATCCACTCGCAGCTTGCCAGGGTGTGGACGGTAGCCGGGTCGATGTTCGGGTTGGCGTCGAAGTCGAAGGCCCGCAGGGACTTCTCCCGGGGGAAGCCCGCGGCCTTGATCCGTCGTTCCGACCGGCGGCGGGCCCGGTCGTCGCACTCGGTCATCAGCAGTTCGGCGAGGAAGCCCCGGTAGGTCATCTGGTCCTTGATCGCCCGGTCGGTGATGTCGGGGAACTCGTTGCGGATCGACGGCAGTCGCAGCATGCGGCAGGCGGTGTCGATGGCGGCGTCGGCGGCCTGCTCGGTCAAGCCTCGCTGGCGGGGCAGGGTCACTGGGCTTCTCCCTCACGGTGGGTGCCGCGGTCGTCGCGGTGGCTTCGGAGCAATTGGTCATAGGGGGTCACCGACGGCAGCGGCCTGGTGTCCGGGGGAAGGTGGGACAGGCGCCATTCGTGCAGGGATGTCACGGTCGCCGGCGTCTTGCCCGGCGGTACTGCGTCTGGCGTGGAGCTGGGGTCGGTGTCCGCCTGGGCGGCTTTGCGGGCCTCCAGCGCGACCGCGTCGGCGGTCATGGCTCCGGCCCGCAGGGCTGCTGCCAGGCCTGCGACGACGTGTTCGTGGGGCAGGTTCCGGCTCAGCAGCAGCACCTCGATCAGGGCCCGGGTGCCGTCCCGCTCGCCGTGGATCTTCTTCGCCTGGTCCCACCACGCGTCGTGGACTGGGGCGAACTTGCCCGCTGAACGGGCCTGTTCGAGGGCGGTGGAGCCGGGGAAGGCGCCGGGCTTGCGGACCAGGGCCTCCAGGTAGTGGTCGAGCTCCAGCCGGACGGCGCCCTTGGCGATCAGCCGCTCATGTCGGGCCACTTCCACGTTCCGGTCGTAAACGACAAGGTGGGAGGCGTGCAGGACGACCCGGACCCGTTTCCCGATCAGCCGGATCGGGACCGAGTAGCGGTTGGTGCGGACGGGGACCTGGCTGTAGCGGTCGACGCGCGGCGTGAACGTCCGTCCAGTCTCGAACGGCTCATCCGGCAGCGGCCGCAACAGCGGCTGTTCGAATGCGAAGTACTCCGCGACGGTCTTGGGCCTGGACCCGATCCGCCGGGCGTCGTCCTGCAGGTCCCACTGGTCGACCATCTCGTTCAGCTCGGTGAGCGAGGAGACATCGGGGACGGGAACGAAGTGGTTGCGGCGGAAGTACCCGATCTGGCCCTCCACCCCGCCCTTCTCGTGGGCGCCCTCGATGCCGGTCCGGCAGTAGAAACTCTCGATGCCGATCTTCCGTAGGTTCGCGATTTCTGAAGGTTGCGTTGCGTGAACCCGAGGCCGTAGTCGGCAGGGTCAGCAGAGGAGCACCGGGGTTGGCCGAAAGCCTTGGCCGCGAGGGAGGCACTGAACTTGATCTGGTGCTGTTGGCGTCGGTGTGCGATACGCGCTGACGGACAAGGCATCCTGAGCCGCCTCACGGGAAACCCCGTCGACCGCGTGGGTGAGGCTGTCTAGGCTGCACTGCGTGATCCCCGCACTGCGCGTCCGCCAACTCTTCCTCACCGTGGAGGAGTACCAGGGTGTGGACGTCTTCCTCGCTGTAGTAGATCCGTGGCTGGACGAGCACGCCGATGCCGTCCGGGAGGCTCTCGCGCCGCTGGCCGCCTTCGGGGGATGGACACGGACCGAGTACGAGTTCGGCGATCCTCTGGAGACGTTGTATGCGCTCAGCCGCGTCAGCGACGCACTGATGTACAAGTTCCAGCCGCTGCTGCCTCCGGGCTCTGAGATTCCCTGGGCGCACGACATCCACGAGCCTGAGCGCTGGCCGCATGTCACCCGTGACCAGTACCTATCAGCTTTCTCCCGTCTCGGCATGGTCCCGATCGGCGACGTCGCGTTCGAACCGTTCTTCCACGAGGTCGTCCACGTCGCGCAGCACGAGCGCCCGGAGGCGCCGGTTGAGATCACCGGGACGGTCTGGCCGGGCCTGATGCTTGGGGAGATGCTGTTCAGCCGCACCGGTGTGATGGTGCGTGCCGGCGCCCAGCACCTGGTCGCGGGCATTGCGGACCGCTCCCCGCTCCACGACGTGTTCATGCGCCGTTACCGGGAGACGTTCGACGGGTCGCTGGGCTGGGGCCACAACTCGCAGTGGAGGACCGACTTCCGCCGCGACTACCTCACCGATACCGCCTTCCGCTTCAACGTCGACGAGGAGCCCGACTCAGAGCAGGACATCCTCGGCAAACCGAGGAGGTTGACTCCGGCCGAGCGATCGGACCTGGTGCGGCACCGCTGCTTGACTCGTCCCCTCCAGGACCCAGGTGCCTCGCAAGACGCCAGCCCGGGCGGGCGGTTCACCATTTCGCGGACCTGATCCAGTCTGAGGTCAGGTCCCTCCGTGCCGACATCTCATCTCTGCGCACTGAGATCTGCCTGCTCTGTCGCCGAGCCCGATGCCCTTTCGGCCGCCGATGCTGCGACGGCCTGGGGGTAACGCAGGCTGCTCTTGCCGCCCAGAGCGAAGACGTGGGCGAGGTGGAGTGGATCAGCGCCTGTAGCGACGGCCTCTTCGAGGATGCGGTCCTGTCGTAGCCGGTCGAGAGCGACAGGCAGCGGCTGGACCAGCCGGTCAAGCCAGAATGTCGGCGTACAAGCGAACGTGCACCGCCTCGTACGGATGAAGGTGCACCGTTTCGGGTGCGGTGTGGGGATGGGGCCGTGAGTCTGCTGCTGTCGGTTCGGGGCAGCAGGAAGGCGGCTGACGGTGGTCTTGGATCCGCATCGCTGGTTGGAGTTGCGGCGGTTTCGTCCGCTGTATGAGTCCGGAGTGATGAGCCTGCGGGAGATCGCGAGGCCCACGTCGGGATCTTGAAGGTCTACTCCTTCCACATGACGCTGTCGTACTCGCGCGACCCGTTCTGCTGCTTTACCACCAGCCAGGATCTGGCGACGTTCTTCGACTGCCACTGCGCGGCGTTCGCGCACTTCGGCGGGGTGCCGATGAGTATCGTCTACGACCGGACCAAGACTGTCGTGCGTCGGCACGTTGCTCCGGGTGAGGCGGTTCCGCTGCATCCTGAGGCGGTCGCCTTCGCCGGGCACTACGACTTCGACATCGATGTGCTGGCCGCCTAGCGCCCGCAGGGCAAAGGCCGGGTCGAACGGCAGGTCAACATCGTCCGCGACCACGTCCTGGCCGGGCGGGCCTTCTCCTCGATCGAGGAGATGAACGCCGCCTTCACCGCATGGGTCCCGCTGCGGCGGGCGAAAGTCCACGGCACCCACGGTGAGGTCATCGGGCACCGGGCCGCACGGGATCAGGTGGCCCTGCGACCGCTGCCGAAGACCCCCTATGTCGTCACCCAGCGGCATCTGCGGCACGTCGGCAAGGACTGCCTGGTCGCCTTCGACGCGAACCTCTACTCGGTGCCGGCCCGGAGGGTCCGCCCGCGCCAACTGGTGGAGATCCGGGCCACGAAGTCCCAGATCAGCCTGCACTCCACCATCCCCGACACGAGCGGCCAGACACTGCTGGCCGCCCATCCTCGGACGGTCGGCCGCGGAGCCCGCATCGTGGACGAGACCCACTGGGACGGCCTGCCCACCGGCGCCGGCCGCCGCGTCACCACAGGTGATCCTCTGCCGTCACCCCGCCGCAACCAGTCCCTCGGGCCGGAAACCGGACCGCTGCAAGCTGAACCGGGCCG
Organism: Streptomyces polygonati; assembly: GCF_042650325.1. Lineage (NCBI taxonomy): Bacteria > Bacillati > Actinomycetota > Actinomycetes > Kitasatosporales > Streptomycetaceae > Streptomyces > Streptomyces polygonati. The sequence continues at coordinate 2,142 of NZ_JBHSBB010000032.1, read as the reverse complement.
CCGCGGCAAGCATCGAAGTCGGCCGCCGACCACTGTCGGTCTATGACGAGCTGACCGGCACCCGCCCCTTCAATTCCGCTGCCTCGAAGAGGGAAGCCCGTTGAGCGAGCTGACCAGCACCCGCATCCGGACCACTGCCGCCAAGCTGGGCCTGCCGCACCTCGCCGAGGCGCTGAACCAGTACGTCCAGCGGGCGGGACGAGGCCAAGATGGGCTACCTCGACCTGATCGACCTGGTGCTGTCCGAGGAACTCACCGTCCGCGACGACCGCCGCTTCCGCCAGAACCTGCGGCTGTCGAAGCTCCCGCACCACAAGACGCTGGCGACTACGACTTCTCCTTCCAGCCCGACCTCGACCCGCGCAAGATCAAGGACCTGGCCACCCTGTCCTTCCTGGAGGACAAGGCCAACGTCGCCCTGCTCGGGCCGCCCGGAGTCGGCAAGACCCACATCGCCATCGCCCTCGCGGTCGCCGCCTGCCGGGCCGGCCACTCCATCTACTTCACCAGCCTCGACGACATGGTCCGCCACTTGAAAACCGCCGAGCAACAAGGACGACTGATCAGCAAACTCGGCACCTACCTGCGGCCCAGCGTCCTCGTCGTCGATGAGGTGGGCTACCAGCCGCTGGAGCGCACGGAGGCGAACCTGGTCTTCCAGGTCATCTCCAAGCGCTACGAGAAGGGCTCCATCATCCTGACCTCGAACAAGACCTTCAGCGAATGGGGCCAGGTCTTCGGCGACGAGGTCCTGGCCACCGCGATCCTCGACCGCCTCCTGCACCACTGTGAGGTTGTCTCGATCAACGGCAACAGCTACCGACTCAAGAACCGCCTCGCCGCCATCGAACGGGACCGGGACGACGCAGCCTGACCGAGAACCGCTACGTCGTCACAGATCAGGCCACCGGTGCTCTTCGGAGTAGTCGTGCCAGCCTCGGAAGAACCAACGGGCCAGATCGCTGATCCGCTCCATGCAGGCCTCGTAGTAGACCCCCGGCGTCGGCCTTGGGAAGTCCGGATGTGCTGTCCACATCGGAACCCACGTCGCGACATCGAAGAACCCCTCAGCCAGCCACCGATCGAGTTTCTCTTCGGCCTGGTCGCGTTCGCACGCAGCCCGCATCGCTCGCTCAAGACGGGTAAAGGCAGCTCGGTCCCACATCAGGTCACCACGAAGCTGCAGCAGAAAGCTCCCCTCTTCTGCCTCGAACTCCCGCCTCAGAACCTCAATGGCCTCATCCATGACCGAGATCATGACAGGACTGGAGGGGCCTCCGGCATGGGCCACAACCGGCAGGCAGCCGACTACCGGGTGGAGCACATACATCTGTACTTACTTGGCGCAATCTGGTGAGTACGCCGACACACCTGGGACGCCTGGGACGACCGCCTCGGCATTCTGATCCCCTTCGACCGGGAGAAGCAGGACTACCTCAACTACAGCACCTCGCGGCTGTTCGCCGCGGTCTATCCCGAGGCTGTCGCCCTGGCGTCGTTGATCGCCTCGCCCTACTGGCGTTGGTTTGCCGGAGGCAGCGAAGCTGAGCAGACCCGGTTCTTCGCGGAGGTCGCGGGCCGCGTCACCTACCCCCTACAGCCCGTTCGACCGCAGCGGCGACGCTATCGCGCACTGGGCCCTGACCGACTCCTGGCGACGCCCCAGCCGGCCCCTGGTCACCTACACACCCGGCCGCGTCCGCGGCACCCTCCCTGGCGTCGCGGTGAACCGTCTCGCCTGGCACGAGAAAAGCGCAATGCGGTTCTGCCGCCTCCGCCGGGACCAGGGTCGTACCCTCCTCTTCCACGGCCACCTCAAGCCAGTCCTGGCCAGAGAGTGGACACCAAAATACGAGCGATGGGTAGGCAACCTCTGGCACAGCACACGCACCGACGACTTCATGCGGGAGGACATCGCGCGCCGCCGTGCACGAGGTGAAGGCGCGGTGGCGCACGTTCCGACGCAACACCAAGACGCCCATCATCGCGTTCCGTCCCCCTGACCGAACTGCTGACACCGCGCCCACGAGCCCAGGGAAGAACGGTTCCTCACCATTTCCAGCGAGAACTGGTACTGAGCTTGTCTTTTATGGTCAGAAATCGAACCCGGCGTCGCTCGTGGTTGCTGTGACGGCTTGAACT
>NZ_JBHSBB010000031.1:0-3506 GCF_042650325.1 Streptomyces polygonati | reverse complement strand
ATCTACCAGGGGCTTCGCCGTGTTGTCACTCCAACTGCACCACCGCATCAGCAGGTTGGAAAAAGCTCCCTGACAACACACAGCCCCATCACCCGATCAGTGGCCACCCTGAAACGCTCAACGCCCTATGCCCCTGAACTGCCGTAACTCGCAATATGTTAAATGAGCGGGCCCCCGGTCCTCGTCAACTTTCGTGTCGGGCAGTGCGGGCACATAGGCTGCTCTTGGCGATAGTTTTCGCTGGTCTTCGCCAGTGGCTTACACGGCCAGGTGCGGTCAGCCGGGCGAAGGCCGCCGATTCTTGAGTGACGCAAGGCGACGCTCCAGCACTTCTCTGGCGGCCACGGCCCTCTCCGGCTGCTCTCCGGCGCCCTCCAATATGGACAGTTCCTCTACCGCAGCGCGCCAGAGGCTGGCGGCTTTCGCAGGGTCTCCTGCGACCAGTGCTGCCTGGGCCTGCCGATCACGGGCACCACTGCGGTTGAACGGTTGTTTCGCGAGCCCGAAGTGGTCTGCGGCCATGGCGAACAGTTCCTCGGCTCGGGCATACTCTCCCGACTCCTTGTGCGAGGCAGCACGTTCATGGGCGAGTCGGGCAAACATGCCGTGGTTAGGGGGCGCCGGGTACTCGTCGATGAGCCGCAGCCCCTGTTCCCAGGCGTTTTCCGCGCGGGCACGGAGTCCGCGGGCCCGGAGCGCCCGTCCGAGCAGCCACAGCACTTCCGGCATAAAGATACGAATACCGTGCGCGTCGGACAACTCTCGGCACCGTTCCAACTGGGCTGTCGCCGCTGCATAGCGCTCAACGTTCAGGTACGCCCTGGCCAGTACCATGCGCCATGGCACCTCGACCATGACGTTTTGCTGCGACCACGCCTCTATATTCAGTTTAAGCAAACGGATGGCTTTGCGATATTCGCCCTGGTCAATTAATCCCTCGGCCTCAAACAGGCGGGGCACCAGTTCTGCGTCCGGGTCACCGGTGGCAGCCGCCGCCGTCACTGATGCCGAGAGTTCCCGCTCGGATTCCTTCGTCCGCCCCGCTGACCGGTGCATATGGGCCAGACGAACATGCAATCGGCTGGCCAGGGCCGGAAATTTATGGGAGTCCAGCAGGTGTACAGCCTTCGTGTAGCTTTCCTCGGCCGCAGTTTCGTCGAATTCCCACATAAGCTGGAATTCGCCCAGCTCGAACAGTAGGAGCGCTTGCAAATTTCCGTTATCGATTCGCTCGGCCGCATCCAGGCCAAGATTGAGGGCGTACCGGCATTCTTCCACGCGCGACCTTGACTTGACCACTACAGCGACTTCTCTGGCAGCATTGGCCGTATAGTCGTCCAGTCCGAGCGCGTTGCTGTAGCCAAGGAGGGGCAGCAGATTGGCCTCCTCGGTGTCGAGCCAGGCCCGTGCGGCTTCTGGGTCGGCCTCAGCTGATGCTCTTTCTTTCGGACTCACGGCGATGTCGGCTATGTGCAGATTCGTTGCATACCAGGTGAGCATGCTGGTAAGCGCCGGATTTCCGTCGCTTTCCGGAGCGGCGTTGAGAAGTTCCCCGGCCAACTCCCGCAGCAAGCTGTGCATGCGGTAGGTCCCGGGGACCTCGGCGGGCTGCACGAGCTGGTCAAGGATCAGGCGCTCGATCAGTTCGTCTGTGTCGGGAGCGGGCTGACCGATCAGCTCTGCTGCGAGGCCGGCCGAGAACACGGCACCCGGTGTCACGCCCAGTCGCCGGAACAACCGCCGGGCCTCGTCAGGAAGATCCTGATAGGAAAGCTCGAAACTGCCGCGTACGTCCAGGTCACCGACCCGCAGTTCGGGCAGCCGCCCGCGGACACCAGCCAGCCGTTCGGCGAGGTTGGCGATGGTCCAGTCAGTGCGGGCTCGGAACCGGGCCGCCGCGATCCGCAGCGCCAGCGGCAGTTGTCCGCACATCTGAACAACGAACTCGGCCGATGCCAGATCGGCTGCCACCCGCTCGGCGCCGCCGATCAGACTGAACAGTTCCAGGCTCTCGTCGGCATCCAGCAGATCCAGTGGATACGAGGTTGCGCTGGCCAGGGCCGGCAGCGCGCTCCGACTGGTCACCACGGTCAGACAGGTCGAACCACCGGGTAGGAGCGGCCGTATCTGCTGCTCGGACCTGGCGTCGTCCAGCACGACCAGCACTCTGCGGCCGGCCAGAGTGGAGCGGTACAGGGCAGCCAGCTCGGCAGGGTCGGACGGCAGGTCGTTCGGTGCGGTGCCCAGAGCTCTCAGGAATTGTCCGAGCACCACATCGGGATGAACCGGACCGTCCTCCCCGCGCAGTGCGGCATAGAGCTGCCCGTCGGGGTATCGCGGGATCAACTCCCGGGCCAGACGCAGGGCCAGCGCTGACTTGCCGACCCCAGGCAGTCCGTAGATCACTACCGGCGAGTGACACGGTGCCGGGCACAACGCCATGTCCGGATCTGCTCGTGACGAGGCCTCCGGCAAGGCGAACGGGGCGATTAGTTCATCCAGGTCCCGTCTGCGGCCGGTGAAATCCGAGGGCGGCGCGGGTAACTGTCTCGGCGGGGCCGACAGCGAGGACGCACTCCGGTCGGCTTCGCCTCCAGCCGCAGGGCCGCTTCGGCGTTGCTGTTGAGCCTTGCGGCGCTGCTGATTCCACCAGTCAAGGTGGGGACTGTTGCGTCCGGGCGCCAGACGGACTGCCCGGGCCTGTAGATGCGTCACCAGGAAGGTGAACGCCTTGGGGCTGGCGGGAACGGCCGCGCCGTTGAACCAGTCGCTCAGCGTGGCGTCATTCAGCTTCACCGGTGGTCGCTGGGCCTCCCCTTGGTCCACCAGGACACGGTAAGGCGGTGAGCCGGCATCCCGGTACAGGCGGGACAGCGCGGCGGCCAGCTCCTGAGCCGCGCTTGCACCCGGTGTTCCCACGTTGTCACCTTCCCTGTGCCTGATGCGTTTGGCGAGTCCGCGTGTGCTTCCGGTCCGGAACGCCTCCGGAAATCCCGGCTCCACACTCTCACCTGGGGATACTTCCCCGTCTCCTCGTCGGTACATCGCCGGAAACCGTTCGGAGTGCGCAAATGACGGCACCGCCGGCCGCTGGGCCGAGCGCGAACGGAGGTAACCCTCGTGCCTATTCCGCCTTGCTCCTGGCAGTCAGCCGTCACCGAGATCGTGGGCGCGACTTCCCTGTACGCAATAACAATTAGTGGCCTAGCGGTCACCGCCGTCGCCGCTCGAACTGCGCACCGGCGTCGGGCAGCCCGTGACGTTCTCAAGATCCTGCTCAGGAGGCCCGATGGGGGATGACCGAGCTGTGGGTGGGGCGAGTTTCGCTAAGAAAACGGTAGCGCAGGCGGCGGGCGATGCAGGGCGTTGAGCGTTTCAGGGTGGCCACTGATCGGGTGATGGGGCTGTGTGTTGTCAGGGTGTGCAACGGGCAGGGCACCCGTGCCGTTGAGGGAGGTGTTCGACGTCTCGACTCATCAGCACAGGAGCCCTGTTGGTTCCGTATC
>NZ_JBHSBB010000030.1:0-242410 GCF_042650325.1 Streptomyces polygonati | reverse complement strand
AGTTCTACCAGCCACCGCCAGCACACCACCGGGCCTCACCAAGATCCGAACCCCGAACAGCTCCTAGGTAGCTGAGACTCACGCCGATCTGCTCAGGGGCTGTCGTCGGCTGACTGATGCGCACCCGCTCACGCATCGCTCACGCGCGCCCCCCGCACGCCGGTGCCCCGGCCGTCTTACGACGACCGGGGCACGATACCCGCAGGTCAGCGGCCTCCAAGGAGCCCGACCCCGTAGGCCGTGTGGGACTCGAACCCACAACCAATGGATTAAAAGTCCACTGCTCTGCCAATTGAGCTAACGGCCCGCACACCGCAGCATAGCCGGGACCCAGGGGTGAGTCCGAGTCGAATCGGGGGTGGCGGGTGAGTGGGGGGAGTCGGGGGTGAGGGGAGGGCGTACGGGGGCGGGTCGGACCCGGGCGGGGGGCTGGGAGGATGGGGGGGTGCGTACCGTGGGGATCGACCTGGCGGCCGATCGGTCGAAGACGGCCATGGCGGTGGTGGAGTGGCGGGACGGGAGGGCGACGGTCGGTCCGCCACGGCTGAGGTGCGCCGATGACGAGTTGCTCGACGCGCTGGGTGGCCTCGGCCAGGGTGAACAGGCCGGGGTCGACAGCCCGTTCGGGTGGCCGGCCGAGTTCGTGCGGGCGGTGGGTGCCCATCTCGCCGGGGCCGCGTGGCCGGGGAGGGGGCAGGACAGTGAGCGCTACCGGAAGGACCAGCTGCGGTACCGGCTGACGGACCGTGTCGTACGGGACCAGATCCACCCGCTGAGCGCTCCGCTCCCGGCCCCCTTCGACCGGATCGGGGCGATGGTCGCGCGCTGGGCGCATCTGGAGGACGAGCTCAAAAGGCGCGGGGTGCCGGTCGACCGGGCGGGGAGCGGCAGCATCGCGGAGGTGTATCCGAAGGCGTCCCGGCACCGGTGGGGCGTTCTCGACGGTCCCCGGCGGATGGAGGCTCTTCTCGGCGCCGCGCCCTGGCTACGGTGCGACGGCCCGACACGGCTCGCCTACGACGCGAGCGAGCACGCGTTCGACGCGCTGGTGTGCGCGCTGACGGCCCGCGCTGTGGCCTGCGGACTGACCGGACGCCCCGGGCCGGCCGACGTGGACGCCGCCCGCGAAGAAGGCTGGATCCACCTGCCCCTGCCCGGCTCGCTCCCCCTGCTTCCCGGTAACGCACCGTAAGCCGGTCACCCCGGTCACCCACTCACCTTGGCGACGAACGCCGAGAGGTTCGCCATCATCCGCTGGATCTTCTCCTCCAGCGTGATCGTCTCGTGGAGCCGCGCGCCCACGCCCGCGTCCTTCTTGCCGCGCACGTACAGCGAGCAGGAGAGGTCGCCGCATATGTAGATGCCCACCGTGTTGCCCTGCTGCCCGGCGCGGCCGGCCCTCGGCGCGACCAGCAGGGAGACGCCGCCGACGTGGGTGGTCAGGCACACCGAGCACATGCTGCGCCGCGCGCCCCAGAAGGCGGGGGCGGGGCAGCGCGCCGCGAGGGCGGTGGGGCGGCCGTCCAGCTCGGTCACCAGATAGGCACGGTCGGGGGCCTGGGCATCCCGCCAGCCGAGATAGTCCAGGTCGTCCCAGGGGCGGTCGGCCAGGTCGCGCGGGAGGGACAGTCGCTTGACCTCCCCCTTGGTGCGGTTCACGAAGGCGGCACGGATCTCTTGCTCGGTCAGCTGGCGCATGCGGGGCAGGCTAATTTGCCTAAAGCTATTAGGCAAGTGCACACTAGGTGTCGGTTAATGAGAGGAAGGTTATGGCACGGGTGGGACTGACCGCGGAACGCCTGACCCGGGCGGGAGCGGAAATGGCCGACGAGGTCGGCTTCGAGCAGGTGACCGTCTCGGCGCTCGCCCGGCGATTCGACGTCAAGGTCGCGAGTCTCTACTCGCACGTGAAGAACTCCCAGGACCTCAAGACGAGGATCGCCCTGCTCGCCCTGGAGGAACTCGCCGACCGGGGCGCCGCCGCCCTGGCCGGGCGGGCCGGCAAGGACGCCCTGACCGCCTTCGCCAACGTCTACCGCGACTACGCCCGGGAGCATCCCGGCCGCTACGCCGCGGCCCAGCTGAGGCTCGATCCGGAGACAGCCGCCGCCAGCGCCGGCGGCAGGCACGCCCAGATGACGCGGGCGATCCTGCGGGGCTACGACCTGACCGAGCCGGACCAGACACACGCGGTCCGGCTGCTGGGCAGCGTCTTCCACGGCTACGTCAGCCTGGAGACGGCGGGAGGCTTCAGCCACAGCGCCCCCGACGCGCAGGAGAGCTGGTCACGCGTCCTGGACGCCCTCGACACCCTGCTGCGGAACTGGCCCGCACCCTGACCAGCCCCCAGCCCCCAGCCCCCAGCCCCCCGGCGCACCCAGCCCCCGGAGCACCGGCGCGGCCGAACCCCCCGCACCCCTCGATCAAAGGGCCAGGACCATGCACGCCGACCACAACTGGATCACCACCCCCATCACCCCGGACCTCCTGCGCGGCGCCCTCGACCTGGAGCGCACCGAGCGCGGTCTGCTGCCGCACCGGCTGCCCGCCTGGGCCCGCGCCCAGTGCGCCGACCCGCAACTGGCCATGGCCGAGGCCCAGCCGTCGGGCGTCCGGCTGGTCTTCCGCACCCGGGCCACCGCGATCGAGCTGGACACGCTGCCCACCAAGCAGGTCTACGTGGGCGCCCCGCCCCGCCCGGACGGCCGGTACGACCTGCTCATCGACGGCCGTCCGGGCGGTGAGGCCAGCGTGACGGGCGGCAACACCCTGACCATCGACATGACCGCCGGGACGGCCGAGAAGCGGCCAGGACCGGCCGGCACCCTCCGCTTCACCGCCCTGCCGGACGGCGTGAAGGACGTCGAGATCTGGCTGCCGCACAACGAGACCACCGAACTCGTCGCCCTGCGCACCGACGCCCCTGTCGAGCCCGCGCCGCCCACTGGCCGCAAGGTGTGGCTGCATCACGGGAGTTCGATCAGCCATGGCTCCAACGCGGCGAGCCCGAGCACCACGTGGCCCGCGCTGGCCGCCCGCCTCGGCGGCGTGGAATTGATCAACCTGGGTCTGGGCGGCAGCGCCCTGCTCGACCCGTTCACCGCCCGCACCCTGCGCGACACCCCGGCCGACCTGATCAGCGTCAAGATCGGCATCAACCTCGTCAACGCCGACCTGATGCGTCTGCGCGCCTTCGGCCCGGCGGTGCACGGCTTCCTCGACACCATCCGCGAGGGCCACCCCCGCACGCCGCTGCTGGTCGTCTCACCCGTGCTGTGCCCCATCCACGAGGACACCCCCGGCCCCAGCGTCCCGGACTTCGGCGACCCCGGCGACCTCAGCGGCCTGAGCGCGGGGAAGCTCCGCTTCCGCGCGGCGGGCGACCCCGCGGAGCGGGCCGGCGGGAAGCTGACCCTCACGGTCATCCGGGACGAGCTGAGCCGCATCGTCGAGCAGCGGCGAGCCGACGACCCGAACCTGTGCTACCTCGACGGCCGCGAGCTCTACGGTGAGGCGGACTTCGCCGAACTCCCGCTGCCCGACAAGCTCCACCCGGACGCCGCCGCGCACCGCCGCATCGGTGAGAGGTTCGCCGCGCTGGCCTTCGCCCGCGGCGGCCCCTTCGCCCCGGACGGCCCGCTCGCCGCCGACGGCCCGCTCGCCGCCGAACTCCGCGAGACGGGCCGCCCGGGCACCCTCAGCTGATCCGGGAGTACTGCTTCCAGCCGGTCTTGGTGTAGAGCTTCCCGGGCAGCAGGCCGCCCTTGTTGTCCGCGTCGAGGATGAAGACGCCGCCGCCGGGGGTGCGGCCGAGGATGTCCTGGCGGCCGTCCCGGTCCATGTCGCCGGCCGCCACCAGGTCCCGGTAGCCGCCGAAGCCGGTGCCGATCTCCGTACGGGCGGCGTAACCGCCCTTGCCGTTGCCGCGGAAGAGCCACAACGTCCCGGCGGAGTCGCGGGCGACGATGTCGGCGAGGCCGTCGCCGGAGAGGTCGGAGCGGCCGGTGATCTGGTCGTACGCGTTCCAGCCGGAGCCGATGGCGACCCGGGCGGCCAGACCGCCCTTGCCGTTGCCCTTGTACAGCCACAGGTTGCCCGAGGTATCGCGGGCCAGCAGGTCGGGGACGCCGTCACCGGAGAAGTCGGTGCTGGCGAACAGCGCGGTGTAGCGGTCGAAGCCGTTGGCGACCCAGGTCTTGGGGGCGGTGTCGAGGTCGTAGCCGCGAGTTCCCGGGTAGCGGTAGAGAGCGCCGCCGCGGGTACGGGCGAGGAGGTCGGCGAGGCCGTCGCCGTCCAGGTCGCCGGCCTGGCTGAGCCAGGTGTAGCCGATGGTGTAGTCGACGGTGTCGGCGGCGAGACCGTCCTCGACCGGGAGGTGTCCCTCCGGGTCCAGGGTGGGCCAGCTGATCCAGTGCCCGCCCACCGCGTCGTCCTGTTCGGTGGTCACCGACCCGGTGGCGGATGCGTACGGGCCCACGAAGACGTCCCGGCTCCAGGCGAGCATCTGGGGACCGTAGGCGGTGATGTTGACGTAGACGCGTACACCGTCGGCCGCGACGCAACTGGTGGCGCCGGTCGCGGAGAGGCCGATCAGCTTGCCGCCGGCCACCAGGGCGCCGCCCGCGTCGCCCACGCACTGCTGGGCGTGGTCGGGCGCCGCGGTGCCTGGCTTGGGCAGCGTGCAGAACGTGCCCGGCGCCTGGGCGTGGCCGAGATGGGCGGCGCAGGTCGCGGACGACAGGATGGAGACCTGCTCGGTGTGCGCGGTGCGCTGGTAGTCCTGCGAGCTGGGCAGGGCCCAGGAGTAGAACGTGGCGGTGGCGCCGGCGGCATAGAGCTTCGCGTCGGCGGTGGTCGCCAGATCCGGCCGGCCGCTGCCCGTGGTGTAGCTCACCGGCGGGTTGTGCGCCTCGGCCACCGCGAAGGCGCCCTGCCGGGTGGCGGGGACGTACTGCGGCGATGTGCGGTAACCGGGCAGGTTGGTACCCGAATCGGGAGTGCCGCCGTGGTACCACTGCGTGTAGTCGTCCAGGGTGCGGCCGGTGAAGCAGTCAGGACCGGTCAGCTCCCGGCTCGCGGTCAGCTGGATCGCGCTGCATGACCGCGAGGCGCCGGTGGTGTTGTACGTGCCGTAGCCCGCCAGCCAGGACGGGAAGTCCGGCGTCGCGGCCTGGGCGGACTGCGCCCCGGCCGCCAGTATGCCCCCGGACAGCAGTGCCCCGGCCAGGGCGGCGGTCATGGCCCGCCGCCCGAATCTCTTGTACGCGCGCATATGTGGAACCCCCCACGGGTTGTCGGCCGTCCGCCCCTCCTCGGGAAGGGCTAGGAGACCTGAGTGATGAACTTGTAGTAGCTCTTCGCGTAGAGCCGCGGCGCCGCCATCCCGCTGCCATCGGAGATCGCGTCGATGACGAAGACGCCGCCCGCGGGCGTACGGCCGAAGAGGTCCTGGCGGCCGTCGTTGTCGATGTCCCCGCTGGCGACCAGTTCGCGGTAACCCCCGAAGCCGGTACCGAACTTGACCCGGGTGAAGCCGCTCCTGCCGTTGCCCTTGAAGAGCCACAGCGTGCCGGCCTTGTCCACCCCGACGAAGTCCGCGAGGCCGTCGCCGGAGAAGTCGCCGCGGCCGGTGAGCCGAACGTACGCGTTGAAGCCGGTGCCCAGCAGCGAGCGGGTGCCGTAACCGCCCTTGCCGTTGCCCTTGTACAGCCACAGATTGCCCGAGGTGTCCCGGGCGATCAGGTCGGGGACGCCGTCACCGGAGAAGTCCCGCTCGGCGAAGATCGCGTTGTAACGGCCCCAGCCGTTGCCGAGCCAGGTGCCCTTGACCGTGTTGACCCACCCGGCGGAGAGCTCCGACGCGCTGTACGCGTACAGGGCGCCGCCCGAGGTCCGGGCGAGGACCTCACCGTCGCCGTCGCCGTCGAGGTCGCCCGCCTGCGTGAAGAAGTCGAAGTGCGCCGAGTACCAGCCGATCGAGCCCGTATTGGGGTCGCAGCCGTCCACCTCCTCGGAGGTGGGATTGATGGTGCAGAAGGAGACCAGCCCGTTGGTGCCGCTGGTGGCCTGCCGCGCCGTCACCGACCCGGTGTCGATGAAGTCGAAGTCGACGTCGTGGGCCCACCCGGATATCTGGGCGCGGTAGGCGGAGACGTTGGTGTAGAGCCGCAGGCCGTTGGTGGGGACGCAGGCGGTGGTGGACGTGGCCGAGATCCCGAGCAGCTTGCCGCCCGCGACCAGTGCCCCGCCCGCGTCGCCGACGCAGCGGTCGATCGTCGCCGGCGCGGCGGTGCCGGGGGCCGGCAAGGTGCAGAAGGTGCCCGCGAGTTGAGGATGTCCGAGGTAGGCGCCGCAGGTGGCCGCCGACAGGATCGACACCTGCTCGCTGTGCGGGTGCCGGTCGAGGGAAGTCGCGCTCGACCCGGCCCAGGACGAGAAGGTGGCCCTGGCTCCCGGCGCGTAGAGCGCGGCGTCCGCGGTGCTCGCCAGCGCCGGACCGTGGAAGGTCGCGGTGTAGCCGACGACGACCACGGCGTAAGCGGCCTGCCGGGTGGTCGCGTTGAAGCGCGGATCGGCCCGGTACTGCGGCCGGTTGGTCGCGCCCTCCGGCGTGCCGCCCGCGTAGGTGGTGGAGAAGTCGTTCACGCCGCGTCCGGTGAGGCAGTCCGGCGGCATGAGGTACCGGTCCCCGGTCAGCTTGACGGCCGAGCACTGCCGCATGGTGGACCCGTTCTCGGTCTCGTACGACGTCAGCCACGACGGCACCGTGGTCGCGGCGTGCGCGGCCGGCGCGCCGACCCCCAGCAGCGCCCCGGCGACCAGCGCCGCCGCTGTCGTGAACGCGGCCAGCGACCGCCGTCTCCATGCCGTAGTCCGAAACCCGCGCATACCCCGCCCCGCCTCGCCCTTGCCGCTCAGTGCGCCGACCCGACCCGGCCCGCCGGTGAGTAAACGGAAGGCCCGGGTCCGAAAACCGCCTGGTCAGTCCCCCTGGAACCCTGCGGAAAAGGCACTGTAGCAGCCGAAAAGCGCGGGCCCCGAGGTCGCTTCACGCACGACCCCGGGACCCGCGCCCGGTTCACTTCCCGTTCACTTCAGCGGCTTCGGCGGCTTCGGCGGCTTCGGCAGCTCGCCATGTGCGTCCGGCACACCGCCGTCGCGAGCGGACGACCCGTCAGCTGTTGCGCTTCCAGCGCGGCTTGCGGTCGGCGGCCGGCGCCGCGCCGTTGTTCTCGCGCGGGGTGTAGGAGGAGGACGCCGGGCGGTCGCGGTCGCCGTACGAGGGGCGGCGGTCGCGGTCGCCGAAGGCCGGACGGCTGTCGCGCCGGTCCCGGTTGAAGGGCCGGTCGTCGGTGCGGTTGCCGTAGGCCGGACGGGCGTCGCGGCGGTCCCGGTCACCGTACGAGGACGCGGCCGGACGGCGGTCGTCCCGGCTGTACGACGAGGAGGCCGGACGGGCGTCCCGCCGGTCGTCCCGGCTGTACGAGGACGAGGACGACGACGAGGACGACGCGGGGCGGCTGTCACGGCGGTCGTCCCGGTTGTAGGAAGACGACGACGAAGACGAGGCGGGCCGGCGGTCGTCACGGTTGTACGAGGACGCGGGCCGGCTGTACGAGGACGAGGAGGACGGCGCCGAAGAAGAGGACGACGAGGACGGCCTGCGGTCGTCCCGGTTGTACGCCGGGCGGCTGTCGCGGCGGTCGTCGCGGTTGTAGGAGGAGGATGCCGGACGGCGGTCGTCCCGGTTGTACGCCGGACGCGCGTCGCGGCGGTCGTCGCGCCGGTCGTCGCGGCTGTACGAACGGTCGTCGCGGCGGCGGTCGAAGTTGCCCCGGTCGTCGCGCCGTTCACGGTCGCGGTCCCGGTCGTCGCGCTGTTCGGCGCGCGGCTCGGGAACGAACGCGGCTGCCTCGGCGGCCAGTTCGGCGGCCTTGGCGGCCACCGCGACCTCCGGGTCCTCGCCGCGCTCACGCGCCGAGCGGGCGGTCAACCGGTCGGCTTCTTCGCGCAGTTCGGCGGCGCGGCGCTGGAGCCGCTCCAACTGACGGGTGAGTTCGACCACTTCGCGCTCGGCCTGGACGGCGGCGTTCTGCAGCGCGTCGGCCTGCACATCGGTCAGCGAACGGGCGCCGGTGATCCGTGCGACGTCCTCGTCGAAGACACCCGCGCCGCCGATGATGTGGCGCGAGGCGTCCACGCCCGCGTCCTCCATCAGCCGGAAGATCTGCTTGCGCTGATGCGGCAGGGCCAGCGAGACGACCGTGCCGGACTCGCCCGCGCGGGCCGTACGGCCGGAGCGGTGCAGGTAGTCCTTGTGGTCGGCGGCCGGGTCCACGTTCAGCACCAGGCCGATGTTGTCGACGTGGATGCCGCGGGCGGCGACATCGGTGGCGACCAGGACGTTGACCCGGCCCGCCTTGAAGTCCTCAAGGGTGCGGGTGCGGGCGCCCTGGGTCATACCGCCGTGCAGCGCGTCGGCCCGTACACCGGACTCGATGAGCTGCTCGGCGACCCGGTCGGCGCCCATCTGGGTGCGGACGAAGATGATCGTACGGCCCTTGCGGGCGGCGATCGCGGCGGTGACCGGGGCCTTGTCCTTGGGCTTCACGATCAGTACGTGGTGGCTCATCGTGGTGACCGCGCCCTGGGCGGCGTCCACCTCGTGGGTGACCGGCTTGACCAGGTAGCGCCGGACCAGGGAGTCGATCTCGTTCTCCAGCGTGGCGGAGAACAGCAGCCGCTGGCCGCCGGCCGGGATCAGGTCGAGCAGCTCGGTGACCTCGGGCAGGAAGCCCATGTCGGCCATCTGGTCGGCCTCGTCCAGGACCGCGATCTGGATCTGGTCGAGGGAGGCGGCGCCGCGGTTGATCAGGTCCCGCAGGCGGCCGGGAGTGGCGACCAGGACGTCCACGCCGCGTTCCAGGGCGTAGATCTGGTTCTGCATCGAGGTGCCGCCGCAGACGACCTTCATCTTCAGGCCGAGCACGTCACCGTAGGGCTGGAGCGCGTCGGCCACCTGCATGGCCAGCTCGCGGGTCGGGGTGAGGATGACGCCGCGGGGGTGCTTGCGCTCGGTGCGGCCGCCGGACAGCAGGGTCAGCAGCGGCAGCCCGAAGGCGAGGGTCTTGCCGGAGCCGGTACGGCCGCGGCCCAGGATGTCCCGGCCGCTCAGCGCGTCCGGGATGGTGGCGGCCTGGATCGGGAAGGGGGTGACCACGCCGTTCGCGGTGAGCTTGCGGACGATGCCGTCGGCGAGGCCGAGGTCGGCGAAGGTCACACCGGGAACGTCCGGGGCCTCGGGGGCATCCGGGGTCGCGGGGGCTTCGTCGTCGTCCGGGGTCGCGCTGGCGGCCGGGGCGTCGGTGGTGGCCGGCGTCACAGCTTCTTCGCGGGCTTCACCGGCTCCACGGGCTTCCGGAACGGTGGGAGCGTCCGAGACCGCTACGGACCCGGGCTCGGTGATGACGATGGCGTCGGCTGCGTCCTCGGACATGGCGGGCATGGCGGAACGGTCGGCACTGTCAAGGGACATGCGAAAGCAAAACCTCTCGGAGACTTACGGCACGCGCCAGCTCCGCAGGTTGCTTACAACCGCCTCTATGCGGTCAGCCACAGGAGAAAAGGAACGCGCCACGGGGCGCGTATTGGTCAGGCGCCAGGACACATGGAAAGTGGGATCAAACGATCTACCAGCATACGCATCGCACGTCGCTTTTGCCAATCGCCTCCTGAAACCGGCTCCGACCTGCGATGCCGGTCCTCAGCCACCGTCCAGCCACCCGCTGGCCACCGTCTTCCGTCCAGTGTACGAGGCGGCTACCCGGCCGCGGGGCTCTCCGGAGGAGCCGGGCTGTCGCTCTGGCTCGGCGGGTCGGGGGTGGGCGCCGTGGTCGGCTCGGCGGCCGGGGTGGTGGGGGGCGGCGCCTGCTGGGTGGGGGTCGCCTCGGCGGTCGGCTGCGGGACCGTGACACCGGCGCCGGCCGGTGGCAGGGCCCGGTCGGCCGGTTTGTCCTTGGCGTGCGGGCTCGGCGAAGCGGAGCGGGAGGCGCCCGGCGACGGCGAGCTGCCCGACGCCGAGGGCGACGGCGACAGCCCGTTCTTCCCGGCCGGGCGCACCGCCCCCGGCACCAGCCGGCCGCCCCCCGGCCCGTCCGCGACCCTGCTCGCGCTGGACGGTACGCGGCTGGGCCGGGGATCGGGCTCACTGCCGGCGCTCACACAGGCGGCGACGCCCGCGGCCACCAGCGTGACAAGGAGTGCGGAGCGGATTCCGGCGGTCCGGGCCCGGGTGCGGGGGCTGCGGATGCTGTCGCCGTTGTGCGGTGCGGGCATGTGCGGGGACCTCGGACTTCGGGCTTCGGCCGCGGGTTACGGCTCGGGGCTACGGCTTGGCCGGTCGCCCACGCGAGGGCGTACGCGACCGGTCCCCCTGTCCAACGCCGCCGCGTCCCGCCAGGACACGCCCACACCCGCAACCGGCCCCTTCACCCGTAGCCGAACTCACCCGTAACCGAGGGCGTGCAGCCGGGCGTCGTCGATGCCGAAGTGGTGGGCCACCTCGTGCACGACGGTCACCTCCGTCTCCGCCACCGCTTCCTCCCGGCTGGAGCACATCCGCAGGGTCGGCCCCCGGTAGACCGTGATCCGGTCCGGCAGCACCCCGGCGTACCACTCCCCGCGCTCGGTCAGCGGCGTCCCCTCGTACAGACCGAGCAACTCGGGCTCACCGGAGGGCGGCTCGTCCTCCACGAAAACGGCCACGTTGTCCATCAGGCGGGTCAGCTCCGCCGGGATCCGGTCGAGCGCCTCGCCCACCAGTTCCTCGAACTCCTCGCGCGTCATCTCCAGCACCCCCCTATTGTCGCGGCCCGCCCCCGCCCCGACCCCGGCGAAACGGTTTTGGCGATCGCGCGACCGATCCCATATGCTGCTCCCGTCCCCGAAGTGCGCCGACGGCGCCCACGGACGGCCATCCGCCCTCATCGTCTAGTGGCCCAGGACGCCGCCCTTTCAAGGCGGTAGCACGGGTTCGAATCCCGTTGGGGGTACCACCAGCCACCGCATCCGGAGGCGCCTCGTCCCGGGGCGGCCGCTCTGCGGTCGGCATCCGCCCGGCGCGGCGCCCGAGAAGTCGATGGTTTCCGGCCGGGTCTCAGGGCGCTGTCAGCATCGGCAGCGAGGACAAGTGCTCCTCCGGGATGTCGAAGGCCTCCGTCAACGTCGCCAGGTGCGGGGCCAGTCGGGCGGTCAGGGTGTGCAGGGTCCGGGGGAATGAGCGGACCTGCTCGGCGGTGAGCGCGTTCTCGGCCAGCAGCAGGCCGCTGCGGGAGTCCACCTCGCGCAGGAGGAACAGCGCGTGCAGGTCGTCCAGGACCGCGCGGGTGGACGGGTCGGTGACGCGGGCGCAGGCCGCGGCGAAGGCGTCGGCGGCCTGGCCCACCGCGTAGGCCTCGACCAGCTTCAGGGCCGCGTCGGACGCGTTGTTCCAGCGGCCGAGGGCGTCACCGTCACCATCATCACCGTCGCCCTCCTCGGAGCGGCGCAGATCGCGGCGGGCGCTGGTGTGCCAGTGGTGCTCGGCGGCGGCTACGGCGCGGCGGAGGAAGGCCGGGCCGGCCGGGCTCTCCCGGCCGGTGGCCGCCGGGGGCGCCGGGACGAGCGCGTGGCCGAAGATCATCTCGGCGCCCGCCTTGCACCAGATCGCCAGATTGTCCCCCTCCGCGGTGATCGCGCCGTCCACGTTCCCGGCGAACTCCGCCAGTCCGTTGACCGGGAACAGTGCCCGGGCGCCGCAGCGCTCCCGGCTCTCGATGGCGATCTCCCGGGCCTGCCAGGTGATCCAGCCCTTGGCGACCGCCACCAGCCGCTCGGTCCCGGCCCGGTCCTCGGGCCGGTGGCCGATCCAGCGCTCGGTGACCGTCCGGTGGAAAAAGGTCATGGCGTAGGCGGTGGCGACGCGTTCGAGCAGCCGGGCGTGGTGGCTGCGGTGCGCGGCCAGCGGGACCCGCTGCCCGGCCACCGGGCTGGAGATCAGCCGGCTGTGCGCGTAGCGGACCGCGATCGCCAGCGCCGCCCGGCAGCCACCGAGGGTGCTCGCGCTCATGCACAGCTTCCCCACCGTCACCCGCCGGATGGCGTGCAGGAACCGCTTGCGCGGACTGCCGACGGCGCTGCTGAACGTACCGTCCGGCGACAGCCGTCCGTGCTCGCCCTGGATCAGCGCGGTCCGGGGCAGGCGTACCTGGTCGAAGGTGGTGGCGCAGTGGTCGACCGGGCCGCCGACTCGTTCCGGCAGCCTCTCCACGGTGACGCCCGGCAGCGTTCCGCGGTGGTCGCTCAGCGGGGTGAGGAAGAGGAAGACGCCCTGGTCCCGGTCGTCGATCAGCAGGCGGGCCGCCACCACCGCGGTCTTCGGGCCGCCGGTCGCACTGGTGTTGGGCATGTACTTCCGCGCGCCCTCGTGCGGGGTGTGCAGCACGAACTCGTCGCGCTCACGGTCGTATCGGGCGACGGTCTCCAACGCGGCCGCGTCGTTGCCGTGCGCGCGCTCGGTGCACAGGAAGGTGCCGGTACGCGCCAGGGCGGCGAACTCGCTCGTGTCGCGCGCCGGGGAGACGCGGTCGTCGAGCAGGCTCCCGAGGAAGAGGTTGTAGTGGATGCCCGCCACCGTCGACGTGGCGCCGTCCACCACTGAGGCCCACTCGTGCAGGGCGGCCAGCCCGCGCGCATCCCGGGCCAGCTCCTCGGGGGAGAGCAGCTCGTCGTTCAGGGCGCGCAGCCGGTCGTAGGAGAGCTGCCAGCGGTCCTCGACGGGGACGTCGCCGGGGTGGCGGAACAGCTCGGTCGCGATCGCCTTGCGCCAGCGGCCGTGGACATCGGTGTCCTCGGGCCCGTCGCGGAAGAGGAGTTCGGTAAGCCTGGCGCTGTCGACGGCCGGGTGGGAGCCGGACACGGGAGTACTGATCACCATGCCGGGCTCAACGACGCCGACCGGCGGGCGGAAACCCCTTGGGACCGAACGGGAGAAACGGATCGCCTCCGCTTCCCGGTCGGCGCGCCTTCCCGCCAACCCCCCTTACGTCGCAGCGCACTTGACACGGGCCGGGCGGCCGGCCGGCACAGATCCGTGTCGGTCGGCCGCCCGGCCCGCCTATGTCACCGGACACGGTCAGATGAGGCTGGCCAGCGCCTCCTGGATGACCCGGGTCACGGCGTCGGGCTGGGAGATCATGATGACGTGGGAGCCTTCGATCTCGGTGATCCGGGCCCCCGCGCGCTGGGCCATCCGGCGCACCACGTCACTGCCGGCCGCGAGGTCGGCGGTGCCGATGGCGGCCCAGACGGGCAGGTCGCTCTTCCAGGCGGCCGGGCCGTTCTTCTCCTCGAAGGCGGCGGCGGCGATCGGACGCTGGGACAGACCGTAGACATCGGACTGGAGCTGGGAGAGGTCGGCGGTGAAGACCGCGCGGAACCTCGCGGGGTCGATGATCAGTTCGGTGGCGGTCTCGGTGCCGTTGCCGGTCGGGTACTGGCTGGGCTGGACGGCCGAGGTCAGCACGCTGTCCTTGGAGCCGGCGACGATGTCGGCCAGCGCCTCGCCCTCGTCGGGGGCGAAGGCCGCGACATAGACCAGACCGACGACGTTGGTGGTCTGCGGGACGGCGTTGGTGATGATCGCGCCGCCGTAGGAGTGGCCGACGGCGAGGACCGGGCCGGGGATCTGGTTGATGACGCTCGCCACATAAGCGGCGTCGACGCTGACGCCGCGCAGCGGGTTGACGATCGCCCGCACCGGCACACCGGCGGCCACCAGGCGTTCGGTGACGGGTGCCCAGCTGCCGGCGTCGGCGAAGGCGCCGTGCACCAGGACGACGGTGGGGGTGGTTACTTCACTCATGACGGTTCTCCCTTTCGGGGACTTCCTGGACTTCGGGACTTCGGAGGTCGTGCGTGCGGTGCGGTGCCGTGGTGTCAGCCGGCGGTGCTGGTGGCGGCGTCCTCGATGACCTGGGCGGAGATGCCGGGGTGGGACATCATCGCGACGTGCGAGCTGTCGATCTGCGTGGTGTGGGAGTGGGCGCGGTCGGCCTCGAAGCGCTCCAGGTCCGGGGAGATGGACCGGTCCTGCTTGGCGACCAGGAACCATGACGGGATGGTGTGCCAGGCGGCGGCGGTCGCCGGGTCGGAGAAGGCCGCCGAGGACAGCGGCCGCTGCTCGATGGCCATCAGCTTGGTGGTGGCGGTGGGCAGGTCGCCGGCGAAGGCCTGCTTGAACTTGGCCGGGTCGATCCGGTAGTCGGTGCCTCCCCCGGCGACGGTGATCGGCAGCAGGGCGGCGGCCAGCTGGGATCCGGGGAACATGGAGTTGAGGTTCCCCACCTGCTCGCCGACCTCGGGCATGAACGCGGCGATGTAGACCAGCGCCTTGACGTTCGGGTTCCCGGCCGCGGCCTCGCTGATGACCGCGCCGCCGTGTGAGTGGCCGACCAGCACGATGGGCCCGCTGACCGAGGCCAGGATCGAGGCGATGTACGCCGAGTCGCTGGTCAGCCCGCGCAGCGGGTTCGCCGGGGCGACCACCGGATAGCCGTCCCGCTCCAGGCGGGTGATGACCCCGTTCCAGCCGGACGCGTCGGCGAAGGCCCCGTGGACCAGGACGACGGTGGGCTTGGCGGCCGCGGGGGCGACCTGCGCCGGGGTGCGCACGGTGGCGGCCTGGGCCGAGGAGACCAGACCCGGCAGGACGGCGACGGCGGCCAGTGCGGTCACCGCGGCCGAGTAGCGAAGGAGACGTGAGGGAGCGCGCATGGCAGAACTCCTGAGGAAGTGGGGGGGGGGAGGGATGGGGCCGGTCGGGTTCCCGATCGGCCGGTGCCATCAGGAAAGCAGCGGCTGACCTGCGGGGACCATGCAGAACCACACGCAGAAACCGATCCGCGCCCGGCGCTTCGAGCCTGCGGGCGGGCCGGATGTCCTCCTGAGGCGGGGGCCGGGCCGGCGGCGGGGAGTCGTCACCGCGCGGGGCCGACGGGTTGTCACAACTCCGTCACTTCGCCCACCCCGCCTAAACCAGACTGCGACGCTCGACCCTCCACGCACCACTTGGGGGGAACCATGCACAGCCGCAGCATCCCGGCCCTCGGCCTGCTCGCCGCCGGAATACTCGCGCTCGCCGCCTGCGGAGGGACGAATGAGGTGGCCGGCGAGGCGTCCAGCGCCAGCGCGTCCGTACCGGCCGCGACCGCACCGCCCACGAGCCCGTCGTCCCCGTCGCCCAGCGCGTCGCCCAGCGCCTCGCCCACCGAGACCGGGGCGGACCCGGTCGGCTACCTGTACGACATCGACCGGCACACCCATCCCCGGGCCATGGTCGCCGCGCTGGTCGGCCAGCTCGCACCCCGCTGCACCGGGGCCGTGGTGGACCTGGAACGTGCCGCCGCCACCACCGCGGCCGGGCCGGCCGGCGGGACCACCCATGAGGTCTACCCGGTCCTCGAAGACCTCGTCGACCACCTGCCGACCGGGACGGCGCGGCTGGACTGCCAGGGGCGCCTCGTCCAGACCGGGGCCAGGCTCGCCGCGAGGCCCTCCCCGACCACTCACCGCCCGGTCGCCCCCGCGCCCACTCCCACGCACCGGGCGACACCCCGGGCGGTCGCCACCACGCACCGGGTCACCCCCAGGCCGGTCGTCACCACGCACCACACCGAGGCCGCCGTCGCCCCGGGAGGCGGCGCCACCGCCCTCTGCAACGACGGGACGCTCTCGTACTCCGCGCACCACCAGGGCACTTGCTCCCACCACCACGGTGTTGCGGTCTTCTACAAATGAGCAAGCTCGGCACGTGAGGGCACACCCGGGGCTCCCGCCGCAGGAACGCGGCGGGGGTTCGGCGGGTGCCGCCTCCTACGCCCTCCGTGGTGACAAGATGCCCGGAGGGGAATCAGGGGGCGGGTAGGGAGGACGGGGGCGCATAGTGGATCAGGGCCTCGCGGCCTGGGGCACGGGAGCGATCGTCGCCGTGGCCGGTCTGGGCGGCACGCTCGTCGGCGGGCTGATCACGGCCAAGGTCACCCGCACGCAGGTCAGGGACCAGGCGGCGGCGGACCACGGCCACTGGCTGCGCGAGCAACGCATCGCGGCCTACCGGGAGTTGCTCGCGGAGTGGGACGCGGCGGTACGTGACATCGCGGCTCAGGTCGCCCGGCTCGCCGACTTCGAGGAAGCCTTCAGCACCGGCCAGGCGAACAGCGACCCCGAAGAGGTCGAAACGCACTACTGGCAGCAGGTCCTGCGGCGGATCGACGCCGTGGCCTCCCGGACCGAGCAGGTCACCATGCTGGGGCCCGCCGAGGTGGTGGCGGGGGCCGAGGCGATGCGGGACACCCTCAACCCGCTGCGTGCCGGGGACCGTTACCTCGTCACCACCTGGGAGGATGCGCAGCCGACCTTCACCGCCGCCAGGGCCGCCTTCGTCGAGGCGGCCCGCCGTCAGGTGGTCGCCCCGTCCTTCGCCGAGCGGATACCGCCGGTCGGCGGCGACGGGCGCTGACGTGTGACGACGCACCGGCTCGGCGGCCACCCGGACCCGGTGCTCAGCGCATCCCGGGGTCCACTCCGTCGCCCTCGCGGGGCCGCTCGGTGCCGGAGTTGTGGGCGAGGCCGTCCGGGTCGGCGGCGGAGCGCTCGCCCAGCGGGAGGGTCAGTGCGCGGCGGACGGTGACGTCCGGCGGCAGGTGGAACTCGCCGATGTCCTGCCAGCCCCAGCTCTGGAGCGAGGCGTAGCCGGCCAGATCGGTCTGGCTCACCAAGGTGACGCCGAGGGAGGACTGGTGGTCGGAGAGCAGCCGGTGCTGGAGGTGGCCGGCCAGGCCGCGGTCGCGTTCGTTGCGGTGGACCAGGATGTCCGTGATCGCGAAGACGTGTCCGGACGCGGTGAGTTGGTCGACGCCCCGGGGCAGCGGGCCGTGGAATCCGCGCCACCAGTTGCCGTCGCGCCCGACGGGGAATCCGAACACGGCGCCCACCAGCACCGATGCCTCGCCCGGCACCGTCGCCTCGGCGATCACCATGTCGAAGCCGGGCCGCCCCACGTCCTCGGTGAGCCGGGTCAGGAAGCCCTCGCGGCTGTCGTACTCGTCGCCGCCGGACGCCACCGAGGATTCGACGAACAGGTCGGCCAGATCCTCCCGTTGGTCCTCGGCCTGCCAGCGGCTCAACCCGCGCAGATACACCAGACCGCCGGTGGACGGCTCGTAGTCGTCGAGTTTCCGGGCCTGGCCTGCTCCGGTCCCTGCCATCAGCTCATTCCTCCCACGCGGACGCGGCCGGGGCCGGCCGACTCCGCTGTGGTCAAGGGGCGTTGAGCCCGCCGCAGCGGCACCGGACCCGCACGGCTGCGATACGCCGGGCACTTGGACGTCTACCACGAAGCGCCGTCCCCGAAACGGCGGCACGGCCCGGACGGAGCGCTCATGGGGAGGCCGGTCCGGCGCCGTTCGCCATATCGGCCTGCGCGGCGTGGAGTTGCCGAAGCCCGCCCGCGGCGGACGCACGCCGCGCGGTGGTGAGCCCGGCCGGGATCGGGGCAGGCTCCCCCTGTCGATCGATTCGGTACCACCGATGACGGGCAGATCATGGGAATCGACCTCTCCACCGACGCGCGCGCAAGTCTGCGCTCCTCGTTCGCGATCCTGGACACCCCCTACGTATGGCGCCACGTCACCTCGCGTTTCAAGGGCGAGGTCCCGTCACGGGAGCGGACCAGCCACGTCCATGTCGTCCCCTTCATCGGTGACCGGGCGGTACTGCTGCGCACCGAGGAGGACGGCTGGTCCACGCCCGGCGGCACCCTGCTGGAAGGCGAGGGCATCGACGCGGCGGTCACCCGCGAGGTGGCGGAGGCGATCGGCGGCCGCACCGAGCGGTTCGAGCTGTTCGGCCAGTGGGACAGCTCGACCACCCAGGAGAACGCCTACCGCCCGTGGCTGCCGCATCCGCGCTTCGCGCTGGCCCTCGGCTGGGCGGACGTCGTCATCACCGGGCCGCCGGAGAAGCTCGGCGGTGTCGAGGACAAGACCGTCCTGGAGATCGCCATCCTCCCCATCGAACGCGCCGCCGACCGCCTGACCGCCAACGACCGCCCCCACCTGGCCGCGCTGTACTCGCTCGCCCACCAGATCCGCCGGGCGAGCGCCCGGTAAAGTCCCCGCGGCGGCAGGCAGGCCCCAGGCCGCCCTCCCCCGGGCAAGGGGTCCGAATGGCTGGACCTTCACCCCGCCCCCGCAGGGCCTCACCCGGCCGGACCCCCGCACCAGCGAGGATGGCTCGCGCCCAACCCCCCGGCGGGACACCCCTGGGGGACACCGAAAGCGTCGGGAGCGGGTTGGTCATGAGCGAAACCGTCGGTGCGTCGGCGAACGGCACGTACGACGTGGTCGTGATCGGGGCCGGCCCGGTCGGCCAGAACGTCGCCGAACGCTCGCGCGTCGCCGGGCTGAGCGTCGCGGTGGTGGAGCGTGAGCTGGTCGGCGGCGAGTGCTCGTACTGGGCGTGCGTGCCCAGCAAGGCGCTGCTGCGGCCGGTGATCGCGATCGCGGACGCGCGCAGGGTGGACGGCGCGCGGGAGGCGGTCACCGGCCCGATCGGCACCGACGGCGTCTTCGGCCGCCGCAACCGCTACGTGACCGACTACGACGACGCCGGCCAGGCCGATTTCGTCCGGGGCATCGGCGCGGACCTGGTACGCGGCGAGGGCCGGCTGGACGGCGTGCGCCGGGTGGTGGTCAGCGGTTCCGACGGCGAGCGCGTGCTCACCGCGCGGCGGGCGGTCGCCCTGTGCACCGGCAGCGACGCGGTGCTGCCGGACCTGCCCGGCATCGCCGAGGCCAAGCCGTGGACGAACCGCACGGCCACCGACTCCAGCACCGTACCCGCGCGGCTGGCCGTCGTCGGCGGCGGCGGGGTCGGGGTCGAGATGGCCACCGCCTGGCGGGGGCTGGGCTCCTCGGTCACCCTGCTGGCCCGCCACCCGCTGCTGCCCAGAATGGAGCCGTTCGCCGGCGAGATGCTCGCCGAAGGCTTCAGGAAAGCGGGCATGGACGTCCGTATCGGCGTGTCCGTCGCCGAACTCACCCGTCCCGACCCCGCCGGGCCGGTCGGCATCGTGCTGGACGACGGCAGCCGGCTGGAGGCCGACGAGATCCTGTTCGCCACCGGCCGCTCCCCCCGCACCGGCGCCCTCGGCCTGGAAACGGTCGGCCTGACCCCCGGGTCCTGGCTGGAGGTGGACGAGACCTGCGCGGTCCGGGGCGCCGAAGGGCATAGCGACGGGGAGTGGCTGTACGCGGTCGGCGACATCAACCACCACGCGCTGCTCACCCACCAGGGCAAATACCAGGCCCGGATCGTCGGCGACGCGATCGGCGCCCGCGCGGCCAGCCGGCCGCTGGACACCGCGCCCTGGGGCGCCCACGCGGTGACCGCCGACTTCCACGCGGTACCGCAGGTCTTCTTCTGCGACCCGGAGGCGGCGGCGGTCGGCATCTCCGCCGCCCAGGCCGAGGAAGCGGGCTTCCGGATCCGCACCGTGGACGTCGACTTCAACGAGGCCCAGGGCGCCAACCTCTACGCCGACGGCTACCGGGGCCGCGCCCGCATGGTCGTCGACCTCGACCGCGAGACCCTGCTGGGCGTCACCTTCGTCGGCCCGGGCGTCAGCGAACTCCTCCACTCCGCCACCATCGCGGTCGCGGGCGAAGTCCCCGTCCCCCGCCTCTGGCACGCCGTCGCGTGCTTCCCGACGATCAGCGAGGTCTGGACGTTCCTGCTCCGGGCGTACCGGGACGCGGCCGGGGCGGTCAGCGCCTGACCGGGTCGCCGCTCAGTCCTCGGACTCGTCCCGGCCCGGCTCGTCGGCGCCGAACAGCCAGCGGACCGCGTGGCCGGCCATCACCAGAAAGCCGAGGGTGATGGCCATCAGACACAGCGTCGCGATGATCGACCCCAGCACGATCAGCACGCCGAGCTCGGCCAGCCGCTCCAGGCCCTTCCCGATATCCATCCCGGGATACTCCCCACCCGGCGCCCCGTTCCCTCCCCTCGTTACGAAGCCGCGACCGGCCGGTACGCGATCGTGTCATCGGGGAGGCACACCACGGGTGTTGGACCGGCAGCCGTACGGAGTGCGGCGGTGGCCAGGACGCAGGCCGGCGGGACCGCACCCGGCAGTCGGCGGGCCGCACGACATGCCTCCGGCCCGCCGCCGGCGGTCACCCGGCGGCGGTCACCCGGCGGCGGTGAGGGCCTTGAGCTCGGCGAGGGAGTCGCGGATGAGGTCGGGCAGGTCGCGCGGCTCGGCCGGGCCGACCCAGCGCTGGAAGGCGATCTTGAAGACGGCCATCCCCGCCTCGGCGGCCAGGCCGGCGGCCGGGTCGGCGACGCCGCGCCGGCGGAGGGCCTCGGCGATCGAGGAGGCGAGGAACGCCTGCTTGATCAGCTCGCGTTCCTGGAGCTCGGCGTTCGCGTCGATGACGGCCTGGCGCAGCAGGACCCGGTCGCGGCCCTCCTGCATGAGCGCGCCGGCCGCCTCCAGGGCGGCGGCCACCGCGTCGATCGGGGCCGCGGTGTCGGGCGCTTCGGCGAGGGTGGTCACGAA
This sequence comes from Streptomyces polygonati, assembly GCF_042650325.1. Lineage (NCBI taxonomy): Bacteria > Bacillati > Actinomycetota > Actinomycetes > Kitasatosporales > Streptomycetaceae > Streptomyces > Streptomyces polygonati. Next base: position 221,751 of record NZ_JBHSBB010000030.1, on the reverse strand, counting down.
GAGCTGCTGGAGTGAGGCCGCGCCCGAGAACAGCACCTCGCGCTTGTCGGCGAAGTGCCGGAAGAAGGTCCGCTCGGTGAGCCCGGCGCGCTTGGCGATCTCCGCCACGGTGGTCTGTTCGAACCCGCGCTCGCCGTAGAGCTCCATCGCCGCCCGCTCAAGGCGGCCGCGCGCGTCCGGCTCCCATCGACCCATACGCCGATCCTACGTGATGACAGGGACTGACATCGAGGTGCTACGGTTGATGACAGTAACTGACATCGTTCCGTCGCCGCGCCGGGAATCCCCCTGGCGAGGACGGACGACCACCCGGGAGTTCCCCTTATGCGTGTATTCGTCACCGGCGCGTCCGGTTTCATCGGCTCCGCCGTCGTTCCCGAGCTGATCGGCGCGGGCCATCAGGTCGTCGGACTCGCCCGCTCGGACGCCGCGGCCGCCGCCCTGGCCGCCGCCGGGGCCGAGGTGCGGCGCGGCGATCTCGACGACCTCGACAGCCTGCGCGAAGGCGCGGCCGGGGCCGACGGGGTGATCCACCTCGCGTACAACCACGACTTCTCGCAGTACGAGGCGGCGGCGCGTACCGAGACGCGCGTCATAGAGACGTTCGGCGCCGCGCTCGAAGGCTCCGGCCGGCCCCTTGTCATCGCCGCCGGGACGGCCGGGCTCCCCGCGGGGCGGGTGGGCACCGAGCGGGATCTGCCCGATCCCGACCACCCGCTGCGCGCCCGCTCCTTGGCCGCGCAGAGCGCGCTCGCCCTCGCCGGGCGCGGGGTGCGCTCCTCGGCCGTACGGCTCGCCCCGTCGGTGCACAGTGAGCTCAAGTCGGGTTTCGTCGGCCTGCTGGTCGACATCGCGCGGGCCAAGGGCGTCTCCGGCTACATCGGCGACGGGTCCAACCGGTGGCCGGCCGTACACCGGCTCGACGCCGCGCGGCTGTTCCGGCTCGCGCTGGAGAACGCCCCGGCGGGATCGGCGCTGCACGGCGTCGCCGACGAGGGCGTGCCGATCCGCGCCGTCGCCGAGGTGATCGGCCGCCACCTGGACGTGCCTGTCGCCGAGATCCCCCGCGAGGACGCCGGCGGGCACTTCGGCTGGCTCGCGACGCTGCTGGCGGCCGACGTCCCGGCGTCGAGCGCGCTGACCCGCGAGCTGCTGGGCTGGCAGCCGACCTGTCCCGGGCTTCTCGACGACCTGGAGAAGGGCCACTACTTCGAGGACCCGGCGGCGTGATCAGCGAGGCCGGGAGCGGGGCACCGGCCCCGGCCCCGGCGGGAGCGGGCCGGTAGGCACCGGACCGGGTCCGCGCCCGCCGCCCCCCAAGGGCCCCGGCGCGGACCCGGCCACGATCGCGGTCCGGCGAGCTGAAATACGGCCCGTGCCCATTCCGTACCGACTGTTCGTACGGCGCTCCGGAGCGCATCGCCCAGCGTTACTGTGGCTGGCATGACGCGCACCCGTTTGTACCGCAACGGCACCCTGGAATTGGAGAATTTCCCGGTCCAGGACATCTCCGAATACGTGGGCGACCCGGACTGCATGGTCTGGCTGGATGTGCGCGATCCCGACTCCGCCGACTTCGACATGATCGCCGAGGAGTTCGGCCTGCACGAACTCGCCGTCGAGGACGCGCGGCACGAGCATCAGCGGCCCAAGCTGGACAGCTACCGCACCCACCTCTTCCTGAGCGCCTACGCGGTCACCACCGAACCGGCCAACGGTGTGTTCGAGGCGAGCGAAGTCGCCGCCTTCATCACGCCCAACGCGCTGATAACCATCCGGAAAGGCGAGCACTGCCGGATCGACCATGTCGTGGAGCGCTGGGACAACTCCCCCGACCTCGCCAAACACGGCGTCGGCTTCCTCGTGCACGGCCTGCTCGACTATCTGGTGGACGGACACTTCAAGGCGGTCCAGGAACTCGACGAGGCCATCGAGAATCTGGAGGACCTGCTCTTCCAGGAGAGCCCCAAGGAGATCCAGGCCGTCCAGCGCCGCTCCTTCGAGCTGCGCAAGAGCCTGGTCCGGCTGCGCCGGGTGGTCCTGCCGATGCGCGAGGTGGTGAACTCGCTGCTCAGGCGTGACGCGCATGTCGTCACCGAGCCGATGATGCCGTACTACCAGGACGTCTACGACCATGTGCTGCGCGCCACCGAGTGGACCGAGTCCCTGCGGGACCTGGTCACCACCGTGATGGAGACCAATCTGACAGTCCAGGGCAACCGGATGAACATGATCATGAAGAAGGTGACCAGCTGGGCCGCGATCATCGCCGTACCCACCGCCGTCACCGGTTTCTACGGCCAGAACGTGCCCTACCCCGGCTTCGGCACCCATGCCGGATTCTGGACCTCGACCGTCGTCATGATCGCCCTGTCCGCCCTGCTCTACGCCACCTTCAAGCGCCGCGACTGGATCTGATCTCGGGATCCCCCGGAGTCGCCGACAGCCGACGCCCGCGCCGGAGGGGGTTAACTCCCCGCGAGCCGCGGGCGAACTCTCGACGCGCCCGGCCGGAAGGGATGGGCGCCGGGGATGCCGGGACCGTAGAACGGGGAACAGCACGAGCAGCGGTACGCCTCGGGGGGCCGCGGGGACGGGACCCGCGGTCGGGGGTGGCGAGGGGTGGGCGGGGCGGTGGAGTTCACGAGAAGCGGGCGGCTGCGCAGGCAGGGCAAACGCTGGACGGGGTGGGGGCTGGTCGCGGAGGTCGGGGCGATCGGCTGGGTGGTGGCGGCGCGCGGTGAGTCCCGCGGTACGGCCTTCCTGGCCATGGCGATGGCGGCGCTGGTGGTCCTCACCGGGGTCAGGACCTCGCGGAAGGCGCGGCTGCCCTTCCGGCTGCGCATCGACGAGTACGGGGTCACGCTGCTGGAAGGGCGTCTCGACTGGGCGCGGATCGAGGGGATCGGACTGCGCTACGGGGGGTCGTCGGGGAAGTCGGCGGAGTGGGACAACGGGCGTATCCCGGACCTCCCGGACCCCGACCTCTTCCTCTATCCGGCGGAAGGCGTGACCCTGCCGGGCCGGCGCAGGAGCTACGTCCGCGACCGCGTCGCCTACCTCCTGGTCGACTGCGCGGAGGTCGATCAGGGCCTGCCGGCGGTGATCGAGGCGCTCAAGCGGTACGCGGGCTCGCGGTTCGAGAGCGCGCCGCGCCGGTCGCGCGGGCCGGTGGGACCCGGGGCGGCGGCCTACGCGGCCGGGGCGGCGCCTGGCGACGCCGGGCCTCTCGACGCGGGGCCGGCGGACGCGGTGCCTGCCGACGCGGTGCCTCTCGACGCCGGGCCGGCGGACGGGGTGCCTGTGCTCCCGCTCCCGCCCGGAACGCTCGGGGAGTTCGGGCCGCCCCCCTGGAACACGTCGCCCTCGGCGCCGAGCGAGCCCCGGACCTTCTCCTCCCCGCACAACACCGGTGCCTGGCTGCTGACTTCGCTGGCCGTGGCGGTGGCCGGCACCTTCCTCACCGCGCGCTTCGTCCTCGCCCACGACATGGTGGGCGGCGCGCAGGTCGTCGTCCTGTGGCCGCTGGCCGCGGGTGCCGGCTGGTACGGCGGCTACCGCTTCTTCCGGCGCTGGACCCGGCCGCTGCGGCTGCGGATCGGCCCCGACGGCATCACCATGCGCGACTTCGCGGCCACCGAACTGGTCTTCGGCTGGCACCAGGTCGCGGCCGTCACCGTGGGCCCACGTCCGGGCACCACCGACAAGCACCCCTGGCTGCTCCTGTGGCCGGTCCCCGGCGAGCGCTTCAGTCTCCCCCGCACCGATCTGGTGGACGGCCATGAGACCTATGCCCTCGTGCGATTGCGCCGCCTGCGGGACGGGGATCAAGTGGAAGCGGTAACACGGGAGTTCGCCGGACCGCGCTACGCGGAGCCGGCCTGACCGGGCGGCCGCGCCGCGCGGGTCGCTCCCCCGGCCGGCGCGGCGTGCGGCGGCTGTTGGGCGTCACCGCGCACGCAGTCCGCGCAGACGCCGGTGAGTTCGACGGTGTGTTCGACCTGGGCGAAGCCGGAGGTCTCGGCGATGGTCCGGGCCCACGCCTCGACGGCGGAGGATTCGACCGGGTCGCTGAATCCGCAGTGGCGGCACAGCAGATAGTGCTGGTGGTTCCCGCTCGGGCGGAAGCGGAAGAGCCGCTCTCCGTTGGTGTCCCGGACGACATCGGCGAGTCCCGCTTCGCTGAAGGCGGCCAGCGTCCGGTAGACGGTACTCAGACCGAGGTGGACGCCGGCCGCCCGCACCGCGCCGTACAGGCTCTGGGCGCTGACGAATCCGTCGCTGTCGATCAACGCGTCCAGTACCGACCGGCGTTGGTGCGTACGGCGGCCCGGCAGCTCGGCGTCGCCGCCCGGCCGCGCCGACACACCGGAGTCGTGGTCCGGCACAACAGGTCTCCCCTCTCTGGCGGCGGCGGTCAGACCACGACCGGCACCGCGGCCCGGCGCCCGCGCGGACCGAGGACGAAGGCTGCGGCGTAGACGGCGGTGGCGACGGCGACGATCGCGAAGCTCGGGGGCATCTTGGGGATGGCGTAGCTGGCCGCGAGCCCGGTCCACATCTCGGCGACCGCCAGCACCGCCGACAGCAGGAACGCCCGCGAGGGCTGGTCGGTCAGCCGCTGGGCGGCGCCCGCCGGGGCGGCGAGCAGCCCGAGCAGGAGCAGCGAGCCGACCGCCTGGCTCGCCTCGGCCGCCGTGATTCCCACCAGCGCCAGGAACACGAAGCCCAGCAGCCGTACGGGCACACCGCGCGCCGCGGCCACCACTTCGTCGACGGAGGCGAACAGGAGCGGGCGGAAGACGGCCAGCAGCAGCAGGCAGACAACCACCGCTACGACGAACGCCGTTGCGGTCTGCCCGGCCGACAGGCCGAAGATGGAGCCGAACAGCACCCTGACCCCGGCGCCGCCGTCACTCGCGCCGCGCGAGGTGGTGTAGAGGGTGAGGAAGAAGGCCCCCAGCCCGGTGATCCAGGCGAAGACGTTGCCGATGGCGACGTCGTCGGCGCGACCCGACCTCGCCAGGGTGCCGAGCAGCACGGCGACGGCGACGGTGGCCAGATACAGCCCCACCCGTAGGTCGATACCGGCGGCCAGCGCGGCCAGTGAGCCGGTGAAGGCCATATGGCTGAGGGCGTCCCCGGTGAAGACCTGCGCCCGCAGGACGAGGAAGTAGCCGACCATGCCCGAGGCCGCCGCGATGGCCGCGCCGGCCAGCACCGCGTGCAGGAAGAAGGGGTGCCCGAGCGCGCCGGGCCACCCGAAGGAGGCCAGGGTGTTCACAACAGGCCCCCCGCGGTCCACAGTTCGGGGGCCGGGGTGCCGGCCGCCGCGGCGCCGGACGTACCGCCGGAGCGTTCGCGCAGCAGGCGTACGCCCCAACTGGCCATGTAGCAGGCGAAGGCGAAGGTCGTCACGAAGAATCCGATGGGGTAGGGCGAGTAGTACGCCACGGTCAGGCTGCTCCAGGTGACGGCCAGCGCGATGACCACCGCCAGGGCCATGCCCAGCGAGGGCCTCGGGGTGAGGTTCTGCGCGGCGGCGGCGGGCATCACGAGCAGCGCGAACACCAGCAGCGCGCCGGTGATCTGGCTGGTCGCCGCGGTCGCCACACCGAGCACGACCAGGAAGAGGGCGGCCAGCACACGGACCGGCACGCCTCGCGCGGCGGCCACGGCGGGGTCGACGGACGCGAAGAGCAGCGGCCGTCCGATGACGGCCAGCACCACCAGGACGGCGGCCGCGGCGGCGGCGAGCACGTCCACCTGAGTCGTGGTGATGCCCAGGAAGCTGCCGAACAGCAGGGAGTTGACGCCGCCGAGGAAGCCCTTGTAAAGGGCGATGAACAGGAACCCGGAGGCGAGCAGGAACGCCTGGACGGTGCCGGTGACCGCCGCCTCCTCGGAGCCGGTGTCGTGTCCGGCCCGGGGGATGGCCGCGATGATCAGCGCGGCGCCCACGCAGAAGGCGAAGTAGCCGTAGACGGCGGAGACTCCGAGCAGCGTGGCCCCGGCGGCTCCCGGAAACGCCACCGCCGACAGGGTGTGCCCGGCGAAGCTCTGCCGGCGCAGCACCATGAACCAGCCGATGACGCCGGCCAGTACGGCGACGACGGTGCCGGCCCGGAAGGCGTTGACCATGAAGGGGAACGCCCACATCTGCTGGATGTCGGTCGCCGGGTTCCACGACCAGGCGGTGGCCGCGTCAGCGATCGTCATGACCGGCCCCGGCTCCTGTCGGTGGCGTCGCGGGACGATCGGCGGGGGGTACGGGCGAGGGTACGAGCCCTGCCTGTTGGGCGGGTTGAGGGTCGTCGCGGGGTACGGCCCCCGCCTGCCGTACCGCGTGGCGGTCGGTGTGGACGGCCGCGGGTTCGGGCTGGCCGACGACGACCAGCCGGCCGTCGGAGGTCCGCAGCACCTCGATCGGCGTACGGTACAGCCGCGTCAGCGTCTCCGAGGTGATGACCTCGGCCGGGGTCCCGGCCACCGCGCCGCCCTCGGCGAGATACACCACCCGGTCCAGGTGGCTGAGGATCGGGTTGGCGTCGTGCGCCACCATCATCACGCTCACCCCCTCCTCCCGGCAGATCCGGCCGATCAGCGCGGCCACCGCCGCCTGGTTGGGCAGGTCGAGGCTGTCGAGCGGCTCGTCCAGCAGCAGCAGCCGGGGGCGGCGGATCAGCGCCTGGGCGATCAGCAGCCGCTGCTGCTCCCCGCCGGAGCACTGCCCGATCGGCCGGTGCGCGTAGGCCGACGCGCCGACCAGCTCGACGACTTCGGCGATCCGGGCGCGAGCGGCGCGGGCCGAACCGGGTCCCGGCAGGCCCCAGCGGTCGCCGTCCCAGCCGAGCCGGACGATGTCCAGGCCCCGGATGCGCAAACCGGCGTCGAAGCTGCGGCGTTGGGGCAGGTAGCCCACCGACTGGGCGAGCTGGCCCGGCCGTTGACCCAGCACCTTGATCTCGCCGGCGGAGGTGGGCACCAGCCCGAGCACGGCTTTGATCAGCGTCGACTTGCCCACTCCGTTGGGCCCCAGCACGGCGACGAACTCCCCCGGGGCGACGTCGAGTCGGACCTGCGACCAGAGGGTGCGCCCGCCCATCCGCACGGCCGCGTCCCGCAGCGAGACGACGGGGTCGGGGGTGGCCGGTGTCTGCCTCCCTGCTTTCGGCGGCGGGGAGCCGCTCGTGCCGCGGGCGGGCTGGCGCGGTACGCCGTGCCGGACGGCGGCGCGGATCCGGGTGATCGGTTGCACGGCTACTTGCCCGTCGCCTGGGCCAACGCCCGCTGGATGCCCTGGAGTTCGGTCACCTGCCACTGCTGGAAGGAGGCACCGGCGGGGCTGAGGGTCTCGGTGACGGTGGCCACCGGAATGCCCTTGGCCTTGGCGGCCTTGACCTGCTGCTGCACGTCCGGCGTGGCGTTCTGGCTGTTGTAGATGTAGACCTTGATCTGCTTGGCCGCGATCTGGTGGTCGATGGTGGCCTTGTCCTGCGCGGTCGGGTCGGAGCCCTCGCTGATCGCGCTGAGGAAGGAGTAGGGGGTGAGCATCTTCAGCCCCAGGCCGTCGGCGAGCGGGCTGACGATGGATTCCGAGGCGCCGATCGGCGTGCCCGCGTAGGTCGCCTTGATCTGCGCTATCAGGCTGTTGTACTCGCCGAGCGTCTTCGTCTCGAACGTCGACTTCTGGGCGTCGAAGTAGGCCGCGTCGGCCGGGTCGGCCTTCTTGTAGTCGGCGGTCAGCCGCTCGATCACCCGGTGGACGTCGGTGGGCGAGTACCAGCGGTGCGGGTTCCCGCCGTCCTTGATCCCGACGAGGTCGCCGACGGTCAGCACGGAGCGCTGCGGGGCGGGATTGGCGGCCAGCAGCTTGGCGGCCCAGGAGTCGTACCCGATCCCGTTGACGATCGCGTACTGCGCGGTGGCGACCGTCCGCGCGTCGGCCGCGGTCGGCTCGTAGTCGTGCGGGTCGGTGTCGGGGTTGGTGATGATGCTGGTGACCTTCACATGGCTGCCGCCGAGCTGCCCGGCGATGCTGCCCCAGAAGTTCTCGGCGGCCACCACCTGGATGACCTTGCTCGATCCGGCCGCGGCATCGGCCGCACTCGCCCCGCCCGCCGAAGCGCTCGGCTTGTCGGCGCCGCTGTCCGGCGAGGACGTCGAACAGCCGGTGGTCGCGGCCAGCACCGCGACCACGGCCCCCCCGAGGCCGAGCTTGAGCCGACCGCCTCGGGTCGTCGGGAAGGTGACGGGACGGGTCATCGTGGTTCTCCTCGGGACGTGCGGGTGGTGCCTTGGGCAGCACACTATGTGAAAATGACTTCCAATCCCATCTCGTGTCGTCCGATATGAAAATCATTACTAAGTCTTGACCGCGCGCGGAGCCGCAGCGTTCCCGCGCGGAAGGCGGACGGGGGCTCAGGGCCGGTGACCAGGCTGCGGACGCCTGAAGATCCTTCGGCGGGCGGCAGGCCCCCTGTGGAAGGATCGGCGGGTCAGAGGAAAGAGGAGGGAGGAGGCAGAGATGATCAACAGATTCACGGACGGGCTCCTCACGCCGTCCGAGACGTCCTCCTATCTGCAGATTCCCCAATCCACGCTGTACGACTGGCTGAACGGCAAGGCGGCCGGAGCTCCGCTCGTCCACCAGATCGAGCCGCCACGGTCCGGGCAGCCCTCCGTGCCGTTCGCCGCCGTGGCCGAGGCGTACGTCCTGCGTTCGCTGCGGAATCTGGGTCTGCGGATGAACCAGATCCGCGAGGCCGCCGGGGCCGTACGCGACGCGTTCGACACCCCGTACGGCCTGGTGTCCCGGCGGATCGCCACCGACGGCGTCGACATCTTCATCGAGCACGGTCTCGGCGACCTGCGCCGCGCCCGCGACGGGCAGGCGCCCATCCGCGAAGTCGTCGACCAGTACCTTCGGTACCTCTCCTGGGATGCCGACGACGACTTCCCCTCCAGCCTGCGACTGCGTCAGTACGGGAGCGTGCCGGTCGTCATCGACCCCCGTTTCGGCCACGGCCTGCCGGTCGTAGCCGCCAACCGCGTTCCGGTGAAGGCTGTGACGGACCTCTGGGAGGCCGGCGAGTCGATCGAGGACATCGCCTACGAGTACGACATGGACCCCGATCAGGTGGACGAACTGTGCCGGGCTGTGGTGCTTCTTGCGGCATGAGTTCTTCCTCGACCGCAACTTGGGACGCAAGGTCGCGGACGAGCTGCGGGCCCTCGGCTGGGCCGTCCACCGCATCGGCGAGGTGTTCCCGGCGGACGCGCAGGACATCCCCGACCCGGAATGGATCGCCCACGGCCTGGATCAGGGATGGATTCCGCTGTCCAAGGACGGTCGGATCAAAACCCGTGACCGGGAGATCCAGCCGGTGTTCGACCGGTCGGCTGTCCTCTTCTACCTGAACAACCAGCAGCTGCGCACCAGCGAGATGGTCGAACGTCTCCACATATGCCGCGGCGCGATTCACCGAGCCGTCGACAAGGGCGGCCCGGCCGCGTACTCCGTCGGTGCGGACGGCATCGAACGCACGTGGCCGTGAGCCCGGCCGCTCACGCCTTCGGCGCCGGCTCTCCGGCGACGGTTCGGTCCGCCCGCGTCAGAACGCGATGTTCTTGAGTTCCACGTAGTGCCCCAGGCCCGAAGCGCCGAACTCGCGGCCGATGCCGCTCGCCTTGAAGCCGCCGAAGGGGGCGTCGAAGCCGAAGGGGGCGCCGTTGACGAGGAAGGTGCCGGTGCGGATGCGGCGGGCCAGGGCGAGGCCGCGGTCGGGGTCGGTGGTCCAGACGCCGCCGCCGAGGCCGTACGGGGAGTCGTTGGCGATGCGGACCGCGTCGTCCTCGTCGTCGAAGGGGATGATGACCAGGACGGGGCCGAAGATCTCCTCCTGGGCGACGCGCATGGAGTTGTCGACGTCGGCGAAGACGGTGGGGCGGACGTAATTGCCCTGGTCCAGGCCGTCGGGTGCGCCGAGGCCGCCGACAACGAGGCGGGCACCTTCGTCGATACCGGACTGGATGTACGCCTGGACGCGTTCCTTCTGGACGGCGGTGACGAGGGGGCCGACGAAGGTGGCCGGGTCGGCCGGGTCGCCGACGGTGACCTGCTCCGCGGCGGCCGCCACCGCCGCGACGACCTCCTCGTAGCGGCTGCGAGGCACCAGCAGACGGGTGTGCGCCACACAGGACTCGCCGTTGTTGCCGAAGGCCAGCTGCGGGGAGACCTGGGCGACCACGTCGAGGTCGGCGTCGTCCAGCACGATGGAGGCGGACTTGCCGCCGAGTTCGAGGCTGACGCGCTTGAGCTGCTGACCTGCGATGGAGGCGATGCGCCGGCCCGCGGTCGTGGAGCCGGTGAAGGCGATCTTGTCGACGCCGGGGTGGGAGACGAGATACTCGCTGGTCTCGCGGCCGGCCGGAAGGATGCTGACGACGCCCTCGGGGAAGCCCGCCTCGGCGAAGATCTCACCGAGGAGGAGGCCGTCCAGCGCGGTCTCGGGGGACGCCTTGAGGATGACGGTGCAACCCGCCAGGAGCGCCGGGATCATCTTGACCAGGGCGGACTGATGGGGGGCGTTCCACGGGATCACCGCGGCGACCACTCCGACCGGTTCGCTGCGGACGAGGGAGCGGGCGCCGTCGGGGCTGGTCAGCTTCCGCTCCCAGCCGAACGTCTCGGCGGCTCGCAGGTAGGCGTCGGTCTGCGCTTGGAGCGACGCCTGGACGGACTGGGTGAACCAGGCCGGCGAGCCGTTCTCGGCGGTGATCAGCGCCGCGATCTCGGTCGCCCGGGCGGCGTGCAGCTCGTTGAACCGGCGGACCAGGGCCTGCCGGGCCTCGGGCGCGAGGGTGGGCCAGGTGCCCTCGTCGAACGCCGAGCGGGCCACGGCGACGGCGCGATCGACGTCCTCGTCCGTGGCCTGCGCGGCGCGACCGACCAGGGTGTCGTCGTGGGGCGAGCGGACCTCGATCGTTCCGTTCGCGGCGGGGGCGACCCACTGGCCGCCGATGAAGAGCTTGTCGAAGTCGACCATCGGAATCTCCTTCAGGATCAGATCTAACTGGTTAGTTCCATTGAACGCCGATGCGCCGCCGAACGCAAACAGGGGAGATTTCCGCGCCCGCGAAGCCGCCGACCAGCCGCCGACCAGCCGCCGACCAGCCGCCCGGGACCCTAGGGGCGCTGCTGGGGCGGCCGGGAGAGCCGGCCCACCGCGACCACGGCCCAGTGCCGCCGCTCGCTCACCGCGGCCGCGTCCTGCGCCGGGGACCCGCCCTCGGGGGAACCGTCGCTCCACGACCCGGCCAGCGACAGCACCAGCGTCAGCAGCGCCTCCGGCGGCATACCGGCGTCCACCAGGCCCTCGGCCTGCGCCGATGCCAGCTCGCGCAGCTTGCGCAGCGTCGTTTCCCGCGCGCCCGCCAGCGGCGCCGCGTCCGGGCGCTCCAGGGCCTGCCAGCGGGCCAGGCGGATCAGGGCCGGGTGGGCCCGGTAGAAGTCGAAGAGGGCGCCCGCGTAACCCGGCAGGTCCCGCGCGTCGAAGGGGACCGCCGCCATCAGTTCCTCGATGGCGGCCTCGCAGACGGCGTCGAAGAGCTGCTCCTTGTTGCCGAAGTAGACATAGAGGAGGTTCTTGTTGGCCGAGGCCGCCGCGGCGATCCGGTCCACCCGGGCGCCGGCGATCCCATAAGTCGCGAACTCCTGGGTGGCGGCCTGGAGCAGCCGCTTCTTGGTCTCCTCGGACTTTGTCGCCATACCTTGAGGGTAGCCCGGTCCCGGCCCGACCTGACCGGTTCGTTATCTCGGCCCCGGCTCGGCGGAGGTTGCCCGCACCCAAGGAACTAACTGGTTGGTACTACTCTCCGCCATGATCCGTTGCCATCCTGTGACCAATCCGCCCGCCCGCTGCCGACGAAGTCCCCTACGTGAGCGCTGGTCGACCGATCGGGCGCGCGGAGAGATGGGGCGTGATGGGCGCAGAGCGCATCGACACCCGACTGCTGGAAGAACTGACCGAGCAGTCACAGGACTTGAACAGCGACGCGGTGCGCATCACGGCCGACGCACTGGAGGACTTCACCGAAGTCAGCCGGGAGGACCGGGAGTCCCGGGAACGCCGGGCGCAGGCGTCGTCGCGGCGCTGGTGGCGGCGGAGCGGGACCGTGGCGGGGGTCGCGGGAGCGGCGGCGCTGCTGACGCAGATGCGGGCGGTCGCGGCGACGACCAGCGACGACGTCAAGGCGCTGCAGACCGCCGCCTCGATCGAGAACCTGGCGATCAGCGTCTATCAGACCGCCGCCGGGCTGCCGTTCATCAAGAACGGCAACAAGACGGTCGCGGCCTTCATCGCCAAGACCACCACGCAGCACCAGGCGCACGCCACGGCGTTCAACGCCGCCGCCACCCAGGCCGGCGGCAAGGCGCAGAGCGGACCCGACCCCAAGTACGCGGCGGTGGTGAAGCAGGCGCTGCCGTCGATCAAGACCCCGGCGGACGTGGTGAAGCTCGCGATCACGCTGGAGGACGTGGCGGCGCAGACGTACACCCAGAACGTCGCCCAGGTCAGCAGCACCGAGCTGCGCAAGCTGTTCGCCTCGGTGGCCCCGGTCGAGGCCCAGCACCGGGCCACCCTGCTCGCCGTACAGGCGCTGCTCGCCGGGAACATGGCGCAGCTGATCACCATCCCGACCGATGCCGCCAAACTGCCGGCCGCCGCGGGCAGCGTCGGGTTCCCCGACGGCTTCTACCCGACCAAGAGCGCTTCGCCGATCACCGAAGGGGCCGTGAAGTGACCGCGACACGCGACGAGTGGGAACTGCCGATCAGCGAGGCGCAACTCACCCGCCTCAACCGGGACATGGAGAGCGCGCACCGTGACACGCTGCCCGCCATGCGGGCCGGCGCGGTGGACCTGGCCGCCGAGATCAGGGATCGCGGCGCGGCCTCCGGCGCGTCGGCGGGCGAGCCCCGCGACCCCGGCCGCCGCCGCTTCCTGCTCGGCGCGGGCGGTGTGGCGGCCGGCCTCGCGCTGGCGGCCTGCTCCAGCAGCGACAAGAAGACCGCGGCCGGTTCGGGCAAGGGCGCCACCAGCGTGCCGCCCACCTCCGCGTCCAGCGCGTACACCGGCGATCTGAAGGTCGTCGCCCTGGCGGTGGCGCTGGAGAACCAGGCGGTCGGCGCCTATCACGCGGCGCTGGCCGCCGCGACGGCCGGCAAGCTGGGCAAGGTGCCGCCGGCGGTCGCCACTTTCGTGACCACCGCGATGGCCCAGCACACCGACCACGCCAAGGCCTGGAACTCGGTGCTGACCGGAGCCGGCAAGCGGGCGATCACCGATGTGCCGCTGTCCAACCAGGCCGCCACCGCCGCGGCGCTGGGCAAGGCGGCGAGCGTGGGCGACGTGGCAAAGCTCGCCCTGGAGTTGGAGGACCAGGCCGCGCAGACGTACCTCTTCGCGACCTACAACGTGACCAGCCCGGCCGGAATCGCGACCGCGGCCACCATCGCGCCGGTCGAGGCGATGCACGCGGCGATCCTCAATTTCGTCCTCGGCCAGTACCCGGTGCCGAGCGATTTCCTGCCCGTCGACAAGGCCGCCAGCCCGGCCCTGCTGACCGTATGACGGTCCCGGCGGCCTGACGGACCGTCACCAGCGCGTACGGGTCGGCCCTGTCCCCACGGCGGGCCGGCCCGTACGCTTCCGGCTTCCGGCTTCCGGTTGCTCGCTTCCGGCTGCCCGCTGCCCGCCGGGCCGGCACCGGGTCACACCAGGATCAGCACCAGCCCGACCGCGAAGACGACGTAGAACGCCGCGGCCACCGTGAGCCGCCCCGCGGTGAGCCGGTGCGCGCGCATCGTGGTCAGCAGGTAGACGATCGCCACGACGGTGACGACGCCGGACCACAGCAGCGCCGCGTCGAACTTCCACGGGGTGAAGAGGAGGCCCAGGCCGCTGGGCACGGTGGCCTGGATCATCATGGCACCGGAGATGTTCGCCAGCGCCAGCTTGGTCTTGTCCTGGCGGACCCAGATGATCGCGTTCATCACCTCGGGCAGCTCGGTGGCGACCGGCGAGAGCAGCAGCGCGGTCACCGCGCTGGACAGGCCCAGCATCGGGCCCACCGCGTCGAGCTGCTTCACGAACAGCTGGGACGCCAGGAAGATCACCAGCAAGGTGGCCACCGTCTGCGCCACCACCGCCCGGGTGGCGGGCGAGGCCGCCTTGCGCTGGAATCTGAGCGGTTCGAGTTCCTCGTGCTTGTCGCCGCCGGCCCTGCTGCTGCGGATCTCCCGCGAGAAGTACACCGCGTAGGCGGCGAAGAACAGCAGGCCCAGATAGTGCTTGACGGCGAAGGCGACCAGCCCGAGGGTGACCTTCACCACGAAGATCGGCAGGAACCACTCCTGGTCCTTGGCCAGCCGGCGCGTGTCCCGCTCGGCTCCCAGCACCTGCCGCCGCGCGGGGTCGGGGACGGGGGCGGGGGCGGCGCCGGTCCGCTCGCGGACGGCCTTGACCTCCCGGTGCCGCTTGAGCAGCAGCATCGCCCCGGTCACGCCGTACGCGATGGTGGACAGCGCCAGTGGTCCGCCCAGCGCCGCGCCGACGCCGATGTTCTTCTGCTTCTCGCTCGCGCCCGTGGTGACCGCCACCAGCGTCACCACCGATTCGGGCAGCGCGGTCCCGAACGCGGCCAGGATCGTGCCGACCGCCATCCGCCCGACGTCCAGGCGCCGCCCGAGCCACTCCACCGCGTTGACGAACCACTCGCAGGAGAGATAGATCGCCACCGCGCAGACGACCAGCAACACGTAATGGATCACGAGGACCATCCAGCCCTGCCGCACCACTGAAGACCGGCGGCGACCCGCCGACGCGGCCGGGCCGAAACCCACGCGCCCGAAACATATTCGAACTACGTTTGAATAGGTGGTCGCGTGACGGAAGCTCGGCGTGTTCGCGCGATGGCGGAACGCCAGCCGAACGCCAGCCGAACGCCAGCCGAACGCCGGCCGAACGCCGACAGCTGAGCCCGGCGCGAGCAGCGACCTCGAACGCCGATGACCGATGGTGACCATTGGTGACCCACCGGAAAGGAGCAGCATGCCCGCAGTCTTCGTACACGGCGTACCGGCGACCGGCCGCATATGGGACAGCGTGCGCGCGCTGCTGCCCGTCGAGTCGGTCGCCCTCACCCTGCCCGGCATGGGCGCCCCCCGGCCGGCCGGTTTCAGCGGCACCAAGGACGCCTACGTCCAGTGGCTGTCCCAGGCCCTGGACGGCATCGAGGGCCCGATCGACCTGGTCGGCCAGGACTGGGGCTCACTGCTGGCCCTGCGGGTCGCCAGCACCACGGACCGGTTGCGCAGCTGGACCGTGGATGTGGCCAACAGCTACGACCCGACGTACGCCTGGCACTACGCGGCCCACATCTGGCAGACCCCGGGGGAGGGCGAGGCCTGGTGGGCGGCGTCCCGGGCCTCGACCCCCGGCAGTCCCGGCAGCACGGCGGGCCGGTTGCAGCGGATGGGCGTCCCGCGCGACCAGGCGCTGCTCCTCGGGGCGGCCGACAACGAGACGACGGCGGCCAGCATCCTGGACCTCTACCGCTCCGCCGTCCCCAATCTGCACGCCTTCTGGGGCGCGGAACTCCCCCGCGCGGCGCGCACTCCCGGGCTGGTCGTCGTCCCCTGCGCCGACCCCTTCAACGACGAGGCCGCCTCCCGGCGGACGGCCGAGCGGACCGGGGCGCGGACCGTCACCCTCGACGGACTCGGCCATGTCTGGATGACGCAGGACCCGCGGACCACCGCCGACACTCTGACGGATTTCTGGCAGTCGCTCGACCCGTCCTGACCCGTCCACGCCCCTCCGACCAGGGAAGACGCCGGGTCCCGGCCACGGGCGATCTTTGCCGGGTTGTGCCCGGGCGGCACAATGCGACACTGTCCTTGGGGCCGGGTGAGAGCGATCTTCGGCGAGTACGGGCATGGCGCCCGGACACGTCAGCCCGGATCAGCAGCCAGCCCAGCAGCCGCACCAGCAGCGCCTACGGACCCGACGCCGGCACCACTTCCCGCCTACGGAAGGAATGTCCCGCCATGCAACGATCCGATCTCCCCGCCCCGGAAACCGGTCTCTATCTCACCCACTTCCAGACCGTACGCGATGTCGCCCGGTCGCGGTCGTTCTACTCCGACGTGCTCGGCGGCACCGTCGTGCTGGACGAGAACCCCTGTGTCGTCCGGCTCGGCAACAGCTGGATCATCATGAATCCCGGCGGCGGCCCCACGGACGACAAGCCGGAGGTCGTCCTGCGCCCCCCGGACGACCCGAACACCGTCTCCGCCTTCCTCAACATCCGCGTGGCCGACATCGACAGCGTCTACCGCGAGTGGAGCGCGCGGGGTGCCGAATTCCTCACCCCGCCCATCGACCGGAAGGCCGAACTGCGCTGCTACGTCCGCGACCCCGACGGCTACCTGATCGAGGTGGGACAGGCCACGGGACTGCTCGAAGGCATCTTCGCCGACAAGCCGGCCACCACGGACTGACCCGTCCATGAGCTGACGAGGTGACGATTCTTCGTCCGGGCGGCGCGCCGGCCCTCCTCCGGCCCTCAGTCGATGAGGTGGGCGCGCCGCCACAGCGGCTCGGAGCCGCGGTCGAGGATGCCGAGGTCGCGGAAGAGGTCAACCGCCTTGCGGGACCAGGTGGTTGTGGCCCGGTGCCAGTGCGGGTTCGCGGTCGCGGCGCGGTGGGCGGCCCGCCGGTCGAGCCGGGCGAGGGCGTACATCCGCGGTGGAACGGCCTCGTGGACCATGAAGGTGCAGCCCAGCGCCAGCGCCTGGGCCAGCGCGGCCCGGCGGGCCGGTCCCAACGACCGGCAGCTGCTGCGGAGTTCAGCCGAGGCGTAGCCGATGTGCCGCGCCTCCTCGATCACATGGATCCGGGAGACGGAGCGGGCCAGCGGCTGGAGCGTCTCGTCCCGCATGATCTCGCGCTGCGCGGCCTCGATGAACTCCTCGACGAACAAGGTGATCCCGAGCAGCAGCGGCACGTTGTTCGTCCGGACCAGCCACCGGCCGAGCCGCCGGGCGGTCGGCCCGACCAGGGTCGGGTGCCCGGTCAGGGTCAGATAGCGGGCGAACATGATCGAGTGCCGGCACTCGTCGGCGATCTCGGTCAGGGCGTACTGCGCGTGGCGGGTGGCCGGGTCCTCGTCGTAGACGTGCCGGATCAGGCCCTGCATCAGCATGAGTTCGCCCCACATGGTCCAGGTGAGCAGCCCGGCGAACTGCCGGGTGCTCAGCGCCGCCTGCTCGCGGGGGTCGAGGCGGTCCCACAGCGCGGTGCCGTAGAGCGAGCAGCGGTGCGGCGGCATCGCGGGCAGGTAGGGGTCGATCGGGGCGTCCCAGGCGATCTCGGTCAGCGGATCGTGGGAGTGGCGCGCGGAGGCACGCAGGAGCCGTTCCGCGAGCTGCTCACGGTCGAGGGGAGCGGCGCTGCGGTGCATGGGGGTCCTCCTGGGGACGTAGGGGGTGGGTGATCGTTCGCGCGGCGGGTGCGGGTGCCGGGCTGGGCTGGGCTGGGGGCAGGGGCGTGGCAGGGGTTTACGCGCCCGGCCGGGCGAGCGCGAGGGACAGCCGGGAGGCCGGCGCGACGAAGGTCCCGGTGGGGGACGCGGAACCGGCGGAGGACCTGGTCGTGGCGGCGGCCGCGAGGCCGAAGTCCGCGCCCAGGTCCGCCGGAATCCGCTGCATCCCCCGGACCAGGTAGGCCCGGTCGATCGACGCGATGCCGTCGCCGTCCAGGCGGTGCTCCCGCAGCGTCGTACGGAGGTAGGTCCGCCGGTGGTTGGCGTAGGGCGCGAAGGCGCGGGTGGCCCGGGCGGCGAAGCGTTCCAGATCGGTGGCGTCGGTGATCGGCCCGGGGGTGAGCCGGATACGCAGACCGTGCAGGGCGCCGACGGCCTCGAACACCGTCTGCACGGAGGTCTCCTGGTAGTGGGTGATGTGACAGGTCGACGGCGTGCCCGGGACCGGGTCGAGCCGGCCGGCCAGTTCGTGCATGAGGCGGGCGGCCGCGTCCACCGGCAGCAGGTTCAAGTGGGCGCCCTCCCGGCCGTCGATGCGTACCAGGGGTGTGGCGGCGGACGGTCCTCCGGTCGGGTCTCCGGTCCTGCGCCCGGACGGATCCACGGACGCGCCGGGCGGCGTCCCGGGCGGCATCCCGGGCGGCATCCCGGGCAGCAGGGCCGTCAACAGACCGAAGGCCCGGGCGAGTTCGGCCAGCGGATTACTCGGGGTGCCGACCGCGCTCGGCCGGTCGCTGACGAGGATGCTGGGGCGGAAGACGACCACCTTCGCCCGTCGCTCCGCCGCCCAGCGGCGGATGTGCTGCTCGGCCTCGAACTTCGAGCGCTCATAGGCGTTTTCGAAGCCGTGGTCGCCGTTCAGCTGGGTCTCGTGGACGGTGCCGCTGCCGCGCCCGCCGGCGACGAAGGCCGTACTGACGTGGTGGACGCGGGCCCCGGGGCCCGCGGCGGCGGCGAGGTTCAGCAGATGCGCGGTGCCGGCCACATTGGTCCGAGTCACCGCCGCGGCGGGCGCGTTGAGGCCCACATGACCGGCCAGATGCCAGAACTCGTCCGCCTCAGCGGCGAGTTGGCTGAACTGCCATGGGGCCAGGCCGAGATCGGCCCGGTTCAGGTCGACCGGCACTCCGTGGACCCGGTCCGCCACGGCCCGCACCGCGTGCTCGGGCACGCCCTGCGCCCGCAGGCAGCGCGTCAGCCGTTCCTCAACGGGCGGACGGCCCCTGCGGGTCAGGGCGACGATCCGCCGGCCGCCGCCCACGAGGTGCGGAAGCAGCTGGAGGCCGAGGAAACCGGTGGCGCCGGTGATGACGATGGTCACGATGAACTCTCCCGGGTTGCTGGTCGGCGGGTCGCCGTGGAATGCCGGTGTCGACCGGCCGGGCCGAAAGGTCGCCGGAGATCAGCCGAGGGTGGCGAGTTCCTCCAACGACTCAAGCCACCGCTCGGGTACAGCCGGCCAGTTCGCACTTCCGGCCGGGAACACGACGGCGAGCCGGGCCTTCCGCTCGAACGTCGAGAAGAAGCAGAAGCCGCGGTGTCCCGGGATCAGCGGCGGGACGAACAGCGCGGTGTGCGCCGCGATCCCGTCGAAGGACAGGCCGCCCGGCAACGCGCGGTTCGAGGCCACCAGTTGGGTTCTTCGCGGCTGGAGGTAGTTGCGTACCGTCCAGCGGGCCAGCGCGTCGGGACACAGGCCGATCATCGCGCTGGTGCAGGCACGCCGCTCCGGCGTCCTGGCGCTGGCCGTACGGCGCAGGATCAGCTCCATCCGGCGCTGCGGTGACGGTTCCGCGCACGGGAGTTCGACCCTGAGCATGGACAGCCGGTTGCCCAGCCCCGACAGGCCGTCCCCCGGCCGCGCGGTGCTCATCGGCACGCAGACATACGGGTCTCGCTCCTCGAACACGCCGGCCAGCGCGCCGCAGAGCCCGGCCAGATAGACCTGGTTGACCGACGCGCCGTGCGCCTCGCCGATCGCGCGCAGCTGGTCGAGGTCCACGGGTTCGGAGACCGCCACCCGCGTGCCGTGCCCGCCGGCCGGCGGCACGAAGGACCCACGGGTACGCGTCCTGGTGGTGACGAGATCCGCGACGACGCGCGGGACATGCGCCAGCACCGCCAGCCGCCCGGGGCGGGCCCGGGGCGCCCGCACCGGCTCGGCGTCCGGCGGTCCGAAGAGCCGCCGGGTGGTCTCACCGGCCGCCCCGGCGTCCTGGAAGGCGTGGTGGGACCGGTAGGCGATCGCGAACTCCCCCGGCGCCCAGCCTTCGAGCAGCCAGATGTCCCACACCGGTCCCAGCGGGGACAGCGAGGCTTCCAGCAGGGCCTGGACGGCCCTGGCGAAGCCCGCCTCGGGATCGGCGCCGACCGGGTCCGGGGTCCGGGGCGCCGGACCGGCGGGCGGCGGCGGCAGGGTGCCGAGGTGAGCGCGGGTGCCGGGAAGCGCGGGGCGGGGCCCGGCGGCGCTCCCGGCGGGCGTCGTGGCGGGTGCCGAGGCGGCCGTCGTGGCGTACGCCCCCGGCCGCGTCCCGGCCGGCGCGCCGATCTGCGCGCCGACCCGCGCGCCGAGCTGCCTGCCGACCCGCGTCCCGAAGTGCCCCCCACCGCCCAGCCGGACGATCCGCAGGTGCGCCTCCAGGCCCGCGTCGGCGGAGCGCTCCCAGTGGCCGTGCGGGCTGCCGGGGCGGAATCCGAGTTCGGGGACCAGGTGTAGGCGGGAGGCGAGATGGGCGGCGAGCCGCTCCCTGGTCGGCGGTGCGCCGTGGAAGCGCAGCACATGGGTGTGGTGCAGCGGATAGTGCGGTGCCGCGTCGTCGAGATCGACGAAGAACTGGTCGACCGGGTTCGATCTCAGGCGGTCCATGGGTCCGGCTCCTCTGTTGGCGCCGAGCCGTGGCGGACCCCGGGAGCGTCCGGGTTCCCTGTCGGTGCGCAGCTTTCGGGTACGGCGTGGACGGACGCCGATCCGGTGAGCGGCGTGTCCGCGACACCGGACTCCTCCCGTCCGGCGCCACGGACGCAAATCTCACCGTAGGTCATCATGCGAGGTCAAACGGTAGTAGCTCTAGTGGCGAAACGTTCACCCATCCGGCTCCCGGGTGCCACTCGCGGAGGGGAACGACGGAACTGCGGTTCCCCACTCGGACCGCCGAGTTGACCCATCCGACCTTTCATCGCGCCCTAGCCGAAATGTCCGCCTCAGTTGGCACAGATCTTGCGAATGTCACTCATGTGGTCCTACGTTACGAGGCGTCATCCCGGCCGGAAGCGGCGCCGGCCGTCCGCGGATCGGCGCCGGCCGGCAAGCTCCGAAGCCGATGCGTCGGCGCCGGCGCCAACCGGCCGTGGACGCCGGCCACTTCCTGGCCGGAAGCCGACCCCGCACGACCCGGTGCGAACCGGCGCAGCCCCGCGTGGCCCGCACGATCAGCCCGGTGGGCCCGTCCCGCCGCGTTCACTTCTCGTAGACGGCGCCACCCACCCGGCCGGCGCCGTTGGGCAAAACTTTGCGAGCGCGCTCCCCCGCGCGTCGCCCGCGCCACCAGCGCTTTCCCGTCCGGCCCGCCACGGCGGAAGTCCGCACTGGTCCAGACCTATTGACACCGCAGCGCCGTGTCTGACTTCATGTCTCGTGGCCCAGCCAGGCCCCCTCCCCACCGCACGTCAGCCTGACCAGGGCAAACGCATGTCCCCCCACCCACCTGTCGCACGGCTTCAGCCTCCTCCCCCTCGCGGGGAGAACGCGAACCCAGCTCGATATGGGAGCGCTCTCACCTCGCAGAGGCGGATTGCCAACCGAAAGGACTCGGTCATGACGCGACGACCGGGCCGGAACAGGATCACGGCGGTCATCCCGACCGTCGGCGCCGTCCTGTCCGCCCTCGCCCTCACCCTCGCCTGCGCCGCGCAGGCCGGCGCGGCGCCGCAGCAGCCGGCACTCGTCAGAGCCGCCGCCGCAGCCTCCGCTGCATCCGCCTCTGCACCCGCACCCGCACCCGCCGGAGCCGCCGCACCCGCCGCCGCGGCCGTCACCAACTGCCAGCCGCAGGGCTCCGTCAGCCTGGCCGGCGGCGAGTACACCTTGCAGAACAACGAGTGGAACTCCAGCCTCCCGCAGTGCGTGACCACCACCACCGGCACCGGCTGGACGGTGAGCACCGCCAACTTCAGCACCACCGGCGGTGCCCCCGCCACCTATCCCTCGATCTACAAGGGCTGCCACTGGGGCGCCTGCACCACCGGGAGCAACCTGCCCATCCAGGTGAGCAAACTGGCGACCGCGACTTCCTCCTGGTCGACCACCCAGCCCGCCGCGGGCGCCTACGACGTGGCCTACGACCTGTGGACGAACTCCGCGCCCACCACCGGCGGCCAGCCCGACGACAGCGAGATCATGATCTGGCTCAACAGCCGTGGCGGCGTAGCCCCGTTCGGCTCGAAGACGGCCACCGCGTCGATCAGCGGCCACAATTGGGACGTCTACACCGGCCGCCAGGCGGCGTGGAACATCGTGTCGTACGTCTTGCAGGGCGGCGCCACCTCGGTCACCGGCCTGGACGTGAAGAGCCTCATCAACGACTCCGTCCAGCGCGGCACCACCGGGCCGAACGCGTATCTCATCGACGCCGAGGCCGGCTTCGAGATCTGGCAGGGCGGCCAGGGGCTCGGCACCAACTCCTTCTCGTTCGACGCCACCGCGGGCACCGGCACCGGCCCGACCGCGCCGACCGGCCCGATCCACGGTTACGGCGGCAAGTGCGTGGACGTCACCGCCGCCAACCCCGCCAACAGCACCCCGGTCGAGCTCTACACCTGCAACGGGACCGCCGCCCAGCAGTGGACGGTCGGTACCGACGGCACGCTGCGCGCCCTCGGCAAGTGCCTCGACGCCAAGGCGGCCGGCACCGCCAACGGCACCGCGATCCAGCTCTACGACTGCAACGGCACTGCCGCCCAGCAGTGGCGCCCCGGCGCCAACAGCTCGCTGCGCAACCCCACTTCGGGACGCTGCCTCGACGCCACCGGCAACACCTCCGCCGACGGCACCCGGCTCCAGCTCTGGGACTGCACGGCCGGCGCCAACCAGGCCTGGTCACTGCCCGGTTGACGGCCCGGCCCCGGCGCCTGCACCGGTCCCGGCCGCGCGCCGGGGCCGGTGCCCCGCCGAGGGCCCGGCCGAGCGCCCACCCCCCGCATCCGGTACGGACCGTGCTCCTTCCGTACCGGTTGGTCACCCGCACCGGCAGGCGATCCGGTGCGGCAGATGCTTGGAGGCATCGTGCACGCGTTCCGAATACCGTCCCGCACATCAGCCCGAACACCGTCCCGCGGGACAGCTCGCACACCAGCTCGCACACCAGCTCGCGTACCGGGGAGACGACGTACGACCTATCTGGCCGCCCTGGCCCTGGTCGCCGGCGGCTCCGGCATCCTGGGCGCGGTCGCCCCCAGCGCGTCGGCGGGACCCGCCGCGCCGGGCGCCGTCGCCGCGGTGAGCAGCACCGCCTGTCCGTGGGTGCATTCGACCGCCCCGATCCCGCAGCGGGTCAGCCAGTTGCTGGCGAAGATGACCACCGCGCAGAAGGTGACCCTGGCCACCGGCGCCGGCGGCTCCAGCTATGTCGGCTTCACCCCGGCCATCGGCTCGCTGTGCATCCCGGCGATGAATCTGGAGGACGGCCCGGCCGGCGTCGCCGACGGCATGACCGGCGTCACCCAGCTGCCCGCCCCCGTCGATGTCGCCTCGACCTGGGACACCGCCGCCGAGCAGAGCTACGGCCAGGTCATCGGCGCCGAGGAGGCCGCCAAGGGCACCACGGTGGACCTCGGCCCGACCATCAACATCGACCGCGACCCGCGCTGGGGCCGTGCCTTCGAGTCGGTCGGCGAAGACCCCTACCTCAACGGCCAGTTGGGCGCCGCCAACATCCGGGGTGTGCAGTCGACCGGGGTGATGGCGCAGGTCAAGCACCTGGCGGTCTACAACCAGGAGACCAACCGCAACACCCCGTCGGACAACGCGGTGATCAGCAACCGGGCGATGCAGGAGATCTATCTGCCGGCCTTCCAGGACGCGGTCCAACAGGGCGCCGCCTCCTCGGTGATGTGCTCCTACAGCACCGTCAACGGCACCTACGCCTGCCAGAACCCGTATCTGCTGAACACCGTGCTGCGCCAGCAGTTCGGCTTCTCCGGCTTTGTGACCTCCGACTGGGGCGCCACCCACGCCACGGCGGCCTCGGCCAACTCCGGTCTGAACCAGGACATGCCCGGCAACGACGGCTTCTACGGCGCCGCCCTGCAGAACGCGGTGGCCTCCGGTTCCGTCAGCCTGGCCACGCTCAACTCCCTCACGTCGGGCATCCTCACCGAGATGTTCGCCTTCGGGCAGTTCGACAAGTCCCCGGTCGGCTCGCCCGCGCAGACCGCGACCAGCGCGGCGAACCAGAGCGCCGCGACGCAGATCGCCGAAGAGGGCACGGTGCTGCTGAAGAACAGCGGCAATCTGCTGCCGCTGGCCTCCGCCACCAAGTCGATCGCGGTGATCGGCGCCGACGCCTCGACCTCCCCGCAGACCGACGGCGGCGGCAGCGCGGGCGTCAACTCCAGCGGCACCGTGACCCCGTTGCAGGGGATCACCTCACGGGCCGCGAGCAGCGGTGTGACCGTCGCCTACAACAACGGCTCCTCGAACAGCTCGGCCGCCTCGCTGGCCGCGTCCTCCGGCGCGGCCGTCGTCTTCGTCAGCGACTTCGAGTCCGAGGGCGGCGACCTGGGGAGCATCGACCTGCCCGCCGCCGAGAACTCGCTGGTCTCCGCGGTCGCCGCGGCCAACCCGAACACCGTCGTGGTCCTCAACACCGGCTCCGCGGTGACCATGCCGTGGCTCTCCTCGGTCAAGGGCGTGCTGGAGGCCTGGTATCCGGGCCAGGGCGACGGCACCGCCATCGCCTCCCTGCTCTTCGGCGACACCAACCCGTCCGGCCACCTGCCGGTGACCTTCCCGACCTCGCTGTCCCAGGTGCCGGCCCACACGGCGGCGCAGTGGCCGGGTACGAACGGCAATGTGCAGTACTCCGAGGGCGTGAACGTCGGCTACCGCTGGTACGACGCCAACAACCTCACCCCGATGTTCCCCTTCGGCTTCGGCCTGTCGTACACCAGCTTCTCGTTCAGCAATCTGCACATCGGTACGCTGCCGGCCGGCGGAGCCGCCACCGTCACCGCGACCGTCACCAACACCGGCTCCCGGGCGGGCGCCGATGTGGCGCAGCTCTACGTCACCGACCCGGCGGCATCCGGCGAACCGCCCAAGCAGCTCGAAGGGTTCGCCCGGGTCAACCTCCAGCCGGGCGCAAGCCAGACGGTCAGCTTCCCGCTCACCCAGCGCAACCTCCAGTACTACAACGCCACTTCGGACGCCTGGGCCACCAGTACCGGCAGCTACGGCATCGCGGTCGGCGACTCGGGCGGCAACCTGCCGCTGACCGGCACGCTGTCCGTCACCTCGGCGCAGCTCGGCCAGCCGCTGACCGTGACCGCGCCCGGCGCCCAGGAGGGCCAGGCCGGCACCGCCGTCTCCGTACAGCTGGCGGCCAAGGACACCACCGCCGGACAGACGCCGTCCTTCAGCGCGACCGGGCTGCCGGCCGGCACCTCGATCTCGGCGGCGGGCCTGATCACCGGGACCCCGACGGCGGAGGGCACCAGCACCGTCACCGTCAAGGCCCAGGACGCGGCGGGGGCATCGGCCTCCACCAGCTTCATCTGGACGGTGGCGCCCGCCGGTTCGGCCGTGGCCAATCCGCTGGTCGGCTTCGGCGGCCTCTGCCTCGACCTGAGCAGCGACAACAACGCGGACGGCTCCAAGGTGGACGTCTACACCTGCAACGGCACCAACGGGCAGGAGTGGACCGAGCAGTCGGACGGCACGGTGCGGGCGGCCGGCAAGTGCCTGGACGTGAAGGCGGCCGGCACCGCCAACGGCACCCTCGTCGACCTCTACACCTGCAACGGCACCGGCGCCCAGGTCTGGCAGCACCAGTCCAACGGGTCGCTGCTCAACCCGTCCTCCGGCAAGTGCCTGGTGGACCCGAACTCGTCCACGGCGACGGGTACGCAGGTGCAGATCACGACCTGTGACGGCAGCGCGGCGCAGTCCTGGGTCGCCCCGGCGGGCTCCGGCTCCGCACCGGGTTCCGGCGGCCAGGTGACCGGTTACCAGGGGCTCTGCCTCGACGTGGCCGGCGCCAGCACCGTCGACAAGACCAAGGTGGACGTCTACACCTGCAACGGCACCGCCGCCCAGCAGTGGACCGTCTCCGGCCAGACCCTCCAGGCGCTCGGCAAGTGCCTGGACGTGAACGCCGCCGGCACCGCCAACGGCACCCTCGTCGACCTCTACACCTGCAACGGCACCGGCGCCCAGGTCTGGCAGCACCAGTCCAACGGCGCCCTGCTCAACCCCGCCTCCGGCAAGTGCCTCGACGACACGGGGATGTCCACGACGCCGGGTACGCAGGTGCAGATCTGGTCGTGCACCGGGGCGGCCAACCAGTCCTGGACGCTGCCGTAGCACGTAGCACGTAGCACGTAGCACGTAGCTGGCAGCTCGTAGCCAGTGACGTGAACCGACCGGTCCGGGCCCGCTGGCCCGGACCGGTCGCGCGTACGGCTTCCCGCGTCCGGTCTCTCCCGTACCGGTACGTCTCCCGCCCGCCTCGAATGGACGCCCGTTTTATCCGCTTCTAGACTGATCGCGGACCTACGGGAAGGATCGCCATGGAGTACAGGCAGCTCGGCGCGTCGGGCCTGCGGATCTCGGCCCTCTCGATGGGCACCATGACCTTCGGCGGGAGCGGCGCCTACAAGAGCGTCGGGCATACGGACGTGGCCGGCGCCAAGCGCCAGATCGCCATGTGCCTGGACGCGGGCGTGAACCTCATCGACACCGCCAATGTGTACTCGACCGGTGAGTCCGAGGAGATCCTCGGCAAGGCCCTGGCGGGCCGGCGCGACCATGTGCTGATCTCCTCGAAGGTCGGCCAGCGGATGGGGGACGGTCCGAACGACGTGGGCCAGTCCCGCGAGCACATCCTGGCGCAGGTCGAAGGCAGCCTGCGCCGCCTGAACACCGACCACCTGGACATCTACCACGTGCACGAGCGCGACGGTCTGACTCCGATGGAGGAGACCCTGGAGACGCTCGACTCGCTGGTGCGCTCGGGCAAGGTCCGCTATCTCGGTGTCTCCAACAACTCCGGCTGGCAGGTGATGAAGGCGCTGGCGGTCGCGGACGCGCACGGCTACCAGCGCTATGTCAGCAATCAGGTCTACTACTCGCTGGAGGCGCGCGACGCCGAGTACGAGCAGGTGCCGGTCTCGATCGACCAGGGCCTGGGCGTCATGGTGTGGAGCCCGCTGGCCGGCGGACTGCTCTCCGGCAAATTCCGCCGCGGCCAGCAGGCCGACGACAGCCGGCACCTCACCGAGTGGTCCGAGCCGCCCGTCCGCGACCGGGAAAAGCTCTACGACACCATCGAGGTGATCCTCGACATCGCCTCGGCGCACGGGGCCTCGCCGGCCCAGATCTCCATCGCCTATCTGCTCGCGAAGCCCGGTGTGACCTCGGTGGTCATCGGCGCGCGCAAGGACGAGCAGTTCGCCGACAATCTCGGCGCGGTGGATGTCCATCTCGGCACCGAGGACATGGACCGCCTCGACAAGGTCAGTGCCCCGGATCTGATCTACCCGCACTGGCATCAGCCGATGCAGGTCCGCGACCGGCTGAGCACGGCCGACCTCGCGCTGCACCGTCCCGCGCGATAGGCCGCGGGGCGATAGGCCGCCGGGCAGGACCGGGTTTCGCGACGATGCCCACCGCACTGCCGGACGGCAGGCGGTGGGCATCGTCGGGTGAGATGAGGTCTCAGGGGTCTCAGGCGGTGGCGGTGGTGATCTGCCCGGCGCCGCTGGCGCTCAGCCACTGGGACCAGGACAGGTTGTAGTCGGCGTAGCCGTTGTCGCCGGGCGCCTTGCCGCGCGGGCTCCCGGTGATGGTGACGGGGTCGCCCTGCTTGACGAAGTTGTAGTACCACTTCGCGTCGGCCAGCGACAGGTGCACACAGCCGTGCGAGCCGACGCTGTGACCCGGCTGCGGGTCCCCGGTCGAGTAGTGGATGTACGTGCCCGAGGTGGTCAGGTGCACGTCCCACGGCAGGGTGAGGTCGTAGTAGTCGGGGCTCTTCTTGTCGCAGCTGATGCCGACGCTGCACGAGGTCATCCGGACCTTGGCGGACTTGTCGATGACCGCCATGGTGCCGTCCCAGGACGGCCAGGTCGGGCTGCCGGCGTCGATCGGGTAAGTCTTGATGACCGCGCCGTTGTGCATGACCTTCATGGTGTGCGTCTTGGCGTTCACCATGGTCTCGTTGTCGTCGCCGATGGTGAAGGCGTGGTGGTAGCCGTGCGTTCCGTAGCGGCCGTTGCCGTCCGTCACATTGGTCAGATCGGCGTCGATCGACACCTTCGTACCGGGCTTCCAGTACGTCTGCGGGCGGAAGTCGACCCGGGTGCTGCTGAACCAGTGCCAGGCGCCGGTGGTCGGCTGGGAGGTGGAGATCTTGAGGTGGTTCTCGACGCCGGCCCGCGCCGAGGTCGCCACCGGCTTGGAGAAGACCACCGACACCGGCATCGCCACGCCCACCGTCGTCCCGCTCAGCGGCGTGATGGTGTCCAGCAGCATGGGCGGGCCCTTGGGCTTGGGCTTGGTCGGCTTCGGGCTGGGCGTCGGCGTGGTCGCGGTGGTGGAAACCGGCGCCTTCCCGTCGGCCGCGGGCGCCGAGGCAGACTTCGTGTGCCCGCCGCACGCACTCGTCCCGGCTAGCACCGCACCGGCCACGAGTGCGATCCCTATGCTGGTCCTGACCCGACTCATGCGCGTGCTCCGCTCCTGTGCCTTCACTGACGCCCTACGTATGTAGAACGCCTACCCACACCCGAGCGGTTGCACGTTCTCCGTAAAGCGGAACCCAAGGCTCCCCTCGCGGGGCCGGTCACCGAACACCCGTCGGGGCGCGGCGACGGCGGCACAGGCCGGGGCGCGCGAGGGGGTTCCGACCTCATGCTATACGGCGGTGCGCCGGCGTCAGGGTGCCGGGGGTCGCCGGGGCCGCCCCCGGCCATGGCCGCCGAGGTGCGCCGTAAAATCTCATCCGCCTCATCAACCTCATCCGTACGAGGGGTTTGCGCATCCGACAGCTCAGCGGGCACGGGCGGGCGCGGCGGGTTACGCCAGGGTCACTTCGGGCAACCGCACGCTACACAGCGTGCACAATGCCGATCCATCCTTTCCGCCCCGCCTGTGCCGAACGTGTCGAATGGGTCGAATGTGCCGAAAAGGCTCTGTCATGCCCACCTCCCGTACGACCATGGCCTCACGAGCGGCAGTCGCCGCCGCGGCGGTCATGGCGGCCGTGCTGCCCACGTTGGGCGCGACGCCGGCGACCGCCGCCCCCGCGGCGCCCTTCGACCGACCCAGCTATGTCGCACTGGGGGACTCCTACAGCGCCGGTGTGCTGGTACGGCCCTGGGACGAGAGCGACGGCTGCGGCCGGTCCGCGCGCAACTACCCGCACCAGGTGGCCGCGGACCTCGACCTCGACCTCACCGACGTCACCTGCGGGTCCGCCGAGGTGGAGCGCGGCGTACTCGAACCGCAGCTGCCCGACCTCGGCCTGAACTCCTTCGGCTTCGGCTCGCCGTGCACGAACTACTACACCAGCGGCGACGGACGCGCCTGGCTGCGGGAGCGCTTCGCCGCCCTCGACAGCCAGTTCGGCCACATGATGAACGTGATCAAGGCCCGGGCACCCCACGCCAAGATCACGGTGGTCGGCTACCCGGCCATCGTCCCGACCAACACCGGCTGTTCCTGGGGCACCTGGCGCCAGTTGGGCACCACGGCCAAGGGCGACATGCCCTGGCTCGACTCGGTGGAGCGCGAACTCAACAGCGTCCTGCGCGACCACGCCGCCGAGTACGTCGACGTCTACGCCACCAGCACCGCCCACGGTGTCTGCGAAA
This sequence comes from Streptomyces polygonati, assembly GCF_042650325.1. Taxonomy (NCBI): domain Bacteria; kingdom Bacillati; phylum Actinomycetota; class Actinomycetes; order Kitasatosporales; family Streptomycetaceae; genus Streptomyces; species Streptomyces polygonati. The sequence goes on along the minus strand of NZ_JBHSBB010000030.1, from coordinate 192,054 downwards.
GCGGCGCCGCCAAGTGGATGGGCCACCCCCGCACCCCGAACCTCCCACCCCGCCGGCTCCCGCGCCCACCACCGCGCGGGGGCCGCGGTGGTCCCGGCAGCGCGTCGAAGCGCCGCCTCAGGGGCACGGCCTCAACTCGGCGGCGTCGGCGGCTGCCAGCGGCCGGTCGCGAGATCGTTCAGGAGGTTCCGGCTGATGACGGTGAACGGATGCCCGATGCCCAGACTTCGCTCCCTTCCCACGACCACTTCACCCAACAGCTCCGTAGCGGCCTCCCGTTGGCCGAGTGCCGCCCGGGTCTTGGCGTGCAGTTCCTGGGCCGCGAGCACGATCGGGTGCTCGGAGCCGAAAATGCGCCGGTACTCCTCGGTGACCATGCCGATCTCCGACTCGGCCGGGTCGAACCGGCCCAGCTGATAGAGGGCCAGGGCGTAGCTGTGCCGCGCGCTGATGGTGACCGGGTGACGCGGGCCCAGATGTCGGGCGCAGTCCTCGGGCAGGGAGAGGAGCGCGCCGGTCTCCGCCGCCGCCAGTTCGGTGGCATTCAGCAGGGTCAGCAGGCTGGTGCGGGAGCGCAAGGTCAACGGGTGCCCGGGGCCCAGCACGGCCTCGCGGGCCGTCAACGTGGCCCGCAGTAGTGCCAGCGCCTCCTCGCGTCTGCCGAGGTTGTTGAGGACGAGTTGCAGGCCGTGGGCGGTGTCGAGGGTGTCGGGGTCGTCGTCGCCGAACAGCCGGCTCTGCGCGGTGAGGATCCGGCGGAGCCGCTCTTCGGCTTCCGCGTACTTGCCGAGCCGGAAGAGTGCCCGGCCGGCCCTCTGGTGCGCGGCGAGCACGGCGCGGTGCTCCGGGCCGAGCGACCGCTCCCCGAGGCTCGCGGCGGCCCCTGCGGTCTCCCAGGCGGACAGGTAGTCACCGGTGCGGTGCAGCGCGACGGCCACCCGGGTGGCGACGACCAGGGCCTTCGCCACCCCGGCCGGTTCGGTGACCCGCCGCAGCAGGGCGAGCGCGTGCGGGGCGAGCAGACGTAACCTCGGGTCGTAGGGACCAACGGCCGGGACGAGCGGCACAGCCGCGTCGAGCAGCCGGACAGCCGTCGCGTCCAGGACGGCTGCCTCCCCCGAGGGCGTGGCCGCGGCAACGCTGTCCAGCAGCACACCGTGACTGTGCACGCAGCGCACGCCCGGATCCACCAGTTGGGTCAGCGAGTGGTCGAGCAGCGCTCGCAGCGCCGTCTCGGTCCGGGCACTCGGCAGAACGGCGCTGATTTCGGGCCGGTTCAGTACCGAAAGGGGTAATGGTTCGGGAGCCAGCCGGGCCAACAGCCGTAGCAGGGCGACGGCTTCGGGCAGTCCGCGCGCCTCGAACGCGTCGAGCGTCAACTGCCAGGTCCGGCCGACCGTGTGCCGGGGATCCTCGTCCGCCAAGGCGTCAGCCCCCTGATCCAGAAGTTCGACGCGTTCGCCCTCTTCGAGCCGGCGCCCGTACATGTCCATCGTCCAGGGGTCGATCACCTGATGGGAGAGGAAGCCACCCGCGAGAGTGAGGGCCAAGGGCAAGCGCCCGAGCCGGTCGGCGATTTCAGCGGCCTCGGCGAGCGTGCCGCTGTCCGGAGCGAGGTCGCACAGCACTCGGGCGGCGTCCTCACGCGGCAGCACCCCGATGTGCTGCAACTCCGCTCCCGGCCACCAGCGGACCCCCGCCTGGCGGGTGGTGACGACGACGGTGCCGCGGGGGCTGCCGCGCAGCCAGCTGCCGTCGCGGAGTATCGCCGGATCGTCGGCGTTGTCGAGCACCAGCAACCATGGTTCGGCGGAACGGTCGAGGTGGTCCCACACCAGATCGGCGGCGGGGCGGCGTCCGTTGCGGGCCGCCAGCAGTTCGCCGTCGAGAGCTCCCCGGTCGGCGGCGACGGCGAGCATCCCGCTGCGCAGACTCGCGCGGTCGGCGGCGTTCACCCACAGACCGATACGGCCGCTGTCGGTGAGGGCGGTGTCGAAGAGCGCGCAGGCGACGGCGGTCTTGCCGCAGCCGCCCATGCCGTGCAGGACGTAGACCTCACCGGTCCGGCCGGGTGCGATGCCGGCCCGCAATCGGTCGAGCACCTCCATGCGGTCACGCAGCACCACCGGGGTCCGGCCGACCGTCGGGCGGCGGACGGAATCAGGACCGCCGCCCGCGTCCGGTCCGGGGCCGTAGTGATGGTGCTCGGTGATGTGCTGGTCGCCCGACGCCTGGTAGACGCGGCCGTCGTCCTGCGCGCGGCCGTCCATCGCGCCGGTCATCGCTCGGTGATGTGCTGGTCTCGTCCGGCTTGGTAGACCCGGGCCTGCCCGGAGGCGGTGGCGCGCTGGGTGATCACGGGGACGGCCTCGCCACCGAGCGGCGCGAGTTCGTCGAACAACTCACGCAGTTCCACCGCGAGGTCCGGGTGCGCCGCCAGGAGGCGCCTGAACCGGCCCTGCCACTGCGCCCGCAGTTCGCTCAGCGTCTCCTGGTCATCGGCGGTTCGGGCCGCCAGGACTTCTTCCCGGTCCGCTTCCAGTTCGGCCACGAGGATGTCCGCCCGGCCCGGTTGCACCCGCCGCCAGAGGCGGGAGATTCCCTCCCGGGTCGCCTGCCAGGCGTCTGTGGCCATCAAGGCGACCAATGTCGCGCCGGCACCTTGAGTAAGTGATACGACTTCCGGATCCACAGCTCCCCCAGGCCATCCTGTCCACCGACCGCTCCGGCCTGCACATAATACGATCGGCTATTGATACACCTCTGGGGTGGACTCCAACAAGGGGAACTTGATCGTACAGTTCGGCCGAGGCATGTGCCAAATGGCTGGATCGGTCCTCGATCCAGCTGTTCCCCTGCCGGATGAACCGCACGGCTGCTACCGTTGGCTGTCTTTTGTCCGTGCGGAGGGGGATGCTTGTGACAAGGCCATGGGAAGCAGATCCGGAGACTCGGCTTTTACGCCGGCTCGGCAAATCACCGCAGGAATTGGGCATCACGTCGGACAGCCCCGACTGCCCTGATATCTGGGAACTGGAGAACGGCGATGTCGCCATCATCGGCCGGGATCTCACCTCCTCCGTCGGCGCGAAGCTGCCGGTCGGCGTCTCGATCGGTGCCGGCGAACGGCTGGTGGTCATTCCTAGGAACATGTTGATCGCGGCGAAACCGGATATCCCCAGTGTTTGATTCGTTCCCCCACGGCGTTTCCGAGCGGCTCGAACGCTCCCGGTATCACGAAGAGTTCTACCGGCTCTTCAAGAGCGGTGTCGGCTCCCTGGACAAGCTCGAACGCGGCCAGAATTTCAAGGAACGCGGCTTCGCGAGCTGGGAAGCCTTTGCCGCCGGTGAGTGGGAAAGGGCGCTTTCACTCATCGACGAACGACGGGAAGCCTACGCCCGGCAAGTCCAGGACGGCGAACGACTGGGGATCGCGCAGCGGCGCCTCAGGGTGGTCGAATTCCCGGTCACCACCTATGTGCAGTGGGAAATGCATGTGCTGAGCGTACGGGTGGATACCGGGGACCCGATCAAGGCGATCGACGCCCGGACGATCGCCGACATCGAGGAGCACCACCTCGTACCGGAAGTAGTCATCTTCGGGGACCTGGTGATGTTCGAGGTGCGGTACGACGACGACGGGAACGCCGACGGTGCCAACCGCTTCACCGACACGGCGCTGATCAAGGAGACGAAGGCCGGTTTCGACACCCTCTATGGGCGCGCCGAGGACTTCACCACGTTCTTCGACCGTGAGATCGCCCCGCTCGCCCCACCGCTCGTCGACCGCTGAGCATCACCCCAGGGGCACCGCCGTGCCCCGGACGGTGACGCCGCCGTGGGGGGTTTCCGGGATGGTGATGGTGATGAGGCTGGGGCGGCCGAGGTCGGTGCCCTGGTGGATGGTGAGGGGGATTGGGGGGTGGGGGGCGAGGTCGAGGGCGCGGAGGTAGGCGCCGAAGGCGGCGGCTGCGGCGCCGGTGGCGGGGTCCTCGACTACGCCGCCCGGGGGGAAGGGGTCGCGGGCGTGGAAGACGGTGGGGGATTCCCGCCAGACCAGGTGGACGGTGGTCCAGTCGCGGCGGCTCATCAAGTCGGCCAGGGCGGGCATGTCGTAGTCGAGGTCGGCGAGGCGGGCGCGGGTGGAGACGGCGATCACCGGGTGCCAGGCGCCCGCGTAGGCGAGGCGCGGCGGCAGGGCGGGGTCCAGATCCTGGGGCGGCCAGCGCAGGGCGGTCAGCAACTCGGTGAGATCGGGGGCGGGGATCGGCTCGGTCCGCGTCGGTACGCTGACCAGTTCGGCGCTGATCGTGCCGTCGTCGCCCGTTGACGTTCCGACCGTCACCAGGCCCGCCCTGGTGTGGAACGTCAACTCCCCGGTGCCGTGGCGCTCCGCGTAGGCCACCGCCGTGGCGATCGTGGCGTGTCCGCAGAAGGGCACCTCGGCCAGCGGGCTGAAGTACCGCACGTCCAGCTCGCCGTCGGGTCGCGCGACCACGAACGCCGTTTCGGAATAGCCGACTTCGGCGGCCACGGCGGCCATCGCCGCTTCGTCGGCCCCGGAGGCGTCGAGCACGACCCCGGCGGGGTTCCCGCCGGAGGGGTCGGTGGTGAAGGCCGCGTAGCGCAAAACGTTCATGGGCCCAGGCTAGAGCGACGCCCGGTGGGTCCCGCAACGGAGTTGTGCGCGTGCCCCCGCACGGTCGGGTACCGGGCGGGGGCACTGTGGGGCGGGCGGGGCGGAGATCAGTGCGCGGTTCCGGCGGACCAGAGGACCCCGCCGGAGGGGGACGTGATGGTGACGTCGCCGTCCTGCTGGATGACCAGGTGGGAACCGGGGTTGCCCGCGGTGCCCGAGGACCAGAGGGTCTCGTTGTCGGTGCTGTAGACGACGAAGTGGCCGTCGTCCTGGAAGACGGCGTGGTTGCCCGTGCCGGGGGTGTGCGACGACCAGCGGATCACCCCGTCCTCGTCGGAGATCACGAGGCTGCCGCTGCTGCGCATGGTGATGCGCATCCGGTCGGACGCCACGGACTCGCCGGGGTTCAGGACGTAGGTCGCGCCGATCGTCTTCTGGTGCCAGACGGGGGTGGCGGGGGTGGCGGCAGTGCTGGCCGAGGCGGCGGCGTCGGAGGTGTTGGAGGTGGGCTTGGCCGTGGTCGGCTTGTCGGCGGCGGGCTTGCCGACGGTCGGCTTGGCCGTGGTCGACGCGGTGGTCGTGGTGACAGCCGGCTTGGTGACGGCGGGCCGGGTGACCTGCTGGGGCGTGGCCGGCTTCGTTGTGGCCGGCTTGGCCACCGTCGCCGTGACGACCGGCTGCACGCTCGCCGGCTTGGTCTGATCGGCCGGCACGGCCGGGGTCGCCGGGATCGCGGCAGTGGTCGGGGTCGCCGGCACCGCCGGGATCGCTGGAACCGCCGAGGTCGCGGGGGTGGCCAGGGTCACCGGCACCCCCGGGATCGCGGGGGTGGCCCGGGCCGCCGGCACCGCCGCCGAGGGAAGGGCCACGGCGGCACCCGTCGCGGGCTTGGCCGGCGTGGCCCTGACCAGGGCGGTCGCGGAAGTCTCGGGGGTCGGGACGGCAGCCTGTGTAGTCGGCGGCTTGACCTCGGCCTTCACCGTCGTCGGCTTGGACGCCGGCTTCGCGTCGTCCGAGGGCTTCGCCACCGTCGCACGCGCTTGCGTCGGGTGCGTGATGAGAACCGCGTCCGTGTGGACCGCCGGCGTGGCGGGCGGGGTCAGGGTCTTCACGGCGGGCGGCTGGGGGTCGGCCGTCGCCCTGTCGGTGTGCTGCCTCGGCGCCGGGTCCGCCTTGGGCTTGTCGGTGACGTGCGGTGCGGCCCCCTGGTCCGTACCGCCGGCCGCCAAGGACGGGGCGAACGGGATCCCGCTCAGGAGGACGGGTGCGTCACCGACGCCGACCAACGGTTGCTCGGCGAACGGGCCAGGCCGAGAGGGGAGTTGAGCGGTCCCCTCGGGGGTGCCCGGGAGGGTGGCGGTCCCGGTGAGCGGAGGGATCGGTGCCCCCACCGGGCCGGTGCTGGGGACGACGGCCGTCTCGTTCAGGTGCGGGACGCCGCCGTGCTCGGGCGCGAACGGCCGTGTGCCGGTCTCGGGTTCGGGAACCGGCCGGGAAGCGGTGCCGTCCGCCGGGTCGACCTCCGGCATCTGGCTGGAGTAACCGTCAGGACCGGCGCCGCCGTTGTGCTCGCCGTCCTGCTCCGGGTCGTCGAGGCTGGCGATCGGGAGCGGCCGACCGGCGCCCTCGTAGGTGGTGGTCGTGTCCCTGTTGCCGTTGTGCACGAACGGTACGGACACCAGGACGGCGCCCGCGAACGCGGCGGCGGTCATCAGCGGCCAGCGGCCGAGCTTGGCGCCGGTCGCGGCGGCGGCCCGGGCCGGCTTGACGGCCGAGCGTTCCTCGGCGACGGCGGCGGCCAGGACACCGGTGAGGGTGGCCTCGGCGCCGTCCGGCTGAGCGGCGGAGGAGGCGGCCGGACCGGTGGACGCGGAGTCGCCGGTCGCGGCGGACTGCTGGTGCCGCCAGGAGTCCGGGCGGAAGAGGCGGCCGGCCAGGGTGCCACCGGCGTGAACAGCGTTCTCCGGAACGGCCGTTGCGGCGGTCGGCCGGCCGACAGCCGACAGGCTACGGCGGCCGGTGGCCGTTACGGTGGCCGTCGCCGCGGTGCTGGTGGCGACCACCTGGGCGGCGGCGATCGCGGCGGAGGCGGCCGAGCCGCCGAGGTCGTCGTCGTTCAGGGGCAGTGCTATCGCCCGTCGGATGCGCGGCGATGTGGCTGAAGCAGCCGTCCTGACGGCGGGCGGCGGACCGCTCACCGGATGATCCAGGGCCATCCGTCCTCCTCAATCGTCTGTATGTGCACGGAAGTTGTGCGGGGTGGGCGCGGCGGGGTCGGGCCGGGTCGTTACGAGGAGCGGGACCGCGTGGTCGTGCGGCCCGGTGGCGGTGTTTCGGACGGGCCGAACACACCGAGCACACCGGCGCATCTCTCGGGCCAGTGCTGGCCCGAACCCACGGCGGTGGGCTGGTCCTTGAGGGCGTAGAGCCGCTTGAGCACGGCCTGGTCGGAGTCGTCCAACTGGCCGGGAGTCGCGGTGGGCGGTGCGGAGGAGGGGAGTTCGCGCAGCAGGACCACGGTCGCGCCAGCCCGGTCGGCCACGGCGAGGACGCGCAGCCGGGTGCCGGGGGCGAACAGCACTTCGTCGGGAGCGGCGGAAGTGCCGGTAACGGCCACGGCCCCGGATTCCGACTGGCCCAGCAGGGAGTTGACCCGGCGGCCGGTCATCGACCAGATCAAGTAGTGGTCGGCCGGCACGGAGGGATACCCCTTGTCGACGGCGACCGCGCTGAGCGGCAGAGCGTCGCCCAACTCCTCGCCGGGCAGCAGCAGTTCCGCGGCCTCGCCGAGCGCGCCACCCGCCGGACGTACGGCGGCGCCCCGGTACGACGGCAACCGCCGCAGCCCCGAGGCGAGACACCCCAGGAACGCGACCAGTTCCGTACTTCCTCCGTCGAGCGACGCGCGCAGGGCGCGGTGGGCCCACGGGCCCTCGCTGTCCGACGCGGTCGCGTACGCGTGCAGCGCGGCGAGGTCGGCGGCGGCCTCCTCGGGGTGCGCGGCGCTGCGCAGTGCGGGCACCCGGGTCAGCGCCCGGTTCACCGCGCCGCTGTGGTGGTCCCACCGGCCGGCCATGTACGCCCGTACGGCGTCCCGTTCGTCCTCCGTACTCCGGTGCGCGGGACCGACCGGCACCCACCCGACCGTCCGCAGTCCGCTCGGCCCGCCGCCCCGCGGGGCTTCCGGCTCCGCCGAGGGGGCCGGGGTCGTCGGATCGGCGGCCGTCGTCTCGGCAACGTGCTGCTCGACGCCCAAAGGCGCCGGGAACACGGGGAGTTCAACGGAGTCGGACGCTCCCGAAGTGGTGGCCAGCGGCCTCGGAGCCTCGGGTTCCGGCAGAACGGCGAGCGTCTCGGCGGTGCTCGCGGGATCTGCTGCCTCGGGAGCGCCCGCTTCCGGGGCGAAGGGCCCGAGCGGGGCAGCGGGCTCCGGCGCGGTCGGACCGCTCTGCATCACGGAAGGCTCCCCGACGGGCTCCCACTGCGAGGGATCCGTGCCCGCCGCTGTGCCCGACTCCCCTACGGGGTGAGGATCGACTCCCTGCTCGGGCGGCCGAGCGGCCGCTTGCGGGGCGGGTGCTTCGGGCGCGGGCTCCGCGCCGGGCGGCCCGGACTCGGGCGTGGTGGGCACGGAACCGGCGGCGGCCGGCGGGTCTACCGGCTTGGGCTGCCGTGCCGCAGGTGGGGTCGGGGTCGGGGTCGGCTCGGCGAGCGGTGACTGCGCCGGGGGAAGACCTGAGGCCGCTACCGACGGGATCTCGGCGCCGACCGCGGATTGCGTGGAGCCGTCCGACGCCAGGTCGGCGGCGGAAAGCTCCCGCTCCTGCCCCGGATTCAGGCCGCCGACCGTCGTCGCGAGCCGATCGGCGGCGCCGGACGCGGCGGCGGCCGACCCCGGCGCGAGGGACCCCGCGCCCGGCCCGGATAGAACCGCCAGCCGCGAAGCACCGGACACCGCCGGAACCTCGGCGCCGGAACCACCCGAACCGCCGGAGTCACCCGAACTATCTCCCGCAGCCGCCGTCCCGGCCTCGCCTCCGGCAACCGGCGCCGACGTATCCGACGTATCCGACGTACCAGCAGCAGCGGACCGCCAAGGACGCCGCCGTTCCCGGCCCGACACCGGCCCCGTCCCGGCCGCGTCCCCGATTCCCCGCCCGGGCGACTCCTCCCGGGCGGACGGCGACCCGGACGGCAGCCCGGACGCGGCCGCACCGGCCGACGTACCGCCGGTCGCGGTAGGCCGGGGGACCGGAACCGCACCGCCCCGCTCGGCGGAAGCGGAAGCGGAAGCCGACCCCGCTTCCGACCCCGCACCCGACCCCGCCCCCGCCCCTGCCCCCGAAGGCCCCACCCCCGCCACCACCGGCCGCCAGCCGCGCGGCGAAACCGCCAGACCGTGCCGGACCGCCAGCCGCCGCAGCTCCCGCAGCGCGTCCCCCGTGGCCTCGCCGTGCACCTGGATCATCGTGCGCTCGCGCACATCGTCCTGGAGCGCGGCGAAAAGGCGCTGGAGGGGAACCCAGAGGGTGGCGTCGTCGAGCGGTCGGCCGGGCAGGCCGAGGTCGACGGCCATGACGTCCGGCTCGACGGGGCGGTCGGCGGCGACCGCGGGGACGGCCGCGCCCTGCGGGCCGATCCACAGGCCCGCGCGGGTGACGGCGACCTGCCAGTGGCGGTCGAGCAGGAGCGCGCCGGGTTCGCGGGCCGGGCGCAGACCGCCGATCGGGGGCCGCCATCCGGTCAGGCGGGGAGCGGTGGTGGCCGGGACGCAGGTGACAGCTTCGACGTAGGGGCGCCAGGAAGGGTTGCCCTCGGCGTCGAGCAGCATCGTCCGAGGGGAACCGCCGCGGATCGGGCGGTCCCAGGGGGAGCCGGCCGGCGCGGAGCCGTCGTCGAGCAGGACCGGCAGGCCGTTCGCCACCTGGACCTCGATGCCGAGCAGGTCGGCGACCTGCTGGCCGGTGGGCGCGAGGTCGCGGCCGTCACCGGGCAAAAGGCGTACGGTGCCCCGGACGTGGGCGGGAAGCGCGGCCATGATGTCGGCCAGGGCGTCCGCCGGGACCGGCGCCGTGCCGGCGGCGCCGACCAGCAGGACGGGACCGGCCGGGTCGACCGGCAGCGCGTAGCGGACCGCGTCCACGCCCTCGGGCGGTACGCCGGCCGGCAGCACCAGCAGTCCGGCCGGGACATGGTGGACGACGCAGCCCGGCGCGGTGTCGGCGGCCACCCGGTCCAGGGCCTGCTGCCAGGCCGGTTCGGGGTGGCGGGCGCCGAGGCGGCGCGGGAGCAGGCCGCGCGAGAACTGCCACCAGGCGCCCGGCGCGTCGGGCAGGTCGGGGGCGAACAGGGTGCCGCCGGGGACGACGACGGCCGCGCCGGCCGGGGCCAGTACGTCGAAGGTCCAGCGCTCGGTGATACGGCGGGCGGGAGCGGCGCGGTCCGGCCGCTCGGCGGCGCCGCCCGACATCACCAGCCGGAGCAGGCCGACACCGGAAGTCGCGAACGTGTCGAAGGCGGGGGCCAACTCGTCGCACAGGGCGTCGGGGTCGTCGAAGCCGGCGCCCACCAGCACGGTGACCTGGCCGGCGACTCCGGACGCGCCCGTCAACGCCCGCGCGGCGTCGGCGAGTCGGTCGGGCAGCGGGCCGGCCGGGTGGACGACGAAGACGCCGTCACCGCCGCTCACCTCCAGGGCGGAGGCGCCCTTCCTGCGGGTGGAACGCGGGCTCACCCCGTCCTCCGTACTGAACCGGTCCAGCCGAGCGCCGGGTCGGCAGCCCGGGCCGGCGCCCGAACGGGCGGCTCGGGCAGCGCGATTGGCCTCACCCGCGAAAAGATACAGGCCGGTCGCGGCCAATGGCCGGTGGCGAAGATGACTTCTCCATTTCGTTGACCGAACCGCTTTCCGAGTACCGGCCCAATTCACCTGACGCCCGGTCATTCGGTCATTATGGACGGACAGTTGAACGAAAAACGATGCCCCGGGGACATTTCGCCGGAGCGAGATGAACGCGTGGTGAATTCGAATCGTTCACCGGGTTGCGCGCCATTCCGGTTCACCCGGCGGCGACGATCGGCCCGTACGATACGGGCCGTTCGGGAATCCGTTCCGGCCGCGCAGAGGTTCCCCCGGCGGCCCGGGCCGGGGCCGGGCGGAAGGCCGGGCGGAAGGGCGGGCGCCGGCAGCACACCCGGCACGTGACAGCGCGGCGCTGCGAACGGGGCGGCACCGCACACAGCGGTACGAACGGAGCCGCACGCACGGGGCGGTTCGCGCGGAGCGGCACGTACGGAGACGGAGACGCCATGGCCAGCGGCAGCACCCGGGTCACCCGGCACGCACCCCAACTCGCCGCCGCGACAGGAGCCTTCACGCTGCTGTGCTGGCTCGGCGCGGGTCCCGCCGCCTACGGCGCGCCCGCCGACGGAGCGCCCACCCCGCTGCCCTCGTCCTCCGCGACCGCCCCGGCACTGCGGCTGCCGGTGATGCCCTCGCTGCTGGACCCGACCCGGTCCCCGTGCACCAGGGCCTCCGGCACGGTGATGCCGGCCGTGCCGTGGGCCCAGGACAGCCTCGGCCTGACCCGGGCCCACCAGCTCACCTCCGGCGCCGGAGTGACCGTCGCCGTCATCGACACCGGTGTGTCCCGTACGGCGCCGGAGCTGGCCGGCCGGGTCGGCGCGGCAGGCACGGCCGGGCAGGACTGCGTGGGCCACGGCACCTTCATCGCCGGGATCATCGCGGCGGCGTCCGCCCCGGGCAGCGGCTTCGGCGGGGTGGCGCCGGCCGCCCGGATCCTCGCGGAGCGGGGCATCGGCGCGGACGGCGGCCCGGACCCGGCGCGGGTGGCGGCCGGGATACGGCAGGCCACCGACGCGGGCGCGAGGGTGATCGACGTGTCGCTGGCTTTCCCCGCCACCACCAATGCCTTGACGTCGGCGGTCCGTTACGCCGCCGCGCACGATGTGCTGGTGGTCGCGGCGGGGGTGCCGGACGACCTGGAACTGACCAGCGGGGCGACCGACGACGTGCCGAAGGTGCCGTTCTGGCCGGCCGCGCAGACCGGGGTGCTCTCGGTGGTGGACGTGGACATCGACGGCGCCCGGCCGGACGGCGCCGTGGACCCGGTCCGCGCCGACCTGGCCGCACCCGGCCAGGGCATCACCGGTATCGGCCCCAGCGGGCGCGGCCACTTCCTCGGCAACGGGCCCTCGATCGCGGCCGCCTTCACCTCGGGCGCCGCCGCGCTGCTGCGCGCCTACCGGCCCGAGCTGACCGCGCCCGAGGTCGCCGCCCGGCTGCTGGCGGCCGCCTACCCGGCGCCGGTCCCGCGGCTCGACCCGTACGCCGCCCTGTCCGCGGTCCTTCCGGCCGGGCCGGCGGCCACCGTCCCCGACGCCACGGCGGCGATCCACCTCCACCCGGTCGTCGAGGACCGCACCCCCGCACGCCGCGCCTACGCCATCCTCGGCGGCGCCGCCCTCGTCGCCCTGGTGCTGGCCGCCGCCGCGCTGCTGCGCCGCAAGCGGCGGCCAGGAGAAGCCGCGGGCGCCTGACGCCCGGCGACCGGCCCGGCCGATCCGGCCTCAGCGCAGGTCAGGCACCCGCTCCTCCGCCACCATCGCCGTCTGTATCTGCACCGTGTGGCGGCGGGTGATGTACATACCGCGGCCCGGCGGCAGCAGCCGCGGCTTGGTGTTGTTGAACAGATAGCCCTCGGACGGCGGGCAGGACATCAGCAGGCCGGGCGCGTTGACTTCGAGCAGGCGGCGGACCAGGGGGTCGTTGATGCCGCGCATCGCGCCCGCCGCCGCGCGGGAGAGCACGATGTGGAAACCGACCTCGTAGCCGAGCGGCAGGTGGTCCAGCAGGGGTTCGAAGGGATTGCGCATCGGGTTGGCGACCAGGTCGTAGTCGTCGATCAGGACGAACAGCCGCGGGCCGCGCCACCAGTCGGCCTGCCGCATCCGGGCCGGTGTGATCTCCGGCCCCGGCGTACGGGTCTTGAGCGCGCGGGCCACGCCGTCGACCAGCTCGCGGAGCTGGTCGACGGAGACGGCGTGGCCCAGGCGGTAGGGCTCCGGGACCGCCTCGATCAGCTCGCGGCGGAAGTCGACCACGAGGACGCGGGCTTCGGCGGGCGTGAAGCGCTCGCTGATGTTCTTGGCGAACAGCCGCAGCAGGTTGGTCTTGCCGCTCTCCGTGTCGCCGAAGGCCACCAGGTGCGGCGCTTCGGCGAAGTCGTGCCAGGCGGTGCCGAGTTCGGTCTCCTCGACGCCGATCGGCATCCGGAAGCGGCGCCCCGCGTCGCCTCCGCCGGCCGCCCTGGACGACGCCTTGGCGCCCGGGGCGCCGCCGGACGCACCCGCCGGGGCACCGGCGAAGGAGCCGGCCACGGACACTCCGGCCGCGCCCAGCCCCGGCAGCTCGGCGGCCGGCAGCATCGTGGGCAGCATCCGCACCGGCGGCGCCGCCGGACCCGTCCAGCTCTCGGCGACGGCGGCCACCAAGTCCGCCACGCCATCGGCCAGTTCGGCCGCGTCCTCGATCCCGTCGATGCGCGGCAGCGCGATCAGGAAGTGCAGCTTGCTGTCGACCGTCAGACCGCGGCCGGGAACGCGCGGCACCGTCCCGGCCCGCCGGATGTCGACCATGGAGTCCAGCGGGTCGCCCATCCGGAGTTCGAGGCGGGTCGCGGACTGGTCCCGGATCTGGGAGGACAGTTCGACCCAGCGGGCCGTGGTGGTGATCAGATGGATGCCGTAACTCAGCCCGCGGGCGGCGAGTTGGTTGATGACCGGCACATGGTCCTGGAAGTCCTGGCGGACGGTGGACCAGCCGTCGATGACGAGGAAGACGTCGCCGTGCGGATCGTCGGCGAACTCCCCTGCCGCGCGCCGCCGTCGCAGGGTCGGCATGGAGTCGATGCCGTGGTCGAGGAAGAGCCGTTCGCGGCGGGCCAGCAGCGAGGTGATCTCGGCCAGGGTCCGGCCGATGCGCTCGTGGTCCAGGCGTCCGGCGACGCCCCCGACATGCGGGAGCCCGGCCAGGCCGGACAGGGTGCCGCCGCCGAAGTCCAGGCAGTAGAACTGCACTTCGCGCGGGGTGTGGGTGAGCGCCAGCGCGGAGATCAGGCTGCGGACCACCGTGGACTTGCCGCTCTGCGGACCGCCGGCGACCGCGACATGGCCGCCGGCGCCGGACAGGTCCACGGTCAGCAGGTCGCGCTGCTGCTCGAAGGGCCGGTCGATGATGCCGACCGGCACGGTGAGCGTGCCGCGCTTGGGCCACTCCGCCGTGGTCAGGCCGAGTTCGGGGTCCGGGGACAGCGGCGGCAGCAGCCGGTCCAGGGTGGGCGGTACGTCCAGCGGCGGGAGCCACACCTGGTGGGCGGGTGGTCCGGCGTCGCGCAGCCGTCCGATGGCCACCGACAGCAGCGAGTCGGCGCCCGCGTCCGGTTCGGACACCCCGGGGTCGCGTGCGGGCTCGCGTGCGGGTTCGGCGGCCGGCGCGGGCTGCCGGGAGGCGACCCACTCCCCCGTCCACGGCACGACCTGGCTCGCCACCTGTTCCTGCGCCAGCGCTCCGGACCGCTGGCGGTAGGTGCCGGAGACGTAGGCGGCGCGGAAGCGGGTGAGGGCTTCGATGCCGCTCTTGAGGAAGCCGCTGCCGGGCTGGGAGGGCAGTTCGTAGGCGTCGGGCACGCCCAGGACGCCGCGGCTTTCCATGGCCGAGAAGGTCCGCAGGCCGACCCGGTAGGACAGGTGGGACTCCAGCTGGTGCATACGCCCCTCGTCCAGGCGCTGCGAGGCCAGCAGCAGATGCACCCCCAGCGAGCGGCCCAGCCGGCCGATCATCACGAACAGGTCCATGAACTCCCGGTGCGCCGCGAGCAGCTCGCTGAACTCGTCGACCACCACGAACAGGCTCGGCAGCGGCGCCAGCGCCGCCCCGCCGGCCCGGGCCCGCTCGTACTCCAGCGCCGAGGTGTAGTTCCCCGCCGCCCGCAAAAGCTCCTGCCGCCGGATCAGCTCACCGTGCAGCGCGTCCTGCATCCGCGACACCAGCGCCGCCTCGTCCGCCAGATTGGTGATCACCGCCGAGGTGTGCGGCAGCTCGTCCAGACCCAGGAACGTCGCACCCCCCTTGAAGTCCACCAGCACGAAGTTCAGCGTCTCCGACGAATGCGTCAACGCCAGCCCCAGCACCAGCGTGCGCAGCAGCTCACTCTTGCCTGAACCCGTCGCACCGATCAGCATCCCGTGCGGACCCATACCCCCCTGCGCCGACTCCTTGATATCCAGCTCCACCGCCCGCCCGTCCGCACCCACCGCGATCGGCACCCGCAACCGGGCGGCCGGCGAGGTGGAGCGGCGGGACCAGTAGACGCCCGGGTCGTGCCGGTGCAGGTCGGGGATGCCCAGCAGGCTGGTGAGCTGGATGTCGGTGTCGAGCGGGCGGGCCGCCTCGCCGGTGTCGCCGGTCCGCATCGGGGCGATGACCGCGGCCAGCGCGCGGGCAGCGGCCGGGCCGAGCGTGTCGGCCCGGCCCAGCGGGGTCACCGACTCCTTGCGGTTGCGGTCGGTGCGGACCAACCCCACCTCGCCGCCCTCCAGTTGGAGGCGCAGCACAGTACGGCCCGGGCGCCAGCCGAGCGCGCCGGACAGGTCGACGACCACCGCGTTGCGGAATCCGGCCCGGTCGAAGCGGTGCCCGGCGGGGAGTTGGCCGCCGTCGATGACGACGACGGTGAAGGGCTCGTCCTTGGTGGGCACCGCGGCCAGGTCGAAGGCCGGGCGTTCGGTGAACTCCTCGCCGAGCAGGTCCTCCAGCTCGTTGCCGGTGCCGGCGATCAGCCGGGCCGGGCCCGCTCCGTCCGTCTCGTGCGGGTGCAGGGTGTGCGGCAGCCACTTCGCCCAGTCCCATTCGGCGTGCCGCCCGGGATCCAGGCAGAAGGCGATGACCAGGTCCTGCGGGGCGTGCATGACGGCGAGTTGGGCCACCAGCGCGCGGGCGGCCCCGGCCACCTGCTCCCGGTCGCCGCGCAGCAGGACCCGCGCCCAGGTCCGCAGGAACACCGCGATCGGCTGGTCGGGCACGGTGGCGTAGGCGTTGATGAAGGCCCGCAGCGCGTGCGCGGTCAGCGGGTCGAGGTCGTCGACGGGCTTGGCGGCGCCGGTGGTCAGCCGCAGTCCCAGCCGCTGGTCGCCGACGGCCAGCCGTACTTCGGCGAAGTCCTCGTCGCCGGTGCGGCGTTCCCACAGCCGGGAGGTGCGGGCGAAGGACCACAGGGCGCCCGGGTCCGGATGCCGCCAGGCCAGCGCGCGCTGCTGCTCGGCCACCGCCCGCCGCACCCGCCGCCGCACCCCGCCCAGATAGCGCAGGTAGTCCCGCCGGGCGCCCTTGAGCTTGTTCTTGCGGTCGGTGCCGGTCCGCATCAGCTGGCCGACCAGCATGGTGCCCATGGCCAGCACCATCATGCCGACGACCAGGTAGGTGATCGGGCTGGAGGCGGTGCCGGGGCGGGTGTAGAGCAGCACGATCGCGCCCGACATCACGGCCATCGGCAGGTAGGTCATCATCGCGTTGCCGCTGGACACCGGTTCCGACATCACCGGCGGTTCCTGGAGCGTGAGATCGCCCTCGGGCATCTCGGGGCCGTTGCGGCGGGCCGGCCGGCGGAAGAACACCACGCTCAACGGAAGCTCACCTCAGGGCGTTTCGGGCTCGGCAGCTCGAACAAAGGCTGGCACACGGGCTGGACAAGGGCAGGAGCAGAAGCGGGGACGGCGGCCGGGCCGCCGCGCCCCTCCGCGGAGGGCATCACATCACGGCCGGGTGTCGTATCAACCCCGCTGCCAGCACGTCCCGTTGGCCGTCCGGTAGCCCACCCTTCACCCACGCCGGGTAGGTTGCGCCTTCATTCGCACCGCGTGCGGGGGCACGCGCGGAAGCGAACACAGACCGTACGCGGAAGGCTGAGCACCTGATGAGCGAAAGCTCGGTCGCGGGTCCGTCCGGACCGGGCCCGGCGGGCCTTTGCCGGCTGACGGTACGCGCCCCGGACACCTCCCTCGATCTCGCCGTCCCCTCCGACATCCCCGTGGCCGACCTGCTGCCGGTGATCGTCGGGCACGCGGGCGCCGACCTGGCGGAGGCCGGCCTGGAACACGGCGGCTGGGCCCTGCAGCGGATCGGCGGCGCGCCGCTGGACCCCGAGGGGACCCCGCAGTCGCTGGAACTGCGCGACGGCGAGGTGCTGCTGCTGCGCCCGCTCGCCGACACGCTGCCGCCGGTGCGCTTCGACAACCTCGTCGACGGTGTGTCCGCCACCGTCCGCGGCCTGGGCGCCTCCTGGTCCCCCGCGGTGAGCCGCTGGGCGCTGCGCGCGGTGCTGCTGTCCGTGCTGGTGGCGGCGCTGACGCTGCTGGCGCTGTCCGGCGGGGACCGGCCGTCGCGGGCGGCGCTGGCGGCCGGGGCGGTGCTGCTGGCGCTGGCCGGGGCGGGCGCGGCCGGCCGCGTACTGGACGATCCGCCCGGGGCGGTGCTGCTGGGCCTGGTCACCGGGCCGTTCGCCGCGCTGTGCGGGGTGCTCGCGGTGGGCGGCGCGAGCGGCGCGACCGGCGACCAGCTGACCGGGGCCCGCTGGCTGGCCGGCTCCGCCGCGTGGGGCGTCGCCACCGCACTGTCGCTGACCGTCGTCGCGGCCTACCCGGTGGCGTTCGTACCGAGCATCGTGGTGGCGCTGGCCGGGGTGCTCGGCGCGGTGCTGATGCTGGCCATGGATGCGGGCCTCGACCAGGCCGGCGCGGCGGTCGCGGTGCCCGCGGTGATCTTCGGCGCGTTCGTACCGATGCTGTCCTTCTCGCTGTCGGGGCTGCGGCTGCCGCCGCTGCCCACCAATGCCGAGCAGTTGCAGGAAGGCATCGAGCCGTACCCGAGTACGGAGTTGGCCGCCCGCACCACCGCCACCGACCGCTGGATGACCGGCCTGTACACCGCGGTCGGGGTGATCTGCGCGGCCGCTCTGGCCGGGCTCGCCCACCGCCCGCACACCCCGCAACTGCTCACCGGCGGGCTGCTGGCGCTGGTCCTGCTGCTGCACGGCCGCAATCTGGGCAACGCCTGGCAGCGGCTGGCGCTGGTGCTGCCGGGCGCGCTCGGCGCGGTGCTGCTGACCGTGTGCGCGGCCCGGCAGCACGGTGTCGACGGGCAGTTCGGCGCGGTCGCGGCGCTGCTGGCGGTCGCGGTCGCGGTGACCGTCGTGTCCTGGACGGTGCCGGGGCGGCGGCTGCTGCCCTACTGGGGCCGGGCCGGTGACCTGGCGCAGTCGGCGGCGGCGATCGGGCTGCTCCCGTCGGTGCTGTGGGTGCTCGATGTGTACTCCGACCTGCGCGGGATCAAGGGCTGAGGGAGCGGGACCGTGCAGAGCAGGCGTGATCAGGTCCAGGCCCACCGCTTCGTCGTCGCCCGGCTCACCACCGGCCTGCTGCGCACCGATCCGGACGCCCCGGAGAGCCCCAACAGCCGTACCAACCGCGGGATGGCGCTCGGCGGCGCGCTCGGCGCCCTGATCGCGATCGGCTTCCTGGTGTTCGGCTTCATCTCGCCGGGCGGCTCGACGGCCTGGCAGGACCCGAAGACGCTGATCCTCGAACAGGGCACCGGCAACCGGTACTTGTACGACGGTTCGCTGCGGCCGGTCCGCAACTACGCCTCCGCCCGGCTGATCGTGGGCCCCGACCTGGCCTCCCGTACGGTGCCGGGCGGCTCGCTGGCCGGCACCCCGCACGGCAGCGCGGTGGGCATCGACGGCGCCCCGGACGCGCTGCCGCCGGCCGCCGGGCTGGACACCGGTGCCTGGGAGGTCTGCGCGGCGACCCGCCCCGACACCAGTGGCGCGCCGGTGCCCGCCACCTCGCTGGTGGTGGACGCCGACCACCCCGGTACGGGTATCGGCGGCGGACAGGCGCTGCTGGTCAGCGGCCCGGACGGTACGTACTACTTGCTCTGGCACGGCAACCGCTTCCGGCTGGCGTCCGGTACGGCCACCGCCGACGCGCTCGGTTACGGCACCGCCGACCCGCTGCCGGTGTCGGCGGCCTTCCTGGACGCGCTGCCCGCCAGTACCGATCTGGCGCCGCCGGACGTACCCGGCCAGGGCGGCGCCGGGCCGGAGCTGGACGGCCGGGCGACCCGGGTCGGGCAGGTCTTCCTGGTGGAGACGCCGGGTTCGGCCAAGCAGTACTACCTGCTCCAGCGGGCCGGCCTGGTGCCGATCAGCACCACGCAGGCCGCGCTCGCCCTCGGCGGCCCGGACGAGCGGGCCAAGTCCTACGCCGGCGCCCCGCCGGTGGCCGTGCCGATCGCCGCCGACGCGCTCAACAAGGCGCTGGTTCCCGGGAGTTCGGTGGCCGGCAATGACGTACTGCCGTCGGCGCCACCCGCCCTGCTGCCGGTCGGCGACGGGCAGGCGGCCTGCGTACGGCTGGACACGGCCGCCGCCGCGGCGTCCGCCGGCGCGCCCGGTACGGCCCCGGCGGGGGGCGGGGCCGGGGGCGGCAGCCGGATCAGCCTGACGCTGGTGTCGTCGGCCGCTCTCACCGACCCGGCGGCGGCCACCGCGAAGGCCCCCGCCGCCCCGGCCTGCCTGCCGGTGGACGCGGTGGTGGTGCCGCCCGACGGCGGCAGCCTGGTGCGGGCGCTGGGCGCGGGCGGCGGCGCGGTCGGCGACACGACGTACCTGGTCACCGACGCCGGGGTGAAGTACCTGATCCCGTCGGCCGCCGCCGCCAAAGCGCTCGGTTACGACCTCGGCGCGGCGCGCGGAGTGCCCTCGCCGCTACTGGCCATGGTGCCGACCGGACCCGATCTCTCGCCGGAGAACGCGGTGCTGGGCCGGGCCGACACGACCGGAACGCCCGGCTGCGCCGATCCGCTCACCGGCCGGCCCGCCGCTCCGACCGATGCCGTCCCGACCGCCGCCCTCCCGAAAACCTGAGTACAGATGGTTCTCATGTCGTGGAAATGTCGCCACCGCATTCTCACTTCCGTTACCAGAACTCCGGCGACGACTCTGGCGACTTAACTGATGCATCGTCATATTTGTTTCCTTGCAAGCGCGTTGAGGCTGCACTTACGCTGACGCGCGATTGCGATTCGAGCGCGTCACCAACCGCTGTCCCCCCGCTACGGATTCGCCGCCCGCCGGCGTCGCGTATCGGGTGGCGCGGAACCGGTGCCGCCTGCATTTGGGGAAGGACATCGGTATGAGCACCCCGTCCGGCAATCTTCAGCAGTCATCGACCGCCACGTACAGCCAGGCGGTCCAGTTCCTGGAGAACGCCCGGTCCCGTATGACCGCCGTCCAGGGACAGGTCCGCGACGCGGCCAGTTCCTTGAGCTCCCACTACCAGGGCCCCGACGGCCAGGCGTACGCCCAGGTGATGGCCACCTGGCTGTCCGAGGTCGACCGGATCAAGGCCACCTGCGAGGCCATGGAGGACCAGCTGGACAACAGCCTCATGGCCTCCAACAAGACGCAGAGCGACAACATGGGCGCGGTTCAGCAGCAGAGCCACCTGTCGATCACCCACGGGTCGACCTCGGACGGCGTCTACTCCGCCATGACCAGCTGACGGTCCCCGCACCGCTCGTGACCCCACCACCCCTCGACCTTCAGGAGTGCCCATGTCCGCCGAGGACGGCATCTACATCGACCACGGCCAGGCCCTGACCTTCTCCCAGGAGATGATGGACCAGACCCAGCGCATCCAGGGGATCCTGAGCGATCTGCAGGGCGAGCTCGCCGGCATCGTCGGCTCCTGGCTCGGCCCGGACCGCGACATCTACACCGGCAAGGTCCAGCCGACCTGGAACGCCGAGGTCGCCTCGCTCAGCACCATCCTGAGCAGCCACGCCCAGACGCTGGACGGGATCTCGGACAACTACAAGCAGACAGTCTACCGGAACTCGCAGGGCTTCGAAGAGATCAAGTTCTGACCGTCGTCCCCGATCCGCGTCGCGGCGGCTCCCGGGTCCGCCCCCCGCACCGCCCGGGGCGGGCCCGGGAGCCGCACCCGCGTATCGCCGTCCCGCCGCGAGGAGGCACCCCAGCATGGCCGATCTGACGAAGCTCGACTCCCAAGCTCTCCAGGCGTTCATCGACAACGACGTGACCACGTTCATCAACGACATCGTGGCGCTCCGGGCGGCCGGCCAGAACCCGCCGGCGCTCTACGACGTGAGCGCCTCCCCGCACCCGGTGCTGATGGGGCAGATGGGCGGGGACGACTCGACCGGCGGCAAGACCGTGATCGCCAACGCCCAGGCCGCCGCCAAAGCGATCGACCAGGTCCTCAACAGGCACAACACAGCGATGACGGATCTCAAGAGGGAGTTGGAGAACGTCATCCGCACCATGCTGAAGACCCAGGGCGACTCCCTGGCGACCATCGACGGACAGAAGTTCCTCACCGCGATCGGGGACTACGACACCGCCCTGAGCGGCAGCTCCCAGCAGGGGCCGCCCGTCACCACCCCCTGAGGTCCCGCTCCCCCGCCCCTTTCCCGCCGACCCCGCTTCCCCGAGCACATCCCCGGAGGGCCAAGCCATGGCAGCCGACAACTGGGAACACATCATCAACCTGATGACCGGCTTCACGCTGGCCGAGCGCTCGGCGATCGAGGGCAACAAGGGGGCGGGCGGCATCCCCTGGATGGATGTGGAGATCAAGAAGGTCGGGATGAACCTGCACGCCGAGAGCACGGCGCACGGGGACGGCATGGGTTTCGACATCCAGTTCTACTCAGGGACCGGTACCGATGTCGCCAAGTACCAGGCCACGGTGACCTTCAAGGACCAGACGGACGGCCGGCAGTACTGGAAGCGCTCCGCCGCGGCCCTGACGGACCTGGTGTCGTCCCCCTTCAAGACGGCCGGGGCGACCTCCGGCACCGATGTCGGCGGCGATCCGACTCCTGACTCCGGCGTCGACCTCACCACCTTCACCACGCTGGCCAAGTCCTTCGACAAGGCCGGAGTGTTCTTCACCAACCACGCCGAGACGCTCAAGCAGTGGGCGGAGAGCCTCGGTGACGAGGACGCGGCGTGGAAGGGCCAGGCGGCCGGCGTCTTCTGGCATCTGATCAACGACCTGCACGACAAGTACGACAACTACACATCGGAGCTGATCCCGCCCGGCTTCTCGCCCGCCAACACCTCGGTCGCCACGGGGTACGTCTCCACCACCAAGCACGGCGACTCGGTGATCGGCGCGGAAGTGGCCCTGCACACCGCGCTGCAGAGCATGAACGACAGTCTCAACAAGTTCATGAACAAGACCGGCGCCGCGATCCCGGTCACGCACCCGGACGGCAGCACCTCCTCGGACGTCGTCAGCGGCGACACCCGTGAGGTGCTGTACAAGGTCATGACCGAGATCACCGACTGGATCGCGACGCACAACGCGCCCGGTGTCACCGGTTATATGGCGTACAACCCCTACGGCGGCTACATGGGCAACCCGGGCGCGCCGATCCAGTCCTACACCACCAACGGAACCTACTCGGACGCCACCACCTGGGGCAATCTCAAGGACACCAGCACCTGGTCCGGGGCGGCCAACGAAGCGGTCAAGCGCTGGCAGTCCAACATCGAGACGAATCTCGACACCCCGGCCCGCGCGGACGTCACCACCCTCCAGCAGTCCTGGTCCCGGGTGCTCGACCCCAACTGGGACACGACCTTCGGCTTCGAGGACTCCGGCAACACCTCGCTGGCGCAGGAACTCCAGCAGGAGGAGCAGGAGATCCAGCAGGAGAAGGCCGACAAGGCCAGCAGCGACCTCAACGACAAGCTCGACGGGCTCGGTGACAACCTCAACGGCCTGGGCGACAACCTGAACGACTTCGGCAAGGGCCTGGGCGACGACCTCAACACCTTCGGCAAGGGGCTCGGGGACAACCTCGACACCTTCGGCAAGGGCCTCGGCGACAACCTCGACGGTCTCGGCGACGGCCTGAACGACTTCGGCAAGGGCATCGGCGACGGGCTGAACGGCCTTGGCGACGACCTCAACGGCCTGGGCGGACCCAACGGCCTCGGCGGACCGGACGGCCTCGGCAGCGGCGACCCACTCGGCCTGGGCGGACCCAACGGCCTCGGCGGACCGGACGGCCTCGGCAGCGGCGACCCACTCGGCCTCGGCGGACCCAACGGCCTGGGCGGACCCAACGGCCTCGGCAGCGGCGACCCACTCGGCGGCAACCAGGACTGGCTGACGCCCAGCGGCATCGTCCCCGGCACCGGAACCCCGCTCGGCGGCGGCTTCACCAGTACGGGCCCCGGCCCCACCGGCGTACGGAACGCGGACGGCAGCGTCACCACGCAGAACGCCGACGGCAGCCTCACCACCCAGTTCCCCGACGGCAGTTCGACCTCGGTCGGCCCGGACGGCACGGTCACCACCACCCGCCCGGACGGAAGCACGGTGACCAGTCAACTCGGCACTGGGCAGTCGCTCCTCAACCCCGACGGCTCGACCACGACCGTCGGTGCCGGCGGCGACATCACCACCCACTTCCCGGACGGCAGCACCGTCACCCAGAACGCCGACGGCAGCCTGACCACTACCAACGCGGACGGCTCGACCAGCACCCACTTCCCCAACGGCACCCTGGAGACCACCGGGGCCGACGGGTCGACGCACCTCACCGCGCCCGACGGCAGCACCGTCACCCAGAACGGCGACGGCAGCCTCACCACGCAGTTCCCCGACGGGAGTTCCACCACCGTCAACCCCGACGGCACGGTCACCACCCACAACGCCGACGGCACCACGGCAACCAGCCACCTCGGCGACGGCCAGACCCTGACCAACCCCGACGGCTCGACCACCACCATCGACGGGAAGGGCGGCGTCTCCACCCACTTCCCGGACGGCACGGCGGTCTCCCAGAACGGCGACGGCAGTCTGACCACGGATTTTCCGGACGGGACCTCGAACACGCACTTCCCGAACGGCGTAGTGGAGACCACCGGTACGGACGGACTGACCCATCTGACCGCGCCCGACGGCACGACCATGACGCAGAACGCCGACGGCAGCCTCACCTCGGACTTCCCCGACGGCAGCCACACCACGCTCAACCCGGACGGCACGGTCAGCACCACGACCGCCGACGGCCACAGCGTCACCAGCCACCTCGGCAGCGGCCAGAGCCTGGTCAACCCGGACGGCTCCACCACCACGATCGGCTCCGGCGGGGCGATGACCACCCATTACCCCGACGGCAGTTCGGTCACCGTCAATCCGGACGGCACGGTCACCACTACGAACGCCACCGGCACCAGCAGCGACGGCCTCGGCGGTCCGGGCGGACTCGGCGGACTCGGCGGACTCGGCGGCCTGGGACCCGGCTCCGATGTCGGCTCCGGCACCAGCTTCCCGAACACGCACCTGCCCACCACCGGCGACCCCAGCGGGCTGACGCTGCACAACGGCGACGGCAGCACCGTGACCCACTTCCCGTCCGGCGCCCACGCGACGACCAACGGCAGCGGCTACACCACCACGCACTTCCCGGACGGCAGCAGCACCATCTCCGGTCCGGGCGGCCAGTTCCAGACGGTGCCGAGCCCGGCGACCGCCGCGGCGAGCGGCGGCGGGGCGGCCGGCGGTCTGCTCGGCGGAGTGGCCGGCGCGCCCGCGGCGGAAGGGGACGCCGGGCTCAGCTCGATGATGTCGCCCATGATGATGATGATGGGAATGTCGCGGATGGGCCAGCAGCAGGGCGGCCAGGGCCAGGGCGAACGGGTCCGGGAGACGTATCAGCAGCACGACTCGGACGGCGCCTTCATCCAGGGCGGCGGCTACCGGCAGCAGACGGCGCCGCCGGAGGAGGACGTCTTCGAGGAGGAGGAAGAGGACCCGGAGGAGCTGCCCAGCCGGACCCCGACCACCGGTCAGGGCCGCCAGGGTCCGGGCCTGCGCCGCCCCTCCACCCAGAGCTCCAGCTGGTCCGACCGCGAGGAGGACGTCTGGGGCACCGGCGAGGAGGGCCTGCCGGCCTCCATCGGCCGCTGAGCACCGCGCCGGCGGCCGAGCGCGGCACCGGCCGCTGACCGCGGCACCCGCAGCCGTACGACGGGAGGACATCGTGAACGACGAGCTGCAACAGCAACTCGACCAGGCGCTGGCCGAGTTCGAGCAGCAGCGGCTGGCCCTGATCCGGGCCAGGGACGAGATCGCCGCCGTCGAGGTGACGGTCAGATCGCGGGACCGGGCGGTCGAGGTGACCCTCGGCGCCGACGGCGGCCCCAAGGCGCTGCGCTTCATCGACAACAAGCACAAGGCCATGTCCGGCCAGGAGTTGGCCGCCAGCGTGCTGGAGGTGATGCGGGTGGCCCGCGAGGAGCTGGCGCTGCGGGTCAGGGCTGGCTTCGACGAGGCGGTGGGCGCCGCCCGGGGCACCGGCACCCCCGCCCCCGGCCGGCAGCCGGTGGACCGGCTGGAGGGCGTCGGCCTGGACCGGCTGCTGGACCCGCTGCGGGCCCCCGGCGGACCCCTGGACCTCACGGGAGGGACCGATCGTGGCTGACGACAGCGTCTTCGCCGCCATCCCCAGCGAGGTCGTGGCCGGCGGCGGGATCACCGACCAGGTGGGCCAGCACGCCAAACTGCTCGCGCAGAACTACGACGACGCCACCCATTACGACCTCAACGACCCGCCGTGGGGAAGCGGCGACGAGACCGCGGAGACGTTCAAGGAGAAGTACGTCCAGCCGCACGCCGATCTCCGCGACGCCCTGCACGCCCTGGCCGACGCGATCACCGAGGCGGGTGCCAAGACGCTCTTCTCGGGCCAGGACTTCCACACTGCCCAGGACGACGCGATCACCGCCATCCACGAGGGCGGCGGGGGGCGGCGCTGACCCGTGGCCGTTGACCCTTTCCTGGACGGGATCGTCGTCGCGCTCACCGGGATGCACATCCCGCGGGCCAAGTCGTCGGCGATCCGCGCCGCGGTGGAACAGCCCAACGCCGCCCTGGTGACCGCGCTGACCGACCTCCAGTCGGAGATCGCGCGGATCGCCACCTCGGTCGCGGGCGCGGTCGACGGCAAGTGGAGCAAGGCCTACATCGACGCGATGTCCACCTTCTCCTCCGGGGACGGCGCCGACGCGATCAAGAACCTCAAGGACACCGCCGCCAACATGGCGGACTTCGGGCACGAGTCGGCCTACCAGGTCGACTACATGAACCGGATGATCATCGCGCAGGTCGCGGAGTTCCTCATCGAGTGGGCGATCACCCTCGTCCTGGCCATCTTCAACCCGATCGAAGCGCTGATCGAGCAGACCTTCCTCCGGGGCCTCTACCGGACCATCCTGCGCAGCGTCATCCTGCGCCTGATCGCGCTGATCGCCGAGCACGAGGCCCTGAACATCGGGCTCGGCGCCGCGATGGACATCCTGGTGCGCTGGTCGCTGTCGCTGGACGGCGAACACACCTCGCACGGCTCGGACTTCCTCAAGCAGGCGGTCGGCTTCGGCGCGGTCCAGGGCGCGATCTCGCCCTTCGTACCCTTCCTGGGCGGCTTCTTCGCCAAGGCGCTCGGCAGCGGGATCGGCCGCAACACCGCCAAGGACCTGTTCAACACCCTCGACCACGGTCTGCCGGGGCCGGGTCCGGTCGAGAAAGACCTGCTGCGGAACACCGGGGACGACATCGAGGGCCCCGGCGGCGGCGCCGGGCGCGGCCTGGGCGACGATCTGGACGGTCCCGGCGGCGGCCCCGCCCGCTTCGACGAGTTCAAGGGCCCCGACGACCCCGGGGGCGGCCCGCGCGGTCCCGGCCTCGTCGGCCCGGACTTCGCCCATGACCTGGCCCACTCGACCGCGAACGTCGTGGACCGGCTGGCCGTCGGCCACGGCTTGAGCGACGCCGCGCGGCTCGCCTTCCGCGACGACGTGGGCGACATCTTCTCCCGCGGTCTGAGCACGAGTACGGACACCGCCCTCGCCCGCGACCTCGGCCGGAACTGGGCGGAGACCTTCCTGGCCAATATGGGCAGGAAGGATCTGGGCCGGCAACTGGACACGGCGCTCTCGGGGCTGCCGGACGGACTCGGCGGCGACTTCCGCCGGGCGCTGTCGCACGGTGTCGCCGACACGCTGGGCACCGACTGGGGACGCAAGTTCGCCTACCACGCCGCCTCCGGCCTCATCGAAGCCGGGCACCAGAACGTCTCCGAGGGCCTGTACAACCTCGTCACCACCGGCAAGTTCACCACGTCCTTCGTCACCGGCCTGTCCGGCGCGGTCGGCGGCCGGCTCGGCCATGTCCTGTCGCACAACGCGCACTTCCTCGGCTCCGGCATCAAGAGCGGCGCCGACTCCTTCAAGAACCTCTTCACCACGCCCCCGGCGGTGGACCCGGCTCACCTCAACCCGCCGCCCACGCGGGTCGACACCATCGGTACGCCCGAGGTCCCGCGCTCCACCGAGCCCGCGGCCGACCTTCCGGCGAGCACCCCGACCAACACCCCGGCCGGCACCCCGGCCAACACCCCGGCCGGCGCCCCGACTCCGGTGACCGCCCCGCCCGTTCCGCTGCCCACGTCGTCCGGTCCGGACATCCAGGTGCCGGCGGTGACGCCGCCCAGGCTCGCCCCCGGTCCGGCCTCCGAGCTGCGCCACGCGGTCAACACCGAACTCACCCGGCTCGGCCGGCCGGATCTGCGGGCCGACCTGGACGACGTACGCGCGCTGCACGAGCAGTTGCCGCCGCACCGGCTCCGAGAACCGCTCAAGCACCAGGCCTTCCACATCGCCGGCCGGATCGCCAACGGCGGTGACCCGCTGCTGATGCGCGGCGGCGGCAAGGAGCCCGGCCCGGACGCCGTACCGCCGCCCACCCCGCGTCCGACGGAGACACCGGGCCCCTCCTCCACCGTGAAGCCGAAGGCGGAACCGAAGGCCGAGCCGAAGGCGGAACCGGAAGCAGCGCCCGAAGCAGCGCCCAAGGTCGTCACCGAGGCCGAGCACGAGCCGGAGCGGAAGACACCCGCCCCCCTGCCGCTGAAGACGACCGCATCGCCCGAGCCGCCCGCGCCCCCGAAGGCCGACCCGCCGCTGCCCGCCCGGATCGGGGACGATCTGGTGCTCGGCGGGATGGACGTGGTCGAGGAGTTCCGCTCCGGCGACCAAGGGCTGGAACACATCAGGCAACTGGTGATCCGCGAGGCGGGCGCCAAGGGCTGGGAGGAGAACCGGGAGCGGGTCACCGCGCTGTTCTCGGACGACGGTGTCCGCCCCAAGGTGCCCGGCATGCTGCGCGGCGGCCGTCCGATCACCCACGTGGTGGACCTCGGCCTCGGCCGCACCCTGACCATCGCGCTGCAACTCGACGGCGCCCACCCGAACTCCGAGCTGCGCTTCAAGGAAGAGATCAAGAAGTACGAGTTCGAGCACAGCTCCGACCCGACCAACGTGGTCGGTTCCCTCGTCGACGGCCGACTCACCTTCGTGGCCGGTGTCCAGGGCAACATCGCCCACCCCAGCGCGAGCGACACCGCCGCGCTGCTCGGCGCCCGGGAGCACCAGTGGGCGCTCACCAACCAGCGGGCCGACCGCCAGATCAGCGGCGGCCAGACCACCGAACCCGGCAGCCGCTTCCAGGGCACCGTGCAGGCGGTGATCACCCACCGGCTGAGCAGCGACCCCGGCACCGCGCACGAGCACCCTCTCCGCTACCGGATGGAGATGGTCGTCCCCACCCGCGACATCACCGACCACGACGCCGAGGAGGCCCGCGACACCCTCGGCCCGCTGGTCGGCCCCTCGACGCTGGTCCTGCCGCCCCGCCCCGCCCCGCTGGTGGGCCCGCCCCGGGTGTCGTCCACCCACGCGCTGAGCGGCTCCGACGTCGTCACCAATCTGCGGCTGCTCCCGGACGACGCGCCGCTGCCCGGGCAGCAGCAGGCGCGGGGCCCGCAGACGCGGAGTGTCGCCGCGCTCCTCACCAGCGAGCCCATGCGGGCCGCGTTCGGCAAGGCGTACGGCGGTCAGGGCCAGCGGGCGATGAACGAGACCAACGGCTGGCTCACCGTCGAACTCGTCCAGGCCCACTTGCACGGCATGACCAACAAGCAGCCGCTCGTCCATGAGCTGGAGAGCGTGCCCGGCGGCCGGCTGGAGGTGCACGCCTTCGTCGAACCGCTCGGCACCCCCGCCGACACCCGCCCGCCGGCCGGGAACGGCAGCTCATCGGGTCCGCCGCCCGGCCGGATGATGAGCCCGGCCGGGGAGACCGCCGAGACCGAGTTCCACTACGGCACCGAGACCGACACCACGCAGGTGCGGCAGGACGTGGTCACCTGGTCCGGCCAGCTGCCGGTGCCGGGCCGCTTCCGCGGCCAGGGCGGCACGGACACCGGCGAGGCGGTCGGGGGCCTGGACGGGACCCTCGGTCTCGGGCACACCCACAACGAGACGAACAGCCGCCAGTTCCGCTTCCGCAACACCCTGAAGAACCCGGCCCCGGGCCAGGGTTGGCACGGTCAGGTCCGGCTGCGGTTCGAACTGCACGCCCCCGGCTCGGTGTCGCCGTCCCGGCTGGACGCGCCGTTCAAGGGCGCGGTGCACGAGACCCGCGGCCGTTTCGACGTGCTGGTCGAGAAGTCCGAGACCACGCCGACCGAGGACTACGAAGGCCAACAGGTGTGGGCGCCGCCGCAGCGGATCTGGCAGGGCGGCGGCGGCCCGGCCGAGCGCAACTCCGTTGCCCGCTCCCCCTGGTGGCGGCCGGGCACCGGGCACCGCACCCAGCAGGTCACCGGTCGGCCGGGCGGCGCGGCGAACGGCGCGGCCGGCGGTGTCACGAACGGCGCCGCGAACGGCGGCCCGCCGCGGCCCGCCTTCCGGCCGGCCCCGCCGCCGATCCCGCGCGGCGACCACACCAGCGTGCCGCTGCACGGCCTCGGCAGCATGGACCGCGTCACCAACCTGGACCTCAGCGGCTTCCACGGCATGCTCGACTCGATGGGCCGGCGCGCCTTCGGCGGCGACTGGAAGAACGTACGGTCCGACGTCTCCTCCTGGTACCACCTCAACCGGGTGCGCGCCGCGCTGCCCGGCATGACGCAGCACAGCCCGCTCACCCGGACGGAGTTGTCCGGGGCCGGATCGGCCACCAAGGCCTCGCTCACCGCGGACATCGAGCGGCTCACCTTCCGCCGGGTGATCAACCCGCTGTCCAGCCCGAGCACCGAGGTCACCCAGGGCTCGGCCACCACGAACACCCGCAACCGGCAGGTGAGCGAGCAGGCCGCGCTCGGCGGCCGGGGCGGCGATGTCGCGGGCGGTGCGGTCCTCGGCGAGGCGATCGGCGGTGTGACCACCACCGTCCGCGACGGCGACCGGGTGCGCAACCAGGAACGCGTCGTCGTGGCAACCAAGTTCGACCAGCCGATGGCGATCTTCGACGGCTGGGTACGGCTCGACGGCACCATGACCGGCTCCCGGGCCACCGTGCACGAGTCCGGCCTCTTCCCGGTGGAGATCGCCATCCCGCTCACCGAACTCCAGGGCTCCCGGGACCACGACGCCGAACTGCCGCCCACCTTCAGCCGGGAGCACCCCACCGGCTTCATCGACCACCCGCGCCCCAAGCCCGCCCGCGACCTCGTGGACTCCGCACCCCGGCCCAAGGACCCCGACGCACCCAGGGCTCTCGGCAACCGGAACCGGCCGGTGGACGTCCCGGGCAAGGGACTGTTCAAGAAGCTGCTCCCGGGCCGTCCGAAGGGACCGGTCAACTCCCCTTCAGCGCTTGTGACTCCAGGTCGCGAGCCCGTCAACAAGGGCCCGGACAACAGCAAGCCGGCGCCGTCGGCGGTCAAACTCCCGGACACACCCCGGGCCCGGCCGAACGCCCCTGCCGGGCCCTCGACTTCGGGCCGTGCACCGGACGCCGACCCGGTCGTCGACCCGAAGCTCGCGAAGGACCCCGACGCCATCGAGCTGCGGGATGTCAGCACCCGCCCCCGGACGGTCGGCCGCACACCGCCCGTCCTCACCGACGCCGCCGACGGCACCGCGCCCGCCCGTCAGCCGGACCCCGCGCCGCCGCGACTGGACTGGACGGCTCCCCCGCAGGTGCCGAATCCGCCGCGGCCGCCCGCCCACGCGCTGGAGGAGAGCTGGCACCCCTCCGACATGCTGCTGGGGGTCGACCCAGCCAGCGGTCTGCTGGAGGCCATCCGGCACGACCTCGCCCCCGCCCTCGGCAGTGACCTCGACCACGCGATGGTCGGCGTCGGCGACCAGTTCGGCCCGCATGTGCTGTCCGCCCGGCTCACCCACGAGTCCGGCCGGGAGTGGAGCCACGACATCCCGGTGACCGGCGGCAGGATCACCGTCAAGGTGCGGCCGATCCGCGAGCCGCACGCCGAATACGTGGGCACCTCCAAGAAGTTCGAGACCGACCTGTCCACCGAGTCGCAGTCCTCCACCGCGCACATCCACGACAACGTGCTGCGTACCGTCGCCGGCGCCCGGGTCCAGGTCCCCATCCCGCACGGTTCGGTGACCGTCCAGGCCACCCACAGCGGCTCCGTGCGCCCCAAGGACACGGTGGCGGCCGTCGACCACGGCGCCGGGCAGCTCACCGACGCGGGCGGTGAGGGCACCACCGGCGAGACCGAGGAGCGTATCCCGCTGCGGGTCAAGACAGTCGAGCCGCACGACCTCTTCCGGCAGCCGATCCGCTTCCGGATCAGCTACGAACAGCACGGTCTCCACCTGTCACGGGGCATCCCGGAGGCGCCCGAACCCGTACGGCTGCACGGCGTCTTCTCGTACTCCAAGCAGACCCCGGCCGCCACCGCGCCCCCGCAGCCCGCCGACCGGCCGGCTCCGGCGGGCGGCCCGGCCCCGAACCCGCCGGCCCATATCGAGGTCGAACAGGTCGTGCTGAAGGTACGGCCGCACCTGACCGCGAACACCCCGGCGTCCGTGGGCGGCGGCGAACGGCGCACCCCCGGTGAGGACTTGGTGGCCACCCACATCCTCGACGGCATGACCGGCCGGGGCATCGAGGTCTTCGGCGACAAGTGGCCCAGGGTCCGCGCCGAACTCGCCCCGCACGTCTCGACGATGGCCGTCCAGCGCGGCCTCGGCGCCCACAGCCGCGGCGGCACCCGGACCATCGACCTGAAGTCGGTGAGCGGCGGGAAGGTCGTACTCGGCGCGCGCGTCGACACGATGGACCCGGCGGACTCCAACGCCACCAGCGAGTTCTACAGCGGCGGCCAGCAGGTCCAGACCTCCGGCGTGTCCAACACCAAGGCCAGCAACTGGCAGGGATACGTCCAGGTCCAGGGCGATGTGCTGCCCTCCGGCGACACCGTGAACCTCTCCCTGCTCGGCCGGGTCGACGGCGGCATCGGCAAGGAGACGCTCAGCACCCGTACGGAGAACTCGGCCACCGGTCTGCTCTTCCGCAAGAAGGTCCCCTCCCTCACCCATGTCGGCACCGCCACCGTCGAGGCGGACATGAGCAGGCCCACTGGCCTGTTCGGTCTCGGCGACGAGCGGATCAGCCGGATCGGCACGGCCCGGGTCGACTTCATCACCCGCGAGTCACCGGCCGACCGGCAGGACCACGCGCGGTACGCGCCGCGCGACGGGATCATCCAGGACGGCCAGGCGCCGCCCGACGGCCGGACGCCGCGGGGCCGGACGGACCCGAACGGCACCGGTCCGCCCGCACGCGGGCTCAGTCACGACACCATCGTCCGCAAGATCCTCGACGGGGCGGGCTTCCGGGCCCGCACCCTCCAGAACCTGCGGACGGAGCTGGGCCGGCTGAAGATGTCCACCGTCGGCGACCACCTGACGAAGGCGCTCAGCGACACCCGCCTGGAGCGCAGCCTGCCCGCGATGACCCGGGGCGGCGAGGTCGAACTCTTCCGGCACGGCTCACTGCGCATCACCGGCCGCGCCGACGTCACGGCTCTCGACTACCGCACGATCGAGCACGAGGGCGGCAACGCGAACGTGCTCAACGAGGTCAACCAGATCGGGGTCAGCCAGCCGATCAAGGCCCGCGACCTGGGCGCGCGCTTCCTGCTCGGCCCGCACTGGAAGCTGCCCGGTTTCCAGGGCAGCCTGCTGGCCGGCGGCGGCGTCAACGGCCGCCAGCGCACCGGCACGTCCTTCGCGCAGGCGGCCAAGGTCGCCGCCAACTCGAAGTTCGCCCGCCCGTACGCCATCTTCGACGGCACCGCCCGGATCCTCCTCACCGCCCACGACGGCGGCACCACCCATGTCCTGCCCGGGATCGACGTGCACGGCCCGATCATGATCCCCCGGTCCGAGACCCACCCCGTCGTCCCCCCGCCCCTCCCACCGCGCCCCCAGCCCAAGGCCCCTCCGAAGCTGCCCGACCCGCTGCCCAAGGCCCCCGCCAAGCTGCCCGACCCGCTGCCCGAGCCTCCCGCCAAGCTGCCCGACCCGCTGCCCGAGCCTCCTGCCAAGGCGCCCGAACAGCCCCTCGTCGAAGCGCCCGCCGCCGAACCGGTCGTCCAGCGCGCGAGCGGGCCGACGCCCAAGCCCGACCTCGAAGCGGCACTGGCCCGCCTCCGGACGGTCAACCACGACTCGGACGACGAGGAGTCCGACTCCGAATGGGACGACGACCCGCCGCCACCGCCGCCGTCCCGGCAACCCCTCCCGCTCCCGCTCCCCGCCCCCCAGCCGATCCGCCCCGAGCCGCCGCACGTACCCGTGGTGATCCGGGAGGCGACGCCGGAACCCGTCACCGACCACTCGCACGACCCGCAGGAGGACCGCACCCCCGAGCCCGCCCCCCACCACGCGCCCGAACCGCTGCTCGCGTCGCTGCCGCCGGGGCCGTTCGAGGCGCGGACCCTGTGGACGGCCGAGCCGCCGCCGCAGTTCAACCTGGTCGCCGACCGGGGCGCGTACTACCCGATGTCGCACGAGCACGACGACACCATCGGCGAAGGGGACGACCCGTGGGGGGTGCGCGCGGACGCCCACGAGGAGCAGGTGCGGCAGGCCGAGCACCGGCTCGGCCTGATCGTCGAGCGGGCCGAGGAGACGGTGCGGACGCTGGCTCCCGACCATCCGGAGGCGCGGCGGGCCGCCCGGCTGCTGAGCACCGAGGCGAAGCTGCGCGGCGACAACTGGCGGCCGGAGTACCGCAGTGAGTTCCTGCAGATGCAGCTGCGGCTGGACGAGAGCGGCATCCTCGACGGGCTGCCGCGCGAGCTGGTGGTGAACGACCGCTGGTTCCAGGGCCCCCTCAAGGACGAGCCCACACCCTGGGCCCTGGTCGCCCCGGACGACCCGGCGGGCCCGGTCGGAGGCTCGCTGCGGGCCGGCGGCGCGGCGAGCGTGTCGCACCGGTTCCACGCCTGGCTGGACGACAACGGCGGCGACAGCGGCGTGCTGGCCGACTGGGCGGAAAGCCAGGGCGGCGGCTCGATCACCTCCGAGGCGCAGCGGTTCAAGGTGCTGATGAGCTTCTTCCGCCCGTCCCAGGAGGAGACCGGCTACTTCATGAACCGGCTCGACCCCGTCTTCCACGACGAGTCCGTCGGCGCGCCGTACCTCGCATTCCCACCGGCCTATCTGCGCAGCATGGCCGCCCAGCACGCCTTCACCCATGAAATCCTGAGCCGGGTGGACATCCCGAACGTGGACCGGCGGCGCGGCGTCGTCCAGCTGATCCGGCTGGAGGGCCGCCGGCTGCTCCAGGAGTACAACGAGGGCGTGCCGATGACCCCCGGCAGCGAGGTCCGGATGCTGCGCGGCCCCGCGGAGTCCTTCAGCCTGATGGCGCCCTACAAGGACCCCACCGAGACGCACCACACCCTCGGGCCCTTCTGGGTCACCTCGCAGGAAGTGCCGCTGCACCGGGTCTTCGCGACCTACTTCCAGAGCCGGCCGCTGACGGACTACGACCGGCTGGACCGCTCGATGCTCTTCGGGGAGGCGGAGAACGAGTTCCTCACCATGGCGGAGGGCTCACCCGTCGTCTTCCACGGGACCGGCCTGCCCCCGGTCCTGCCGCGCCCCCGGGTGGCCACCAGCGGCACCGGCGCCGCCGGCCGGGCGGCGCCGCCGGATTCCGGGCCCGTTCCGCGGTACAGCTCGCAGTCGCAGCGGGCCGAGGCCATCATGATGGGCGAGGACGATCCCCCGGTCGCCGGTCCGGCGGGCGGACCGTGACCCGTATCGTGCGTATGAGCAGCGCGGGACCACCGCACCACCTGGCACCAGGACTTGAGGAGGACCGGCCGTGGCACGTCAGCTTCTGACCGTCGGCCCGGACGGCGAGGGCGAGTTCCGGACGATCGCGGAGGCGCTGACCCGGGCCCGTTCCGGCGCGGTGATCAGCGTGCGGCCGGGCGGTTACCCGGAGGCGCTGACCGTGAAGACCCGGGTGACGATCGTCGCCGACGGCCCGCGCGGCAGCGTGCGGATCGAGCCGGTACGCGGCACCGCCGTCACGCTCGCCGCCGACGCGGTGCTCCTCACCGAGCTGGTGCTGCGCGGTGGCGAGGGCGATCTGCCGGTGGTGGACGCGGTACGCGGCCAAGTGGCCCTGGAGGGCTGCGAGGTGATCGGCACCGGCTGGACCGCGGTGCTGAGCCGGGCCGACGGTTCGCTGGCGATGCGCGACTGCCGGATCACCAACCCGATCGGCGCCGGCGTGGTGGAGACCGCCCCGGCCGGCAGCGTCATCGAGCACTGCGTGCTGGAGCACCTGGGCACCTCGGCGATCGTGATCAGCGAGCAGGGCCGGGCGACCGTACGCGGCTGCACCCTGCGGGACGCGCGCGGCAACGGCGTGCTGGCCAACGGCACTTCGCGCGGTTCGGTGGAGGACTGCGAGATCTCCTCGACGGACAAGCCCGCGCTGGCACTCGAAGGCGCCACCGCGGTCACCGTGGCCCGTACGACCGTGCACGGCGCGGCGGTCGGCGCGTATCTCGCCACCTCGTCGCGTACGTCGCTGGACGAGCTGCGGATCACCGACACCGCCGGCCACGGCATCGTCGTCGCGGCGGGCTGCGACCCGCAGGTGCGGTCGTGCTCGACCAGCAGGACGCGCGGCAGCGGCCTGGTGGTCACCGCCCGCTCCCGGGGGACGTACAGCGACTGCGAGTTCACCGGGGCGGCGGGGCCCGCCGTGCACATCGGCGAGTCGAGCGCGCCCACGCTGACCGGAGTACGGGTCGCCGACTGCGAAGGCATCGGCGTGCTGATGATCGAGGAGTCGGCCGCCGAGTTCGACCGGCTGACGGTGGCGGACCCCGGCGGGATCGGGATCGCGATACGTTCCGGCGCCAATCCGCTGCTGCGCCGGGCCCGGGTGACCGGCAGCCGGGGGCCCGGGGTGCTGGTCGCCGAGGACGGCAGGGGCCGGCTGGAGGACTGCACGGTCGAGGACGTGGCGGGGCACGGGCTGCGGATCGAGGGGCACGGCAATCCGCACGTCGGCAACTGCGTGATCCGCGGCGCGGGCAAGTCCGGGGTGTCGGTGGGCGCCCGGGGGCTGGGCTCGCTGCGCGACTGCGAGGTGACGGGGTCGGCCGACTCCGGGGCGAGCGTGGAGGACGGCGGCGAGGTCTCGCTGGTCCGGATCAGGCTCACCTCCTCCGCCAAGCACGGCGTGCTGCTCGCGGCCGGCGGCCGGGCGGCGCTGAGCGGCTGCGAGGTGGTGGACAACGGCGGCGACGGCATCCGGGTGGACAGCACCGAGCAGGTCACCGTCACCGCGTGCACCGCCCGCGGCAACAAGGGCGCGGGGCTTCGGGTGGCCAAGGCCGGTCCGCGGTTCTCCGTGTCCGAACTGACCAGTACCGACAACCGCAACCCGGATGTCTGGCCGGGCGCGGAGCCGGCCGCCGCCGACCCGCACAGCGCCCAGGGCGGCGCGGGCGTCCCCGGGGCCGAGGCCGAACCGGCCGCCCCGCAGGGCCCGTTCGCCGAACTCGACGCGCTGGTCGGCCTGGCCGCCGTCAAGCACCAGGTCAACACCCTGGTGAACCTCGGCCGACTCGCGCAGCGCCGCGCCCAGTTGGGCATCCCGGCGCCGCCGATGAGCCGCCACCTCGTCTTCTCCGGCCCGCCCGGCACCGGCAAGACCACCGTGGCCCGGCTCTACGGCAGCATCCTGGCCGAACTCGGCCTGCTGCCGTCCGGCCACATCGTGGAGGTCTCCCGCTCCGACCTGGTCGCCCAAGTCATAGGCGGCACTGCCATCAAGACCACCGAGGTCTTCGAACGGGCCCTGGGGGGCGTGCTGTTCATCGACGAGGCCTACACCCTGCTGTCGGACAGCAAGGGTTCGGGCGCCGACTTCGGCCAGGAGGCGATCGACACCCTGGTGAAGCTGGTCGAGGACTACCGCGACGAGGTGGTCGTCATCGTGGCCGGCTACTCCCGGGAGATGCGGGACTTCCTGGCCGCCAACCCCGGGCTGGCCTCACGCTTCACCCGGGCCATCGACTTCGACAACTACTCGGTGGACGAACTCGTCACCATCACCGAGAACATGTGCGCCGCCCACCGCTATGTGCTGGACCCGCTGGCGCTGCAAGCGCTGAACCTGCACTTCACCCGGATGAAGCGGGACGCCACCTTCGGCAACGGCCGCGCCGCCCGCCGGGTGTTCGAGGAGATGGTGGACCGGCAGTCCTTCCGGCTGGCGTCGCTGCCCGAGGCCACCGAGGCCGACCTGCTGCTGATCCTGCCCGAGGACGTGGGCGAGGAGGAGGCCGCCGAGGTCCGCGGCGGGGAGCGGGCCGCGCCCGGCGACTCCGATGTGCTGGCCAGGCTGCGCGGCATGATCGGCCTGGGCGCGGTCAAGCGCGAGGTCGGCGGCATCCTGGACCTGCTCACCACCGCCCGCCAGCGCCAGGCGGTGGGCCTGCCCACCCCCAAAGTCAGCCACCACCTGGTCTTCTCCGGCCCGCCCGGCACCGGCAAGACCACGGTCGCCCGGCTCTACGCCGACCTGCTGCGCTCCTTCGGGGTGCTGCCGCGCGGCCAGCTCGTCGAGGTGGCCCGCGCCGACCTGGTCGGCCGCTACATCGGCCACACCGCGCAGCTCACCACCGAGGCGTTCGAGAAGGCGTCCGGCGGGGTGCTGTTCATCGACGAGGCCTACACCCTCACCCCGGAGAACTCCCCGCAGGACTTCGGCCGCGAGGCGGTCGACACACTGCTCAAGCTGATGGAGGACCACCGCGACGACACGGTGGTGATCGTGGCCGGCTACCCCGAGGAGATGGACCGCTTCCTGGCCTCCAACCCGGGCCTGGGCTCCCGCTTCCCCCGCCATGTCCGGTTCGAGGACTACACCACCGCCGAGCTGATCGAGATCATCAAGGAGATGACCGGCACGGCCGGCTACAAGTGCTCCGATGCCACCGTGACGGCCCTGCACGACTTCCTCGACACGGTGCCCCGCACCCGCTCCTTCGGCAACGCCCGGCTGGCCCGCCAGCTGGTCGAATCCATGATGACCCGGCAGGCCGGCCGCCTCGGCAGCGTCGCCAGCCCCGACCTGGAAGCCCTCACCCTGCTGCTCCCGCAGGACCTCCCCTACGCCGACGAACAGGACGCGGTCAGGGGTCTGATACGCTGATCCAGCGACGTCGGGGTGCCTCAGCGTGATCGTACGGTCACTCGGAGGCAGCGAAAATCGGTACGGAGCACGCGAGATCCTGTGCAAGAATTGTCTCGCGCGGACGCACCGAGAAGTACGGCGGAGCGCACAGCGGTAAGCACAGCAGTAGGTAATAGGGCAGTACAAAGCAAGGTCCTGTGGAGCAGTTTGGAGTGCTCGCCACCCTGTCAAGGTGGAGGCCGCGGGTTCAAATCCCGTCAGGACCGCTGCGGCTGGGTAGCTCAGTTGGTACGAGCGACCGCCTGAAAAGCGGTAGGTCGCCGGTTCGACCCCGGCCCCAGCCACCGCACGACGTAGGGCCCGTCTCCGGACGGGCCCTACGTCGTATCGCGCTCCTCACAGCCGGCCCGGCGGCGCCACCACACCCGGCACACTGGGCCGCATGGACCACATGTGAGCCCCCGACCGGCCGACCCCGTCCCGGACGCCCCGGAAATGAGTTCGCCGCCGCGCGCCGCCGGATGCGATGCTGGACCGCGTATGTCTACCCAACCCTCCTCCACTGAGCTGGCCCGACGCCTGTCCGCGCTGACCTTGCGCGACGAGCAGCGCCTCGGCCGCCGGCTCGACGGCGCCCGGCGCATCCGCAAGCCCGAGGCGCGCGCCGCGGTGCTCGCCGACATCGCCGCCGAGCTGGACAAGGGCGAGCTGCGGCTCGCCGCGCGCCGGGCCGCCGTGCCCGAGGTGAGCTATCCCGAGCAGCTGCCGGTCAGCCAGAAGAAGGACGAGATCGCGGCGGCCATCCGCGACCACCAGGTGGTGATCGTCGCGGGCGAGACCGGCTCGGGCAAGACCACCCAGATCCCGAAGATCTGCCTGGAGCTGGGCCGCGGCGTGCGCGGCCTGATCGGGCACACCCAGCCGCGCCGGATCGCCGCCCGTACCGTGGCCGAGCGGGTGGCGGAGGAGCTGCGCACCCCGCTGGGCGCGGCGGTCGGCTGGAAGGTCCGCTTCACCGACCAGGTCAGCGACTCCACCCTGGTCAAGCTGATGACCGACGGCATCATGCTCGCCGAGATCCAGACCGACCGCGAGCTGCGCGCCTACGACACGATCATCATCGACGAGGCGCACGAGCGCAGCCTCAACATCGACTTCATCCTCGGCTACCTCGCCCAGCTGCTGCCCCGCCGCCCCGACCTCAAGGTCGTCATCACCTCGGCGACGATCGACCCGCAGCGCTTCTCCCGGCACTTCGGCGACGCCCCGGTGGTGGAGGTCAGCGGCCGTACGTACCCGGTCGAGGTCCGCTACCGGCCGCTGCTCGAAGAGGTCACCGAGAACGCGGCGGACGCCGACCGTGACCAGATCAGCGCGATCTGCGACGCGGTGGACGAGCTGCAGGCCGAGGGCCCGGGCGACATCCTGGTCTTCCTGTCCGGCGAGCGGGAGATCCGCGACACCGCCGACGCCCTCGACAAGCACCTGACCCGCGGCGGCAA
Source organism: Streptomyces polygonati (assembly GCF_042650325.1). Taxonomy (NCBI): domain Bacteria; kingdom Bacillati; phylum Actinomycetota; class Actinomycetes; order Kitasatosporales; family Streptomycetaceae; genus Streptomyces; species Streptomyces polygonati. The sequence goes on along the minus strand of NZ_JBHSBB010000030.1, from coordinate 152,238 downwards.
CGCCATACGGTCCGGCACCGACATCCTGCCGCTCTACGCCCGGCTGTCCTCCGCCGAGCAGCACCGCGTCTTCCAGCAGCACTCCGGCCGCCGGGTGGTGCTCGCGACCAACGTCGCCGAGACCTCGCTGACCGTCCCCGGCATCCGCTACGTGATCGACCCCGGCACCGCCAGGATCTCCCGCTACAGCCACCGCACCAAGGTCCAGCGGCTGCCGATCGAGCGGATCAGCCAGGCCAGCGCCAATCAGCGCAAGGGCCGCTGCGGCCGTACGTCCGACGGCATCTGCATCCGGCTCTACGACGAGGACGACTTCCTCGCCCGCCCCGAGTTCACCGACCCGGAGATCCTGCGCACCAACCTGGCGTCGGTGATCCTGCAGATGACGGCGGCCGGTCTGGGCGACATCGCGAAATTTCCCTTCATCGACCCGCCGGACAGCCGCAACATCAAGGACGGCATCCAGCTGCTGGAGGAGCTCGGCGCGCTCGACCCGCAGCAGAAGGACCCGCGCAAGCGCCTCACCGAGACCGGCCGCAAGCTCGCCCAGCTGCCGGTGGACCCCCGGCTGGCCCGGATGGTGCTGGAGGCGGACCGCAACGGCTGCGTCGCCGAGGTGATGGTGATCGCCTCCGCGCTGTCCATCCAGGACCCGCGCGAACGCCCCGCCGACAAGCAGGCCCAGGCCGACCAGCAGCACGCCCGCTTCCGCGACGAGACCAGCGACTTCCTCGCCTTCCTCAACCTGTGGGGCTATATCCGCGACCAGCAGAAGAGCCTGTCCTCCTCCGCCTTCCGCCGTATGTGCCGCGGCGAGTACCTGAACTATCTGCGCATCCGCGAATGGCAGGACATCTACAGCCAGTTGCGGACCGTCGCCAGGCAACTCGGCATCGACATGAAGGAGTCGGACCGCTCGGAGCAGGCCGCCGACCCGCAGCGCGTGCACGCCTCGCTGCTGGCCGGGCTGTTGTCGCACCTCGGGCTGAAGGACACCGACAAGAACGAGTATCTGGGCGCCCGCAGCGCCAAGTTCGCGATCTTCCCCGGCTCCGCGCTGTTCAAGAAGCCGCCGCGCTGGATCATGTCGGCCGAGCTGGTGGAGACCTCCCGGCTGTGGGCGCGGGTCAACGCCCGGATCGAGCCGGAGTGGGTCGAGCCGCTGGCCCAGCACCTGGTCAAGCGCACCTACAGCGAACCGCACTGGGAGAAGGACCAGTCGGCGGTGATGGCCTATGAGCGGGTCACCCTCTACGGCGTGCCGCTCATCGCCCAGCGCAAGGTGAACTACGGGCGGATCGACGCCGAGGTCTCCCGTGAGCTGTTCATCCGCAACGCCCTGGTGGAGGGCGACTGGCGCACCCACCACCAGTTCTTCCACGACAACCGCAAACTGCTCGGCGAGGTCGAGGAGTTGGAGCACCGCGCCCGGCGCCGCGACATCCTGGTGGACGACGAGACGCTCTTCGACTTCTACGACGCCCGGCTGCCCGAAGAGATCGTCTCCGGCGCCCACTTCGACTCCTGGTGGAAGAACAAGCGGCGCGACGAACCGGAGTTGCTGAACTTCGAGCAGTCCATGCTGATCAACGAGAACGCGGAGGCGGTCACCAAGGCCGACTACCCGGACTCCTGGCGGCAGGGCGCGCTGAAGTTCCGGGTGACCTACCAGTTCGAGCCGGGCGCCGACGCGGACGGGGTGACCGTCCACATCCCGCTCCAGGTGCTCAACCAGGTCACTGCCGACGGCTTCGACTGGCAGATCCCGGGGCTGCGCGAAGAAGTGGTCACCGAGCTGATCCGCTCGCTGCCCAAGCCGATCCGCCGGCACTACGTCCCCGCGCCGAACTACGCGAAGAAGTTCCTCGACCGGGTGGTCGCGGGCCCCGACCCGCTGCCGGCCGTGCTGGCCCGGGAGCTGCGGCAACTGGTCGGCGTCCCGGTGGCCGCCGAGGACTTCGACCTGTCCCGGGTGCCGGAGCACTTGAAGATCACCTTCCGGGTGATCGACGAGCGCCGCCGCAAGATCGCGGAGGACAAGGACCTGGACGCGCTGCGGCTGCGGCTCAAGCCGAAGACCAGGGAGGCCATCACCCGGGCCTTCGAGCGGACCGCCGACCCCGCGCTGGCCGGTCTGGAGCAGCGCACCGGCCTCAAGGACTGGACCGTCGGCGCCCTGCCGCGCACCTTCGAGGCGCGCCGCTCCGGGCAGCCGGTCAAGGCGTATCCGGCGCTGGTCGACGAGGGCGACTCGGTGGCGGTGCGGCTGTTCGACACCGAGCCCGAGCAGACCGAGGCGATGTGGCGCGGCACCCGGCGGCTGATCCTGCTGAACGTCCCGGTGAACCCGGCGAAGTTCGTGGCCGACCGGCTGTCCAACCAGCAGAAGCTGGCGCTGTCCCGCAATCCGCACGGCGGCGTCCAGGCGCTGTTCGAGGACTGCGCGACCGCCGCGGCCGACCGGCTGATCGCCGCGCACGGCGGGCCCGCCTGGGACGAGGCGGCGTATCGCAAGCTGTACGAGGCGGTACGGGCGGAGCTGGTGGAGCTGACCGTCCGGGCGGTGGAGCGCGTCCAGCAGGTGCTGGCCGCCTGGCACTCCTGCGAGCGGCGCCTGAAGGACACCACGAGCCTGGTGCTCGTCGCCAACCTCCAGGACGTCAAGGAGCAGTTGGCGGCGCTCATCCACCCGGGATTCGTCACTGAGACGGGCCTCAAACGGCTGCCGGACCTCATGCGCTATCTGGTGGCGATCGACCGGCGCCTCCAGCAGATGCCGACGGGCGCGGCCCGTGACGCCAGCCGGATGGAGAAGGTCCGCGAGATCCAGGCGGAGTACGCGGACCTGCTGGCCGCCCAGCCCCCCGGCCGCCCGCTGCCGCCCGCCGTCCGCGACATCCGCTGGACGATCGAGGAGCTCAGGGTCAGCTATTTCGCCCACGCCTTGGGCACGGCTTTCCCCGTTTCCGACAAGCGCGTCTTCAAGTCCCTGGACGAGGCGTGGTCCCTCACCCGCCCCACCCGCCCCTGAACGGGTTCCCGTTCGACCCCACCCCCTGACCTGCTGTAGAGTCTGTCTCGCAGCGAGGTCCTGTGGAGCAGTTTGGAGTGCTCGCCACCCTGTCAAGGTGGAGGCCGCGGGTTCAAATCCCGTCAGGACCGCATTTCTCCGCGATGGCCCGCCCCGGAAACGGCGCGGGCCATCGCCATGTCCGGCCCCCGCCGAGGCCGCGCCCGCGGCGGCAGCCGCCGATCAAACACAGCAGAGATCCCGTCAGGGCCCCACCCGCAACGCCGGCGGGCCGTTGCCGTGTTCGGGGGCCGTCCGGCCGGGTGGCGGGCGTAGCGGCTCGCTGGGGCCGTGGGGACTCCCCGTGAGCGCCGGTCGGCGGTCAAGTAGCCCTGGGGGCGGTTCAGTTGGCGCCCCGGAGCGGAAGCCGGCAGTGGGCGGTCCGGGCGGCGGAGAGGCAAGACCAGCCCAAGGCATGGGAGTTCATTACCGTACGGCACGGAAGATCCACAAGTGCGCAGAGATGTGACGGGAGTCACTGAAAGTCGTTCGAAAATGGGGGAATCCGAGGCCCTCCGGAGGGGTCTCGATTAAATATGTGCAATGGCACTGACCGGGGGGACGACTCCGGCGTTGGCGAGCAGGAGCCCCCAAGACCCCACAGACCCCGCCTCTCCCGCCCTCCCAGCCCCCCTCAATCCACCCCCAACCCGCCTCAACGCCACAAAAAAAGGGACCGCATCAGACCCGGCGGAGTCCGATGCGGTCCCGTGGAACCGTAAAACGGTAAAGCTGAGCGTGCTCACCCTCCGGCATCCCTGATGGGGGCAGACAGGCCGGTGGGTGGGGCGGTCAGATGGGGTGGGGGCCCCTTAAGCCGCCCAAAAGGGCTGTCAGGCCTCGGTCCGCTGCTGCGGAATGCCCGCCAGCAGTGCGCGGACCTCCGCCTCGCGGTACCGGCGGTGGCCGCCGAGCGTGCGGATGGACGTGAGCTTGCCGGCCTTGGCCCACCGCGTGACCGTCTTGGGGTCGACGCGGAACATGGTCGCGACCTCGGCAGGGGTAAGCAACGGCTCGGCATCAGGGGTGCGAGCGGTCATGAGCGGCCTCCTCGAGAGAACCGAACCAACGCGGTTCTTTCCTCTAAATTCTGCACCTTGACCCGCGTTGCCCGAAATGGCGGACGCGGGCCGAGTCGGTAATAGGACGAACGGCTTGTCCTCGGCACTACAACTACACCATCCGTCCAGCCACGTCGGCCAAACCGATGGATTTGCCCTCTCAGGTGTTCAACCTCGACGGAAGCCGATGGACCATGCCATAGCGGACAGTCACACCAACGTGACGATCAGTCACAGCTCGATCATCCGCAACATCCCCACCTTTGACACGAGTCCGAGGTGGACCTGATGTCCCATTTTGGCATGACAGATGGTGATGTTGGCAAGAGTCAAGTCATGTGCTCTCTGTCACGCTTGGGCCATTCTTGACCCACCGGGCTCCCCACCGCCACCCGCGCCCCGCTGGCCGGCCCGTGCCAGAGCCGTGCCGGGCCCGTGCCAGGCCCCGCCGAAGCACGCCGAAGCCCCCGCCCGGCCCTGCCCGGTCCCGCCGGGTCTCCCGTCAGCTGGAGAACTGGAGTTCGCGTACCGCCCGCCAGCGATCGGTCAGCCGTTCGTAGGCCACCCCGGCCGCCGCGGAGTCGCCCTCGCGCAGCGCCGCCAGCCCCTCGGCCACATCCGCCGCCGAGTGGTCCTCGGCCAGCCGGTCGGCGCCCATCACATGCACCAGCCCGCCGTAGTCGAGTTCGACCATCGACCGCGGGTGGAACTCCTCCAGCCAGCGCCCGACATCGATCAGCCCGTCGATCAACGGGCCTTCCTCCAAGGCGTCCTTGAGCACCCGCAGCGCCCGCGCCACCCGCCGCCGCGCCTGCACCATCGGCGTCCGGTAGCGCAGCAGCGGCTCCTTGGACTCGCCGGCGCCCGCCGGTTCGTACTCCCGCTCGTCCTCACCGACCAGTGCGAACCAGCGCACCGGCACGTGCCAGGTCGCCGAGCGGATCCACGGCCGCGCGTCCGGATTGCGCTCCCGCCAGCTCTCGTGGTCGGCCGCCGCCTGGAGCCGTACGACCGGCGGCAGCATCGCGTCCAGCACCGACTCGGGCAGCAGGGTCCCGGCGTGCTCCATGGCCAGCCAGCCACGCAGTCTGGTCCGCCACGGGCAGACATGGGTCACCCCGCCGATCACCGCCACGAAGGCGTCCCGGCTCTCGTGCACCGGGACCGCGATCGGCGGCACCGGCACCAGGTCGGCCAGGGACTGCCGCAGTTCGTCCTGTGCGGTGCGTACGGCCCCCGCCGCCGCGTACCGGTACCAATGCGTGCGTTCGGGCTCGGGGAAGGCCGCCAGGGGCTCGTAGACCCGCAGATACGCCGCGTACGGCACCACACCCGGAGAACCGCCCACACCTGCTCCCTCGCCGCCGTACGGACCCCCCGATCGTCCCATGCGACCAGGCCTCCCGGAGGTGATCCCGGCCACTGCGGACGGCCATTCGCTCCGCCCCCCATGATCGGCCCCCCAGGGCCTACGCTGAACGCATCAAGCCCTCCGCCACCCTTACGGGGGGCGTCTAGCCCGACAAGTGACGCGTCGCGTCACTGGGACCACTGGACTATGGGAGTCACCACCGTGACCGACGTACAGACCGGCCGGCCCGACGAAGGCGTCGTGGCCGCAGGTGTCCTCGCCCGACTGTTCCGATCGGAGCAGGGCGGACACGAGCAGGTCGTTCTCTGCCAGGACCGCGCCTCCGGCCTCAAGGCCGTCATCGCCGTCCACTCCACCGCGCTGGGCCCCGCCCTGGGCGGCACCCGCTTCCACGCCTACGCCTCCGACGAGGAGGCCGTGGCGGACGCGCTCAATCTCTCCCGCGGCATGTCGTACAAGAACGCGCTGGCCGGGCTCGACCACGGCGGCGGCAAGGCCGTGATCATCGGCGACCCGGACACGCTGAAGTCCGAGGAGCTGCTGCTCGCCTACGGCCGCTTCGTGGCCTCGCTCGGCGGGCGCTACGTGACCGCGTGCGATGTCGGCACCTATGTCGCGGACATGGACGTGGTCGCCCGCGAGAACCGCTGGACCACCGGCCGCTCGGTCGAGCAGGGCGGCGCCGGGGACTCCTCGGTGCTGACCGCCTTCGGTGTCTTCCAGGGCATGCGCGCGGCGGCCGGCAGCCAGTGGGGCGTGCCCACGCTGCGCGGCCGCCGGGTCGGCGTCGCGGGCGTCGGCAAGGTCGGCCACCACCTGGTGGAGCACCTGCTGGACGACGGCGCCGAGGTGGTGATCACCGATGTGCGCGGCGAGGCCGTGGACACCGTCCTCGCCCGCCACCCGCGGGTCACCGCGGTGCGCGACAACGAGGCGCTGGTCCGCGCCCCGCTCGACGTCTACGCCCCCTGCGCGCTGGGCGGCGCGCTGGACGACGCCACCGCGGCCGTGCTGACCGCGACCGTGGTGTGCGGCGCCGCCAACAACCAGCTGGCCCATCCGGGGGTGGAGAAGGACCTCGCCGACCGCGGCATCCTCTACGCGCCCGACTACGTGGTGAACGCCGGCGGGGTGATCCAGGTCGCCGACGAACTGCACGGTTTCGACTTCGACCGGGCGAAGGCCAAGGCGACCAAGATCTACGACACCACCGCGGCCATCTTCGAACGCGCCAGGGCGGACGGCGTGCCGCCAGCGGTGGCCGCCGACCGGCTCGCCGAACAGCGGATCGCGGACCGTACGGCGGCCGCTCACTGGCTGCGTCCGGCCGCCTCCTGAGAGCCCGTTTCCCCCCTGGTCCGGGCCCGGCGTGACCGATAGCACGACCCGATAGCAAGTTCGCGCTAGAAGAAGGTAAAATCGGGCCTGACCAGGCAGGACAGGGCTGTGAATGGTGCCTGTTCCGACGCGTGTCGTGCGGACGGCGTACCGTGTGGCGTCGGAAGCAGGTACCGTTGAGGCCCTACGGACCGGTCTCCTGTCGGGAGACCGCTCCGATTCATGAACGCGTGTCAAGACTCGGGGCCGTTGAGCCCCGCCGTTGAGGGGGTCGAGCCATGGGGCGCGGCCGGGCCAAGGCCAAGCAGACGAAGGTCGCCCGCCAGCTGAAGTACAACAGCGGCGGCACGGATCTCTCCCGTCTGGCCGAAGAGCTGGGCGCATCGCCGTCGAGGCCGGTTAATCCGGCTCCTGTCGAGGACGATGACGAAGAGAACGAAGACGACCCGTACGCTCAGTACGCGGATCTCTACAACGACGACGATGACGAAGAGGACGAGGACGAATCCCAGCCCTCACCGTCGCAGCGCCGTCGCGCTTGACGCCGCCGCTGCCGTGACGTCCACCCGGTCCGGGCCTGCCCGGACCGGGTTTCGTCGGCTCTCGTGGCGCGGGCGGGTCAGCTCGCGTACTCCCCGGTCAGTTCGGCGGCCGGCGAGTCGGCTTCGCGCGCCCTGATCTCGCCGGCCACCCAGGCGCGGGCGCCCCGGTCGGCCAGCAGGCTCAGGGCGGTGTCCACCGACTCCGGCGGCACCACCGCGATCATGCCCACGCCCATGTTCAGGGTCCTCTCCAGCTCCGGCCGGAGCACGCCGCCCAGCTTGCCGACCGTGGTGAACACCGGGTCGGGCGTCCAGCTGGAGCGGTCGACGGAGGCGTGCAGGCCCTCCGGGAGGACCCGGGCCAGGTTGCTGGCCAGCCCCCCGCCGGTGATGTGGGCGAAGGCGTGCACCTCGGTGCCGCGGGCCAGCGCCAGGCAGTCCAGCGCGTAGATCCTGGTGGGCTCCAGCAGCTCCTCGCCGAGGGTGCGGCCGAACTCCGGCACCTCCCGGTCCAGCTCCCAGCGGGCCCGCTCGAAGAACACATGACGGACCAGGCTGTACCCGTTGGAGTGAAGTCCGGAGGACGCGATCGCGATCACCACGTCGCCCTGGTGGATCCGGTCCGGGCCGAGCAGGCGGTCCTCCTCGACCACGCCGGTCCCGGCGCCGGCCACGTCGAACTCCTCGGTGCCCAGCAGGCCCGGGTGCTCGGCGGTCTCGCCGCCCACCAGCGCGCAGCCGGCCAGCACACAGCCCTCGGCGATGCCCTTGACGAGCGCGGCCACCCGCTCCGGGTAGACCTTGCCGACGCAGATGTAGTCGGTCATGAACAGCGGCTCGGCGCCGCACACCACCAGGTCGTCCACGACCATGCCGACCAGGTCGCGGCCGATGGTGTCGTAGACGCCCATCCGGCGGGCGATGTCCACCTTGGTCCCGACGCCGTCGGTGGCGGACGCCAGCAGCGGGCGTTCGTAGCGCTTGAGGGCGGAGGCGTCGAACAGGCCGGCGAAACCGCCGATGCCGCCGATGACCTCCGGGCGGGTGGCCTTGCGCACCCACTGCTTCATCAGGGTGACGGCGCGGTCGCCCGCCTCGATGTCCACGCCGGCGGCGGCGTAACTGGCACCGGTTGTCTCAGACATGGCTGGCACTTTCGTGTCGATTGCTGCGGGATGGCTGCGGGGAGGCCGGAAGGACGGCTCACGGCCGGCGCAGTGCGTCCGCCGCGTCGGCCCCGCCGGCCAGCTCGGTCTCCAGGAGCTGCTTGCCGAGGAGTTCCGGGTCGGGCAGATCCATCGGGTACTCGCCGTCGAAGCAGGCCCGGCACAGATTCGGCTTGGCGATCGTGGTCGCCTCCACCATCGCGTCCAGCGAGATGTACGCGAGGGAGTCCGCGCCCATCGAGACGCCGATCTCCTCGACCGTCATGCCGTTGGCGATCAGCTCGGCGCGGGTGGCGAAGTCGATGCCGAAGAAGCACGGCCACTTCACCGGCGGCGAGGAGATCCGTACGTGCACCTCGGCGGCGCCGGCCTCGCGCAGCATCCTGACCAGGGCGCGCTGGGTGTTGCCGCGGACGATGGAGTCGTCCACCACGACCAGGCGCTTGCCGCGGATGACTTCCTTCAGCGGATTCAGCTTGAGCCGGATGCCGAGCTGCCGGATGGTCTGCGACGGCTGGATGAAGGTCCGGCCGACATAGGAGTTCTTCACCAGGCCGGAGCCGTACGGTATGCCGCTCGCCTCGGCGTAGCCGACGGCGGCCGGCGTGCCGGACTCCGGCGTCGGTATCACCAGGTCGGCCTCGACCGGGGCTTCCTTGGCCAGCCGGCGCCCCATCTCCACCCGGGAGAGGTAGACATTGCGCCCGGCGATGTCGGTGTCGGGGCGGGCCAGGTAGACGTACTCGAAGATGCAGCCCTTGGGCCGGGCCTCGGCGAAACGCGAGCTGCGCAGGCCCTGCTCGTCTATGGCGACGAGTTCGCCGGGCTCGATCTCCCGGACGAAGCTGGCGCCGCAGATGTCCAGGGCGGCGGTCTCGGAGGCGACCACCCAGCCGCGCTCCAGCCGGCCCAGCACCAGCGGGCGGATGCCCTGCGGGTCGCGGGCGGCGTAGAGGGTGTGCTCGTCCATGTAGACGAGGCTGAAGGCGCCCTTGGTGCGGGGCAGCACCTTCATCGCGGCGGCTTCGAGGGACAGCGGCGCGCCGTCCTCGTCGACCTGGCCGGCCAGCAGGGCGGTGATCAGGTCGGTGTCGTTGGTGGCCGCCACCCGGGGGGCCCGGCCGGGCTCGCCCTGGGGCAGGGCGGCGACCATCTCGGCCAGCTCGGCGGTGTTCACCAGATTGCCGTTGTGGCCGAGCGCGATGGAGCCGCTGGCGGTGGCACGGAAGGTGGGCTGCGCGTTCTCCCACACCGAGGCGCCGGTGGTGGAGTAGCGGGCGTGCCCGACCGCGATGTGGCCGGTCAGGGAGCCGAGGGAGGTCTCGTCGAAGACCTGGGAAACCAGGCCCATGTCCTTGAAGACCAGGATTTGGGAGCCGTTGCTCACTGCGATGCCCGCGGACTCCTGTCCGCGGTGCTGCAGCGCGTACAGCCCGAAATAGGTGAGCTTGGCGACCTCTTCACCGGGGGCCCAGACACCGAAGACGCCACACGCGTCCTGGGGGCCTTTCTCACCGGGGAGCAGGTCGTGGTTGAGTCGTCCGTCACCACGAGGCACGATCACGAGTCTAGGGCAGGAATGCCCATCGGCCGAACGAGGGACGCGCGGGGAAAGCGGGTCTATGCGCGTCACCCCATGTCAGGCAAGGAGTGTGATGTGCGTCGGGGTCGGCCGGCGGCCGTGCGCGCCGCCGGATCCCGGGTCGCGGGGGCCGATTCGGCGGGGATTTCGGCGGGGATTCGGGCGCGGGCCGAAACCCTGCGTAACCGGTCACCCGGGGCCCCGGCGGGGGCGGCGGTCAGCTCATGACGGGGAGGTACGGAGCCAGGTCGGCGCGCTCGCCGCTGGCCGCGACCCGGGCGGCGGACACCGCCTCGTCCCAGGAGAGGCGTCCGGTGGCCAGCCTGATCCAGGTCAGCGGATCGGTCTCCACCACGTTGGGCGGGGTGCCGCGGGTGTGCCGGGGGCCGGGCACGCACTGCACGGCCGCGTAGGGCGGGATCCGGACCTCGACGCTGTTGCCGGGCGCCTTGGTGGCCAGCGCGTCCGCCAGCAGCCGTACGACTGCGGCCAGCGCCTGCCGGTCCAGGGTCACCTCGGCGCCGGTCGCCCGGGCCAGGTCGTCGCTGTGCACCACCAGTTCGACCAACCGGGTCACGGTGAAGTCCAGCGCCCGCATACCGCCGAACGGCCGCGCGGTGATCCGGTCGGTCCGCAGCGCCGCCGCTCGCTGCCCGCCCAGCAGCTCCGCCTCCGCGTCCAGCGCGGCGACCGGATCGGCCGTCACCTCGGCCGCCGCCCGGGTGGACGCGTCCAGCCGGTCGGCGATCCCCGCGGTCGACCGCGTCCAGGCGTCCAGCCCGATCGGCTTGGCCCCGGCCGGCGCCGGCTCCTCCGCCAGAATCACCCGCAGCGCTTCCACCTGCCGCACGATGTGCACCACCAGCAGCCGCACATCCCACCCCGGCAGCCCACTGTCCGCCCCCCACTGCCCGTCCGTCAGCCCCCGCACCGCTGCCCGCACATGCCCCACCTGCGCGATCAGCGCGTCCCAGCTCTTCGCGGGATCGTAGACACGGGGACGGCGGCTTCCGGGGGGCATGGGCCGAGGGTAGCCCGCGCCCCGGCGGGTTCGGCCTCCGGCGGGGGTGGTCCGGGCCGGCGACCACGAGTGCCCGTCCGGCCACGCCCGTGCCCCGCATTCGGCATGGGCACGAGCATGGCCGTCCCCGGCGGGATCGCGCCGAGGCTCAGGCCTGGCGCGGGCGTTCGAAGGTCAGCAGGAGGCCGTCGACGGCGCCGGGGCCGATGCGGCCCTTGACGGCGCCGGAGGTGATGTCCTTCAGGCCCCAGCCGTCCTCGGCGTGCTTGTTGAGCGTCTTCTCCAGCTTGTCGGCGTCCAGGGCGTCGCCGATCAACGCCTCCCGGAAGGTGACGACCTTGTACTCGTACATACTTCGAGCCCCTCGCTGTTGCTTGTTCGTACCGTCATACGGTCTTACGCGCATCCGCACGCGGGGACAGCCAACCATGCCCGGGCGCAAGGGAGTCAGCCGCCGGGTGCGGCGGGTCAGCGCAGTCCGGGGGCGGCGATCGGCAGACCGACCGCTTCGCCGACTTCGAGCATCCCCGGACCCGGACCCGGACAGGCGAAAGGCGCCCCCGGACCGTCGTCCGGGGGCGCCTCCTGGTGGTGCCGGTGGTCAGGCCAGCAGGGCCGGGATCGTCGACTCGTGGGCTTCGCGGAGTTCCGCCAGTGGGAGGGTGAACTCGCCCTGGACGTCGATCGCGTCGCCGTCGATGACGCCGACGCGGGTGGCGGGCAGGCCGCGGGCCCCGCACATGTCGGTGAAACGGAGTTCCTCCGAGCGGGGGACGGCGACGATCGCGCGGCCGGCCGATTCGGAGAGCAGGAAGGTGAAGGCGTCCAGGCCGTCCGGGACGACCAGCCGCGCGCCGAGGCCGCCGCGCAGGCAGGACTCGGTGACCGCCTGGACGAGACCGCCGTCGGAGAGGTCGTGGGCCGCGTCGATCATGCCGTCACGGGAGGCGGAGATCAGGATCTCGCCGAGCAGCTTCTCCCGGTCCAGGTCGACCGCCGGCGGCAGCCCGCCGAGGTGGTCGTGGACGACCTGGGACCAGGCCGAGCCGCCGAACTCCTCGCGGGTGTCCCCCAGCAGGTAGATCAGATGGCCCTCGTCCTTGAAGGCCATCGGAGTACGCCGGTTGACGTCGTCGATCACGCCGAGCACCGCGACCACCGGGGTCGGGTGGATCGCCGCCTCACCGGTCTGGTTGTAGAGCGAGACATTGCCGCCGGTGACCGGCGTGCCCAGCGCCAGGCAGCCGTCGGCCAGCCCGCGGGTGGCCTCGGCGAACTGCCACATCACCGCCGGGTCCTCCGGCGAACCGAAGTTGAGGCAGTCGGAGATCGCCAGCGGCTTCGCCCCGGTGGCGGCCACATTGCGGTACGCCTCGGCCAGCGCCAGCTGCGCGCCGGTGTACGGGTCGAGCTTGGCGAAACGCCCGTTGCCGTCGGTGGCGATGGCCACCCCGAGGTCGCTCTCCTCGTCGATCCGGATCATGCCGGAGTCCTCGGGCTGCGCCAGCACCGTATTGCCCTGCACGAAGCGGTCGTACTGACCGGTGATCCACGCCTTCGACGCCTGGTTCGGCGAGGCCACCACCGCCAGCACCTGCTCGCGCAGCTCATCGCCGGAGGCCGGCCGCGGCAGCTTGCCCGCGTCGTCGGCCTGGAGCGCGTCCTGCCACGCGGGGCGGGCGTACGGGCGGTGGTAGGTGGGGCCCTCGTGCGCGACCGACCGCGGCGGCACGTCCACGATCTGCTCGCCGTGCCAGAAGATCTCCAGCCGGGAGCCGTCGGTCACCTCACCGATGACGGTGGCGATGACGTCCCACTTCTCGCAGATCTCCAGGAAGCGGTCCACCTTGCCGGGCTCGACGATCGCGCACATCCGCTCCTGCGACTCGCTCATGAGGATCTCCTCCGGCGAGAGCGTCGCGTCGCGCAGCGGCACCGTGTCCAGCTCGACCCGCATTCCGCCGGAACCGGCCGAGGCCAGCTCGGAGGTCGCGCAGGACAGGCCCGCGCCGCCGAGGTCCTGGATGCCGGCCACCAGCTTCTCCCGGAAGATCTCCAGGGTGCACTCGATCAGCAGCTTCTCCTGGAACGGGTCGCCGACCTGCACCGCCGGGCGCCGCGAGGGCCCGGTCGCGTCGAAGGTCTCCGAGGCCAGCACCGAGACGCCGCCGATGCCGTCGCCACCGGTCCTGGCACCGTAGAGGATCACCTTGTTGCCGGCGCCGGACGCCTTGGCCAGGTGGATGTCCTCGTGCTTCATCACGCCCACGCACAGCGCGTTGACCAGCGGGTTGCCCTGGTAGCAGGGGTCGAAGACCACCTCGCCGCCGATGTTGGGCAGCCCCAGGCAGTTGCCGTAGCCGCCGACGCCGGCCACCACACCGGGCAGCACCCGCTTGGTGTCGGGGTGGTCGGCCGCGCCGAAGCGCAGCGGGTCCATCACCGCGACCGGCCGGGCGCCCATCGCCAGGATGTCGCGGACGATGCCGCCGACCCCGGTGGCCGCGCCCTGGTACGGCTCGATGTACGAGGGGTGGTTGTGCGACTCGATCTTGAAGGTGACCGCGTAGCCCTGGCCGACGTCGACCACGCCCGCGTTCTCACCGATGCCGACCAGCAGCGCGTCGGTCTGCGGGGCCTTGTCGCCGAACTGCTTCAGGTGCACCTTGCTGGACTTGTACGAGCAGTGCTCGGACCACATCACCGAGTACATCGCCAGCTCGGCGCCGGTCGGGCGGCGGTCCAGGATCTCCCGGATGCGCTCGTACTCGTCCTGCTTGAGGCCGAGGTCCTTCCAGGGCTGCTCCGCCTCGGGGGACTGCTCGGCGTGCTTCACCGTGTCGAGAGTCATGCGTTGACCAGCTTCTTGAGTACCGAGGTGAAGAACCCCAGGCCGTCGCTGCGGCCGGTGCCGATCAGCGACTCGACCGCGTGCTCGGGGTGCGGCATGAGGCCGACGACGTTGCCGGCCGCGTTGCTGATGCCGGCGATGTCGCGCAGCGAGCCGTTGGGGTTGCCGTAGCCGTCGGCCGCCGGGCCGTCCGCGCTGTAGCGGAAGACCACCCGGCCCTCGGCCTCCAGCTCGTCCAGGGTGCGCTCGTCCGCGGTGTAGCGGCCGTCGATGTTCTTCAGCGGGATGGAGATCTGCTGGCCCGCCGCGTAGTCGGCGGTCCAGGCGGTGCCGCTGGTCTCGACCCGCAGTTTCTGGTCACGGCAGACGAAGTGCAGGTCGTTGTTGCGCAGCATGGCCCCGGGCAGCAGATGCGCCTCGGTCAGCACCTGGAAACCGTTGCAAATACCCAGAACCGGCATTCCGGCCTTGGCCTGGCCGATGATCGTTTCCATGACCGGGGAGAAACGGGAGATCGCGCCGGCCCGCAGATAGTCGCCGTAACTGAACCCGCCGGGCAGAACCACCGCGTCGACCTGCTTGAGGTCCTTGTCGCGGTGCCACAGGCCTACGGCTTCGGCGCCGGCCAGCCGCACGGCCCGCCGGGTGTCGCGGTCGTCCAACGTTCCCGGGAATGTGACGACGCCAATGCGCGCAGTCACGACTCCACCTTTACATTGAAGTCCTCGATCACGGTGTTGGCGAGAAACGTTTCCGCCATCTCTCGAATGCGGTCCAGGGCGGCCTCGTCGACCGGCCCCTCGACCTCCAGTTCAAAGCGTTTTCCCTGTCGTACGTCGGAGATCCCGGCGAAGCCCAGCCGCGGCAGTGCGCGCTGGACCGCCTGGCCCTGGGGGTCGAGGATCTCCGGCTTGAGCATGACGTCGACTACGACGCGTGCCACGGGCACTCCCGGTGGTGTGGTGCGTGAGGTTCTCCCAGCGTAGCGGGTGGCAGAATCTACGCGAGTAGATATGGATGGACGCCCCAAGCTTCCCACCAGGATCAGAGGATCACGTTTATGTATCGGCTGACGAAATGCGTGGGAAAACCGGGGCCGAAAACATAGGGTCCCGGGTGCGAGAAGGCTTGCGGTGGTCCGGCGATGGGAATTAACTGCGACATCGGGTATCCCCGTAGCCCCATTTCGTGACAGCAGACGTGCCACATCGCTCAAAATGAAACGTGTCGAGACCGACTGGTCGGCTCGCCCGCGGCCGGCGGTACGGCCCGCGGCGGCGCCGCGCCCGCCCCGCCGTCGCACCCACGGGCCGATGGCGTAAGAAAGGACCGATCCCTATGGCGCAACGCGTACTGGTCACACTCGCCGACGACCTGGACGGCGGCGAAGCCGCGGAAACCATCGCATTCGGCGTCGACGGACAATGGTACGAGATCGACCTGTCGTCCAAGAACGCGGACAGATTGCGCAAAGACCTCGCACCGTACGTGGAGGCCGGCCGCCGGCGCACACTTTCCGGCCGCGCCTACAAGCGCACGCCCATCGCGCCGACACCCGCCACGGTGCGCGCCTGGGCGCAGTCCAACGGTTTCGAGGTGCCGGCCCGCGGACGAATCCCGAAGAAGGTCTACGAAGCGTTCAACAAAGCGGGCTGAGTCCTGGCCGGCCGGGCCGACGGGGGCGCGGTCAGGGCTCGGTGCGGACTCGGAGGGGGGCCGCCGGGGCGCGGAAAGCGCCACGGCCCGGCGGCCCGTGGCGGATTGGACAGCTCCCCCCTCCCTTCCGCTAGTGTTGGGCTCACGCCGAGGGCAGGGCCGAAAGGCCAGGTCAGCGGAGGTCATGCGGGCGTAGCTCAGTAGTAGAGCGCCCCCCTTCCAGGGGGGAGGCGCAGTGTGCAATTCCTGTCGCCCGCTCAGGTCGCTCGCCCCGGTCCAGCCGTCTCGGCTGGACCGGGGGTAGAGTGGTCGAGCCCTGCGGACGTGGCTCAGTTGGTAGAGCATCACCTTGCCAAGGTGAGGGTCGCGAGTTCGAATCTCGTCGTCCGCTCCAGCACAAACGAAGGCCCCGGTCCATGCGACCGGGGCCTTCGTCACATCCCCGCATCCAACCGGAGCCCACTCACCCGCTCAGGCACCGGCGGCCCGGATATCGGTTTCTACGCCGCCCGGGGGATCAGGTACAGTGTCTGCACGCCCTGCGGACGTGGCTCAGTTGGTAGAGCATCACCTTGCCAAGGTGAGGGTCGCGAGTTCGAATCTCGTCGTCCGCTCCAGCACAAACGAAGGCCCCGGTCGATACGACCGGGGCCTTCGTCACGTCCCCGCCGGCGCCCGCTCACCCGCTCAGGCACCGGCGGCCCGGGTCAGGACCAACTGGTGCCGGTCAGGCGCTCGTAGGCCTCGACATAGCGCGCGCTGGACTGCTCCACGACCTCGGGCGGCAGGGTGGGCGGCGGCTGCTCGGAGGCGCGGTCCCAGCCGGAGGCGGGCGAGGTCAGCCAGTCGCGGATGAACTGCTTGTCGAAGGACGGCTGCGGGTGGCCCGGTTCGTACTGGTCGGCCGGCCAGTAGCGGGAGGAGTCCGGGGTCAGTACCTCGTCCGCGATGACCAGCGTCCCCTGCTCGTCGTAGCCGAACTCGAACTTGGTGTCCGCGAGGATCAGGCCGCGGGTGCCGGCGATCTCCCGGGCCCGGGAGTACACCGCGAGGGTGGCCTGCCGGAGTTGGGCGGCACTCTCCACGCCGACCTGGCGGGCCACTTCCTCGTACGTCACGTTCTCGTCGTGCTCGCCGACCTCGGCCTTGGTGGCCGGGGTGAAGATCGGTCCGGGCAGTTCGGAGCCGTCCACCATGCCCTCGGGCAGGCCGAGACCGCACACCGTACGGGTCCGCTCGTACTCCAGCAGGCCCGACCCGGCCAGATAGCCGCGGGCCACGCACTCGACCGGGACCATCCGCAGCTGGCGGCACACCATGGTGCGGCCCTCCCAGTCGGCGGGGGCGCCCTCGGGCAGCTCGGTGGAGATCACATGGTTCGGCACCAGGTCGGCCAGCAGCTCGAACCACCACAGCGACAACTGGGTGAGGATGCGGCCCTTGCCCGGGATCTCGGTGGGCAGTACCCAGTCGTACGCGGAGGTGCGGTCGCTGGCCACCATCACCAACTCGCCGGCCGCGTTCTGGTACAGGTCGCGCACCTTGCCGGTGTGCAGATGCACGAGGCCCGGTACCTGGACGGGTTCGGGCTTGACGACGAATCCGGACATGGGTGTCCTCCCCACTCGGTGGTTCAGCCCCCGATTCTCGCGTACGGCGAGGGGGCCGGCGCGCACGGGTGGGCCCGCCGGCCGCGGTTCGCCCCCCATTCGGCTCCGTACCGGTCCTGCCGCTCCCTCCCAGGTGGCCCGCCCGGGACCCCGCCCCGGGCTCAGTCGTGCTTGCAGATGCGGTCGAGCAGATTGGCGGTCGCGCGCTGGATGCGCGGGTCCACATGCCCGGGGCGGTCCAGCGCCGGGGACCAGGCGAAGGTGCCGGACGCGAAGACATACGCCCCGCTCGGTGCCCGGTACAGCGAGGTCTCCTGGTGGCAGCGGCGGCCGTCGGCCGATTCGTACGGCGAGTGGGCCAGCAGGATGCGCTCGGTGGACTCCGGCAGCGGGGTGCGCGGGAAATAGCTGTCCGCCTCGCCCGCCACCAGACCGGGGATCTCGTCGCACTCGGCGGCGCCGGTGGCCTCCCACAGCCAGTGCCCTGCGTTGCGGACCACCAGCGGGGACGGCTGCGGCACCCGGCCGGCGTACTGCACGCCGACCACGAGCTGTTCGGGCTCGCCCTGGTCGCGCCACAGCGCGCTGCGGCCCCTGCCCTCGCCCCGGCGCTTGCGGCAGGTCAGCAGCCGGTCCGGGTCGCCGGACGGCGACGGGGTCAACTCGACCTGCCAGTACATGGTGTTGGCGGACAGGAACACCAGCGAGGTGCCGGCCTCGCGGGCGGCCTCGGCCGCGCGACGCATCGGTATCGACCAGTACTCGTCGTGACCGGGGAAGACCAGGCCCCGGTAGAGGGTCGGATCGACCCGCCCGGCGTGCAGATCGCGGGCGTCGGCGTACGCCAGGTCATAGCCGTAGCGCTCGGCGAACCGGACGAAGTCGTAGGCGTGCCCGATGTGCAGGGGCAGGCCGGCGCCCGCGTAGGGGCGGTCGAAGGAGACGGTGGTGGCGGCCTCCTCCTCGCCCAGCAGCCGGCCCTCGTCGTCCCACGCGTGGTAGAGGCTGGCGCCGGTGTGGCCGTCCTCGGGGTAGAGGTTGTACGCCTGCCAGGTGACGTCCGGCAGCAGCAGGAGCAGATCGGCCGGGCGGGCGTCGGCGTCCCGGACGGTGAAGGGGACATGGCTGCGGTAGCCGTCGGCGGTGGTGAGCACCGCCACATAGGCACCGGTCTTCCAGTACGGCGGCACCTGGAGCCGCCAGGACTGCCACCAGTGGTGGCAGGAAACCGTCCTGCCGGCGGTGAGCGGCGCGGGCTGCACGATGCCGGACAACCGGGGGCTGGTGGTCACCTGGGCGGCGCCGTCCCCGCCGTAATGCCCGATGCGGTAGACGTCCACGGTGAACTCCTGCGGCGGGTCCACGGTGATCCGGAAGTCGATCGCGCCGCCCGGCGCGACCGCGCCCTCGGTGGCGAAGCCCTTGATCTGGCGGCGGACGTCATCAGCCGTACGCGGACCCGAGATGTGCGGCTTGCGCGGCGGCTTTCCGCTGCTCACGGCCAGATCCACATACCACGGCACCACCTGGCCCGCGTCGTCCAGATACTGCTGCTCGCCCCTCAGCCACGGCAGCGGACCCTGCCCGAACGGGTCCGAGACCCCGTGCGCGAGCGCACCCGACTCCCAGCGCCGAATCTGCCCCACACCCATCGCCGCCCTCTTCTTCCGCACCCGCCCCACCCCCTGGGACCGCGGTGCAACGATGCGGTCGCCTCCCCCCAGCACATCACAGAAAGCGCTGCGGCGGTCACGGTTCGTGGCCTTTTTTTACGGAGAAGCACGGCTCACGGCCCAAATTCAGCCAGCGGGGGGTCCGAGGGCAGGGCATCGGCCGCTGGGGGCGGCGCGAACGGCGGGGAAACCGGGGAAGCTAGGGCAGCCGGAGCGGCTTGTCCGGGCGGATGCCGACGGCGGACAGCCAGCTGCGCAGCGGGCCCGGGTCGCCGTTCTCCACCAGGCGGAGGACCGGGAAGGCGAGGTCGGTGCGGCGGTGGCCGGCCACCAGCAGGGCGGGGCCGTCGAGCCAGTCCAGGCCCGGGGCGGCCCCGGCCGTGTCCACCGCGGCGCAGCAGACCACCGCGGTGACGTGATCCGCCAGCAGCTCCCGCCCGGTACGCGGCGGCAGCAGCGGGCACACCACCACCTCCCCGCCGGGCACCGCCAACGTCGCAGGACCGCTCGGGCCCGCCTCCACCGCCGCGCTGAGCCGCGCGGCCAGCTCCTCGCTGCCCCCGCCGGCCAGCCGCTCGATGACCCGTCCCAGCGTCGCGCCCCCCGGTTCCTCGACATCCGCCGCCCGGCCGCCGACCAGCACCCGGCCGCCCCGGGCCCGGGCCGGGGTGGGCCGTACGTCGTCCAGCAGCCGTACGAGGCGGCCGGCCTCGCTCCGCCAGATGCCGTCCACGACCTCCTCGGGATAACGGGCCCAGCTCACCGGCGCCCAGCCGGGGCCGGGGCGGGCGGGGCCGCCGTGGAAGATGCGGGCCGCCAGCAGCGAGACCGCCTCGTCCACCAGGCCCGGGTCGTCCAGCAGATCGCACGCCGGCCGCTCGCCCAGCCGGGACTCGAAGCCGTCCGCCAGCCGGTCCCGCCGGGACAGCTCGGTGAGCGCGGCCACCACCCCGGCGTCCAGCCGGGACGGCCAGCGGCCCATCCGCCACGCCGGCAGCGCCACCCGGGTCAGCAGCCGGTCCCAGCCCGCGTAGGCCAGCCCGATCTGCTCCTGGGCGACGATCCGCAGCCCGTAGTCCACCGCCAGCGCCCGCTCCGAGGCGGAGGCCGCGACCGCGCGCTCCATCTCGGCCGCGTGCCCGCCGCAGCCGTGCAGCAGCAGCCGGACCGCCCAGCCGAGTATGCGGAACACCGGCCGCAGCAGCAGGCCGCCCCGCGCGCCCTCGGCCGAGACGCCGGCGGCGGCGTCGAGACCCCGGACGAAGCGCCGGGCCGCGGATATCTCGGGGTCGGCGGCGGGGCCGGTGCCCGCCACCACCGGGGCGAGCAGCGCCCGCAGTTCGGCGACCCGCATCCACCACATGAACGGTGAGCCGACCACCAGCACCGGCGCCGGCCGCGACTCCCCCGGCGCCGGAACGCTGTCCCTGCGGTCCTCCAGCCAGCTGTCGCAGTCCGGCGTCAGTGCTATCGCCGAGGGCGCCGGCACCTGGAGCCGCTCCGCGAGGTCCCTGACCAGCCGGTAGAGATCGGGTGCGGCCTGCTCCGTCACCGACACCGTGGGACTCACCGCGGGCCTCGCCCGCGCGATCACCGCGCCCACGGCGGCGGCCACCGCCAGCACGACCAGCGCGGCGCCCGTCACGGCCCAGCAGGCGGTGTCCCAGCCGGGCCCGATCCGGTCGCTCACCCGCCCCACGTTCATCAGCACGGCCACCCCAGCGGGCACCAGCGCGGCCCCCACCGCGCTCGAACGCACCCTGAGCACCGCCAGCGCACGGGCCCGCGCAAGGCCCTGACCTGCTTCTCCAGCCATCGGCGGCTCACCCCCTGCCCAAGCGGCGACCACCCCTGCGGCGGCCTCTCCCCACTGTCGCACCGCCCACCGACATCGCAATGCCGGACGGCTGTTTGCCGCAATGTCCTGCGGTGCGCCCTTCCCGGCACAGTAGTTGCGGCGGCGCTGAGCAGTCATCCGTATGGCCGAGGCATCACTCCTTGGAGTGGTTCTGCTTTTTTTGCCGCCCTCTCGCCTCCGGGCGCTTGGACCCGGTGTCGACGTTCCTCTCTCCCGCGCTCGTTCCTCGCTTGTCGTTCTCCCCCAGACTCCGTCCGGGGGGACCCCCATTTCGACACCGGCGCGCCCCTTGGCTCGGTCGCTACCGGCGAACCGCACAGCGCAAGGTGAACGGACCAGCGAACCGCACAGCGCAACGCGAACCAACCGGCGAACCGCACGGCGCCCGGTGACCCTGGGGTGCCCCGCTGGGCCCACCTGACGCCCGACGGCTCGCCGGTAGCCAGCGAGCCGAAGGGCGCGCCGGTGTCGAAAAGGAGAACGCGCGCAGTGAGCGAGGAACGAGCGAGCGAGCACGATCGACTGTCGACACCGGGTCTAAGCGCCCGGAGGCGAGAGGGCGGCAAAAAAAGGGAAAGGGCGGTGCCCTCGCGCTGGACGGCACCCACGAAGGGGTGCCCCCGCGCTGGGCGGTGCCCACCAAACCGCACCCTCACGCCCCACGGCACCCACGAAACGGCGCCCATCTACGGCACCCTCACCCCGCCGGGCACCCCACCCCACGGAACCCCCACCCTCAACGGCACCCACCCCACGGCACCCACGGCACCCGCCCACCTCGCCCCACCGCGGCACGGCACCCCGATACGGCGCCCACCCCCTACCCCGCCGCCCCCGCCCCCGCTGCCGCCTCTGCCGCGATGTCCTTGCGGTGGTGGGCGCCGTCGAGGCCGACGCGTTCGACGGCGCGGTAGGCGCGGTCGCGGGCGTCGGTGAGGGTGGGGCCGGTGCCGGTCACGGACAGGACGCGGCCGCCGGCGGACAGGACGCGGCCCTCGGGGTCGTGGCGGGTGCCGGCGTGCAGGACGTAGGCGTGCGGGTCGTTGGCGGCGATGTCGGCGAGGCCGGTGATGGGGTCGCCGGTGCGGGGGGTGTCCGGGTAGTTGTAGGAGGCGATGACGACGGTGACCGCCGCGTCGTCGGTCCAGCGCAGTTCGGGGAAGGTGGCCAGCTGGCCGGTCGCGGCGGCGCGCAGCAGGCCGGCCAGCGGGGTGGTGAGCCGGGCCAGGACGACCTGGGTCTCCGGGTCGCCGAAGCGCGCGTTGAACTCGATGACCCGCACGCCGCGCGAAGTGATCGCCAGACCCGCGTACAGGAGCCCGGCGAAGGGGGTGCCGCGGCGGCGGAGTTCGTCCACGGTCGGCTGGAGGACGGTGCGCTCGACCTCGGCCACCAGCTCGGGGTCGGCCCAGGGGAGCGGCGAATACGCGCCCATGCCGCCGGTGTTGGGGCCTTCGTCGGCGTCCAGCGCCCGCTTGAAGTCCTGCGCGGGCTGAAGCGGTACGACCGTCTCGCCGTCGGTGACCGCGAAGAGCGACACCTCGGGGCCGTCCAGGAACTCCTCGATCACCACGCGGTCGCAGGCCAGCGCGTGCGCCCGGGCGGTGGCCAGGTCACCGGTGACCACCACGCCCTTGCCGGCCGCCAGCCCGTCGTCCTTGACGACGTAGGGCGCCCCGAAGGCGTCCAGCGCGGTGTCGATCTGCTCCGGCGTGGTGCAGACGTAGGACCGGGCGGTGGGCACCCCGGCGCTGGCCATCACCTCCTTGGCGAAGGCCTTGGAGCCCTCCAGTTCGGCGGCCTCCCGGCTGGGTCCGAAGCAGTCGACGCCGCGGGCGCGTACGGCGTCGGCGACGCCCGCCACCAGCGGGGCCTCCGGTCCGACGACGACCAGGTCGGCGCGCAGGGAGACGGCGAGTTCGGCGACAGCCGGGCCGTCCAGGACGTCGACCGGGTGCAGCTCGGCCACCTCCGCGATGCCGGCGTTGCCGGGAGCGCAGTGCAGCGAGGTGACCTCGGGGTCGAGGGACAGGGAACGGCACAGGGCGTGTTCGCGGGCACCGCCGCCGATGACAAGGACCTTCACGCGCACCAGGGTAGTGGGCACGCCCCGCACCGGCCCGGTCCGGGCAGGCGGCCGGGGCGGCGGGCCGGCCGTTCCCGCCGCCGGGACGCGGTCGACCGGTCCGTCCCGGGCATGCGCGGCCGCGCTCACTCTTTCGGGCGACCGCGGCTACCGTCCTATACCTGATCACGCCGCGCATCCGGGCGGGAATCCTGGGATCTGCCCGCCACGCTCAGCCGTTCGGCGGTAAGAAGGGAACTTCGCACCGCGCCGGGTGCGCAGGCCGATGAAGGCCGACGAAGGTCGTGCGAGGAGCGTGGAGTGAGCCAGCCGGACATGTTTCCCGAGGAGACCCCTCGGGAGGAGCCTCAGCGGCGGGCACTGCACCACCAGCAGGAGGACCTGAGGGCGCTGCCCTTCCCGCTGGGCGACTGGGGTGAGCCGGCCGAGCGGCTGGAGGAGCTGTACCGGTGGGCGGAGACGGGCGCGCTGCGGACCGCCGACTGGTATCTGACCGACCGGACGCTCAAACGGCGCGGGGCGCGGGCGCTGCGGATCGCGGCGGCGGTACTCGGCGCGACGGGCGCCGCGCTGCCGCTGGTCCAGCTCACCGGGGTGGCGGACTCCCTCACCGTCTGGGGCTATCTCGCGCTGCTCGGCGCCGGGGTGTGCGTCTGCGCGGACCGGGCGCTGGGGCTGACCTCGGGCTGGATGCGGGACATGGCCACCGCGCAGGCGGTCCAGCGGCGTCTTGAGGCGCTGCGGTTCGACTGGGCCTCGGAGAGCGTCCGCGAGGTGCTCGGGCCGACCGAGGGTACGGCGGCGGAGGCCGCCGAGCGCTGCCTGGCGATCCTGCGGCGCTTCTGCGACGACATCGCGGACCTGGTCCGGATGGAGACCTCCGACTGGATGGTCGACTTCGGCGCGGGCTCGGCCGGCGGCCCGCTGCGTACCCAGTCCGCCGCGTGGTGGCCGATCCGCGTCGACCCCGCCGCGCCGCCGCGCCCGCCCCACCCGGGCGCCCGCCCGAACATGCCCCGCCAGCGGCCGCCGGAGGGCCCGCGCTAGCTCGGTGACCGGGCCCCGGAGGCCCGCCGCTCAGCCGAACCGCCCGGCGACGTAGTCCGCGGTGCGGCTGTCGGCCGGGCTGCCGAAGATCTGCTCGGTCGCGCCGTGTTCGACGATGCCGCCCGGGGTGCCCTGTTCGGCCAGGAAGAACGCGCACTGCTGGGAGACGCGGGCCGCCTGCTGCATGTTGTGGGTGACGATGACGATGGTGACCTGGCCGGACAACTCCTGGATGGTCTCCTCGATCCGCCGGGTGGAGGTGGGGTCGAGAGCCGAGCAGGGCTCGTCCATCAGCAGCACCCGGGGCCGTACGGCCAGCGCGCGGCCGATGCACAGCCGCTGCTGCTGGCCGCCGGACAGCGCGCCGCCGGGCTGCCGGAGCCGGTCGCGGACCTCTTTCCACAGCCCCGCGCGGGTCAGGCACTCCTCGACGAGTTCGTCCTTCTCCCGCCGGGAGGCCTTGGTGCCGGTCAGCCGCAGTCCGGCGAGCACATTGTCGTAGATGCTCATCGCCGGGAACGGGTTGGGCTTCTGGAAGACCATGCCGATCCGGCGCCGGGCGTCGGTGAGCCGGCGGCCGGCCCCGTAGACGTCCTCGCCTTCGAAGAGCACCTCGCCGGACATCGCGGCCGAGGGGATCAGCTCGTGCATCCGGTTCAGGGTGCGCAGGAAGGTGGACTTGCCGCAGCCGGACGGGCCGATCAGCGCGCTGACCCGGCCGGCCGGCATGTCCAGGCTGACCCGCTCCAGCACCTTGTGCGTGCCGAACCAGGCGGACACCGCGCGGGCTTCGAGCCGCGCGGGCGCGGGCGCCGAGGTGACGGCGGGCAGCACGGCGGTGTCGGCGGTGCTGCCGGCCGGGGCGGAACCCGTCGTGTCGGGGGCGGTGGCGGGGATGTCGATCATGGCGGGCACCTCTTACGTCGATGGCGTCGGTCGCGGCGGTCGTCTCGATCCGGCCGGGCGGGAGTTCAGCGGGCTCGGCTCACATCAGGTTCACATCAGGTTGGGCAGCAGTTCGGTGACCTGTCCGGCGACCCGCAGGCCGAGGAAGGCCACCACGGGCGCGAAGACGATCCAGGTCTGGTGCCGGCCCCAGCGGTGCCAGGCCCACACCGCGGCGATGGAGACCAGCGCCAGCGCCTGGAGCCACATCACCATCGGCCAGGGGATGCCGGAGAGTGCCCCCATCGGCTCCTCCGACGTCGGCAGGGTGCCGGTCTGGATGGTGGCCGGCGGGGTCGGGTCGGTGGCCGAGGTCAGGTCGGCGTCCACCCGCAGCAGGCCGCTGGGCAGATAGGGCGTGCCGGTGGCGGTGAGCAGCACCAGCCGGCCCTTGCCCGCGGCGATCGGCGCGGGCAGCGGGTCGCCGGCCCGGCGCAGGTCCAGCACGCGGTAGGAGGCCTTGCCCTGCCCGGTGGTGACCGTGAAGGTGTCGCCCGGGCGGAGCGAGCCGAGATCGCCGAAGGGACCGCCGTAGGCCGCCGCCCGGCCCATCAGCACGCTGGTGCCGGCCTGTCCGGGCAGCGGGGTGTCGCGGCGGTGCCCGGGGCCGTCGGTCAGCACCCGCGGGTCGGTGCCCTCCAGGACGACCTGGTGGACGTGGAGGTGCGGGATGGTGAGGATCGCCACCGGGGTGCCGGGGGCGAGCAGGTGCCCGTTCCGGTCGGTCTGCGCGACGGGCGCGGTGCCCAGCGCCAGTTGCTCGCGCAGTTCGTCGAAGGCGCGCTGCTGCGCGGCGCGGTGCTGCAACGGGCTGATCAGCAGGATCTGCGCGGTCAGGCCGAGGAGCAGCGCGGCCAGGGTGAGCAGGGCTCCCCGGGCGAGCTGGGGTCCGGCCGGCAGGGCGACTTTGCGCGCGACGGCGGACGGCGCCGGTCTGCTGAGCGGGGTCGGTACGGCGACCGTCACGGCGGCCTGCCTCCTTCGCGGGGTGGGCGTCAGCGGGTGCGCCGGGGGGACCGCGCCGGATGGCGGGCGCGGTCCCCCCGGTCGGGCGGGATCAGACGGACTTGACGGTGAAGTTGGCGCTGTACTCGCCGGCCACGCTGGTCGAGCCGACGTACAGGGCGCGCAGCACGCGGTTGCCCTTGCTGAGCTTCGGCATGGTGATGACCACCTGGCCGTTCTTCAGCGTGCCGGTGGCCATGACGGTGCTGCCGCTGTAGATGCGGACGGTGCCGGTGGGCACGGTGCCCGCGGCGGCGACCTTCACGGTGACCTTGGCCTGGCTCAGGTGGCTGATCGACTTGGGCGCCGAGACGGTCACCACCGGGTTGGCCTTGGCGATGGTCAGCTTCACGGTGGCCGAGGAGGACAGCAGGCTCGGGTTGCCGTTGTAGGCCACGGTCAGGGTGTGCGTGCCGACGGCCAGCGTCTTGGGCAGCGCGACCGAGACCTGGCCCTTGCTGTTCAGGGTGCCGGTGCCGCGGACTGCGGTGCCTTCCTTGACCGTGACGGTGCCGGTGGTCACCACCGCGTGGTTGTTGCGGACCGTGGCCGAGACGTGCGGCGTGCCGCCGAACGCGGTGGTGGCGGCGGTGCCGGAGGTGATGCTGACGTACTTCACCGCGCCGGACCAGGAGGCGGGCTTGCCGGCGCCGTTGAGGCTGTTGGCGGTGACCGTGGCGCTGTAGGAGCCCAGGGCCTGGTTGGCGAAGTTGTAGGACTTGGTGCCGGCCGTGAGGTCCTTGCTGACCAGGACGGTGCCCTTGGAGTTCTTGATCACCAGGCGGTAGTCGGTGACCGGCAGACCGGACAGGGCCGGCGCGGCCCAGGTGAAGTCGACGCTGCCGCTGTCGGGGGCGGCGTGCAGCACCGGGGTGCCGGGGAGCGCGGAGGAGGCGCTGGAGTCCTCCAGGCCGCCGAGCTTCATGTGGTGGCTGGGGTCGATCGAGCCGTCGTAGGACTCGTTGAGGAAGCCGAACTTGGCGATGACGCTCTGGGCGTCGGCCGAGGCCATGGCGGCGACGTGGCTGCCGTTGGTGACGAAGACGTCGTAGATCGCCTTGTCGAAGAACACGCTCGTCTGGTCGATCGAGCGGGACGGCACGACGTCGTACACGTCGCGGCCGAAGGTGGAGTTCTCGAAGTAGCCGCTGACCGGGGCGAGCTTGCCGTTCACCGTGACGACCGGGGAGGTGGTGCCGGTGTCGCCGGGGAGCTGGATGTTGGCGAGGTAGGCGCCGTTGCTGACCGCGGTGGTGGAGAAGTCGGGCGAGATGCCGTTGTTCTGCGCGATCCAGCTGCCGACCGAGAAGGGCACCAGGGAGTTGTCGAGGGTGAGGGCCGGGTTGGCCTGGTTCTCCTGGACGATCCCGACGTTGTTGTGGATGTCGGCGTCGGTGAGGCCGATCGCGCCGAGGAAGAACTTGCGGGTGCCCGAGCCGACCTGCGGCAGGAACGGGTGCACCGGGGTGCCGTTCACCTCGGGGGCGGTGGAGGAGTAGATGTCGTGCAGCTCCACGACCGACAGGTTCTGCAGCAGGGTGCCCTTGGCCGCCACGCCGACGGCGTCGCGGGCCAGCGGGATGTACGTCAGGGCGGTGCCGGACACGCTCGGGCCGCCCGAGGAGCGGGCGAAGTCGACCTGGCCCGGGTTGGGCGTGGCGCCCGCGCCGGTGCCGAAGGCGTTGCCGTCCAGCGAGGTGCTGAGCGCGGTGCGGCCGGGGCCGGAGCCGTTGGGGCGCTGGAAGGCCGGGCCGCCGCTGCGGGTGGTGATGCTGGAGGTGGTCGAGCCGGTGCCGGGCTGGATCGCGTCGTACGAGGCGATGCCCTTGCCGTCGGCCGTCACGGCGGTGGCCGCGTAGCTGATGCCGTTGACCGTGTCGCCGGCCAGCGCGTTCAGCACGTCCTGGGTGGTGTCGGAACCGACGCCGACGAGCGGGCGGAAGGTGCCGGCGGGCGGGTCGGCCATCGCCGGGGTGGCGAGAACCGTGCCGCTGACCGCGATGGCGGCCACGACGACGGCGGACGCGAGGCGCATCTTGCGCATGGAGGATCTCCTGGTCATAACGCTGTTACGGGGGTGGTGCGGGCGGTCCTGCCGGGTGGGTCTGGCAGGGTGGTGCGGGCCGTCCGCCCCGACTGACTTTCGGGGCGGGCGGCCGTCGGTGGGGCGGCGTCAGCCGCGTGGTGTGGGGGGTCGGGTGGGCAGCAGCCGCCTGAGCCGGGCCGGATCGACGCTGATCGCGCCTCCGCCCGGCAGCGGGACCCGCAGCGGGAGCGTGGGACGGGCGCCGCCGGCGAAGGGGGCCGCCGCGAAGGCGAGCGCGCCGATGCCCGCCCCGATCGGCAGCGCGTAGCGCAGCCTGCCGGCCGGGTCGGCGGGCGTGTCACCGGCCGAGGTGGCGGCCAGTGCCTTGCCGCCGCCGTAGGACGGGGCGGGGTGCGCGGCGGTGGCGGTGGCGCTCGCGGCGGGGGTGGGGCCGGCCGGCGCCGGGGCGCCGGTGGGACCGCCGGTCGTCCCCGTACCGCCGATGGTGCCGCCGCCGTCGATGCTTCCGGCGCCGCCGCCGGACGGCTTCCCGCTGTGGCCGCCGGCCGGGCCGGAGGAGGTGTCGTGCGCCGGGCCGCCCTTCCAGGTCGCGATCGTCGTGGCCGCCCGGGTGGCCTGCTGGCGCAGCGCGGGGGTCAGCGGGGCATAGCCGACCGGCAGTTCGCCCGGCTGGGAGCCGCTGACCTGGCCGGGTCCGACGGCGTAGCGCAGCAGCCCGGCGTAGTCCTTGCGGGCGGCGGCGGTCAGCTTGGCGGGCCGTACGGCGGCGTAGACCAGCTCGGTCAGCGGATAGCCGTTCTTCGCGGTGACCTTGGCGGGGTCGACGACCTTGACCCCGCCGCTGGTGGTCGCGTCGGCCGCCGCCGTGGTGAGGGTGGCGGCGGTGGGCGCGGTGAAGGTGCCGGAGGCGTTGAGGAGCTTCGCGGTCTGCAGGCCGTAGCGGGCGGCGGAGGCGGCGTCGGTGATGGTGAGCACGAAGCGCGAGCCGACCGGCTGCGGGCCGGGGCTCTTGTACGAGGGCGGGTTCCCCAGCGTGTCCCAGGTGGACTTCCACAGGGTGTCGGCGCGGCGGGTGTGCAGCGCGCCTTCGTGCATGTCGTCCACATACGGGTGGAAGTCGGTCATGCACTGCTCGGCGTTGGGGTCGGCGTTCGGCGCGGCCTCGCACCACGGGTCGCTCTTGGGGTAGTCGTCCCGGTGCGGGTCGAAGATCGGCACGCCGGGGTCCAGGTCGGGGTTGGTGCTGTAGTACGGGTTGACGGTCATGCCGTACGGGTCCGGGATGCCGGCCAGGAACTTGCGGGCGTCCTTGTCCGCGTCGATCCAGGCCCACACCGCCGCGGCCGTGTCGGAGTGGCCGAGCGCGGTGATCAGGTCGGTGTCGGTGGCGGGCGTCTCGGAGACCGACAGGTCGGCGAACTCCGGGTTGTAGGCGAGGAAGTCCGGGTCGGTGATCAGTCCGGCCGGATTGGTCTTCGCCCACGTGTACGCGGGCGGCGCCACCAGGGTGTTGTTGCCCGCGCTGTCGGTCTTGGTCTTCACCACGTCCCACACCGAGTTGCGGTACGACTCGGTGAGCAGCTTGGCGACCAGTCTCGGGGTGAGGTTGATGGACTCGACCTTGGTCCCGGAGATCTTCGTCTCCGACTCCGGGGCCCCGAATTTGGCTCTTCGCTCGATGGTGAAGCCGATGACGGCGGCGGAGAGGTTGACCGGCGCGTAGACGGCGTCGCTGACGCCCACGCCCTTGGCGGTGAAGGCCAGTCCGCTGTCGCCGTGGTCGATCAGCCGCTGCCGGGCGTCGGGTTCACCGATCTCGGTGTAGCCGTAGACGGTGCCGGTGGGGCACAGCGCGGCCTGCCAGCTGGTCATGGCGTCGGCGGCCAGTTCGCTGCCGACGGTCTGGCGCTCGGAGGCGCCGAGCGGGCAGCTGGAGTCGACCGGGTTGAAGCCGAGCTTGACCGCGATGCGGTTCTTCCAGTTGGTGCTGGACACCGGGGAGCCCGCGTTGACCTGGGTGCGGTCGGCGTACGGCTTGCCGTCCAGGTCCAGGTGCCCCTGCGGCACGATCACCAGCCAGCAGGAGCGCGGCGTGGTGACCCCGGCCTTGGTGACCGGGTCGCCGCAGCCGAGGTGCGGGGCCTCCAGCGCCGTCTGGGTCTCGAAGAACTCCTTGCCGGTGCCATCGGCGCCGGTCCTGGCGAAGTCGATCTCGTTGGTGGTGTTGTAGCTGAACAGCGCGTTGTTCTGGGTGCCGGTGTCGATCACCGTGCCGTCCACCGACTTGAAGGGCACCTCGCCGGTGCCGAAGGCGCCCTCCGACCCGTACTGGTCGTCCTGGCCGTAGTTGGCGGGCTGCGCGCTGTAGGTGATCGTCCGGGTGTCGTCGCGCGCGTTGCCCGGCCAGGACGCGCGGTCGGTGGTGGGCGACGCGCCGTACTGGCACTGGGTGCGCGACGGGCCGGGGTTGGCGGGCACCGTCCCGTCGTCGTCGCCCCAGCACTGCATGATCTGCACGAAGTCGGTGTTGAACTGGGTGCCGGCGAAGGTGGTCGGGACACCGCCGGTCCAAGTGACGGTGACCGCCTGGCTGGTGAGCTGCCGGGTCTGGCTGACGGTGAAGCGCATGTCCTTGAACTCGCCGCGCCCCGACACGGTCACCGCCGAGCCGCCGGCCGGGGCGGCTGTGCCGGCCGCGGCGGGCTGCGCGGCCTGGGTGACGGCCGCGCCGAGCAGCGCGCCGATCGCCGCGCCCGCGCCGAGCCGCAGCAGGAAGCGCTTGAGGGTCCGCAGGCCGGTGCGGGGCGCGCCCTTCATCGGTCCTTCCTTCCGAGCAGCCGCGAGGCGGCGGACGGCAGCAGGACGAGGCCGAGCAGGCTGATCACGGCGAGCAGCATCAGGGTCTGGGTGCCGGTCCAGCCGGTCCGGCCGGCCACGGTCACCGGCTGGGCCAGCGCGACGGTGCCGTTCGCCGCGCTGTCCTGCGCGCCGCCGCCGCTGCCGCCGCCGGTCGTGGTGGTCGCCGCGCCGGCGGAGCCGCCGGCGGTGGCCGTACCGCCCGCCGCCGGGCTGCCGGCGCCGGCGCCGATCTGCTGGCCGGTGTCGGGGTCGACGGTCGGGGCGCCGCCACCGGCGGCGCCGCCACCCGACGAACCGCCGGCCGTACCGCCGCCCGTACCACCGGTGGTGCCGCCGCCGGACGAACCGGCGCCGCCCGAGCCGGAGTTGGAGCCGCCCTTGGCACCGCCGGCGGACGAGGGGGCCGCGCCGCCGGTACCGGTCGTGCACGGCATCGCGCCCTGCTTGTCACAGGGCTGGGGGTAAGGCGCGGTCTCCGCCAGCTTGTTGTGCCCGTCGGGGCTGAAGGTCGGGTTGTTGCAGTGCTTGATGTCGATCGACTGCGTCTGCACACCCGGGATGCGGCGGATCTGGTCGAGCCCGGCCTGCACCAGGTTGATCGGCAGCGGCGAGTAGCCGAGATCCGGCGCCTGTTGCTGACCCTGGCACATGAAGTAGTAGGAGAACGCGCCGAGCGTCTTGCCCTTGGCCTTGGTGAAGCTTCCCTGCACGGTGAGCGGCAGGATCATGTACGAGTAGCTGGACAGCGGGTAGTTGCGCCGGTCGGTGTCGGTGTAGACGCCGCTGAGCTGCTGGGTCAGGTAGTCCGGTGACGACTTGTCGGTGTTGATCTTCGCCTTGAGCAGCGAGACCGCGACGTTCGACGGGGTCGGCTCGGTGTAGTAGCCGGCGTGGTTGAGGATCTTCGCGACCGGGAAGTGCGCGTTCAGCGCGTACGAGTAGTTGACGTAGCCGATCGCGCCCTCGCCGTAGCCCTGCGCGACATAGCCCGCCACGCCCAGGTCGCCGGACTGCGCGATCATCCCGGACAGGGTGGGGTAGTTCGAGGTCGCGCCGCAGGCCCCGGCCCGTCCGACCCGGCCGCAGTAGTTGTTCCACAGCGCCTTGTGCTGGTCGGCCATCCACAAGGTGAACTGGGCGGTCGATCCGGAGCCGTCGGAGCGCACCACCGGCACGATGCTGCGGTGCGGCAGCTGGAGGCCGGGGTTGCTCGCCTTGATCAGCGGGTCGTCCCAGTACGTAACCACGCGGGTGAAGATCCTGGTGAGCACGTCGCCGTTCAGCCGCAGATTCGTGACCGGCTTCCCGCCGACGGTCAGGTGGTACATAAACACGGTGCCGCCGGCCACGATCGGCATGTACGCGTAGGTCCCCGGCGCCGGGTTCTCCGCGGCCGACCCGTCGGTGGGGTGGGTCTGGAACGGGATGTCGCTGACCGCGAAGTCCTGGGTGCCGTTGAGGAACTGCCGCCGCCCGTCGGACGATCCGGTACCGCTGTAG
Source organism: Streptomyces polygonati (assembly GCF_042650325.1). NCBI lineage: Bacteria > Bacillati > Actinomycetota > Actinomycetes > Kitasatosporales > Streptomycetaceae > Streptomyces > Streptomyces polygonati. The sequence goes on along the minus strand of NZ_JBHSBB010000030.1, from coordinate 119,949 downwards.
TTGATCCGCATCCCGTACTGGGTGACGTCCCGCCGCCACTCGTCCACGGCGTTCTCGGCCCAGGTCGACCCGGCGCCGGAGACGGGGGTGTATCCGGTGCCGGCCGACGCGGTGGTGGCGGCCGGGCCGAGCAGCACGGTGCCGAACAAGGTGAGCAGCGCCAGCAGCAGATGGGTCCGGCGCTGGAGGGCGGGTGAGCGACGCGGCGCGCCGCCGGGTGAGTTGAGCGGCATCAGGCGTTCTCTCCGTCGAACAGGGGAAGGGCGGGAGCGTGCAGGTCCGCGAACCGCGAGACGTCCCGGCGCGAGGCACGTGCCGTACGCCGCGCCTGCCGGCGGGACTGGTGGCCGGGGCCGCGCCCGCCGAGCACCCGGGCGATCGCGAACAGGACCAGGACCAGGGCCATCAGCACCGCCGCGGCGCCGAAGCCGCGGGCGATCATGTCCGGCTCGGGCGACTTGACGAAGGTGAAGACGGCCAGCGGCAGCGACACCATCGGGCCCTGCGTCGGGTCGGCGTTGAGCGCGGCGGTGTAGCCCGCGGTGAGCAGTACCGGCGAGGTCTCGCCGATGCCGCGCGCGGTGCCGAGGATGACCGCGGTGGCCAGCCCCGACCGCGAGGTGGGCAGGACGACATGCCACACGGCCCGCCAGCGCGGCGCGCCCAGCGCCTCGGAGGCCTCCAGCAGCGTCCCGGGCACCAGCCGCAGCACGACGTCCGCCGCCCGGATCACGATCGGCAGCATCATCAGGCTGATGGCGAACGCCGCGGCGAGTCCGGACTTCTGCTGGCCGAGGATGAGGATCCAGGTCGCGTAGACCATCAGCCCGGCCACGATGGACGGCAGCGCCGTCATCGCCTCGACCACGGTCCGTACGAAGCGGGCGTAGCGTCCCCGGGTCTGGTTCAGGTAGACCGCGCAGGTCAGTCCGAGCGGCACCGTGATGGCCAGCGCGATCACGATCATGATCAGTGTGCCGAGCATCGCGTGCGCGATGCCGCCGACCGTCAGCGGGTCCAGCGGGCCGGCCTTCTGCATGTCCTGGGTGAAGAAGTTGCCGTGCGGCAGCGCGTCCCGACCGCGCCACAGGGTGAATCCCACCACCAGGGCGAGCGCGGCGAACAGCACGGCCGCCGCCGACCACAGCACCACCGTCATCACCCGGTCGCGGATCGCCGGGCCGTCCTCGTCCAGCGCGACCAGCGCCGCGTACCCGGCCAGGAAGACCAGGTACCAGGTGACGGTGAAGCCCAGCGGGCCGGTGAGCGGGGCGAGTTCGCCGAACAGCAGCAGGGTGACGCACAGCGCCGAGACGGCGGCGCCCAGCACCGACAGCACTCCGGTCCGGGACACACCGCCGATCCGCCGCGGCACATCGGGAGCCTCCACCGGCCGCGGTTCGGCGGCCTCGGGGGACGGCGCGGGCTGCGCCTGGTCGATCACGGTCATCTCATGCCTCGCTCTGCGCGCCGGACCGGGACCGGGCCACGATCGAGGACGCGGTGAAGTTGACGACCAGGGTGAGCACGAACAGCGCGAGGCCGGCCGCCATCAGCGCGGACATACCGAAGCCGGAGGCGTCGCCGTAGTGCAGCGCGATGAGGGAGGAGACCGAGTTGGAGCCGGTCTGCAGGATGTGCGGCTGGATGGTGAACACCGGGGAGATGATCAGATAGACGGCGATGGTCTCGCCGAGTGCCCGGCCGAGCCCCAGCATCGTGCCGCCGATCAGCCCGCCGCGCCCGAAGGGCAGCACCACCGAGCGGATCACTCCCCAGCGGGTGGCGCCCAGCGCGTACGCGCCCTCGCGCTCGCCGACCGGCGCCTGGGTGAAGACCTCACGCATCACCGAGCACTGGATCGGCGCCACCATCAGGGCGACGACGATCCCGGCGACGAAGGTGGACGCGGTGTACACACTGGCCGAGGCCAGCGGCTGGCCCGGCTGGGTGCCGTCGACCTTGAACAGCGGGATCCAGCCGAACCAGTCGGACAGCCAGCGAGACAGGCCGATCACCCGCGTCTGCAGGAAGAACAGCCCCCACAGGCCGTAGACCACCGAGGGGACCGCGGCCATCAGGTCGACCAGCGCGATCAGCGTGCGGCGCAGCGGGCGCGGCGCGACATCGGAGATGAACAGCGCGGTGCCCAGCGCCAGCGGCAGGGAGAGCGTCACCGCCACCAGCGCGATCAGCACCGTCCCGGTGAGGACCGCGGCGATACCGAAGTGGTGGACGTCGGGCTGCCACTCCGAGGTGGTGAGGAAGGACAGGCCGGTCACCCGGAGCGCCTGGGCCGCCCTGATCAGCAGGAACAGCCCGACGGCGGCCATGATGGCGAGCACCGCGGTGCCGGTGGCCGTCAGCTGGAACCGGAAGATCCGGTCGCCGAGGCCGCGTGTAGCGACCAGTTGACGCGGTACGTCGTCAAGGCCCGCCGGTCTGCCGGACCCCGTATCTGCGGACGCCATGCGTAGACCCCCCTATGTCCTGGGCGCCCACTGCAATCTTGCGCCGTCACGGGGGATTCAAATGGGGTCTCAATGCGGGAACACCCCCTTCCGGACGTCCATCCGGCAAACAGCGCGTGAGCCGGAGGCGATTGTGACGTGTGAACCTTGTGAGACGACCGGTGCGGCCACCGGCGGAGCGCTCAGCTGAAGACGATCATCGATCCCTGTCCGAGCGAGCGGGTGGCCGCCGCGTGCAGGCCGAGCCAGACATGGTGTTCGCGGGCGAAGGGCCCGGCGGTGGCGGCCGACGCCGGCAGCACGGCCGGCTCCTCCAGGGTGGTGTGGCGGTCCGGCGGCGCCGGGGGGGCCGGCGGATGGGCCGGGTCGATGCCGATCGCGGGGGCGACGAACTCCAGCTCGCGCAGCAGCCCGTGGCTGGAGCCGAGCGGGCCGCCGCTCTCCAGCAGTTCGTCGTTGACCACCGGCTGCGGGAAGTCCAGCGGCACATACGCGCCGGCGTGGTCGTAGTGCCAGACCAGGTGCGAGCGCTGGGCGGTCGGCTCGAACATCTCCAGCAGCTGCTCGTAGTCGCCGCCGAGCGCGTCCACCGGGGTGACCTCCAGGCCCTGGAGGCTGAGCAGATAGGCCCGGCGCAGGAAGTGCAGCGCGTCGTAGTCGAAGCAGGCGACCGGCCCCACATCACCCGAAAGGCCCGGCATATAGCTGTAGACGGGGACGGGCGGCTGTCCGGCGTCGCTCAACGCCTTGTCGTAACGGGCGAGTTCCTCGGAGAACGGGTTTTCCGGGCTGTGGCAGAGCACGTCCACGAGCGGCACCAGCCACAAGTCGCAGGCCACGAACACTCCATCCGGTCGGGGGCGTACAGCGTAATTCGACCGCGGCGTTCACGTCATGAGCGTGCGGGAGCGAGCTTCTCCACCAGGGCCCGGGTGTGCTCGTTGTACCCCGTCGTCAGCTCGCGGGCGGTCTCGATGTCGCGGTCGGCGACCGCCTCGACCAGCGCCACATGCCCGGCCCAGCACACCCCGGACAGGTCCTGGAGCGCCCGCAGGTGCGGGACCGCGTAGATCCATGTCTGGGTACGTACCCGGTCCAGGAACTCGCAGATGTGCGGATTCCCCCCGATGGCCGACAGCTCCCGCCAGAACCGCAGGTCGCAGCCGATCAGCACGTCCAGCACCCCGGCGCGCGCGGCGCGGGCGGCGGCCTCGGCGCGGCGGCGTACCGAGGCGATGGCGTCCTTGGGCAGATCGCCGATGCCGTGCTCGGCCAGGTCGCGGAAGAGCGCCTCGACCACGAAGACCCGGGCCTCGGTGAGCGAGCGGAAGTCGGCCTGGGTGAGGCGCCGCACCTGGAAGCCGCGGTGCTGCTCCACCTCCAGCAGTCCCTGGGCGGCCAGGTCCACCAGCGCCTCGCGGACCGGGGTGGCCGACACCCCGTAGCTGTCGGCGATCTCCTTGACGGTGAAGTGGCGGCCGGCCTGGAGGCGGCCGGTGAGCACCTCCTCGCGCAGGGCGTCGGCGATCTGCTGGCGCAGGCTGCTGCGCCGCACCCGCTCTCCTCCGCCCAGCGGCATGTCCGTCTCCTCGCGGCCGGTCGGCGTCGCTGCGCCGGGTCGTACATACGTCTGACATATGTCTGACTCCCGACACCCTAAGCGCTGCGCCCGCGGTGCCCGCCGGGCGTGGGCCGCGCGGGCTCCTTTTCGGTATCGACCACACCTGACCGCTTGCCGTCGCTGCGCCTATTCTTCGGCGTACGAGTTCGCCCTACGAGCGAGCGGAGGCCGGGCGGTACATGCGATGGACGAGCTGAGAGCGGACGATCCGCGGTGGATCGGCTCCTACCGTCTGCTCGGCCGGCTCGGCACCGGCGGTATGGGCCGGGTCTTCCTGGCCCGGTCGGAGCGGGGCCGTACGGTCGCGGTGAAGCTGGTCCGGCCCGAGCTGGCCGCCCAGGACGAGTTCCGCGGCCGCTTCCGCCGCGAGGTGCTGGCCGCCCGGCGGGTGGGCGGGCGCTGGACGGCGCCGGTACTGGACGCCGACACCGAGGCCGAGATCCCCTGGGTCGCCACCGGGTACGTCGCCGGTTCGTCGCTCCAGCAGGTCGTCGGCAGGCAGTACGGGCCGCTGCCGGAGCGCTCGGTACGGGTGCTGGCCTCCGGGCTGGCCCACGCGCTGGAGGACATCCACCGGGCCGGCCTGGTCCACCGCGACCTCAAGCCGTCCAATGTGATGATCACCATCGACGGTCCCCGGGTCATCGACTTCGGCATCGCCCGCGCGCTGGAGACGGTGGCGGACGGCGGACTGACCTCCACCGGCGCGATGCTCGGCTCCCCCGCCTTCATGTCGCCCGAGCAGGTGCGGGGCGACCGGGTCACCCCGGCCTGCGACATCTTCTGCCTCGGTTCGGTGCTGGCCTACGCGGCGACCGGGCTGGAACCCTTCGGCGCCGCCTCCAGCGGAGTGCACGCCCAGATGTTCCGCATCGTGCAGGAGCCGCCGGACCTGGCCGCCGTACCCGAGGGACTGCGGGAACTGGTGGCGGCCTGCCTGGTCAAGGAGCCGGAGGCGCGGCCCTCCCTGGCCCGGATACGCGAACTGCTGGGCACGGACGAGCCGGCGCCGTCCTCGGCCGGCGAACCGTGGCTGCCGGGCGCGATCGTGGCCGAGCTGGGGCGTGAGGTGGTGCGGCTGCTGGAGCTGGAGGCGGCGGAGACGGGGTCGCTGCCGGTGGTCCCGGCGGAGGCGGTCGCCCGGGCGGCCCAAGAGGCCCAGGAGGCGGACCCGGTGACGCCGCCGGCGGCCGGTCCGCCTGTGGCGCCGCTCTTCCAGGTGCCGCGGCCCGAACCGGAGTCCCCGTCCGCCGCCCCGGCGCGCAGGGGACGCGGTGGGGCGCTCATCGCCGTCCTCGCGCTGCTCGCGGTGATCGCGGGCGGGACGACGGCCTATGTCGCGGTTCGCGAGGGCGGGCACGACCGGCCGGACGCCGGGAACGCGAAGAATCCCACCCCGGGCGGACCGAAGCCGACCGGGCCGGCGACAACGATATCGGCGGTCAGCCCGGCGGCCGACGCCCTGCCGAGCGGCATGGTCGGCACCTGGCGGACGACGCTTCCCGGCGGCACCGGCACTCCGGGCACCAGGACGCTGACGATCCGCCCGGACGGATCGGCGGAGCTGCTGGGCGAGGGCGACGGCTACAGCTGCTCCTGGTCGATGCGGGTCGCCGCCCCCGGACCGCCGGTGGAGCTGAGCCCGTCGAAGCTGACCAGCGGCCCGCCCGCCTCCTGCGAACCGGGCGAGGCGACCACCTTGACGCTGCTGGACTCCACCCACCTGCGGCGCAGCAACGTCTCCGGCGACCGGGCGCCGCTGACGTATCAGAAGATGTGACACGCCTGCGGGCAGCGCCGGTTGGCCCGGCCGGTGAGCCCCGTCAGCAAGTCCCGCCGGTAAGCCCCGCCGCCCAAGGAGGGCAGGGCTTACACCGCGTCAGCCGCCCGCTACAGGAACGAGTTGATCTCGATCGTCTCGCTGCGGCCCGGCCCGACCCCGATCGCCGAGATCGGCGCCCCGGACATCTCCTCCAGCGCCTTCACATAACCCTGCGCGTTCTTCGGCAGGTCGGCGAAGCTCTTCGCCTTCGTGATGTCCTCCGACCAGCCGGGCAGGTATTCGTAGACCGGCTTGGCGTGGTGGAAGTCGGTCTGGCTGTACGGCAGTTCCTCCACCCGGCGGCCGTCGATCTCATAGGCCACGCACACCGGCACCTGCTCCCAGCCGGTCAGGATGTCCAGCTTGGTGAGGAAGAAGTCGGTCAGACCGTTGACCCGGGTGGCGTACCGGGCGATGACCGCGTCGAACCAGCCGCAGCGCCGGTCGCGCCCGGTGGTGACCCCGTACTCGTGCCCGACGCTGCGCAGCTTCGCGCCGTCCTCGTCGAGGAGTTCGGTGGGGAACGGTCCGGCGCCCACCCTCGTTGTGTAGGCCTTGAGGATACCGATGACCCGGGTGACCTTGGTGGGGCCGATACCGCTTCCGGTACAGGCGCCGCCGGCCGTCGGGTTGGACGAAGTGACAAAGGGGTAGGTGCCGTGATCGACGTCGAGCAGCGTGCCCTGGCCGCCTTCCATCAGTACGACCTTGCCCTCGTCCAGCGCGTTGTTGAGGACGAGTGCGGTGTCCGCGACGAAGGGCTTGATCTGCTCGGCGTAGCCGAGGTACTCCTCCACGATCTGCTCGGTGCTGATCGCGCGCCGGTTGAAGATCTTCACCAGGATCTGGTTCTTGTCCTGCAGCGCCGCGTCGACCTTCTGCTGGAGGATCGACTCGTCGAACAGGTCCTGGACCCGGACCCCGACCCGATTGATCTTGTCCGCGTAGGCCGGGCCGATCCCGCGCCCGGTGGTGCCGATCTTGCGCTTGCCCAGGAAGCGTTCCGTCACCTTGTCGATGGTCTGGTGATAGGGCGTGATCAAGTGGGCGTTACCGCTGATCAGCAACTTGGAAGTGTCCACACCGCGTTCGTTCAGCCCGCTCAGCTCGGAGAGCAGGACCGCCGGGTCGACCACCACGCCGTTGCCGATGACCGGCACACAACCCGGTGACAGGATTCCGGACGGGAGGAGGTGCAGTGCGTACTTCTGGTCGCCGACCACCACGGTGTGGCCGGCGTTGTTGCCCCCTTGGTAGCGGACCACGTAGTCGACCGAGCCGCCGAGCAGGTCGGTGGCCTTCCCCTTGCCCTCGTCACCCCACTGAGCACCGAGCAGCACAAGTGCGGGCACAGGCGTACACCCCTTCCGGGCGGGGCATGTCCAACGTGCAGAGAGCCGTCGAACCTGCCCCGGAATAGACGAAGCCCCTGACGCAAAGGCGCAAGGGGCTCTTGCACCGAGATTTTACCTGAGGAAGGACCAAGGTGTCGGCCGAGTCTTCTGGGCATCCTCGCCCGGACTCCGTCCGGGGGTACCCCCTGCTCGTGGTCATCGATCCAGCGGCGCGCGCGACCGACGGCGAATCCGTACGGATCGCCAAGGACGTGCTCTGTGCCGGCGCGGTTTCCGTGAAGATCGTCTTCCCGGAATCCGCCGAGGAGGTCGAGCGGGCCCTGGCCCACCGCGGCCGGAGGCACCCGGTGGTGCTCGGCGACGACGCCGCGCTGCTGCGGACGATCAGGGTGATGCACCGCGACCGCTCGCTGGGCGACGCGCCGGTCTCGCTGGTGCCGATCGGGCCGCGCTCCGCGCTGGCCCGGGCGCTGGGCGTGCCCGACGGGGTGCCGGCCGCGGCCCGGGCGGTGCTGGACGGCATCGCGCGTGATCTGGACCTGCTGGTGGACGACAGCGGCGGCATCGTGCTGGGCGCGCTGAGCATCCCGTCCGGGATGCCGCAGGCGCACTCCGGCGCCCACTGGTGGACGCCGGTGGAGAAGACCGCCCGCTCCCTGGTGCGCACCCTGACCTCGCCGATCCCGGTCAACGGCTATCAGCCGCCGCGTCTTCAGCGGCTGCGGGTGGAGGCGGACGGCGTGCTGCTGGCCGATCTGGACGAGCCGGTGCACGAGGTCTCGGTGCGGTGCGCGCCGACCGGCCTCGCCGAGATCTCGGTCCGCCGCACCCAGCACGAAGCGGCCCAGGTGAGTACCAGGGCCCGTACGATCACCGTCTCCGGGCGCGATTTCCGCTACCGCGCGGACTCGGCGATCACCGGGCCGGTGCGGACGCGTACCTGGACGGTGGAGCCCTCGGCCTGGCGGCTGACGGTGCCGAGGTAGGGGCGGCGGGGCCGCCTCGGGGCGGCCTGCCGGCCCGGGCCCCGTGGTCGGCTGCGGGGTCCGGCGATGCCTGGTCACGGGATCGGCCGTCACCAGCCGACCTGTAGCTCCTCGACGCCCCGGATCACATAGCCGGGCCGCCAGCGCGGCTCGGCCAGCAGCTTCAGGCCGGGGGCCCGGCGCAGCAAGTGGCCGAAGGACGCGGCGAGTTCCAGCCGGGCCAGCGGCGCGCCCAGGCAGTAGTGGATGCCGGCGCCGAAGCTGAGGTGGCGGTTGCCGTCGGCGGGGCGGGTGACATCGAAGCGGCCGGGCGCCTCGAAGCGGGCCGGGTCCCGGTTGGCGGAGCCGAAGAGCAGGGCGACCTCGGAGCCGCGCGGGATGAGGGTGCCGCCGATCTCGATGTCGTCCAGCACCCAGCGCTCGAACATCTGCAACGGGGAGTCGTAGCGCAGCAGCTCCTCCACCGCGTCGCGCAGCCGACCGGGCTCGCGCCGGAGCAGCCCGAGCTGGTCCGGGTGGTGGAAGAGGGTCAGCCAGCCGACGGTGGTGGTGTTCACAGTGGCCTCGTGGCCGGCGTTCAGCAGCAGCACGATGGTGGAGACCATCTCCTGCTCGCTGAGCACGTCCCCCTCGTCCTGCACCGCGACCAGCGCGCTGATCAGGTCCTCACCGGGGTCGGTGCGGCGGGCCGCGATCAGCTCCCGCAGATAGCCGGAGAACTCCTCACTGGCCCGGACCGCCGCGGCGGCGGCCTCCGCGGTGGGATTCAGCTCGAACATACCGGTGATCGCCGCCGACCAGGGCCGCAGCAGCGGGCGGTCGGCCGCCGGGATACCCAGCATCTCGGCGATCACCGCGACCGGCAGCGGCTCGGCCACCCGGGCCAGCAGATCGCCGCCGCCGTCGGCGTGGAAGGCATCGACGAGTTCGGCGGCCAGCCGCTCGACGGTGGGCGCCAGCGCTTCCACCGTCCGGGGGGTGAACGCCTTGGCCACCAGCCGCCGGACCCGGGAGTGGGCGGGCGCCTCCAGGTCGAGCAGGCCGTTGCCGTTCAGGGTGGTGAAGGGTTCGTGCCCGGCCGGCGGGGCCTGGCGGCCGAACTCCTCGTGGCTGAAGCGGTGCAGATAGGTGCGGCCGAGACGGCGGTCGCGCAGCGCCGCGTTCACGTCGTCGTAGTGCGGGATCAGCCACTGGCCGGTCGGCTCGAAGAAGTGCGCCCGGCCCGCCGCGCGCAACTCGTCGTAGGCGGGATAGGGGTCGGCGACGAAGGCGGCCGACCAGGGGTCGAAAGGGTGCTCGGCGGGCGGCCCGAAGAGCGGGGCGGGGGTGGGCGTCGGCGTCATGGTGTGTCGATCAGTCCGTGTTCGCGCAGGTAGTCGAGTTGGGCGAGGACCGACAGCTCGGCGGCGGGCCAGAGCGTACGGTCCACATCGGCGTAGACATGGGCGACGACCTCGGCGGGCGTGCGCAGCCCCGCCTCGACCGCGGTCTCCACCTGCGCCAGGCGGTGCGCGCGGTGCGCGAGGTAGAACTCCACGGCGCCGCGGGCGTCGGCGAGCACCGGCCCGTGGCCCGGCAGGATCGTGTCGACACCGCCCTCGGTGGTGAGGGCCTGGAGCCGCCGCAGCGAGTCCAGGTAGTCGCCGAGCCGGCCTTCGGGGTGGGCGACCACGGTGGTGCCCCGGCCGAGCACGGTGTCGCCGGTGAGCACCGCGCCGTCGGCCGGCAGGTGGAAGGACAGCGAGTCGGCGGTGTGCCCCGGGGTGGCGACCACCCGCAGTTCCAGACCGCCGGTGGTCACCGTGTCGCCCGCGACGAGCCCCTCGTCGCCGAGGCGCAATGCCGGGTCCAGCGCGCGTACGGAGGTGCGGGTCAGCTCGGCGAAGCGCGCGGCGCCGTCGGCGTGGTCGGGGTGGCCGTGGGTGAGCAGGGTGAGCGCTATCCGCAGACCGGCCCGCTCGGCGGTGGCCGCCACATGCGCCAGGTGGCCTTCGTCCAGCGGGCCGGGGTCTATGACGACCGCGAGCGGGGAACCGGGTTCGGCGACGATCCAGGTGTTGGTGCCGTCCAGCGTCATCGGCGAGGGGTTCGGGGCCAGCACGCACAGCGCGCGGGCGGTGGCCCGGCCGCCGATGGTGGGTCCCGGCTGCCCGGGGGCCGGAGTCGAGGGGGTCGCGGCGCTCATCGGGTCTCCCCCCGGGGTGCGTCGGCGGGGGCGTCGGCGGGGGCGGGGACCGGGCCGGGGCCGGGGCCGGGAAGTAGCTGGGTGAACTCGTCGTGGCCCGGCCAGCTCAGGACCACTCCGCCGTCCTCACCCAGCACCGCCCGCGCCATCACCGGGCTGAGATCCCGGCCCGGGGCGGCGGCGAGGGCCTCGGCTGCGGTGTCGTACGGGAGCAGGGCGCGCAGCGTGGTGACGGTCGGCGGCAGCATGACCATCTCACCGCGGTCGTAGCCGGCGAGGGCCTCGGCGGGGCGCAGCCAGGCGGTCCGGTCGGCTTCGCCGGAGACGTCCCGGGTGCGCTGGCCCACCGGGAGGACGGCGAGGAAGAACCAGGTGTCGTAGCGGCGCTCCTCGAACTCCGGGGTGATCCACCGGGCCCAGGGAGCCAGCAGGTCCGAGCGCAGCACCAGGGCGCGGTCGGCCAGGAAGTCGGCGAACGCCAGCTCATGGCGGACCAGGGCGGAGCGGTCGGCCTCCCAGTCCTCGCCGGTGATGTCGGCGACCACCGTCCCGGCGTCCGGGCCGGCCAGCAGCACACCGGACTCCTCGAACGTCTCTCGGACCGCCGCGCACACCACCGCCTGCGCGAGGCCCGGCGGCACACCGAGCGCGGCGCCCCAGGTGTCGAGCGAGGGGCCTGCCCACCCCACCGGCCGCTCGTCGCGCGGATCGACCCCGCCACCCGGATAGGCGTACGCCCCGGCGGCAAAGGCCATGGCCGCGTGGCGGCGCAGCATGTGCACGGCCAGGCCCTCGGGGTCGTCCCGGAGCAGCAGCACGGTGGCCGCCCGGCGCGGCGTCAGCGGGGTCAGCTCCCCCCGGCTGAGCGCCCTGATCCGCGCGGGCCACGACGGGGGGAGGGCGCCGCCCTTCATCGAGGTCATGGCCCGGACTTTACGGCTCCCCGCGGATTTGTTCGAGCCCCGGTTCTTCCGGGACCGACCGAGAAGCGGGCCGAGACCCGGGCGAGACCCCGGCGCGCGCCGCCCGCGCCCGGCCGCCCGGGAGCGGGTCGGCCGGTGGTCGCGGTGCGCGCGTACGCCGGTCCGCGGAGGCCGGTCAGTCCGTGAGCTCGACCTGGAGCTCCACCTCGACCGGGGCGTCCAGCGGGAGGACGGCGACGCCCACCGCGCTGCGGGCGTGCACGCCCTTGTCGCCGAGCACCTCGCCCAGCAGCTCGCTGGCGCCGTTGACGACGCCGGGCTGGCCGGTGAAGTCGGGGGCGGAGGCGACGAAGCCGACCACCTTGACGACACGCGCTATGCGGTCGAGGTCACCGATGACCGAGCGGACCGCCGCCAGCGCGTTGAGCGCGCAGATCCGGGCCAGCTCCTTGGCCTGCTCCGGGGTGACCTCGGCGCCGACCTTGCCGGTGGCGGGCAGCTTGCCGTCCACCATCGGCAACTGGCCGGAGGTGAAGACATAGGCCCCGGACCGCACCGCCGGCTGGTAGGCCGCCAGCGGCGGCACCACCTCCGGCAGTGTGATGCCCAGCTCGGCCAGCCGCGCCTCGACCGCACCGCTCATGCCTGCTTCTCCCGCTTGAGGTACGCCACCAGCTGCTCCGAGCTGTTCGGCCCCGGGACCACCTGCACCAGCTCCCAGCCGTCCTCACCCCAGGTGTCCAGGATCTGCTTCGTCGCGTGCACCAACAGCGGCACGGTCGCGTATTCCCACTTCTTCGCCATACGGCGACTGTAGTGCCTCGCCAGGGCCCCCTGTCCGCCCCCTGTGGACAACCGCGCCGGGCCCCAACCGGGCGGCCAGCGGAGTAGCCGGGCCGCCGAGTGGTTAGGCTCGGAAGGGTGAGCCCTCAACAGTCATCTGCCGTCAGGCTCCACATCGTGACGGGCAAGGGCGGCACGGGTAAGACCACGGTCGCCGCCGCGCTCGCGCTCGCTCTCGCGGCCGAAGGCCGCAGGGTGCTGCTGGCCGAGGTGGAGGAGCGCCAGGGCATCGCCCAGCTCTTCGAGACCGACGCGCTGCCGTACACCGAGCGCCGGATCGCCTCCGCCTCCGGCGGCGGTGAGGTGCACGCGCTGGCCATCGACGCCGAGCAGGCGGTGCTGGACTACCTCGACATGTTCTACAAGCTCGGCCGGGCCGGCCGAGCCCTGCGGAAACTCGGCGCGATCGACTTCGCCACCACCGTCGCCCCGGGTCTGCGCGACGTCCTGCTCACCGGCAAGGTGTGCGAGGCGGTGCGCCGCAAGGACAAGGCCGGCTGGCCGGTGTACGACGCGGTGGTGCTCGACGCCCCGCCCACCGGCCGCATCACCCGCTTCCTCAACGTCAACGACGAGGTCGCCGGCCTGGCCAGGGTCGGCCCGATACACAACCAGGCGCAGGCCGTGATGCGGGTGCTGAAGTCCTCGCAGACCGCGATCCACCTGGTCACGCTGCTGGAGGAGATGCCGGTCCAGGAGACGATGGACGGGGTGGCCGAGCTGCGGGCGGCCGGGCTGCCGGTGGGCGCGGTGATCGTCAACATGGTGCGGCCGGTGCTGCTCGCCGACGCCGAGCTGGCCGAGTTCGGCGACCCGCCGGCCGGCCCGAACGGCTCAGCGGCGGGCGGCAAGGGGAAGGGCGCGGGGAACGGCTCCTCGGCCAAGGGTTCGTCCGCCAAGGCCGCGTCCACGAAGGGCGCCGCGGCCAAGGCCAGCGCCAATGGCACCGCCGCCAAGCGCCGTACCGCCGTCGCCAAGGCGCTCTCCCAGGCCGGGCTCGGCGGCGCCCGCCGCGGCGGCGGGGCGGAGCGCCTCGTGGACCCGCTGCTCGCCCAGGCCCACGAGCACGCCGAGCGGGTGGTCCTGGAGCGGGAGCAGCGCGCCGAGATCGCCGGGCTCGGCCTGCCGGTGCGGGAGTTGGAGCTCTTCGGCGAGGGCATGGATCTGGGCGGCCTCTACCGGCTCGCCGAGAGCCTGCGCAAGCAGGCCACGGTGTTCACCAGGCCGCCCGCCCGCGCCGGCACCGGTCCGGACGACCTTGAGGACCTGGCCGACCTGGCCGACCTGGACGAGCCCGAAGGCCCGGCCGATCTGAAGGATCTGGCCGACCGGGACGACGACGAGGACCGACCGTGAGCCTGGAGAGCCCCGTGCTGGACATCGACCCACTGCTCGACGACCCCAAGACCCGCATCATCGTGTGCTGCGGCTCCGGCGGCGTCGGCAAGACCACCACCGCCGCGGCCCTCGGGGTGCGCGCCGCCGAACGCGGCCGGACCGCCGTCGTCCTGACCATCGACCCGGCCCGGCGGCTGGCCCAGTCCATGGGGCTCACCGAACTCGACAACACTCCGCGCGAGGTGGCCGGAATCGATCGGTCCGCCGGCGGATCGCTGCACGCGATGATGCTGGACATGAAACGGACGTTCGACGAGGTGGTGGTCCAGCACTCCGACGCCGAACGCGCCCGGTCGATCCTGGACAACCCGTTCTACCAGTCGCTCTCGGCCGGTTTCGCCGGCACCCAGGAGTACATGGCGATGGAGAAACTGGGCCAGCTGCGGGCCCAGGACGCCTGGGACCTGATCATCGTGGACACCCCGCCGAGCCGCAGCGCGCTGGACTTCCTGGACGCGCCCAAGCGGCTGGGCTCCTTCCTGGACGGCAGATTCATCAAGCTGCTGATGGCGCCGGCGAAGGTGGGCGGCCGGGCGGGCGTGAAGGTGCTCAACATCGGCATGTCGATGATGACCGGCACGCTCAGCAAGGTGATGGGCGCCGGGCTGCTGCGGGATGTGCAGACCTTCATCGCGGCGATGGACACGATGTTCGGCGGCTTCCGGACCAGGGCGGACGCCACCTACCGGCTGCTCCAGGCGCCGGGCACCGCCTTCCTGGTGGTCGCGGCGCCCGAGCGGGACGCGCTGCGCGAGGCGGCCTACTTCGTGGAGCGGCTCGCCGCCGAGGACATGCCGCTGGCCGGCCTGGTACTCAACCGGGTGCACGGCAGCGGCGCCGACGGACTCACCGCGGAACGCGCGCTGGCGGCGGCGGAAGCGCTGGAGGACGCGGCGGCGGACGCCGCCGACGCCGAGCAAGGGGCCCAGGCGGCCGGGGAGGCCCGCGAAGAGGCGGCCCGGTCCCGGGAAGCAGCCGCGGTGGGCGGCACGGGGAGCCCGGCCGGAGACGAGGGCGCCGAAAATCTTGCACCCGGCCGCATGGTCGATCCCTCGCCCGGGAAGACTGTCGGAGGAACCGCCGACGGCACCCCGGAGCACCAGGACCGTACGGAAGGAGACCGGCAGGCCCGTACCGAACGGCTCGCCGCCGGACTGCTGCGTCTGCATGCCGAGCGTATGCAGGTGGTCGCGCGTGAACGACGCACTCGCGACCGCTTTGTGTCCGTGCACCCCGAAGTCCCGATGGTGGACGTGACAGCGCTGCCCGGCGACGTACACGACCTCGACGGACTGCGGGTGATCGGTCTGCGGCTGGCTGGTCAGCCGGCCGCAGCCTGACCGTCTTCTGCTGCGCGGACATCCGTTGGCCGGAATCCGCCACAGCGGCACGCGGACCGGCGGGTCAGCCGGCCACCGCGTAGTCGTCCTCGTCGTCGAGCGGCAGCAGCCCTGTGCTCCGCTCGTACTCGGTGCGTGCCGTCTCCAGCAGCCTCCGCCAGGAGGTCACCGTGGGACGGCGGCGCAGCAGCGCCCTGCGTTCACGCTCCGTCATGCCCCCCCACACGCCGAACTCCACTCGATTGTCGAGCGCGTCGGCCAGGCACTCGGTCCGCACCGGGCATCCGGTGCACACCGCTTTGGCCCTGTTCTGGGCCGCGCCCTGGACGAAGAGTTCGTCCGGATCAGTCGTCCTGCACGCCGCTTGCGTGCTCCAGTCGGTTACCCAGCTGCTCATGCTGGCGCCGTCCTCTCCCGAATCGAGGCTCCCCCACGGCGGCAAACGGCATATTCACCGCTGCCAGTTGGGACGTTACGGAAGGTAGGCGCGACGCAACAGCCCTTTCAGGCCCAATCTTGCATGGCCCGAATGGACTATGGGTACGCGGCAGATCACCCACCGGAGTGAGTGTCATCGAATTCGGACTTACCAGGACGAATGCGGGTAGTTCGCCGCCCACAGGGTTCAAATCCTGGGGCATATGCCGAAATTCGGACAGTTCTCATCACTCACAAGAGTGACAACGGGAGACAGGGGCACGCACGACGATTGCGCCCTGTCTGTTACAGAGTAACGAACAGGGGGGGCGCTCGTCCGGAGAATCGCAACGTAGGCTGCCGTCATGGCTCACAAGCGTTCGGGCGGGGGGCTGTCGTCGGCCCAGCAGGCCGCCAAGTTTCTCGGTGTCAGCGTGCTCGCCGGTGTCGTCCTGGCAGGGATCGCCCTGCCGGCCGCCGGCGCCCTCGGCCTGTCCGCGAAGGGCACAGCCGCCGGGTTCAACGATCTGCCCGGCGAACTGAAGCAACCCCCGCTGAGCCAGGCGTCCAAGATCCTCGACGCCAACGGCGGACTGATCGCGACCGTCTACTCCCGTGACCGCACGGTCGTCCCGATCGACAAGATGAGCCCGAACATCCTGCAGGCCATCGTCGACATCGAGGACGCGCGCTACTACGAGCACGGCGCGCTCGACGTCAAGGGCATCCTCCGCGCGATGAGCAACAACGCCTCGGCCGGCGGCACCCAGGGCGCCTCGACCCTCACTCAGCAGTACGTGAAGAACGTCTTCGTGGAGGAGGCCGGCGACGACCCCACCAAGGTCGCCCAGGCCACCCAACAGACGGTCGGCCGCAAGATCAAGGAAATGAAGTACGCGATCCAGGTCGAGAAGGAACTCGGCAAGAAGAAGATCCTGGAGAACTACCTCAACATCACCTTCTTCGGCGAGCAGGCCTACGGCATCGAGGCCGCCTCCGAGCGCTACTTCAGCACGCACGCCGCCAACCTCACCCTCGACCAGGCCGCGCTGCTGGCCGGCATGGTCCAGTCGCCGAGCCGCTACGATCCCATCAACGACGAGCAGGAAGCGCTGGCGCGGCGCAACACCGTGATCGCGCGGATGGCGCAACTCAAGGACATCACCGCGGCCCAGGCCGCCACCGCGCAGAAGGCGCCGCTCGGCCTCAAGGTCAGCGCGCCCAAGAAGGGCTGCATCACCGCGGTCAACGGCGCCGGCTTCTTCTGCGACTACGTCGAGCAGACCTTCCTGCAGAACGCCGCCTTCGGCAAGACCAAGGAAGCGCGCGCCAAGCTCTGGAACACCGGTGGTCTGACCATCACGACCACCCTCGACCCCAAGTCGCAGAAGTCGCTGCTCAAGGGGATCAACAAGCACGTCTACAAGAGCGACGACATCGCCGCCGCGATGACCATGGTGCAGCCCGGCACCGGCAAGGTCCTCGCGATGGGGCAGAGCAAGCCGTACGGCTCGGACAAGAACGAGACCGAGATCAACTACTCGGTCAACTCGGACATGGGCGGCGGCGGCGGATTCGCCAACGGCTCGACCTTCAAGCCGATCACCGCGGCCGCGGCGCTGGAGGCCGGCTACAAACCCACCCAGCAGTATCCGGCGCCGTACAAGATGCCGTACCCGTCCGTGACCACCTGCAGCGGCGCGGTGATCCCGCCGGGCACGCAGACCACGCAGAACGAGATGTCCACCGAGGTCGGCCCGTTCCGGATGCCCGAGGCGCTCAAGAGGTCGATCAACACCTACTTCGTGGCGCTGGAGCACGACACCGGGCTCTGCCCGATCCTGAACATGGCCGCCAAGCTGGGCGTCACCCGCGCCGACGGCAAGCAGCTGGTCCAGGGCGCGTCGCTGACCCTGGGTACCAACGAGCTGTCGCCGCTGACGGTCTCCGCCGCGTACGCCGCCTTCGCCAACCGCGGCGTCTACTGCACGCCGATCGTGATCAACTCGGTCACCAACTCGGCCGGCAAGCACCTGGCGGTGCCCAAGTCGCTCTGCTCGCGGGCGATGTCGCAGGACACCGCGGACACCCTGAACACCATGCTCGAAGGCGTGGTCGACGACGGTACGGGTACGGCGGCCAACCTGCCGGGCCGGCCGACCGCCGGTAAGACCGGTACCACCGACGACCGCAAGGACGCCTGGTTCGCCGGCTACACGCCGAACATCGCGGCCGCCGTGTGGATGGGCGACCCGAACGGCGCCGGCAAGAACGGCGAGCGTCTGCACATGACCGACATCACCATCGGCCCCCGCTACTACGAGAAGGTGGAGGGCGCCACCGGCCCGGCGCCGATCTGGAAGGACGCGGTCAGCGGCGCCCTGAAGGGCAAGCCGGTGGAGGACTTCACCACCGTCCCGCTCAACATCCCGGACAAGGCCCAGGAGCAGCAGACACCGCCGCCCACCACGCCGGGCACCCCGGGCACTCCGGGTGGTCCCCCGACCGGCACGGCCACCCCGACGGGCAACTTCACCCATCACCACAAGGTCGGCGCGGCCGGCGGCGCGACCGGCGGGGTCACCACGATGGGCACGACGACCGGGGTGATAGGCGGCCTGGCCGGAGGCACCTCCGGCCTCGCTTCCGGGGGTACGACGCAGGGGGCCGGCGCGGTGGCCGGCGGGGCGAGCGCGCCACCGGTCCTGCTGCCGTCGGGCGGGGGCGCGGGGGTCGGGCCGTAGGGGCTGGGGGGCGGCGGAGCACCGGCTTCAGGTGCGGCGGGGCTTCGGCTTCAGGTACGGCGGGGCTTCGGCTTCGCGCTCAGCGTGACGGTAAGGGGCACCCCGGGAGGTGGGGTGCCCCTTACGTATGGGGGGCGGGGCCGGGAGCAGGGGCCCGGGGCGGGGCTGGGCGCGGGGCGGGGTGGGGCGTCGTCCAGGGCCCGCCGCGATCCGCCCGCCAGCCGGCGCCGTCAGCCCGCGAGCTGGCGCTTGACCTCGGCGGCGACCCGGCCGCCCTCGGCCAGCCCCGCGACCTTCGGGGTGGCGATCTTCATGACGGCGCCCATGCCCCGGGGACCGTCCGCCCCGCTCTCCGCGATCGCGCTCCGTACGATCTCCGCCAGCTCCTCGTCACCGAGCTGCTTCGGCAGATACTCCGCCAGCACCTCGCCCTCGGCCAGCTCCCGCTCGGCCGACTCCGTACGACCGCCCTGCGCGAACGCCTCCGCCGCCTCGCGCCGCTTCTTCGCCTCCCGGCCGATCACCTTCAGCACCTCGTCGTCGGAGAGCTGCCGGGCGGTGGTGCCGGAGACCTCCTCCTTGGTGATGGCGGTGAGCGTGAGGCGGAGCGTGGCCAGGCGCAGTTCGTCCCGGCCCTTCATCGCCGCGTTGAGGTCGTTCTGCAGTCGCTGCTTGAGGCTGGTCGTGGTCATGCCTTGGATTTTCGCACCCCGGGGGCACGGACGCGGCGCATTAACCGGCCGGGAGGACCGGCGGGATGACGGAGGCCGCGCCGGGACGCGTCGAACCCTCAAGCCCTCAACCGGAAGGGAGTTCGGCGGGCGGCCTGGCGCGTAGCTCGGGCCCGGACTCTGACACGATGGGCGTATGCGCGCGCGATACGGAATTCCCTTGGGTGTAACGGCAGCCGGCGCGGCCTGCGTGGCGTACGCGGCCGGTTTCGAAGCCCGGTCCTTCCGGTTGCGGCGTGTGGAGGTGCCGGTGCTGCCGCCCGGGATGCGGCCGATCCGGATCCTCCAGCTCTCCGACATCCACATGGTGTCCGGCCAGAAGAAGAAGCGCCGCTGGATCCAGTCGCTGGCGGGCCTGCGCCCCGACCTGGTGGTGAACACCGGCGACAACCTCTCCGACCCCACCGCGGTCCCCGAGGTCCTGGACGCGCTGGGCCCGCTGATGCGGTTCCCCGGCACCTACGTCTTCGGCTCGAACGACTACTTCGGCCCGCACTTCCGCAACCCGGCCCGCTACCTGAGCGAGAAGGCCCGCGGCCAGCACGGTCTGAACGGCAAGAACCGCAACGCCCACGGGGTGATCCGCAACCCCTGGGGCGACCTGCGAGACGCCTTCGACGCGGCCGGCTGGGTCGGCCTGAGCAATTCCCGCGGCCGCGTGAAGCTCGACCACGGCCCCGTCCTCGGCCTGACCGGCTTGGACGACCCCCACATCAAGCGGGACCGCTACGCGGCGGTGGCCGGCGGCCCCGACCCGGACACCGATTTCAACCTGGCCCTGGTCCACGCCCCCTACCTGCGGGTCCTCGACGCCTTCACCTCCGACCGCTACCCCCTGATCCTGGCCGGCCACACCCACGGCGGCCAGATCTGCGTCCCCTTCTACGGCGCCCTCGTCACCAACTGCGACCTCGACACCGACCGCGTCAAGGGCCTCTCCACCCACACCGCCACCGGCTCCACCTCCTACCTCCACGTCTCCGCCGGCTGCGGCGCCAACCGCTTCACCCCCATCCGCATCGCCTGCCCCCCCGAAGCCACCCTCCTCACCCTCACCTAGCCCTCCCCCTCCCCCACCCCAAACCGGATTTCGCCTCCGGCCCCACGTCCGCTAAAGTAAAACCCGTTGCACCGGGGTGTGGCGCAGCTTGGTAGCGCGCTTCGTTCGGGACGAAGAGGCCGTGGGTTCAAATCCCGCCACCCCGACGGTATAGCAGCAGGTCAGGGCCCCGATCCTCCCAAGGATCGGGGCCCTGAGTCGTTCGCGGAGGCGTCTGCAGCGGTTTGGGAGCCAAACCCGAAATCCGGCTCCCGGGCGGGAGCAGAGCGGGTGGGCGGAACGCCTGAGCAGGCCCCCGCAACGGCGCTACGGTCGCTTCCACGGGTCCGCGCCGCCGGGGGGAAGCCACATGCAGGACAGACCATCGGAACAGGGGTCGGGAGACGTAACGACGTCCGGACCCCTCATCGCCGGAGAGGTACCACTGACCGAGGTCATGGCACAGCTACGGCAAGACCGACCTGTCTTCCACTCAGAGGCGGATCTCCAGCACAGCTTCGCCCGCGTCCTGTGGGAGCTGGCCCCCAAGATCCAGTCCAGACTGGAAGTACGCCAGAACGCACCGGACGCCCGCGGCGCTGAGTACCTCGACCTGCTCTGCGTCGGCCCCTCAGCCTGCACGGCCATCGAGTTCAAGTACCGCACGGCGGAGTAGACCGGCACCGCCGGACCCGCCCAGGAGCAGTACGCGCTGAGGTCCCACTCAGCCACCGACCTGGCCCCGCTGGGCTTCGTCTCCGACATCGCCCGGCTCGAGCGCTTCGGCAACCGCCCCGACCAGAACGGCCTGGCCCTCCCCGATCCCTACCGCCGCCGATTGGTGCCAGCGTTGGCGTAGTCGACGGCACCTCTTTCACCACGTCAGCGCAGGCCGGCGCCAGTGCCGCCGAGAACTCGGCAGATGCCGAGCTGGTAGACGGCGACTTGGGCGGCGGTCAGCGCGGGCGGGTGCCCAGAATGTGTCGAGATGTTGAGGCCAGCGGCCGCGCGCTGGGCTTCGGCGATGAGCGCGGTGGGGTGGCCCGCCTGTCCGGTGGCACCGACTAGGTTCGACGGACCGACCGTGGCACTGACGGTAGGGCGCACTTCGGCCTCTGTGGGGCCTGCGCACCGCGCGTTTAGCGTCGCTGGCAGCGCTGCCGTAGTTCGGCGATGACTGCCTTCTCGTGCGTGTTGAGATCCCCATCGACGGTGGCGACTCGTTCGGCAGCGTCGACAACGTCACTGAGGTCCCCAGGCTCGGCATCGACGCGGTGCCATACCTCGTCCGGATCCAGGTTGACGAGGTTGGCGAGTTGCTCGTCATCGACCTGATGCTGTTCCCGGGCAAGTCGCGTCAGCCGCTGGAACAGCAGGGACTCGGCGTCAGTGATCTTGCCGTCCGCGTTGATGACGAGCCACGCGACCCACAACATCAGCCGCAGGTGCCGCGTACGTCGGATCAGAGTGTGTGCGAGTTCGATCACCTCTGCTTCGTCACGAAACACGGATTTGGCGTGGCGTCCTGCGGCCACGGTCGTGTAGCGGTTCACGAAGATGGTGAGAGGGATCCCGACGCCGGGGATGCCGAACTTGATGATGTTGCGTTGCAGGAGGTGCTTCCCGACGAACGGAAGACTTTTCGCGGCGGCAAGGACCGGGCCGGAGTAGTACTTCTTGAGGACTTGCCGGACCAGGTCGGGTACGAACTTCATACTGCTGCGGGCGACTTCTCCGGCCTTTATGCCGAATGCCACCCGGACGAGTTTCATCATGTCTTCGGGATCGTCCACGTCCAGGGGGATCCGGTAGATCACCGCGATGTCGTAGGCCAGGCGCATCTGCAGCTGGGTGATGTACGTCAGGTCAACCATGAACGTTACGACACCGGCCGGAACAGCAGCGGGGCTGGCACCGCCCAACGACCCGATGGTCGCGGCGATCGTCCCGGTGTAAAGGCTGGAGGTGATCCCGCCTTCAATCATGGCGTTCTTTGCCGCCAGCTTGATCTGCTTCCCGACGATACCGTCCGCGGGCACGCCCTTGTACTTCTGCTGGAAGTACTCCCAGGTGGCTTTCTCGGTGTACGAACGCAGCGCCTGGGCGCAGAGTTTCGTGAACCAGCCGCCCGACTTGATGTCTTCCGCGCTCAGCCCCTTGACAAACTCCCGCAGTTTGGCGCGTTCTTGTTCGACGCTTTCACGGTCGGCGTCGTCCTCGCCAGCGTTGACAGAGCCGGGCAGCACTTCGGTCACAGCGGGGTCCCCTCCCAGATGGTTCAGCGATCTGCAAGGTTGCCAGATATGGGCAATCGACGGGTGCACTAACAAGGTTTCTGATCCCTTTGCCCGTAGATATCCCGGTAGGCACCTCGACGTCGCCAACCTGGCCCGCTTCAACTTCCTCGACCCCGACTCACGACGCTTCTCCTCTGTCCGCAGCCTGGAGGGGGGCGTAAGCGCGGCGGTAGTGGGCTCAAGTTGAATCAGGCACGTTGGGGGCGTCGTAAAAGGGGTCGTACGCGGCCGGACGCGCCAGTTCTGTGGACGTGACCCTCACACCCGATGGCGGCGTAAGCGTCGCCGACGACGGGCCGGGCGTCCCCGTCGAGGTCGCCGGGGACGCCGACGGTCCCGGCCTCGAAACCTTGCTGACCCGCATGCCCGCCGGGTGGGAGCCCGTCGGCCGCAACACCGCAGCCATGGGTCCGGTAGTTCTCGGTCTGTGCGTCACCAATGCCCTGTCGAGCCGCCTGACGGCCCAAGTGCGGAGCGACGGAACTCGCTGGGAGCAGCGGTACACCCGCGGCATCGGGGAGGCCCCGCCCGCTGCCGTAGGACCGGCGGCCGGCAGCGGGACCACCATCACCTTCTGGCCCGACTCGGAGATCTTCACGACCGTCGAGTGCTTGTTCACGGTGCTGGAAGAGCGCTTCAGGGAAGTCGCCTTCCTCAACCGGGGCCTGGAAATCTCACTGACCGACGGACGCCCCCAGGGAGAGAGCCCCGAACGGTACGGTTCCGCTCCCCGGGTGGGGCGCGGGACTTCGTCGCCTTCCTCGACGCGCCGGCGAGCAGGCCGGTCCATCCGGACGTCATCGGCTTCGAGTGGGAGGACCAGCGAATGGAGGGGAAGGCGGAGGTGGCCCTGCGGTGGTGCACCTCCCGTGAAGAGCGCGTCCGCAGCTTCGCGAATTCGAAGGCGCAACCCACGGCAGGCTCGGCAACGTCGCACTTCGCAACTGCCTCGCAAAGGCCGTCCAGGACCACCTCGGCACCTGGCTGGAGGCTCACGCGGAGCAGGCGGCGGCCACCATCGACCGGATGATCCCGGGGACTTCGGGGAGTTGAGCCGCAGCAGACCGCCCAGACAGGCCCGGCGAACGGGACCGGCGGACGGTCAACGCGGAACGGCAGCCGACAACCCTCTGTACAACGCTCCTGACCGAGTCAAGGGCAGAGCCCGACTGCTGCCGGGAGCTCCGGGCAAGCCCTGCGGTGGAGTGCTGACCGGCGATCCTGGGCTTACTCGCGAGTGGTGGACGGGACTGAACTCCTCCCTGGACGCTCTCGCCGCGCATCGCACCGCCAGGGTGGCCACGCCGGATACGGTCACGATCAGCCAGGCCCATGTCGATGAAGTGATCCGGTCCGCCTTTCCCGAGCCTCTGGACACGCTTGTTCAGCGGTGGACCCCCGCGCACGCCGACGTGAACTGGGCGGACGTAACCGGCCCGGCCTTCTGCCTGTTCGACTTGGAGGACTGGGAGGACTGGGGCATGGCTCCGCGGGGGCTGGACTCCGCGTCGCTGCGGGTGCAGTCCGTCGCCGTCCCGGAGTTGGCCGACCGCGTGCGCCGCGAACGCCACGCGGACCTGGACAGCCGGGACGGCAAGGTGATGACAAGGTGATGACCTTGTTCGTCTGCGCGAAGATCGCCGGCCCCCACGCCCATCCGCAGGACCCCGGCTGGAGCCCACCCGGCACACTGCCGAGCGGCTGGTGGCGGAGCTTCAGGCGGGCTGACGACGAACGCGGTCGGTGTGCGCCAGATCCGGCAGCACAACAGCCGCGCCAGCGGCGGCGAGCGTGGAGGGGTGTCCACACCGCTGGCCACGGCAATGATGTGTGCGCCCGATACAAGGGCGGCTTCAGGGCTGACCGAGCCGACCAGGAATCCCGGCGACCAGGCGCAGCACTCGAGCCAGAGCGTGCGGACCGTCTCACGGTGCCGGCATCGACACCAGTTGAGGGCAACCGCGAACAGGGTCGACCACGTGGTGGCCGTGAAGCTCTGAGTCCCGCACCTTCGCGTGCCCACCAGGGCCGCGATCGGGCACGTCAGACCCCGGTCTGCCCGGTAGAACAGTGGGAGACGATCACGAAGAACCCGCCTCCCGAGACCCACTCAGACCGGCCGGATCTCCCGATCGATCGTTCCGCGTTCCCTACCGGGCACCATCCGCGACGCTTGATTGCGCGGCACGCCACGCGGCGCGCGGGGTATACGCGACCTTTGGTCGCAGGGGGTGCCGCACCCAACGCTCCACGCTGGTAGCGTCCGTCCGGTTCTGGACATCTCCGCCGCGGTCGACAACCCCGCGGCGGTGTCGCCGGGTTGCCCGGCAGGGGAGGGAACGACGTGCGGAGCAAGGGACGCCGGAGAAGACGGCTGGTCGCGGCGGCGGCTTCCGCCGCCGGATCACTGCTGATGGTGATGCCGGCGACGACCGCGTCCGCCGCCGACACTCCGGTCGATCCGGCGCTGCCGACGCCCACGTCGCCGGTCGGCTACGGGTGCAACGGTCCTGACTGGGCCACACCGACCACCTCCCCCGGTTTCGACATCCGCGTCGGCATACCGGCCCCGACGGTGAACGGGGTGCACTATGCGGGCGTCGTGCACGCATGGGACCTCGACGGTTCGCAGGAGGCCGACGGTTCGGCGAACCAGCTGCCCGTCCCCTCGCAATCCATCAACGTCCCGCTGACGTTGGCGGACGGTCACACGTACGGCTGGAACGTGTCGACCTCCGACGGCACGGCATACTCGAACCCGACCACGACGTGCTACTTCACGGCCGACTTCAGCCCGCCGGCCACCACGGTCGTCACCAACCCGGACTTCCCGCCGCTCAGCGGGCCCGGAGCACCGCTCAAAGAGGCGGGACAGCCCACGACGTTCGATTTCCGTTCACATGAGACGCCGCCCAGTGGGTGCGACACGACCGGGACTCCGGACTGCCTGGCCAGCGGCATGGACCACTTCGCGTACTCCGTGGACCAGCAGGTGGGTATCGGGGCTCCCCAGGTACCCGCCGACGCGGAGGGCAGGGGCAGCCTGACCCTGAGCTTCGGGTGGGGCTCGCACACCCTTTATGTCGTGGCCGTCGACGCGGCGGGCAACGGCTACAACATGGCCGAGTACTCCTTCTACGTGCCATGGCAGCTTCCCCCGCCGGCCGCCACCACCCTGTCCCTCACCGCGCCGAAGTCCGCCGGCCGGGCGACGGCGATGACAGTCTCCGGGCGGCTCTCCGCGGGCCCGTACCCGTCCGGCGAGGTCGTCCATGTGACCCGTACCGATCTGGGCCACACCACTGGTACGGCGCTGCGCGACGTTCCCCTGTCCGCCGACGGCACCTTCAGCATCAGCGACACCCCGCAGATCGGCGGGGCCAACACCTACCGGGTGAGCTACCCGGGCGACGCCGCCCACCAGGCGGCGACCGCGTCCGCCACCACCCAGGTGTCCCGAAGCGCCACGCCGCTGACGCTGACCACCAAGGCCTCGGTCTACGACTACGGCGCGACTGCAACGCTGACGGCCGCTCTCGGCTCGACGTACAACGGCCGTACCGTTTCGATCTACGCCCAGCCGTACGGTGGCAGCAAGACCCTGATCAAGACCGGCACAGTCGACACATCAGGGCATCTGTCGGCGACGTACAAGCTCAGCCGCAGCACCACCTTCACCGCGTCCTTCGCCGGCGACTACCGATACGCCCCCGCCGCCGCGGCGCGGACCGCGTACGACCGGGTGGCGCTCGCCGAGACCCTGGGCTCGTACTACACGAGCACCCGCGTCGGCACGACCCTCTACCGCGTCTACCACCACACCGCCTCCGCGGTCCTCAAGGCCGCCGTCACCCCCCACAAGACCAGCCAGTGCGCGCACTTCCAGGAACAGCGGTTCTCCGGCGGCGCCTGGCACACCCTCCTCACCACCGGCTGCTCCCCCCTCAGCTCCGCCGGCACCGCCTACGGCCGGTTCTCCCTGGTCCACGCGACCAACGGCAGCTTCCGCCTCCGCGCGGAGTACGCCCAGAGCCCGAAGGACACCACAAACGTGACGACATGGGGTGCCTGGGAGTACATCACGGTCAAGAAGTAGCCGCGCGCGACGCGGCTCACCGGGACGCCCCGGTGAGCCGCGTCGCCGTACTGCCTCCCCGCGCCGCGGCCGCCGGCGGTTTCAGCGCGTCAGGCTGACCGAGAGCGCGGGAGATCCCGTGCCCCTGCCCGGTGCCGCGAGTCGCGCCGGCGGGCTCAGGTTTCGCCGCGTTCCTCCGACGTGAAGGTCCGGCCTGACTGTCAGCCGTTGTCGGTGCGCGCGGATACCGTGGCGGACATGGGCACCGGGATCGACTACGTACGCGGTGACGCGACGACACCGCTGGGCAAGGGCCCGAAGGTGATCGCGCACGTCTCCAACGACATGGGCGGCTGGGGCAAGGGCTTCGTGCTCGCGATCTCCGAGCGCTGGCCCGAACCGGAGGCCGCCTATCGGCAGTGGCACCGGGACCGCGCGAAGAACGACTTCATGCTGGGCGCGGCGCAGTTCATCCAGGTGGATCGCCTGCTGTGGGTGGCCAACATGATCGGCCAGCACGGCACACGCACCGGCAGCAAGGGCGTACCCGTGCGCTACGAGGCGATTGACGCCGCTCTCGCAACGGTCGCAGCCCGGGCCACCGAGTTGCACGCGTCAGTCCACATGCCGCGGATCGGCTGTGGCCTGGCAAGTGGGAAGTGGGGAGCGCGTCGAGCCGCTGATCGTCGGGCGCCTCGTGTCCCGCCACGTGCCCGTCACCGGCTACGACCACGGATGACGACCCGCTCAACGATCTACCCGAAGGGGGTGCTGCCTGCTGAAGCCCGACGATCGAGCCCTCCGCTCGCGGCCGTTCAGGGCAGTCTTCCCGAAGAGGGAGGCCGGGGACGGGTAGGTCAGTTCGCCCAGGTGGCCAATCCTGCTGCCGTATTCGGTCACGCGGCGGGGGAAAGGTCGAGACGGGCAAGGCGTTGACCCGGCTCGCCCGCTGACGACGGCCGTGAGAGCCGGTTTTGACCTTCACGCATCGCCGGAGAGACACCCTGGAAACGAGCCATCGGGATGGTGACACCGCCCGCCGAACCTCCCTTCGGCGCCCTCCGACCAGACGGCCGGATCCCCTCCACGCCAGGAGACCTCATGAACCGGTCCACGAGCGCCCCCAGCCGGCGCACCCTGCTGACCGCTGGCCTCGCTGTGCCGGTCGCCGCCGGACTCACCGGCGCCGTCACCTCGCCCGCGGGCGCCGCCACGCCCCGAGCCGTCCCCGGGAAGTGGGACCACCACCTGAAATCGACGCCGGGCAACCTGCACTGGGGCGGTTTCCCGATCGACGCCACGCCGGGCGTGACCATGAAGTCCGGCGAGATCGTACGCGTCGACGCGCTGTCGCAGCAAGGTCTGACCGGCACCATGAGCCCGGTCGACTACATGGGCCAGTTCGGGATCAAGCCGCACGAAGTGCTGGCGGACGCGACGGCGTTCTGGGAGAGCCTGCCGGCCCGGCGCGCGGCCAACCAGAACTACGGCGGCGGCCACGTCATGACCGGCCCGGTCTACGTGAAGGGCGCCGAGCCCGGTGACACCTTGGCCATCGAGTACCTCGCGCTGGACACCCGCGTCGACTACGGCTTCAACGGCACCTCACCGACCAGTGGCGTGATGGCAACGACGTACCCGGGCTGGCGGGCTGGCGACGCCCCGTTGGACATCCCGTCGGACCTCCTGTCCCGCACCCACATGTACCGCAGCGGCATCTGGCACGGGAAGGAGGTCATCCACTTCTCCGACTCGATCAAGATCCCGACGCGCAAGTTCATGGGCACGATCGCCGTCGCGCCGCCGACCGGTGAGTTCGTCGGCGCGACGATCGACGCCCCACCACCGGCGACCGGCGTCCAACCCTCGACCGAGCCCGGCAAGTACGGCGGCAACATGGACAACCGCGACCTGACCATCGGCACGACGCTCTACCTGCCGGTCTGGCAGCCGGGCGGCCTGCTGTTCATGGGCGACTCCCACAGCGTCCAGGGCGACGGCGAAGTCAGCCAGACCGCCGTCGAGCACTCCCTGTCGGGGACGTTCCGCATCACCCTCCTCAAGAACACCCCGAACGACCTGCCGTGGGCAGAGACCGACACCGACTGGCTGATCATGGGCATCGACTGGGACCTCAACCGCGCCACCAAGATCGCGGTCCAGAAGACCATCGACTTCCTCGGCCGTACACAAGGGATGAGCGTCGCGGAGGCCTTCTCGTTCGCCTCACTCGCGGTGAACTACCACGTCTCCGAGGTGGTCGACAAGACACAGGTCGTGACCGGGTACATCCCGAAGTCCCTGTTCACGCACAGGCCTTCTCGTTCCCCTCACTCGCGGTGAACCACCAGGCCACCGGACTAGTCGGTGTCCACCCCGGACTGACGCGCGCGTATGCGTGAAAGTCAGACCGGACCGGACCGGACGGTGCCGAGCCGCTGCCGAAGAACTTCGCCTCGGGCTGCTCGCCACGCTCGCTCGCGGCAGCACGTGAGGAGGCGGCCGACGCCGACCAGTACCTGGTGGTGAAGGCCGGCTGCACAGGACGTCGGTACGGACGAGCAGGAGGAGCGGCATTGAGACCGCTTCGGCGTCTCGGGGCTGTGGACTGGCTGAAGCCTCGGCGGCCCCCGCTCAGTAGCGGGGGCCGCCGGCCTACGCGGTCGCCCGACCCGCCACGCGTCGAGGCCCTCCGGTGAGACCCCAGGTGGGATCCGTCCCCGGGCAGGCAGGCTCGGGGCTGAGCAGCGCGTACAGCAGGTCGGCGGCGCGGACGGTGTCGACGCCCGGGGCGGACGTCGGGCTCGGAGGTCAGCGCGTTCGCGGCGGCGTGCTGGACGGTGTAGCGCGGGGCCGGGTCGGCGGGCCACTGCGCGGCGATCTCCGGGTCGGTGGCCGCGGCGGCCGCGACCAGCGGCATGATCAGGGCGACCCGGCCAAGGATGTCGCGTACACCTCGTACGTGGGCTCGCAGTTGTCCGGCCGCCGTGGGTCCGGCGCACGCGCCGCGGAACCAGTCGCGGTCCATGGGGCCGACCGGTCCGGCGTCGCCGACCATGGACGTGTCGACGACATCCTTGAACAGTGCGCGCTCGTTGCGGAACACGAAGTAACGGTTTGTACGCCCACACCTGCGCGGTCCGCGACCTCCTGACGGCTTGTGGCCTCGTACCCCTGGGCGACGAACAGGTCCCGCGCCGCCGCGACGACCTTCTCGCGGGGTGCGCCGCGAACGCCCCCTGCTTGTCGGGGCGCCGGTACGATCTGTTCTTCGACCTGAGTTGCTACTGCGGGATTCCGCCGCCTCGCCGCGACGCCGCGACGCCTACGCCGCCGGCCAGACGCAGCGTGCCGCCGCAGGCGCACGACTGCTGATGTTCGGGTACGGGCCCGAGTCGTTTGACGACCCGATCTCCGGTATCACCGCGGACGAACTCCGCGCCGGGTTCCCTGGGTAGCGGCTGGCCGAGGTGACGCCCGGCGCAAACCCGTTCCCGACCTGACCGGCCCGAACGACGGTCCGGCGCCTTGCGCTTTCCGCACCCCCGTGGGCAAAGTCGACAGGTCAGGAGGTCGTGACAGGGCCGACGTACGTGCCCGGGTGGGTGGCGCCGTCCTGGCGGAGGAGGCTGCCGCCGGGCCAGGTGAGGGTGACGGAGGTGGTCTCGCCGGGCGGGGTGATGGCGACGCTGGTGGCCTTGAACTCCACGCCGGAGCCGGCCTCCCAGGGGAGGTACGTGATGACGAAGCTCGCGGTGGCGCCGGACTTGAGTGTGACGGTGGAGGCGGTCTTGGCGGTGCGGACGAGGGACCAGGTGTCCGCGGCTTTGAGGTCGACGCCCGGGAAGCCCTTGACCGTGCAGGTCGAGCTGCTGGCGTTCGTCATCAGGACCTCGAGGTGCTGCTGGTCATCGGAGCTGCTGTAGGTGCCGTCCCCGTTGCCGAAGGAGAGCTTCAGGCCGGCGGTGTGGCAGCGGCCGATGGTGGCGGCGGCGGGCCTGTCGCTGGACGAAGACGCCTCCGTGCCCGCCGGGTCGGCCTTCGCACCGGTCGCATCCGTCGTGGCCGGTCCGCCCGTGGCCGGTCCGCCCGTGGCGGGGGCGGGCCCCGGGGCGGACGCCCCCGCGGGCGTCGACGCCGGCGGGGTCGCCGACGCGTCCGCCGACGTGGACGCCCCCGAATCACATGCGGACAGCCCGAGGGCCACAACCACGGCAGTGGCGGCGAGGGCAGTGGTGCGCAGGACACGAGACACGATTTCTCCCGGTGATCGAACGTGGCGGCGAGGTGACCCCAAGTATCGAAGGCAGTACGCAACAGGCCCGTCACCGCGGCATCCTGACTGAACGACAGTCCTGGAGGCCGTTGTTACACACCGATCCGGGTTTCGTGGAACCGTCGCCTCAATCGTCGTCGTGGGTGCTCAACAGGCCCGCGCGAGGCTCGCGTTCGTCTCCTCCGGCACCACGGACCCCCGCACTGGACACCCCACCCCTCGAAAGCAGCAACGTGACCGACCTTTCAGCGCTCTTCGCCCGCGTACGGAGCCGGGCCGCCGAGCAGCAGGACACGGACCTTCCGCCCCGCGCGAGCGAACATGACCTCGCGCAAGCCGAGTTCGGACTCGGCTTCACCCTGCCGCCGGCGCTCGGCGGGCTCTACCGCCAGGTCGCCAACGGCGGCTTCGGACCCGATTACCTCCTGCTGCCCCTGACCGGCGACGGGCGCACCTGTACGGCCGAGTACGGAACCCTCCGGGCGGCCCCCGAGCGGTTTTGGCCCCATGGCATCCTGCCGATCCTGGACTGGGGCTGCGGTATGTACGCCGCCGTCGACTGCCTCCACCCCGACGGGCAGATCCTCCTCTTCGAGCCGAACGCCGGCCCGGCCGACTGGGCCGACGCCTGGTTCCAGGACTCGCCGTCCCTCGCACAATGGCTGCTCACCTGGCTCAACGGGACCGGTTGGTGGGAGGAGGGCGCCCCGATGGCCGGCGATACGGTGGCACCCCGACCCTGGCCCGACGCCGCGCAACGCCTCAGAGCTGTAGATCTCCCGGCCCGGACGAGATGATTCGCGGGTACGCGACCGCATTGCCCGCGGACCTTCTCTGGTCGATGGAGACCTACGGTCCGGGAGAAATTTCGGACTATCTCGGAATTCTGCCCCCGGTCGCCGCCTCCGAGGTCGGAAAGCCGCGTGGAGTCCGCCCGAGCGCCACCGAGTTGGAAGAAGGCGTGGCGGGCATCGAACCGGTGCGCGGCTTCCAGGGGCGGTTGCAACGCAACCCGTTCAGCGGCACCGATCTGTGGCGGAACGATTCCCCCAGCTTCCGCCGGGACTCAGCCGAAGAGTCGCCTCGGCCCGCGCGGGCTGATGAGCGGGGGCCAGGGTAGCCTGCAGCACGGCGTCAACCCGGCGGCAGGGTACGCATCCGCTGTCCGAGATCAAGGGGGAACTTCATGCATCCATTCCCCCCGCTCCGGCGTCTACCAATGGAGCGGCGCCCCCATACAGCCGCGCCGAAGGGTATTTGGGAGTATTCACCTTGATAAATACCATCAAGTCCATCCGCCGTGCGGTCGCGGTCGTCGTCACCGCGGGTGCCGTCATCGCGGCGGGCGCCTTCGCCGTGCCGGCCGAGGCGGCCACGGCACCGACGATCGTCGCCAAGGGCGGCTACGCCATGGACAGCGGCACCGGAAGGTCGCTGTACCTGAAGGCGTACAACACGCCTCTCTCCACCGGCTCCACCACGAAGATCATGACCTTCCGGGTGCTGCTCTCGCTGAACACCTTCAACCTGGACACCAAGCTCACCGTCCAGAAGTCGTACAGCGACTACATCGTCTCGCACAACGCGTCCTCGGCCGGTCTGATCGTCGGCGACAAGCCCACCGTCCGGCAGCTGCTGTACGCGATGATGCTGCCGTCCGGCTGCGACGCCGCGTTCGCGCTCGCCGACCACTACGGCACCGGCTCCACCCAGGCCGCGCGGGTGGCGAACTTCATCGGCAAGATGAACACCATCGCCGGGCAACTCGGGCTGGCCAACACCCACTTCGACTCGTTCGACGGCATCGGCAACGGCAACAACCACTCGACGCCGCGCGACCTCGCGCTGATCGCCAAGAGCGACATGCAGTTCGGTGCGTTCAAGGCCGTCGTGGGCACGAAGTCCACCGTGCAGAAGGTCACCACGGCCAGCAACGGCTACCGCAACTACACCTGGAACAACACCAACACGCTGCTCGGCACGTATTCGGGCATGACCGGCGTCAAGACCGGTTCGGGCTCGGAGGCAGGCTACTGCCTGGTCTTCGCCGCCACCCGTGGCAGCAAGACCATCATCGGCGCGGTGCTCTCCTCGACCAACGAGACGACCCGCACGGCCGATGTCAAGAAGATCCTGGACTACTCCTGGACGGCGTGACCCGCACCGCCGCTCTCACCAGTTGATGAACAGGCGTGACAGCACAGAGGGGCCCGCTCGCGTACGGAACACGTCGTGAGCAGGCCCCTCCGCCGTACGCCCGCACTTACCGCCGGACGCCTCGCGGTCGCACCAGGGCCCGGCGACACCGCACCGTCCCCGTTCCGCGGCGGCATCCGGACCGCACCGGAGGCCTACGCGGAGGGCGGCCGCCGCGCTTCGGACGCCGTGGACGAGGTGCCGGTCCGGCGACGGAGCCGATGCAGCGTTCGGCGGCCGCGGCTGACGACTTCGCCGTCTCCCGTACCGATGCCGTAGGCGATGCCGCTGAGAGCGTCGAGGGCGGCCATTGCCCGCAGTTGGTCGGCTTCCGATGGGGTCAGGGCCGGACCGAAGCCGGTGAAGAATGCCGCCTTCAGGTCCGGGCGGCCGTCCCAGGGGCCGTATGCGAGGCGCACGAGGTCATGGATGGCTGGGCCGTACGCGGCGCGTTCGAGGTCGATGAGGGCGAGGGTGCGGGTGGTGGGGTTCCAGATGGTGTTGCTGATCTGGGCGTCGCCATGGGTGGGGACCCGGGGCAGCGGGGGCAGGGTGGCGAGGCGGGCGGCCAGGCGGCCGATCAACTGAACATCTTCTGGGTCGAGATGACCGCTGGCGGTGGTCAGGTGGCGCTGGACGTTGTCGGGTAGGCGGGAGTCCGGTTCGGCCGGGCGTCGCGGTGCGCTGTGATGGAAGGCGTGCAGGAGTAGGCCGAGTTGGCGGTGGATCTCGCGTTCGTCGGCGGGGGGCAGATCGTGGTGGCGGGGGTTGACGCCGGGTAGCGCGGTGAGGATGACGGCGAGCAACTCGACCTCGGCGGCAAGCAGTTCCGGTGCACCTCCCGGTTCGAGGGCCGGTGTCCAGTGGGCGTAGGCGTGGACTTCGCGGGCGTGGAACTTCGCGCCGGGGTGCTGCTTGAGGTACCAGCTTCGCTCCGGATGCCCGGCGGTGATGCGCCAGACACGGGAGTTGTCGCGCGGCCCGGAGCTGTCCGTGACGCTGAGGACGGTGCCGACGTGCCGCTCGGCGAAGGCGAGGAGCGGCGGCGGCAGGACCACACCGTGCTCGTGGGCTGCGGGTGAGATGACGTTCACTGTGCTGCGGATCCCCAGTGGTAAGTGGGCAGTTGCTCAGAAGAGGACGGGGTCCTGGGGTCGGTGGTCGTCCTGGTTGGGAACGGCGATGGGCTCGCGGTCGTTCTGCAGGACCCACAGGTCGTGGAAGAGGCCAGGGGCGTCGCGGAGTTGGGCGAAGGTGCCGTACTGGACGAGGCGGCCCTGGTCGAGGACGGCGATCTTGTCGGCGACCGTGACATTGGTCAGCCGGTGGGTGACCAGCACCACCGCACGATCGGCGGCGAGTTCGCGCAGCCCGGTGAAGATACGGTGCTCGGCGCGCGGGTCGAGAGCGGCGGTCGGTTCGTCCAGGACCAGCAGGCCGGCGTCGCGGTGGAAGGCCCGGGCGAGGGCGACGCGTTGCCACTGGCCGCCGGACAACTCCTGCCCTCCCCACCATTCGCGGGCCAGCAAAGTGTCCAGGCCGGAGCGCAGGGACGCGACCACCTCGTCCGCGCCGGAGGCATAGGCCGCTGAGTTGACAGCATCGTCGGCGGTGCTCCCGTGGACGGTGACGGGCTGGCCGAGGGTGATGTTGTCACGGGCGGTCAGCGGCCACTTCGCGTAGTCCTGCGGCACGACGGCGACCCGCGCCCAGGCGGCGTGCGCGTCCAGCGTGCGGGTGTCCGCGCCGTCCCAGGTGATGCTGCCGCCGCTGGGGAGGTAGAGGGCGGCCAGCAGTTTGCTCAGGGTGGTCTTGCCGGAGCCGTTCTCCCCGACCAGGGCCAGGACTTCGCCGCGCCGCACCTCCAGGGTGATGCCGTCCAGCGCCGGGCGGTCGGCGTAGGGGTAGCCGTAGGTGAGGTCCTCGGCGCGTACGACGCTCGGGCCGGTGGGGACGGTGTCTCCCCGGGCGATACGGTGGCCGCCGGCCTCGTCCAGGAAGTCCGACCAGTCGTCCAGATACATGCCCGTACGGAAGATGATCGCGCCGTAGCCGATGATGCCGTGCAGCCCGGCGGCGACCGAGCGCAACGCGAACGTCGCCGTCCCGGCCGAGGCCACCGAGACCCGGCCGGTGCTGATCAGGAAGAGCAGCGCCGCCCACACCGCCCCCGCCGCCAGGCCGCCGGCCAGGCTCCCGATCAGCGACATCTTCGCCGAGGCCCAGGTCGCCCGGTCGGTCGCGGCATCGACCCGGGCGCCCGCCGCCCGATACCGGCCCAGCAGGAAGTCCGCCATCGTGCCGGAACGGATCTGGTCGGCGTTCTGCTTGTCCACCAGATGCCAGCGCATATTGCCCAGCAACCGGCGGTCCTTCATCGTCTCCAGCGACGCCAGATACGTCAGCCGCGCCCCGCGCACCCCCGCGATCGCCTGCGGCAGGGCAGCAAGGACGAGCAGCGGGAGCAACACCGGGTGGACGCTGGTCAGGACGGCCGCGGCGGCGATGAGGGAGGCGGCCGCGGCGATGATGTTCTGCGACTGGTTGAGCATGTCCTGCGAGACCTCGACGCCTCGATCCGCCGCGTCCCAGCGGTCGTTGAAGCCCGGATGGTCGTACGCGGCCAACTCCGCGTGCGTCGCGGCGTCCAGCAGCCGGAGTTCGGCCTCCCGGGAGATCCGCGGGGACAGGCGGGTCGACAGTCCGCCGATCGCGATGCCCAGCACCGCGCGTACCCCCGCCGCCGACGCGAGCAGGATCAGCGACGGCGCGGCCTGGTGAAGGCGCTCGGTGATGTGGCCGGAAGCGAAGATCGCGGTGATCGTGCCGGTCACCGCCAACAGCCCCAGTGCTTCCAGGACACCGGACACCACCTGGCAGACCAGCAACGCGATCACCGAGTTGCGGTCGACCTGCCAGGCCATACCCATGGCCCGCCTGATCAGTTGGGGCAGGCGGCGGGCCATCGTCCGTAAGGTGATGGCGTGTCCGGCGTCATGGCGACGATCGCCGGGGATCTCCCAGCGCAACTCCTCCGACACAGGTTGCTTGTTGTCGGCGCCTGCCGGGGTCGCGTCCTGCTCGTCGGGTGGGGCTGCTTGTTGGGTCATGGGCCCTCTGCCTTCCGTGACGTGGGGATCGTGGGTCGGTGGAGCCGGGCTTCCGTGTCGTCCAGTCGTTGCTGAGGCCGGGTGAGCGCTTGGCGGTCGCCGACCCGGTCCCGCGTCAGCGCCGCGACCGCCTCGGGCGACAGCTGGTCCTTGATGGCGGCGCCGTACGCGCTGAACGACGCCCCCGGACCCGACCCGCTTCTCCACGAGGACCGCGCGGTCGCCTTCACTTCCGCACCCCCAGCAGCACCTGCCGGCCGTCGAACAGCGGCAACCGCCCGCCCACGACACAACGGTGAACCACGAAGCCCCCTCGTCGCCGATTCCTTCCCTTCTACGCTGCCCATCCGAACCACCCATCCAGCGCAACCCCGCCCAGAAGCACCGGATCAGGTCAACTCCGCTTGTTCGCTTGCGCTGGTGGACCCCTGCGGAATCCTGCGTCCGCCTGTGGACCCCGGTCCGCCTGTCGACCCCTGTGGACGCCGCCGCGTGCCGCCGCAGGCTGTGGGCTCCCGGGCCGCTGGCCCCGTGGGTGCTCGGGGACGCATCGAGCGCGGCCGGCCGGAGCAATACGACGGACGCCCGCGGCGGACCTCCCGCGAGGCGCGCCCGGCTCCACTCCCCAGGACCCGGCGTCCGCGCTGTTTACATGCTGTCGATCCGCTGTTACTTTCCCGAATGGGAGCGCTCCCATGGGCGCTTCTTCCCCCCACCCCCGGTGCCGGCTGCGGTGGACCACGGCCTCGGGGACGTTGCCGGAAAGGTCACCACCTTGAAGAGAAACAGGAAGCTCTCCTTATTCGCCGTCCTCGCCACGATGCTCTCCGCCCTCGGGGTGGTCTTCCTCGGGCAGGGCGATGCTCAGGCGCACGGCGTCGCGATGATGCCCGGGTCCCGTACGTACCTGTGCTACCAGGACGCGAAGACCTCCACGGGCGCGCTCACCCCCACCAATCCGGCCTGCGCCGCGGCGGTGGCGCAGAGCGGTACGACGCCCCTGTACAACTGGTTCGCGGTGCTCGACTCCAACGCGGGCGGGCGGGGCCAGGGTTACGTGCCCGACGGGACGATCTGCAGCGCGGGCAACAAGTCGCCGTATGACTTCTCCTCCTACAACGCGGCCCGGGACGACTGGCCCCGGACACACCTGACGTCCGGTTCCACCATCCAGACGCAGTACAGCAACTGGGCCGCGCACCCGGGCACTTTCCGGGTATACGTCACCAAGCAGGGGTGGTCCCCGACCACTCCGCTGGCCTGGGCCGACCTGGAGCAGATCGGGAGCAGCACCAATCCGCCCGCGGTGGGTTCGCCGGGCACCGACGGCGGCCACTACTACTGGGACCTCGCGCTGCCCGCCAACCGAACGGGCAACGCGCTGATCTTCATCCAGTGGGTCCGCTCGGACAGCAACGAGAACTTCTTCTCCTGCTCCGACATCGCCTTCGACGGCGGCCACGGCGAGGTCACCGGTATCCACAACGGCGGCACCTCGCAGCCCCCGACGACGCAGCCGCCCACGACGCAGCCGCCGACCACGCCGCCCCCCACCTCCGAGCCGCCGACCTCCCCGCCGCCCACGTCCATGCCCCCTGTCGACGGCGCCTGCATGGCCATGTACTCGGTGTCCAACGCCTGGAGCGGCGGCTTCCAGGGACAGGTCACGGTCATGAATCACGGCACCTCACCATCGAGCCACTGGAAAGTGAACTGGACGTCCAGTGCCGGAACGCAGATCACCACGCTGTGGAACGGCACACTGTCCAGCAGTGGCAGCGCTCTGAGCGTCACCAACGCCGCCTACAACGGCACGATCGCCCCGGACGGTTCGACGACCTTCGGCTTCACAGCCAACTCGACCGGCAACAACCTCCCCAACGGCTCCATCACTTGTACGTTCGCGTGACGCGCTGAAGCGCTGGCGCGCTGACGCCGGTGTCCGCCTCGCACGGCCCCCGCGGCCGTGCGAGGCGGACGCGCGCCGGGACGGTCACTCCCTGCTCGGCGAGGGCCTCCGCGACGCCGTACGGGTTGGGCGGGCGGAGTCAGGGCACGCTTGAGCCATGGATCGCAGCGCGGGTGACGTAGGGGGCGGCCCGGCGTTCGTGCTGGGCGGTGGCGGTGCCCTGGGAGCGTACGAAGTCGGCATGCTCAAGGCGCTGTTCGCCGCCGGGGTGAAGCCGG
Organism: Streptomyces polygonati; assembly: GCF_042650325.1. NCBI lineage: Bacteria > Bacillati > Actinomycetota > Actinomycetes > Kitasatosporales > Streptomycetaceae > Streptomyces > Streptomyces polygonati. Next base: position 81,933 of record NZ_JBHSBB010000030.1, on the reverse strand, counting down.
GGCTGGTGCTGGGCACTTCGGTCGGGGCGATCAACGGGGCCGCGGTGGCCGCCGAGCCGTCGCAGGCCTCGGTGAGCCGTCTGATCGACCTGTGGACGGGGCTGGGGCGGGCGGGGGTGTTCGCCGGTTCCCTGGTGGGCCGGCTGTCCACGGCCGTACGCAGCCGGACCCATCTGTACCCGCCGGCGCCGTTGCTCGATCTGCTGCGCGACCACCTGCCGGTGGCGCTCATCGAGGAGTTGGACGTGCCGTTCCAGTGCGTGGCGGCGAGCATCGAGCATGCCGCCGAGCACTGGTTCGACAGCGGTCCGCTGGTCGAGGCGGTGCTCGCCTCGTCCGCCGTGCCGGGGCTGCTGCCGCCGGTCGGTCTCGGCGGCGAGCACTTCGTGGACGGCGGCCTGGTCAACAGCATCCCGGTGGGCCGGGCCGTCGCCCTGGGCGCCAGCGAGATCTACGTACTGCAGGTCGGCCGGATCGAACGGCCCCTCACCCCACCGAAGTTGCCGTGGGAGGTCGCCACCGTCGCGTTCGAGATCGCCCGCCGACACCGCTTCGCCCGTGACATGGCCGACCTGCCGCCGCATGTCACCGTGCACGTACTGCCGAGCGGAGCGGCGTCGGGCGAAGTGGGCGGCACCTTGAGCCAGTTGCGCCACCGGGCCTTCGGGCAGACGGCGGAGCGCATCGAACGGGCCTACGCGGCCTCCTCGTTCTACCTGGAATCCGCCTTCGACGCCGCGGATCGCCCGTCGTGAGGCGCCCCACGACGGGCGACCGGGCAGCGCGGACCACCCGCGTCGAACCGGCCCTGCGGGCAGGGGCGGTCGGCCGGGCCGAACCCCGCGACCGGGGCGAACCGCCGGCGACCCCGACCGAGGAGCGCGCCGACCCACCCGGCCGGCCGCGCCCCCGTCGCCCCGGCGCCGCCGTAGCCGCCGCGCTGGTCACGACGGCCCGGCGGACGGTCACCACCGCGCTCCTGCTCGCTCTGCTACCGGTGGCCGCGGCCGTACTGATCGCCGTGACCGTCCTCGGCGCCCCCGTATCGCTTGCCGCACGCGGGCCGTGGCGCCCGACGCGCATGACCGGCTTCCTGCTCGTGTACCTCCTGGTGGACCTCGCCGGGCTGCTGGCGGCGACCGTGCTCTTCCTGCGCGGCCCGTTCGCGGGGCCGACCGCGCGGGACCGCCGGGCGGCCGACGCCTTCGCGCTGCTCGCCCGGCTGCTGGCCGTACTGCGCGGGGCGGCGCAGCGGCTGTTCGACCTCGACGTGGAGATGACGCCCGCGCTGCCGCCCCCGGCGGAGCGGCCGACGGACGTGCCCCTGCTGATCCTGGTACGGCACGCGGGGCTGGGCGACTCCTTCCTGCTCCTGCAGATCCTGCTCACCGAGGCCGGTCTGCTGCCGCACACCGTGCTGAAGGGCGTCCTGCGCGCCGATCCGTGCCTCGATGTGCTGCTCGGCCGGGTGCCGCACTGCTTCCTGCCCCCGGCCAGCGGCACCGCCGAGGACGCGATCGCCGCGCTGGCGGCCGGGCTGCGGCCTCGGGACGGCCTGGTGATCTTCCCCGAGGGCGGCAACTTCACCCCGCGCCGCCACCACCGCGCCGTCGCCCGCCTCCGCCGCCTCGGCCAGTACCGGCGAGCCGCCCGGGCGGCAGGACTGCACTACGTCCTCCCGCCGCGCGACGCCGGAACCTTCGCGGCACTGACGGCCGCGCCCACCGCCGACGTGCTCTTCGTCGCCCACGCCGGCCTGGACGTCATAGCCTCCCCACGCGCCGCCTGGTCCTTCCTCCCCTTCCGCCGCCCGGTCCGCGTCCACTGGTGGCGAATACCGGCCGCGGAGATCCCCGCCGGCGACGCCGCCCGCAGCGAGTGGCTCCTCGGCCAGTGGGAACGGATGGACCGCTGGACGGCCGAGCAGGCGATCCCGGCGACACCTCACGTATAGGCGGAGACGAGGAGATCCGCTCCGAGGTCGGCTCCGGCGGTTTCAGCCGCTACGTCACGCAGGCGGTGGAGCGCCAACGCGAGCGGGAGCGCCTGCACCGCGCTGTCGAGTGGTGGGAGACCGAATACGGTCCCGTCACGGCGGAGGAGCTGGCCGAGAGGGAGCCATCGACCTCCTCCAGAACGCCGGACTGCACGGCCACACGTACGCGATCGACGCCACCCTGGCCGCCGTAGCCCTACGACAGCCCGGCCGGGTCACGATCTTCACCTCCGACGAGGACGACATGCGGCAACTCTGCGGAGACCGCGTGGTGGTCGTGAAGCTCTGATGCCCGGGCCGGGCGGTGGCGGTCATACTCTCAGCCATGACGCCGACGCTTGAGGCGCTCAGAATGCGGGGCTTCGAGGGGCTTGTGCCGTTCGCGGGGCTTGAAGCAGCCGAGATCCCCTCGGACGGCGGGACCTGCGCCGTGGTGCGTACATCCGATGCGGCCCCGGCCTTCACGGCGACGAGCACGGCCGGGTGGCGCGAAAAGCGCGATCCGGCGGTGGGCGTGGAGCGGCTGGCGGAGAAACGGGTGGAGGGCGCGGAGGCGCTCTGCATCGGCAAGGCGGAGACCGCTACGGCCGGCAGCCACGCTCTCCGTGGACGACTCAGGCAGTACGCCCGGCACGGCCTTGGCGGTACCAGCCACCACGGCGGGCGGTACGTCTGGCAGTCGACCGATCACGCCAGCCTGCTGATCGCTTGGAAACCGGGCGCGCACCTCCGGGATGCCGAGAAGGCCTTGATGGGCGAGTTCGAAACGCTGTACGGCGCGCTGCCGTTCGCCCATCTCGCTCACTGACAGGCCTCCCGATTCCCGCAAGGCCCCCAGGGGTAAGTGACCCCGCACACCCGCCCCGCCCCTACCGTTGGGGCGGTGACCGCCTCCCTGCTGCTGTGCAACGACCCTCTGCGACCAGCCCATTGCGACGCGCACTTCGCCGCGCAGGCGGCCGCCGCGCGCCAAGCCGGGGCGGGGGTCGCGCTGCTGGACCACGACGCGCTGCTCGCCGGCCGGACGGAGCAGGCGGTGCGGCGGGTGCCGCGCGGGCTGGGGGCGGTCTGGTATCGCGGGTGGATGATCCCCGCGGCCGCGTATGGCGAACTCAGTGCCGCGCTGGCCGAGCGCGGCGCCCAGCTGCTGACCACGCCGAGCACGTACCGTGCGGCACACGAACTGCCGTGCTGGTACGCCGCTTTCGCCGGGATCACGCCGGCGAGTACCTGGATTCCCTGCGAACCCGGTCTGCCGCCGGGGCTGCAAACGCTCGCACGCGCCGTCGCGGATCTGCCGCCGGGCCCGGGAATCGTGAAGGACTACGTCAAATCCCGCAAGCACGAGTGGGCGGAGGCCTGTTACCTGCCGGACCTCGCGGACACGGCGGCTGTCCATGCCGTGGTGTCCCGCTTCGTGGAATTGCAGGAAGACTCCCTGGCCGGCGGTATCGTCCTGCGCGCCTTCGAAGAACTGCGGCGGGACGTCGGCGAGGCCCGAGTCTGGTGGCTCGACGGTGAGGCGGTGGTGACGACCGGGCATCCGGACACCCCTGGTCTGCGGCCCGCTCCCGTGCTCGACCATATCCGTTCGCCGGTAGATCAGTTGGGCTGCCGGTCCATCACCACCGACCTCGCCCGGCGTGGCGACGGCACCTGGCGCGTCATCGAGGTCGGCGACGGACAGGTCAGCGACCTCCCCGCCGACGCCGACCCGGCCGCACTGCTCGGACCGCTGCTTGCCCCCGCCGCGACGCGGGTCGGGTGTCCAGCGGTGCCGTCGAAGGCGGCGGTGGTGCTGCCGAACTGGTCGACGAGGGAGCCGGCCGAGGTGGTGGCGATGAGGTCCGGCAGGCCGTCGCCACTGATGTCGCCGACGCTGATGATCAGCGGGTAACTGCTTGACGGGTAGCCGGCGCCGATCAGTGTCCCGGCGGGGAGGGTGAGCTTGTGGGTGGTGGCGTCGAGGGTGGGGGCGTACTGGTAGATGGCGCCGGTGGCGTTGTCACGGGCCCAGAGCGCGGCGACGCCGGAGTCCGCCTGGGTGTTGCCGGGGGCGATGACGGTGAAGCTGTCCCAGCCGCCGGTGCCGAGCAGTTGGGGCGCGCCGAACGATCCGCCGCCCAGGCCGGGGAAGAACCAGAGCTGGTTGCCGGTCTCTTCGGTGACGAGGTCCGCGGTGCCGTCGTTGTTCAGGTCGCCGGGGGCGATCAGCTGCTTGACCGATGACCAGTCGACCGCGTAATGAGCGCAGCTGGTGATGGTCGGATCACATGCCGGGCGCGAGACGGATGTCCGAAGGCCGGCTGGGTAGTACTGGTTCGCCGGAGAGGTGACGTCGGCGATGGCGTTGCGGTAGAGACTCAACTGGTGGTTGGTGCCCAGCGCCCAGAGATCGTCGACGCGGCCACCGCTTGACGACCTTACGGGCGAGGAGCGGTGGGCGGTCAGAGCGCCGGTCCAACTGCGGTCAGCGTCTGGTCCGTCGCCGTCGATGTCACCCGGGACGACCTTCAGTGTGGGGTTGTCGGCGACGTAGAAGCTGTAGCAGACGTTGCCGCTGTGATGAGCGGCTGGCCGCTGAGGGATGTGTCGACGTGGTCGAGGCCGCTGCCGGTGTCGGCGGCCCGGACCGTGAGGTTGAACGTCGTCGGGGCGGTGCCGATGGTGCCGGCGTTGATGCACGAACCGCCGGTGATGTCGGTGCCGTTGACCGACTGGATGGTGGGCGCGGTGGCATCGTAGGTGAAGTGGCAGGGGACGCTGAGGGCGGACACGGCGGTGCCGTCGTCGGCGCGGAGCCGGAAGCCGTAGGAGTGGCCGTCGGTGAGGTAGCTGGTCGGGACGCGCTTGGTGGCGATCGAGCCGGAGGGCGACCAGCCGCTGTCGGAGCCGCTGGCGAGGGTTCCGGCGGCGGCGTCAGCGGGTTGGCCCAGGTCGATCAGGTGATGGGAACCGTCCCACATCTCGAACTGCGCGGACACGAGTTGGCCGGAGTCGGGGTCGGTGATCTTCCCTTGCAGGGTGACCTCGCCGCCGTATCCGCCTGTCGCGATCCAGCCCCAGTCCCCGGTGCCGTTGCAGCCGTAGTTGACGTGGCCGGGAGAGTCCTGGGGTGCGGGCGCAGTCGTCACCGAGGTGGGGACGGCTGGGCTGATGTCGGCCGCGGAGCGGCGGACCGCGCCCGTCGGGGATACGTCGTCGGCCTGCGCCGGGATCGCCGCTGCGAGAAGTGAGACCGTGATGCCGGCCGCGGCGACGAGCCCGGTCAGCCAGCGTCTGTGACGGCCGCGTGGTGCGTACCAGGAAGACATGGGTGGTGTGTTCCGTCCGTGGATATCTCGTGGATGAGAGCCCTGCGGACGCTAGTTCGCCCCGATGACATGCGACAAGCCGATTCTTAAGGCTCCGGCCGCCCGAGCCCCCGACCCTCTCGGCGGCTCACTCCCCGAGAGCCTCGTCCAAGTAGGCCTGGACCGAGGCGAAGAGGCCGTAGGGGACGTAGGCGGGGATCTCGGAGTGGGTGCACCAGGCCAGGTCGGCGAGTTCGTCGGGGTCGGCCACGTAGGCGGTTCCGGTGACGACCGTGCAGGCGGTGTAGGACATGGAGCGGCGGGTCTTGGGGTGGACGCGTTCGCCGAGGAAGCGGGTGGCGGTGACGGTCAGGCCGGTCTCCTCGCGGGTCTCGCGGACGGCCGCTTCCGCGGGGGACTCGCCGGGCTCGATCTCGCCGGCCGGGAACTGCCAGGAGAGCTCGCCCTCCCGCACCCGGCGGCGGACCATGAGGACGCGGCCCTCGTGGGTGATGACGGCGGCCGAGATGCCTGGGCGCTGGGCGCCGGTGTCCTGTGTCATGCCTGCTCCTCCAGGGCTGCCAGGATCGGTGGAAAGATCACGTCCGCGGCGATGAAGCGGGTCACCGACGTCCGCTGTGCCCACATGACGTCCACGTTCTCGACGATGTCGATGTTCTGGGCCGCTCCGGCGAGGTATTCGCAGACGAAGTAGTCGCAGTGCACTCCGGTCACCGGATGGAGGCGGCTGCCGAGGCTGCGCTTCACGGCGCAGTGCACCCCGGTCTCGGCGAGCGTCTCGCGGACAGTCACCGTTTCCGGGCGCACACCGGGCTTGACCACGCCGGCCGGGAACTGCCAGGTGATGCCGGAGACGTCTCCGTCACGGCGGCAGACCATCAGCACCTCGCTCTCCCGGAGGACGACTGCGACAGCTACTCGCAGCACCTGGGGTTCACGTACCGCTGGATTCATACCCAGGGTCCGTGCCCCGTCACCCTGCGGCACACCCTGGGACGCTCCCCGGGCGGCTCCCCGGGACAGCAGGGCGAATCGTGCCCGGACCGCCGGGCCCGCCCGCTCGTACGCCTCGTCCAGCAGCTGCTGCATCTCCGTCCGCGGCACCACGTCCGGGTCCGCGTGCCAGGTGGCGACCGTGCGCAGGGCGATACCGAGGCGGTTGGCGAAAGCCTCATTGGTCAGGCGCAGAGCCGACTGGAGAGCGCAGGCGGTGCGGCCGCTCCAGATGTCGACCACGTCCATGTCCGCCTCCCCCCACGGTCAACGAAGGACGGGCTGCCGCACAGCCACTGCATCCTCATTGCACCGTCGGTACATGGCACTCGGGACGGCATACCTGTTGACTCGTAGTCAGGCAGTCCCCGGTGGGCACCGGCTCAATCCGCTGGAGCCGACTATGTCCCATACGGACCCTCTCAATGGCCAATCAAGGCCACCGAACAAAGGTGCACCGCGGGCAAGATGGCTCCCTCGCTTTCAGCGCCGCGGCGAAGAGATCTTCTTCCGCGCACACTTGCGGGGAACGAGGGTGCCCTTCGGTGCCGGCTCGGAATTACCGGCTCCGATCATACAGCGGACCGGCCGTCGTCCGGGCGCGGGTAACCTCGGGCATATGACGGAGTGAGTGGTGGTCATATCGCTGGCCCGAATACGGAAAGGGAACCCATGGCCAAAGATTCGGAACAGACCGAGCAGCCCGTGGAACGCACGCTTGTCCTTCTCAAGCCCGACGCGGTGGTCCGCGGCTTCGCCGGGAAAATCATCGCCCGGTTCGAGGACGCGGCGCTGAAGATCGTGGGGGTCAAGATGAAGCAGATGGACGCGGACTTCACCCGCCGCCACTACTTCGACCTGGAGGAGCGACTCGGCAGGGAGGTCTACGACTTCACCGCCACCTTCATGCAGCAGGGCCCGGTGATCGCCCTGGTGCTGGAGGGCTTCGACGCGGTCGCGACCGTCCGCAAGATCGTGGGCAGCACCTACCCCAACGAGGCACCGGCCGGCACGGTACGCGGGGACTTCTCGCACTACAGCAAGGCCGCGAGTGTCGTGGCGGGCAAGGCGGTCGCCAATCTGGTGCACGCCTCGGGCAACAGGGACGAGGCGGCGCAGGAGATCGACCTCTGGTTCGACAAGGACGAGTTGTACGCCTATCGCACGCTCGCCGAGATCTACACCTACTGATCCACCGGCCTCACCGCCGCTGAAGCACCACCGCACGAAAGAGGGCACCATGAACAACCAGACCCGCGTCGCCTCCATCGGCGAGCTGGAGACGAGTTTTCAGCGGGAACTGGCGACGGACCGCTGGGCAGCGGCCGAGACGGCGTTCGCGCTCGCGACGCGCAACCGGGACGACGGCGACTGGGAGCAGTCCCGGGAGTGGGTCGCGCAGTGCCTCCGGATCCTGGCGGGATTCCCGGGCGAGACAGAGGAACAGGCCGCTACGACAAGGGTGTCGGTCGGCGGCGTGCTGCTCCCCAATTACCTGCACGAGGGCGTCGTACGCGGCCGGTTCGGTCAACTCGCCTGACCCGCGCTCTTCCCGGGGAGGGCGCACCGCGGCGGTGCGGTCCGCACGCCTCTTCGGCCGCGCCGCCCGGTCCCGGGCGACCGCCATGTCCGAAACAGCCATGCCCGAACAGCCAGGCCCGAAACAGCCAGGCCCGAACAGCCAGGCCCGAAACAGCCAGGCCCGAAACAGCCAGGCCCGAAACAGCCGCGCCCGAGAAAGGAAAAGACCCTTGGCCATGGAGATCGAGATGCGCGCGCGATTCGACCGGGACGCACACGACCGGCTCCTCTCGCGCCTGGAGCGGGACGGCGAGGATCTCGGCCGCGACGACAAGCAGATCTACTTCTATGTCCTGCCCGACAAGCTGCTGAAAGTCACCGACAACATCGCGGCGGGCTCGGCGAAGATCACCCTCAAGGCCAACCGGATCGGCCGCGGTCCCGCCTTTCCCGAGACCGAGATCCCCATCGCGAGACAGGACGTCGCGGCGGCCGTACGCATTTTCAGCGGCCTCGGTTTCGCATCGCGGATGCACGAGGCATTCAACCGGCGCCATAACTTCCGCTTCGACGGCGTCGAGATCGCGGTGAAGTGGAGCGAGGCATGGGGATTCCACGCCGAGTTCGAAGTGCTGCTCGACGACCCACCGCCGGGGCGGACCGATCAGCCCGCGCGATCCGCGCTGGACGACGCCGAAGCACGTATCCGCGCCGTCGCCGCGGAGTTGGACGTCCCGCTGATGAGCGAGCGGGAACTCGCCGACTTCACCGCGGCGTTCGAGGCAGCCGAGCGCGACCGCAGGGCCGGCGCGGCGCGGGCCGCGAGCCCATCAACCGAGCGCCCGCCGGGCGAGCACTGAGCGATTGCCGAGCGCGTACTGAGCACTTGCCGTACGAGGAAACGCTGTTGAACCACCGAGGGGGGTGGACCGGATGAGTACGACCCTGCCGACCGCGAGTCTGGTCGAGCTGGCCGCACGCAAGCAGCTTCCACAGCACCAGTACATCGACCGCGCCACGGTCAGCTGGATCACGGCCAACCGGCCCGACGTCCCGGACGGCACGACGCCGCGACTCCGGCCCGCGGCAGAGCGGTTGCTCCTCGCGTCCGCCATCCCGGCCGACTGGTGGGCCGAGGCCGGGACCGAGGATTCCCTGCACGGCGTCCGGCACGGGATGCGCACCGCGGCGCTGGCCGCGCTCCTGGCCGCGCTTCCGGCCGAGGACGCGGGGCCGGAGGGTACGGGACTGGACGAGGACGCAACCGCCGATCTCGTTCTGGCGGCAGCGGTGCACGACTGCCGCCGGCGCCACGACAAGGACGATCGCGGCCACGGCGCCCGGGCCGCGTCATGGCTCAGCGCCAACGCGGACCGCGTCTGGGGGCACTTCCAGCTCACCGCCACGCCACCACGCGTCGAACGGGCGGCGATCGCGGTCCGCCTGCACGACGTGCCGTACGCCGACTTCGGCCCGGACGACCGTACGGACCACGCCCGCGCCGAGAAGCTCTGCGACCTGCTCAAAGCGGCCGACGCGCTCGACCGCTACCGCCTGCCGAACCTCAGTTGGTGGCCGGACGGGACCCGGATACGCGCCGCCGCCTTCGACCGGCTCCGCGCCATCGCCTTCGATCTGGTCGTAGCGTCCGAAACGGCCCGCCTGGCGGGACTGGACAGCGCGGCGGCCGTCCACGAAGCCCTGCGCCAGCGGGAGTTGTTGTCCTGATGGACATCCTCGACACCTACGAGGAGTGGGCCGACGCCCATGTGTTCTTCGATGCGCCGCCGGTATCCCGCCCTACGTCCCACCGCCCCGACCCGCTCGCCGAGCAGACGCGGTCCTGGGCCGAGCGTCTGGCGCGGGACACCCCCAACGGCGGGCTCCTGCGCGGCAACGCCCTCTTCGACTCGCTGCGCACCGACCGGACCGTACACCTGCTGCACGTCACCCACGCGCTGGAGCGGATCAGCGAGCGCGGTGTCCTCCACCCGTCCGGCGGCTGCCTGGTCGGGAGCGTCTACTGCACGCCGCTCACCCCCGCCGGCAGCGGCTTCCGTATGCACAACCTCGGCGCTTATGTGCTGCGCGAGGAAGCGCCGGCGTTCCTCGCGCGAGCGGGCGCGCCGGGTCGTACCCCCACTCCGCTGATCTTCGAGATACACCTTCCGGACCAGGCCTACCGGGGGCTGGCCGGAATCGACTATCTGCGTCTGGGGTCGATCCACCTGCGGATCTACAGCCGTCTTGAATACCTGCTCTCCAAGGCCGAGCGGCACCGGCTGCGCGAGAGCGTCGTCAGCCGGGTCAAGAACTCCACCGCTTTCCTGGCGCTCGCCGCCTCGATCGCCTACGAGGGCGCCCGGGTGCCGCCGGAGTCCTTCCTGCGGCTGCTGGACGAGACCATCCCCCGGCTGCCGATCCTCGGCTATGTGTACTTCGAGGCACTGGCGGAGTACCTGATGCTGCACTCGACGAGTTCACCGACCAAACAGCACGCCCAAGCCGGCGAGTTCAACAACTGGCTCTACAAGGAGATGCTGTTCGCCTCCTTCCCGCAGCAGGCCGGCAGATTCGACCTCGCGAAGTTCCGCCCCCCGCCGGGTGACTTGGCGGCGTTTCTGCGCCGCCTCGACGCCGGACTCGACCCGGCGCACGCCAGCGCGCACCTGACCGACCTGATCAGCCATCTGGTGGCCGCGCGCCTCTTCACCCCCGGGCGGATCCCAGCGGCCTGGCACCACACACGCTGGGAGTTCGACAGCCTGGCCGACCGACTCGGCCCGCTGCTGGGGCACTTGATCCACCGGGAACTGCGCACCTTCGGCCGCTACCCCGACTTCTACTTCTACTACGACCAGCACAAAGCGTTGCAGGCGTGGAACTACTGGAACCACATGGACATCGTGGTCCCCTTCAACGGCACCTTCCCGAAAGGCGAGGTCGGCATCAATCCGGCCTACCCGGACCTGCGCTACCGCGTATGGCGAGCCGAGCAGGACGAAGCCGGCCGCCTGCACCCGGCGGAGGAACTGGCGTTGACCATCGCGCCGCGCCTGGTCGACATCAAATACACCCTCATGCGCAACAACGAGTGGGCGGAGCCGGCCGCGCCCGCAGCGGTCTGAGCACGGATACCGCCCGACCGCGATTCAGCCCCGCCGCCGCACCGCCACCACGGGCGGCGCACTTCGCACAGCCCGCGCCCATGGAAACGCGAGGACCCACGATGACCGATCACTCCGCTCCCGCACGCCCGGAACTCGACCGGTTCCGCGACCGGATCGCCGCACTGCTCCAGGACCCGGCGACCCCGCACGGCCTCGCCCGCACACTGCGGGCCGTCGCCAAGGAACTCGACCTCGCACAGCACCACGAGGAAGGCCGCAAGGAGTGGCCCGGCGGCCGGATCGACGCGATACCCGCCCAGGTGCAGATCGGCGGGGGCACCCACCGTATCGACGGCTTCTTCAACATCGACGCCGTACCGCCGGCCGACCTGCTGTGGGACGTGCGGGAGGGCATTCCGCTACGGGACTCCACCGTGCGGTTCCTGTTCTCCGAGCACTTCCTGGAGCACATCGACTACCCACGCTCGGCCAAGTGGTACGCCCGTGAGGCCCACCGCGTGCTGGCCCCCGGCGGCCGGCTCGTCACCGGCGTCCCGGACGCCGCCCACGTCCTCACCCAGTACCCGGCTCCGCCGGAACGGACGGCCGGGATGATCGAGCGCTGGTACGCGAACCGGAGCTGCCGCGAGGACATCAACACCTTCCTCGACCTGGTCAACTACGTCTTCCGCGACCAGGACGACGACCCGACCTACAACCCCCACTACTGGGCCTACGACTTCGAGAAGCTGGTCCAGCTCTTCACCGAGGCCGGGTTCGCCCGGGTGGAGCCGTGGGACTTCGACCCGCGGATCGCCAACCCGAAACGGGAGTGGGCGAGCGTATACGTGGTGGCGACGAAGCTGTCCGGGTGATTCCACGACGGCCGCGCACGTACCTCCCCCGGCCCGCGGACGCGTCGCGTCGCGCGGGCCGGGGAGGCGGCGGCAAGCCGGCTACTCCGACGTCGAGTTCCGGGTCACAGGGTGCGTTCGAGGCGGTCGGCCATCAGCTTGACGAAGCGCGACGGATCACTCAGTTCGCCGCCCTCGGCCAAGAGGGCCATGGCGTAGACGAGTTCGGCGGTCTCGTCCAGGGTGGTGGTGTCGTCCTTGCCCTCGGTGTGGGTGCGGTTGAGGCCGAGGATCAGCGGGTGCTTCGGATTGAGTTCGAGGATGCGCTTGACGGAAGGGACCGGCTGGCCCATGGCGCGGTAGATGTTCTCCAGGGCCGGGGTCACGTCGTTGGCGTCCGAGACGATGCAGGCGGGCGAGACCGTGAGACGGGAGGAGAGACGCACTTCCTTCACGTTCTCGCTCAGTTGGTCCGTCATCCAGCTCAGCAGGCCCGCGTACTCCTGCTGCTGCTGCTCGCGCTCGGTGCCGGCCTGCTCCTTCTCCTGCTCGGTGTCGAGGTCGACCTCGCCCTTGGCCACGGACCGCAGCTGCTTGCCGTCGAACTCGGGGACGGCGTCGACCCACACCTCGTCGACGGGGTCGGTCAGCAGCAGCACCTCGATACCCTTGGCCTGGAACGCCTCCATGTGCGGGGAGTTCTCCACGGCCTGCCGGGACTCGCCGGTGAGGTAGAAGATGTGCTCCTGGCCGTCCTTCATGCGCTCCACGTACTGCGCCAGGGTGGTCGGCGCGTCCTTGTCGTGGGTGGTGGCGAAGGAGGACACCCCGAGGATGGCGTCGCGGTTCTCGAAGTCGCCGAGCAGTCCTTCCTTCAGGACACGGCCGAACTCCCGCCAGAGGGTGGCGTAGCGCTCCGGATGCGCGGACATCATGTCCTTGATCGTCGAGAGCACCTTCTTCGCCAGCCGGCGGTGCATCAACTGGATCTGGCGGTCCTGCTGGAGGATCTCGCGGGACACGTTGAGCGACAGGTCCTGCGCGTCTACGACGCCCTTGACGAAGCGCAGATACTGCGGCATGAGCGCTTCGCAGTCGTCCATGATGAAGACGCGCTTCACATAGAGCTGGACACCGCGCTTGTAGCCCTGCATGAACAGGTCCTGCGGAGCGTGCGCCGGGATGAACAGCAGCGCCTGGTACTCGAAAGTGCCCTCCGCCTGGAGGCGGATGGTCTCCAGCGGGTCGGTCCAGTCATGGCTGATGTGCTTGTACAGCTCGTGGTACTCGGCGTCGGTGACCTCGTCGCGCGAGCGCGCCCACAGGGCCTTCATCGAGTTGAGCGTCTCGGGTTCTGCCGGGGACTCGGCGGCCGCGTCGGCCCCGGTCCCGTCCTGCGCCGCGGGCCGGGCCGGCGCCATCCGGATCGGCCAGGTGATGAAGTCCGAGTAGCGCTTGACGATCTCCTTGATCTTCCACGGAGAGGTGTAGTCGTGGAGCTGGTCCTCGGAGTCCTCCGGCTTGAGCCGCAGCACGATCGACGTGCCCTGCGGCGCTTCGTCGACGGCCTCGACGGTGTACGTGCCCTCGCCGGTCGACGTCCAGCGGGTGCCCTGGCTCTCGCCCGCGCGCCGGGTCAGCAGCGTGACCTCGTCGGCCACCATGAAACTGGAGTAGAACCCGACGCCGAACTGGCCGATCAGCCCCTCGGTCGCCGCGCTGTCCTCGGCCTCCTTGAGCTCCCGCAGGAACTTCGCGGTGCCCGAGTTCGCGATCGTCCCGATCAGCTGGACGACCTCGTCGCGTGACATACCGATGCCGTTGTCGCGCACGGTCAGCGTACGGGCCTGGGAGTCGGCCTCGATGGCGATGTGGAGGTCGGACACGTCGGCGCCGAGGGTGTCGTCGCGGAGCGCTTCGAGCCGCAACTTGTCCAGCGCGTCGGAGGAATTGGAGACGAGTTCGCGCAGGAACACGTCCTTGTTGGAGTAGATCGAGTGAATCATCATCTGCAGAAGCTGGCGGGCTTCCACCTGAAACTCGAACGTCTCGGTCGGCATAATCCGTTGGTCCTTCTCAAGTCACCAGGTGACAGGTACTGACCTCAGCACAATAGATCAGCCGGTCGTCCCGTATGGCCGTCGCCCGGATGTCCGGGGAAACCGGACTCCGGGCTGCGGGGGTCGCGCGTCACCGCCTCCGCACGTCACCGTTCGCTTCCCCCTCGTCCCCGCAGCGCGACCAGGTCGGCCAGTTCGCCGTCGCTCAGCTCGCTGAACGCCCCCTCGCCCGTGCCCAGGACGGAATCCGCGAGTTCCCGTTTCCGGCGGAGCAGGCCGGCGACCCGCTCCTCCACGGTCCCTTCGGCGATCAGCTTGTGGACCCGCACCGGCCGGGTCTGCCCGATCCGGTAGGCGCGGTCGGTGGCCTGGTCCTCGACCGCCGGATTCCACCAGCGGTCGAAGTGGACGACATGACCGGCCCGGGTCAGATTCAGACCGGTGCCGGCCGCCTTGAGCGACAGCAGGAACACCCGCCGCTCGCCGGCCTGGAAGGCGTCGACCATCTTCTCCCGGCGCCCGACCGTGGTCCCTCCGTGCAGGAAGAGGGTGTCCACCCCGCGCTCGGCGAGATGGCGTTCGATCAGTCGGCCCATGGCCACGTACTGGGTGAAGACCAGGGCCGACTCCCCCTCGGCCAGCGCCGTGTCGAGGAGTTCGTCCAGCAGTGCCAGCTTTCCCGACCGGCCCGCGAGCCTCGCGCTCCCGGGTTCCTTCAGGAACTGGGCGGGGTGGTTGCACACTTGCTTCAGGCCGGTGAGCAGCTTCATCACCAGGCCGCGCCGGGCGATGCCGTCCGCCTGCTCGATCTCCGCCAGCAGCTCGCGTACCAACGCCTCGTACAGCGAGACCTGTTCGCCGGTCAGGGACACCGGCTGTTCCGTCTCGGTCTTGGGCGGCAGTTCGGGAGCGACGCCCGGATCGGACTTGCGCCGCCGGAGCAGGAAGGGACGTACGAGCGCGGCCAGTCGGCGGGCCGCGAGCTCGTCGTGGTCACCCTCGACGGCCTTGGCGTAGCGGTCGCGGAAAGAGGAGAGGCTGCCGAGCAGTCCCGGGGTCGTCCAGTCGAGCAGCGCCCAGAGTTCGGACAGGTTGTTCTCCACCGGGGTGCCGGTCAGCGCGACCCGGGCCCGCGAGGGGATGGTGCGCAGCGCCTTCGCGGTGTGCGCGTGCGGGTTCTTGACGTGCTGGGCCTCGTCGGCGACGAGCAGTCCCCAGGGGTGCTCGGCGAGGCGTTCGGCGTCGCGGCGCATCGTCCCGTACGTCGTCAGGACGAAGCCGCCCTCCTCCTTGATGCCGGTGACGTCGGCCAAGTCCCGCCCAGGGCCGTGGAATCGGCGGACCGGGGTGGCGGGGGCGAAGCGGCGGATCTCCCGCTCCCAATTCCCGAGCAGCGAGGCGGGACAGACCACCAGCGTCGGACCGGCGGTGGACCCGCGCTGCTGGCGGCGCAGATGGAGGGCGATCAGGGTGACGGTCTTGCCGAGGCCCATGTCGTCCGCGAGGCAGCCGCCCAGGCCGAGCGAGGTCATCCGGTGCAGCCAGTTCAGACCCCGCAGTTGATAGTCGCGCAGGGTCGCGGCGAGGGCTTTCGGCGGCCCCTGGGGCTCGCGGGCGGCGCGCGCCTCGGGGTCGGCGATCCGGGCCCGCAGCTCCTCCAGTACGCCGCTCGCGGTGACGTCGACCCGCTCGCCGTCCACCTCGACGCTGCCGGTCAGCGCGGCGCCCAGAGCGTCGATCGCGGTCAGCGGGCCCGCCCCGGGGCGGGCGGCGCGGCGCAGCCGGCGTACCAGCTCCGGATCCACGACCACCCACTGGTCGCGCAGCCGGACGACCGGCCGGTGCGCCCGGACCAGCCGCTCCAGCTCCTGCGCGGTGAGTTCCCGGTCGCCGAGCGCGACCCGCCAGCGGAAGTCCAGCAGTGCGCCGGACGACAGGAAGGACGCGGCCGAGGACCGCCTCCCCTGGCCGGCGACGGGCTCCAGGACCCCTACGGCGGTCAGTTCGCGGACCAGTTCCTTGGGCCAGTGCACCGCCACCCCGGCAGCGGCGAGGCGCTCGGCCGCGGCACCCAGCAGGGCTCGGGTCTCCTCGTCGGACAGGTCGAGGCCGGTCGGGGCGCCGGCCTCCAGCAGGCGGGCGGCCGGAGGCCAGGCGCGGACGGCGCGGCGGAGGGCCGACCGCGTGTCCGACAGGGCCCGGGGGCCGAGGAGTTCGGGCGCGGCGGCGGCCCCGGACCACAGGTCGGCCGCGTCGGTGAGCACCGTCGGATCGGCCAGGCTGCGCAGCTGGACCACCGCCCGCACGGAGTCCCCGGCCAACTCCAGCCGCAGCGAGACCTGGAGGGCCGGGTCACGGTCGGTGGCTGCCCACACCCCGGCCGGTTGGTCGCGTACAGGTGCGGGTACGGCGGCGGGTCGCGCTCGGGGTACGGTGCGCGGCGCGCGGATCGTGGACGCGGTTCCGCCGGCCGGCGGGCGGGCGGCAGGGGTACGGGTGAGGGAGTCGGCCATGGCGTCCAGGAACGCCCGCAGCAGCGGCTCGGGGGCGGGGAGCTCCAGCAGGGAGGGGGCCGGGAGCACAGGCGGAGAAGAGTCGGCGGCCGCGACCGCCCGGGCCTCCGGGGGCATGGCGGCGCCGAGGGACGCCAGCCGCTCCTGGTCTCCGGCGTCCAGCGGCCCCACCCACCACGCGTCGAAGCCCCCCGGCGACGACCCGGGCCGCACCCGCCCCCGGGCCAGCAGGCTCAGCCCCAGCACGGCCGCGGCACCCCAGAACGCCGGGCCGGCGCCCCCGCCCAGCGCCCGGCAGCGGGTCAGCAGCGGCAGCGCCTGCTCCACCGGCACCGGCACGGCCGCCACCCTCTCCCGGCGGACCTCCGCACCGTACGGGCGGACCACCGTGAACTCCTCCGGCTCCACCCCGAGGTCCGGCGGCGCGCCGCCGGGCGTCCAGAACGCCACCCTTCCCAGCCGGGGCGGATCGGCGGGTACGAACACCACCTGGCCCGCGGCGAGTTGCGGCAACGAGGCGAGCAGCCGCGCCCGGTCGGGAACCGGCCGCTCGGGCCCGGGAGGGTCGCCGGACCCGGCCGTACCCGTCGGAGTGTCCTCCGCCGACGACCAGACCCTCCCGACCGCACCCATTCCTGGAATCCTCTCCGCCGGATGACCGGGGCGCTGCCCACCGCACACCCCCGCGCAGGTCAAGGCTAACCAGCGGGGCCGACACACACGGCCTGGGCGGTTCGGGCGTCGCTCGGTGGAGGCGGGCGATACGCTGCGCGCGCACGGCGTTGTCTAGACCTCTTGGGCACTCTTCGAAGGGACACCGCAGATGCAGGATCATCTTCTCGATCCCGAGCACCGGGACTTCGCCGCCATGGCGCGCACCTTCGTCGCGCGCGAGATCACCCCGCACCACGCCGACTGGGAGCGGGCCGGACTGGTCGACCGCGAGGTCTGGCGCGCGGCCGGGAAAGCGGGGCTGCTCGGCTTCGATGTGGCGGCGGAGTACGGCGGCGGTGGGACGGACGACATCCGCTACCCCGTCGTGCTCGCCGAGGAGTTGATCCGGGCGGGCGCGACCGGGATCGGCTTCGGGCTGCACAACGAGGTGGTCGCGCCCTACCTCAACCAGTTGGCGACCCCCGAGCAGAAGCGGCGCTGGCTGCCGGGATTCTGCTCGGGTGACCTGGTCTCGGCGATCGCCCTCACCGAATCCGGCGCCGGCAGCGACCTCCAGGCGATCACCACGAGGGCCGTCCTGGACGGTGACGCGTACGTGCTCAGCGGCGCGAAGACCTTTGTCACCAACGGGATCCACGCGGACCTGGTGATCGTCGCGGCGAAGACGAACCCGGCGGACCGGCTGCGCGGCGGCATCTCCCTGCTGGTGGTGGAGCGGGGCATGCCGGGGTTCGAACGCGGCCGGCCGATGGAGAAGATCGGCCGGCACGCACAGGACACCGCCGAACTCTTCTTCGACGAGGTCCGGGTCCCGGTGACGCAGCTGCTCGGCCGGCCGGACCGCGGGCTGCGCTATCTGACCGAGCATCTGCAACGCGAACGGCTGGCCATCGCCGCCACCGCGGTGGCCGGCGCCGAGACCGTCTTCGCCGGGACACTGGAGTACTGCCGGACGCGTACGGCCTTCGGGCAGCCGATCGGCGGCTTCCAGCACATACGGTTCGAACTCGCCGAGATGTCGACCGAGTTGGACATCGCCCGGATCTACGTCGACCAGTGCCTCATCGACCACAACGCCGGCCGCCGCGACCCGGTCCGGGCGGCCCGGGCCAAGTGGTGGACGACCGACCTGCAGAAGCGGGTGGTCGACCGCTGCCTCCAACTGCACGGCGGCTACGGCTATATGCGTGAGCAGCCGGTGGCCAGGGCCTTCCTGGACACCCGGATGATGCCGATCTACGGCGGGACCAACGAGATCATGAAGGAGGTCATCGGCCGCTCACTGGGCGTCTGACGCCGCGTCAGGCAGTTGGGACGCCCGCCCTGACCCGGCCGATCGCCTCCGCCACCTCGGCCACCGTGTCGTGGTCGAAGAACAGCTCCACCGGGATCTCGACCTCCCAGCGCGCGGTCATCAGTCCGGCGATCTGCATCATGGACAGCGAGTGACCGCCGAGATCGGCGAGGTCGTCGGCGGGCAGCACCCGCTCCACGCCGAGCACTTCGCGGCAGATCTCGCAGACCTCCGCCACGAGTCCGGAGACGGGCTCCGCCGGTCCGGGGGTGGGCTCGACCGGCCCGGAAGCGGGCGCCCCGGTCGCCGGAAGCGGGGACGGCGCGCCCTCCGGCGCCGGCTTCTCCGCACCCAGGAAGGCGAGGGACGGGTCGGGCAGGGACGGGTCGGGCAGGGACGGGTCGGGCAGGGACGGGTCGGGCAGGGCGCGGCGGTCGATCTTGCCGTTGGCGGTGAGCGGGAAGCGGTCGAGCGCGACGACCTGGCCCGGCACCATGGACGGCGGCAGGTTCGCCCGCGCGAAGTCCCGTACGTCTGCCGCGGTCGGCGCCGGCGAGCCCGCCTCCGCCATCACATACGCGGCGAGCGCCGGGCCGCCGGTTCCCTGCTCGTAGACCGCGACCACCACCCCGGCGAGGCCCGGCATCGCGGCCAACCCGGCCTCCACCTCTCCGAGTTCGATCCGCCGGCCACGGATCTTCACCTGGCCGTCCGCGCGGCCGACGAACTCCAGCAGGCCGTCCGCGCGCCACCGGCAGCGGTCGCCCGTCCGGTACATCAGCGACCCTGTGGGTCCCGCCGGCTCGGGTACGAAGCGGTCGGCGGTCAATTCGGGACGGTTGACATAGCCCAGCGCCACACCGGCTCCGGCGACGCACAGTTCGCCCGTCCGGCCGGCGCCGACCGGCGTCAGGTCGTCGTCCAGCAGGTGCAGCCGGGTGTTGGCGATCGGCCCGCCGATCGAGATGTCCGTGATCGCCTCGGGCACCCGCCACACGGTGGAGAGCACGGTGGTCTCGGTCGGCCCGTAGCCGTTGAGCAGGCCGCCCACCCGCGCCCGCAACTCGCGGGCGAGGCCGACCGTGAGGGTCTCGCCGCCGACCATCGCGAGCAGTCCGGGGGCGTCGAACCCCGCGTCGAGCAGCAGCCGCCACTGCGACGGGACCGCCTGCATACGGGTGATGCCGCGCTCCCGGACCAGCCGGACCAACGCACGCGGATCGCGCGCCTGCTCGTCGGTGCTCAGCACCAGTTCGGCCCCGGTGGCGAGCGGGACGCAGAACTCGGCCATCGCGATGTCGAACCCGGCGGCGGCCATCGCCAGCCAGCGGTCGCCGGGCCCGCAGGACATCTCCTCGGCGAGTGCGAGCACCACGTTCAGCAGCGAACGGTGCGCCACCCGCACGCCCTTGGGCTGGCCGGTGGAACCGGAGGTGTAGATGACGTAGGCCGGGTCGCCCGGACCGCCGGTCGGTGCGGACGGGTCGGCGTCGTCGGACGGCGTGGGGTCGTCGGACGGCGTGGGGTCGTCGACCAGGACGGAGGGAATGCCGCGCTCGGGCAGACGCCTCGTCAGTTCGGTCGTGGTCAGCAACAGTTGGGCCCCCGAGTCGTCGAGGACGAAAGCGATCCGCCCGGCCGGCAGGCCCGGGTCCACCGGCAGGTGGACGCCGCCGGTCTTCCACACGGCCAGCAGGGCGACGACGACGTCCGCCGAACGCTCCAGGCAGACCGCCGTCTGTCTACCCGGTGCGGCCCCTCGGTTTCGCAGCCGGTACGCCAACCGGTCGGCGGCCGCGTTCAATTCGCCGTAGGAGAAGCGCTGTTCGCCGCATGCCAGCGCGGGCGCGCCGGGCGCCCTGGCGGCGTGTTCCTCGAAGAGGTCCAGGACGGTGGCCTGCGGCAGCGCGCGGTCCGGCCCGGTGGCCCCGGCCGACGGTGCCGGGCTTACGCGTACGAGTGCGCTCTCGTGCATGTCTCTCCCTCGCTGGGGGCGGACGGACGCGTGGATTCTAGACAGGTCTGGACCATTAGCGGGCCAAAAGGGCAGGATAGGTCTGAACCAATCCAGGAGGGGGTCCGCCGTGGCGGAGGTTGGCGAAGTGGCACGCGAAAAGGCACGCGAAGTGGCAGGCGAGAGACCCGGCGAAGAGGTCCGCGACGAGGTGGGCGTACTCGGAAGACGGCCGGATCGCACCGTACGTTTCGAGGGTCGATCGGAGCGGAGCGGCCCGGTCACCCAAGGGCAGGCGAACATGCTGCTCTGCATCGCGGACAACGAACCCGCCCACATCAACATGCACGTGGTCTGGGAGTTGCCGCCCGGTCCTGACCTCGACCGGATCACCGAGGCCCTCGCGGTGCTGCACGCCCGCCACGAGTCCTTGCGCACCATCTTCCCCGCCGGAGCCGAGCCTCTTCAGCAGGTGTGCGCCGCAGGCGAGTTGACGGTGCGGGTGTACGCCGCGCAGGGCGACGCCGCCCTCTTCGCGGAAGAGCTGGGGCTGCGGTGGCGGGCCGTCCGCTTCGACCCGACCGTCGAACTACCGGTCCGCGCGGCCGTCGTCCTGGCCGGCACCGGTCGGCCGTCCCAGCTGGTGCTGGTGCTGTCCCACGCGGCTGTCGACGCCAGCGCGCTGGGTCTGCTGCGCCGCGAGTGGCTCGCCCTGCTCGCCGGGGAGCCGCTCGGCGAACCGGCCGCCGTGCGGCCGGTGGATCTGGCGCACATCGAGCGCTCCCCCGAAGGCCAGCGGCGTGCGGCGGCTTCGCTGCGGTACTGGGCCGGGCAGTTGCGCACAGTGCCGCAGGCGATGTTCGCGGTGCCGGCGGCGCCCGTACCGTCCGTACCCCCGCCGTCCGAATCCCCGCCGTCTGTACCGTCGCCGTCCCCAGCGGCTCCTTCCGCGCCCGCGCCGTCCGGACCCGAGCCGTCCGCGCCCGGTGAGGGCTGGACACCCCGGCTGCGGATCCGCTCGCACGCGGCAGCGGCGGCCCTGGACGTGCTGACCGAGCGGACCGGTGTCAGCCGGTCCTCCCTCGTACTGGCCGCCCTGTGCGCGCTCACCGCCCACCGCACCGGCCACCGCCAGGCCGTGGTCACCACCCTCTCGGCCAACCGCTATCTGCCCGAACTCAAGGACTACGTCGGCACGGTGGCCCAGGACGCGCTGTTCTCGGTGGCCGTCGACGCGGGCGACTTCGAGTCGCTGGCGCGCCGGGTCCGTAAGAGATCGCAACTCGCCTACCCGCACAGCTGGTTCGAGTCGCAAGAGCTGTGGGGGACGATCGACGCCACCGGCTACGAACGCGGCACCCGCTTCGCCCGCGACTGCATTTTCAACGACCTCAGCCCGCTCGGACTGGACGGCGGAGTGCTGCGCGGCGGCGCCGACCCGCGTGATCCCGCGCAGGCCGTCCAGCTGACCTGGCTGCCGGCCGAACCGATCGGCGTCCAGCTGATGCTGTGGGTGTTCCGCCTGGAGGGCGAGCTGGACCTGTCGCTGTGGGCCAACCCGTCCCGACTGGCCCGCCAAGAGGCGGAGTTGTTCGGCAGGGGGCTCGCCTCGCTGCTGATCGAGGCCGCCCGGGGTGACATCAAGCTGGACGAGATCGAGGACATCACGGCTCTGCCGCCGGTGGTCCGCGGTCCGCGCTGGCTGGTGTCCGACAACTGCTGGGTGGATCTGGACCAGTTGGACGAGCTGCTCACGCATGTCCTCGCGCCGCTGCCCGGGTTCGGGTCCTCGGTGTTCAGGGTGCTGCCGGAGCCCGACGAGCGGGTGGGTCAGCGCCTGGTCTGCCATCTCGCCGATCCCGGCGGGCCCGTGGCGGACGGCGAGGCGCTTGCGTCCGCACCACCGGAGTCCCCCGGCGCGGGCCGCCGCGCCTGGTCCGCGGCCGACCTGGAACGTATCCACGCCGCCTGCGTGGCCGCGCTGCCCGTATCCCCCGCTGTCATGGCCCCGCACCATTACGTGCTCCACGAGGGCGCCCCGGCCGATCCGGCCGACCCCACCGCCTGGCGCGCGCTGCCGGTCCTGCTCGAAGGCTCGGGGCGCGCCGCCCGGCCCGCGTGCTGACCGAGCGCCGAGCCGGGTCCGCAGCGACCGCGCCGGCTCGCCGCTCGCGCGGCTTCGACCTGTACTTCACCGCCCGGGTCGTCTCCCTGCTCGGCGACGCCATGCTCCAGGTCGCCCTGACCGTGGCGGTGCTCGACGCGGGCTACGGCCCGAGCGGGGTGGGTTACGCGCTCGCCGCGTGGCTGGTGCCGATGGCCCTGCTGGTGCTCTTCGGCGGCGCCCTCGCCGACCGGTTCGAACCCCGGCTGATCATGGTGACCGCCGATCTGGTGCGGCTGGTCACTCAGTCGGTCTTCGCGTTCGCCTTCGCGGCCGGCGCTCCCGCGCTGTGGCAGATCATCGGCCTACAAGCGGTCGGGGGAGCCGCCACCGCGATGTTCACCCCCGGCAGCACCACGATGATCCCCCGGCTCACCCAGGACATCCAGCACGCCAACGCCACGCTCCGCATCGCCGAGGCCTTCACCACGCTGCTCGGTCCGGCGCTGGGCGGCCTGCTGCTGACCCTCTTCGGAGCCGCCGCCGTCTTCGGCGCCGACGCCGGCAGCTTCGCGCTCAGCGCCCTCTGCCTGGGCGCGATACGCCTGGCGGCGCCGGCCGGGCGCGCGGCGGCCGCAGCGGTCCCGCTGTGGCACGCGCTGGCCGAAGGCTGGCAGGAGTTCCGCTCCCGCACCTGGCTCTGGAGCGTCATCGTGCTCTGGTCGCTCTACGGCCTGCTGGTCTTCGGACCGACCCTGCCGCTCAGTGCCGTGGTGATCGTCGCGGCCCACGGCGCGGGCGGGTTCGCCGCGATCACCTCGGCCTTCGGCGCGGGAACGATCGCCGGCGGCCTGCTGGCCCTGCGCATCCGCCCGGCCCGCCCGCTCGCCACCGGCTCCCTGGCGATGGGTGCCTTCGCGTTCAGCCCGCTGGTGGTGGCCACCGTCCAGCCCATGGCGGTCGTGGTGGCCGGCAATCTCCTCGCCGGCACGGGCTTCGCCTTCTGGGGGGTCCTGTGGGCGACGACCTTGCAGACCAAGGTCCCACCGGCCGTACTGAGCCGCGTGGCCGCCTACGACATCGCCGGCTCGATCCTGGCCCTCCCGATCGGCCGCGCCCTGGCCGGACCGGCGGCCACCGCGTTCGGCGCACGCACGCTGCTCACGGGCTGCACGGTGAGCGCGGTGGTGATCTCGGCGATCATGCTCTCCACCCCGTCCATCCACCGCCTCCACCGCGCGGACCCGACGCCGGACCCGGAAGCCTCCGCCGACCGGCAGACCTCGGCCGGTCCGGCGCCGGCGCCGAGCCCGGTCGGCTCCGCCCGACCGACCGGCGCGGGCTGACCGGCGCTCCTCATGGCGCCCCGGTGGGGCAGGCACGGCGAGCGCCCGCCGAACCGAGCGCGCGGCACACCGACTTGTCAACTACACGGGGGCCTGTCAGCACCCCGCGAGGGGCCCACGGCCCTGCTGCGGGCGCTGGAGGACGGCGCGCGGGCCTGTCAGCACCCCGCGAGGGGTCCACGCTCACGGATGTGCCCCGCCTAGCCCGAACCGATCCGTCCGGCCGGCGCTCCTCGTGGCCCCCCCGCCGAGGCCGAGACGGCGAAGGCCCACCGAACCGACCGCCGCACCTCAACGGGCCGGCCATGCCGGGGCCGAACGGTATTCCGCGGGGGTGGGCTTACGCTGCCAACGCAAAAATGCCCGCCGCCAGCCGGTCGGATCCGTCCGACCGGCCAACGCGGGCCGAGTGGCGCTCCTCGTGATGTCCCGGCCGAGGCCCACATCGGCGAGCGCCCGCCCGACTCACCGCCGCATACCAACTGCCCGGCCACGCAGTAGCCGAGCGGCACCCGCGAGGGGCGCGCCTACGCCGCCATGGCAGGAATGCGCCCCGCCGACCCCGCCCGGTGGGCGCCCACGCCCCCTCTCACTCCTCCACCGCCAGAATCCGCTCGGCGATCCGCCGCCGGCTGGCCGAGCGGGACAGCCAGCCGTCCACGCCCAGTTGGGTGGTGAGGACGTGGTTGAGGCGGTCCCGGTCGAGGGGCGGGAGGCTGGGGGTGAGGAGTTCGGCGAGGACGAGGGCCTGGTACTGCTCGAAGGCGGAGCGGGAGTTCTCGATCGCGTCGAGGGCCAGGTCGAAGCCGGCCGGGTCGGGGGCGCCCTGGAGGAGGGCGAGGGCGTAGATGCGGTGGCCCTCGCCGCCGGTGGTGAAGAGGTCGCGGATGTCGGCGAGGCGGAGATCGGTGTCGGGGGCGGAGGCGCGGGCCGCGTCGACGAGGGCCTGCATCTGGGTGGTTCGGCTGTTGCCCCGCATGAGCAGGCGGCGCATGTCGTCGTAGCGGTCGGCCTCGACATGCGGGAGGCCGAGTTCGCTCATGGCGCGTGCGCGCAGGTCGTCGGCCTCGCGGTGATCCCCGCGTTCCGACAGGCTCTGGGCCTGGACGAAGGCGGCGAGCGCCCGGTGATCGGCCCGGGAGAGCGCCGAAGCGAGCAGCAGGCGGGTGGCGAGCCAGCCGCCCAGGAAACCCAGCAGCAGGAATTCCGTCACCATCATCGCGGCGAAGGCGGCGCTGTCGTCCCGACCGCCGAGCGAGGGCGCCAGCGTGTCCGCGAGCCGCTTGAAGTACCGGCTCAGCGCGCCCAGTTGGGTGAGCCCCGCACCGATCAGCAGTTTGGTCAGCCAGTCGGACACCTGCTCCAGGTTGGTGTTCGCCGCGTAGCGCGACTGCCCACCGGAGCGCGGGTACGGCCGGATGTCCCGCTCCGGAGGCTCCTGTCCGTCCGCCCATGTCTCCTCGGCGCGGCCCGTGAACGTCTTGGGGATGCCGAAGAGGAAGCCGACCGCGCCGCCGACCGCGAGCGTCGCGCCGATGATGAGCAGGCCCGCGCCGAGCACGGAGACGGTTTCGCCGGACCGGGCCGCGTACAGCACCAGGGCGAGCAGGCCGGAAGCGCCCAGCCCCGCCATGGCCCAGCCCACCCAGCGCCCCACCGTCGGAGGTATGCCGCCACCGCCGCCCGGGCGGCCCGGAGTTCGTGGCTGCGGATTCCGGTCACGCGTCACTGCTGGGCCTCCCCGGTGAGCCGTCCGGCGCCCGGAACGGCTCGTCGTGCACTGCCGCGCACTCTATGGCGAGGCTCGGCGCCGCGCGGTGACGTAGCCGAACCACCGAATGGCTGACGCACCGTAGGCTGAACCGTAGTGCCGTGGGAAGCCGCAAGGAGGGTGACCTTTGCTGGACGAGGGCGAGCCCGGCGAGAGCCTGCGCTTCTTCGGTCCGGCGGCGTACGAGGCCCTGGCGAAGTGGCAGTCGGAGTACGGCGTCACCGTGCGCTGGTCGCCGTCACCAGGGGTGGTCAAGGACGGTACGCGGACGAAGATGGCCACCGTCTCCGTCAGGGAGCAGGGCGGTCCCGCGCGCAAGGTGATCCTGAAGCTGTGCCCGCCCGGGCGGCGGGCGCGCCGGGAGCCGGGGGCGCACCGGGAGGCCTTGCGGGCCGGCCCGGTCGCATGGGTCCGAGCGCACATGGTCGAGCAGCCGTGGGGGCCGGTGCTGCTGCCGGACGGCGGCTCGCTGATGTTCATCGGCATCGCCGGCGGCGGGATGGACCGGACGAAGCTGCTGACGGCCCTCCTCGACGACCCGCTGGCGGCCGCCGCCTGCGGCGCGCTCGTCAAGTCCGTGCTGAGCGACTGGAATCCGGACTTCGGCACCGACATCATGAGCCCGGCCCGGATGCTGCACGACCGCTTCGCGCCGCGTCTGGCCCAAGGAAGCTCTCTGCACCGGGTGTTGGAGGCGGCCTTCCCCGGGCTGTGGGAAACCGACGCGGCCTGGTGGCAGCTTCCCGACGGGCCGGCGCCCAACCCGCTCGCCCTGTCCGGCGGGCACCCGGAGTTCGCCGAACTGAGCTTGGAGGTGCCGCTCGGTAGGGCGCAGGGCGATCTGCACGGCGACAACGTCGCCTACCCCCGCGATGTCGGCGAGACCGAGCTGGGCGCTTTCGTGCTGCTGGACTTCGACTACTTCACCGCCGAGGGCCCCCTCTCGCACGACCCGGCCAACCTGCTGCTCGGCGTCGCCGACCACGCCTGGGCGGAGTCGGGGCCGCCCGTCCGTGAGGCGCTGCTGCGGCTGCTGACCGATCCCGAGCACGATGTCCGCGGCGCCCTGCCGCGGCGTCTGCACGAGACGGTGACCTCGGTCCACCGGGCCGGCGCGCGGTGGGCGGACCGCTACGGCTGGGCCGATGAGTGGCGGCAGTGCGTGCGGCTGTCGACGATGGCGTGCGCGCTGGTCTTCGCGGGGCGGTCGGCGGCCGACCCGGAACGACTCTGGTGGTACGTGCGGTTGTCCGCCGCGGCCGCCGGCGCCTTCGTGGCGGCCTCGACCGGGGTCCTGCCGTCGGCTGCGGACGCGTTCACGGTGTTGGAGCCGGTAACGGGGCCGGTGACCGGGCCGCTGAAGACGCCGGCGCCGGTCGCGGGGCGTCCGGTCGGCGCTGATCCCGGCCGCCGCGACCCACGCCCAGCAGATCCGGCCGCCGCCCACCGCGCGGTGGCCGCCTCCCGCCGCGTACTGGACTTCGCCCGGAACAGCGCGCCCGGCGATCTCGTCCCCCGCTCCGTCGCGACGGCCGTCCATCTTCGGCGGATCGGCGACCGTATCGCGTCGGGGCGTACGGCCCCCGTCCCACTGCTGGGCGAAGCGGGTATCGGCAAGTCCGTGATGAGCGCCCAGATCTACGAAGCGCTGGCCGAACAAGGCGATGCGACGGCTCTGTTGGTCAACTGCGCGCACATCTCGGAGACAGGAGACCCGCTCGATCCCGACCGGGCGCTCGGCCGGCTGCTGGACTCCGGCAAAGGTGGCGGGCGCCTGTTGTCGGAGGTCGTCGCGGACTGCGCGGCGCTGTGGGGCCGCCCGGTCGTGCTGGTGCTGGACACCGTCGACTACCTGCTGAACGCCGATACCGCGTCCCCTTTCCTCGGCCTGCTGCGGACGCTGCGCGACCAGGGCGTCGTCACCGTCTTCACCTGCCGCCAGCACGACTACGAGACCTGGCTGGAACCGCGTTACGGCGACCTCTACGTCCCGCGCGAGTCCGTCGACGTGCCCGCGCTCAGCCGGGAGGAGGTGGCGCTGATGGTGGCGGGCTATCTGCGCCGTCAACCCGGAGACCGCACCGGTGGCTTCGCCGACGCGGTCCTGAAGGCGTACGACAGCCGGGGCATGCTGGCCGAGCTGCTCGCCCGTCCACTGCTGCTGACCATGCTCTGCGAGCTGTTCTCGGAGTCGGTGATCCCCGCCGACCTGAGCGCGACCCGGCTCTACGGCGAATACTTCAAGCGGAAGGTCGTCGCCAGCAGGCGTTACCCGCCGACCACCGCCGAGTCCCTCGCCAAGCAGGAACTCGTGCACGAGCTCTCCCGGTTGCTGTGGAACGCCTCGCCGGAGACGCTCATCCTGCACGTGGCGGAGGCGACCCTCTGGAACGGTGCCACGGCCGCGGCTTTCACCGACCTGATGAGCGAAGCGGTCCTGGTCAAGGATGTGGGTTACGCCGGTCCGAAGGTGGGATTCCGGCACCAGGCGTTGACCGAGTACTTCCTCGCGATGTACCTGCACGAGCGGGCTCCGGACGACGAGCGGGCGCTGCTGGCCGAGTTGCGGGCCGATCCGCACGGCCGGTGGTTCGCCTGGCCCATCGTCCGGCGCATCGTCGCCATGGCGGAGCCGGCCGAAATGGACGCGCTTCTGGACCAGTTGGACCTCGGTGACATCACCGCCTACCGGGCTGTCGTCTTCGGCGCCGTGGAGCAGTACCGGCCAGGCCTGCTCACCCGGCTCGCCCGGCGGACCCGGCACGCCGACCAGAGCTTCACCGAGCAGCTCATCACCGCGCTGCCCTCCGTCTCGGACGCGGGTCTCGGCGAGGCTGTCCGGGTCGCGGGCGAGCTGCTGACGCGGATCAGGGCCGGTCTGCTGCCCAAACTCGGCCTGGCCGCGGGGAGGCTGACCGCGCGCGGCGGACCGCAGGCCGGTCCATGGCTGGCCGGACTGCTCGACCTGGTCCACCCGCGCCTCAGGAAAAGCCAGTCGTCGTCGGACGCGGCCCGGGTGGGCCACCTGGTCGGAAATCTGCTGGCCCCCTATGTGAGCCGCGGATTGCCGCTGCCGCCCGAAGCCGCTCACGCCGCGATCGCGTTGCTGCGCGCGCGGGAGACGCGGCGTCCCGCCGTAAGGGAGTTGACCTACGGCTTTCTGGCACCGGGAACCGACGCGGCATTGCGTCTCACGGCCCTGCGGGCCTTACTGGCGCGTGGCGACGACGGCGATCTCAGCCCGGCGGTCCAGGACTTGATGCTGCTGGTGGTGCCCTGGGGCGAGGGACCGGCCGAGGGGACGGGGCAGCGGGACCTGGACGACCCACTGGCGTTCCTGACGGCGGACGCCGCGGGAAGCTCCGTGATCAGGCTGCGTGCCGTGGCGCGAGCGGCCCACGAGAACCCTGAGCTGGCGGCGCGCGTCACCGACGCCTTCCTGCTCGCGCCGACCGCCGGCGAGACGCAGAGCCTGATCCGGGTCCTCCGGGAGGTGGTACGGACCGGGGGAGCCGACCGGGTGGCCGGTGCCTTTCTGGACGGCGAGCTGCCGACCCGGCCGGGAGGGATCGGTCAAGTCGCGGGCGTGCTGGTGGCGTTCAGCCGGTCGCCGAAGCCGCTACGGCTGAAACTGGCCCGATGGTTCACCGACGGCGTCGACCGGCTGGGTCCCGGGGCATGGTCCAAGCAGACCCTGGACGCGCGGCTGCGGCTGGTCCGGGACGACCCGACCCTGCTGGCCGAGGCGTTGACCGTGCTGGGAGGCCTGCCGGACCCGGACCAGGAACGGTTGATCGCCAACCTCGTCGGCGACGGGGAGGACATCTCCGCGTCCATGATCGCGAATTTGCTGGCCCGAGAAGGGTCGCCGTCCGGAACACCGCCGTTCGGCGCGTTCGTAGAAGCGCGCCTGTACGGCGCCGTCGCCGAGCGGAACCCCGAAGCGCGCGAGCGGCTGGCGGAGTTGGCGAACGGTCCCGCGAAGAACGCGGCGGCGCAGGCGATGTCCCAGCTGGGCCGCGCCGCCGAGCGGGAGGAGGACTGGGCGTTCGCGGAACTCCTCTCCCCGTTCGCCGGCCACCGTGACTCCGCGGTTCGCTGCGCCGCCCTGCGGATCGTGATCCGCCTGGTCCTGCTGCATCCCGCCGAGGCAGGTCCCGTGGTCGAGCTCTGGCTCACCGAGGCCGCACAGCGGATGTCGGTGCCGAGTGGGCAGAGTGCGCAGGGGCCGCGGCGTCCCCGGTCGCGACCGGAAATCGGCGAAGAGGCCGTACTCCGGCTGGCGTTGTCCCACACCTACGTACGCGACGGCCTGGGCGCCGAGCCGGGAGCGGTGGCCGCGATCGCCGCGCTGGTGGACCTCACCCTGGAGACGGCGGGGCTGAAGACGACCTCCAACAGCGTCCTGCGGCAGTTGGTCGTGCTGCTCAAGGCCCTGAGTGCCTCCCGCGATCATCCCCTGCACGCGAGGGTCTTCAACTGGCTCTCCGAGCTGCTCCGCCGGACCGACCTGTATCGCGTGCAGGACGCCCCGGCGTTCGCCCGTGAGACGCTGGGCCGCTGCCTCGAATCCGGCACGGTGGACTTCGAACAGATCGCGACGGCCCGCCTCGACTGGCGTCCCCGGAACTGGCTGGTCGTGGTCCAACTCGTCCGCACCCACGACCCCTTGGGCCCCCGCTCGCCACTCCTCGACGTGCTGCTGGCCTCCCCCGCCTGCCCGCCCCCGGTCACCAAGGCCATCGCCGTCTACCGCAACCCGGCGCGGTGACCTGCCCCTCCTCGGACGCTCAGGCTTTTAGCATGCGCGCCGGCCGATGAGCAGCAACCCCGCGGATTCATCACCCGAAAGGTGATTTGCCCCACCTGGCTCCCTCAGGTGCGGCACCGTTCAGGAGGGGCCGGTGTCGACGGCGGACGCCGTACCGCCTGACCCCCACGGGATCGAGGGAGGGCAACCGATGGCCGGAGGGGACAGTGACAGCACTGCTCGGAGCGAGCGTCGAGGTGAGGCCGGCTATGCGGTGGCCGGTCTGGCCGATCTCGCGCTCAGCGGGGCGGGTTCGGCGCTGCGGGGGCTTCGCGGGCTGCTGAGCCGTTCGGATCTGGCCGAGTTGGCCAAGGACGGGCAGGACGACCTGAAGGCGCGCGGCAGGCTGGCGGTCCGGCGGCACGCCAAGCTGCCGGAGCCGCATCTGGAGTCGCTGGCCCGGCGAGCCGCCGCCCGCCTCGGTGAGCGCGATGGGTGAGCAGACGCGGGAAAGGGCGGCTCTCACCGCCCGGGTGGAGAAAGAACTCACCGCGTTCATCGAGGAGGAGACCGCCCTCCTGCTCGCGATCGACCCGCAGCTCGCGCCGCTGGCCGAGCAGTTGGGCAAGGCAACGGCGGAGGGAAAGCGCCTCCGCGCCGCCTTCTGCTACTGGGGCTGGCGGTCGGCGGGGCAGCCGGACTGCGACGAGATGGTCCGGGCCGCGGCGGCCATGGAACTCGTGCACGCCGCCGCCGTGGTGCACGACGACATCATCGACGCGAGCACGGTGCGGCGCGGCGCGCCCACGGCGCACATCGCCCTGCGGCAGCCGCTGGCAGGCCGTAGCGGTCGGCAGGCCGGGGGGCAGGCGCTGGCGATGCTGGCCGGCGACCTGCTGATGTCGTGGGCCGGTCAGCTGTTCACCTCCAGCGGCCTGCCCGCCGCCTATCTGGCCAGGGCCCGGCCGGTGTGGGCCATCCTGGCAAGGGAGTTGGTGGCGGGCGAGGCCTTGGAGATCCTGCGCACCGGCGCCCCGCCGGACACCGTTGGCAGCCTGAAGATCATCCGCTACAAGACGGCCAAGTACACCGTCGAGCACCCGCTGCACATCGGAGGCCGGCTGGGCGGGGCGAGCCCGGCGCTGATGGAGAAGTTCAGCGCGTACGGACTGCCGCTGGGCGAGGCGTTCCAGCTGCGCGACGATCTGCTCGGCGTCTTCGGCGACCCGGCCGCCACCGGCAAGTCCAACCTCGACGACCTGGTCGGTCACAAACCCACCGCACTGCTGGCGTTGGCCTGGCCGCTCGCCGCTCCCGCCCAACGCCGCGAACTGCGCGCCCTGCTGGGCCGGCGAACGCTCGACCAGGACGGCCTTCGGCGGGTACGGGACATCCTGCGCGCGACCGGAGCCGTCGACCGGGTGGAGGGGCTGATCGCCGACCGCGTCCGGGCCGCCACCACCGCGCTCGACCGGCCCGGTCTGCCGCCCGCCGCGGCCGACGCCCTCACCGAACTGACCGGCTCGGCCGTCCGCCGCCAGTCATGACCGCACCAGGAGAGAGCCCCATGTCCGTGCCCCGCCCGCACCCGTCCATGGACGCCCTGCGCCTGGTCGGCGACGAACTCGCCGACCAGGTGGTCACCACCCTCTTCGAACGCGGCGAGGTGGGCAGGTTCAACACCCTCATGCGCTGGTTCTCCCAGGCCGGCCAGGAACTGCCCGACGACCTGCCCGAAGTGGCCCGCGAGTACCTCGACGCGACCAGTGCACCGCCGTCGTGGATCGCCTGGGACGAGATGGAGAAGGCCCGGCTGTTCTTCATCGACAACAACGTGCACATCTCCACCGCGCTGTCCTTCGCCTCGATGCCCGCCTGCTACGTGGTGCCGCACATCGCCAAACTGCTGAGCGCCACCCACTCGCTGGACTACCCCTCCCGGCGGATGGCCGAGACAGGCCAGTTCACCGTCTATCTGATGCGCCCCGACGCCTTCGAGGCCGGCAGCCGCTTCATCCCGGCCGCACAGAAGGTCCGGCTGCTGCACGCCTCCATCCGCTACCACCTGAGCCGTGAAGACCGCTGGGACGTAGCGGGGTTGGGGGTGCCGATCTGCCAGGAGGACATGATCGGCGGCCAGATGATGTTCTCCATCCAGGTCCTGGACGCCCTGCACCGGCTCGGCATCCACATGTCGGTGGACGGCGCGAACTCCTACTTCTACGCCTGGCGGGTCGTCGGCGCCATGCTCGGCATCGATCTCGACCACATGCCCGCCGACCTGGACAGCGCCCGCCGGTTCTCCGACCTGTACATGAGCCGGCACATGGGGCCGTCCGAGGAAGGGGCGCGGCTGACCCGCCAGTTGATCGACCTGTACGAGGAAGTCGTCCCCGGCACCGTGCTCGACCCGGTCGTCGCCGCCCTGATCCGCTTCCTCATCGGCGACACCGCCGCCGACTGGCTCCAAGTACCCCGCTCCGTCTGGGACACGGCGGTCAAGGCCTCTCCCGTCCTCCTCGGCCTCCTCGAACGCCTGGAGGACAACTCCCCGTTGGCCGCCTGGGTCCTCGACCGCTTCGGCGGCCTGACCGCCAACCTGGAGCTGAGCTCCCTCACCCGCGGCCGCGTCATGCACTACGCCATCCCCGAGCAGCTCAAGATCGAGTACGGCGTCACCTCCACCCCAGCCCGCACCGCCCGATGGACCCCACCGCCCCTGTCCGAGGAACCCGCCGCCGGCTGACCCCGCCCAAGCGGGCGCGACCCGGCGAGACCCGGGAGAGGCCCCATCGGTCCCCGGCAGCCGACTGTCACCGCAGCTCGGCGGCGATGGCCCGCAGCACCTCGACCATCTCGAACTCCTCGATGCCTCCGCCCAGCTCCGACGCGAAATGGACCGTTTCCGGCCAGACATCGGATATGGCGGTCCACGGCTGGGCGTCGGGTGCCATCAGCACCAGCCGGCGTGGGCTCGGGGTCGGTGAGCTGGACGTATCGCAGTTGCCCGTCGTCCTTCGGCCGGCCCGCGATCAGGTGTGCCATGTGGGCCCACAACCGCCGGCCGCCCTCGTCCTGCCAGCCGGCGGGCCCACCGGTCAGCCGGGCGAGCGTCCGGCCGGCGGCTTCCGGGGAGAAGGCGGCGAGCAGCAGCGCGGCGCGCTCGGGCGAGAGGCGGGTGAGCAGATTCACCGCGGTCCGCGCGGGGGCCTCGGACAAAGCGGCGCCAACGGTGGACGGCTCCATCTCGTCGAAGAGTTCGGACACCACCGGGTCGAAGCCCCGGACGGAACGCGACCGGTCCGCCGCCGCCTCCACCGGCGCCGCCGGTGACCGCCTCGACCTGGCCATCACCCCCGGCAAGGTCACCGCCACCGTCCTCGACATCGCCGCGCCCGTGATCGGCGCGTGGCTGTCCCACCGCCTGTCCCACCGCCTGGTCCGCGCCGACCGCTCCTCGGAGCGGCGCGGTGGGCGCGGTGGGCGCGGCAAGAAGTACTAGCAGGAGGCGCGGCCCGGCGTCCGGCCACCACCGGACACTCGTCCGGCCGCTCGCAACCGCGTGGACCCGCATGGTCACGTTCCGTAGCCGCAGAGCGGTGACAGAACCGCCGGACGGCGGAGATCCGACCCGATCCGTACACTTGTAGGTGAGATATCGGATTTGTCCGCTGGCTCGGGAAGCGAAGGAGCGATCGTCCGGCATATCTCCATGCGCGAAGAGAGAGACGATGGATCCACGTAGCGCCGAGACCGACGGGCAGGCAGAGCTGCAAGGTGTGAGGCACCTCGCGGCTGCCATCGTGGACGCCCAGGGGACCGTACGGGAGTGGAGCTCAGGCGCCGAGCAGCTGCTCGGTTTTCGGCGCGCGGAGATCGTGGGGCGGCCGGTGGCCGACCTGCTGGACCCGGAGGTCCCGGCGGATCTCGGGGAGCGGCTCCTGAGAGGTCCCGGCGGCACCGCTGACGTGGTGATGCGCCATCGCGACGGCCATCCGATGACGGTGGAGCTCCTGTGCACCGTCCATCCGAGTGCCGGCGGCGAGCCGGTCAGGCTGCTCGTGGCCACCGCGCTGCCCGTCGAGCGGGACCTGGCGGAGACGCTGAAGTCATGGGCGCTCGACCAGATCCCGGTCATCGGCGCCATCTTCGACACCGACGCCCGCTACCTCCATCTGAACGACTTCGCGCGGCGGCTGTGGAACATCCCCGCCGACCGGCTGCTGGGCCGGAAGGTGACGGAGGACCTCCCGCAGCAGGGCACGAACGAATTCCTCGAGTCGATCCTCCAGTCGCTGCGCACGGGCGAGCCGAGCGTCTACGAGGCCACGCAGGAGCGCGGGCACCGGACCCAGACCTGGACCATCCGCAACACCCCGCTGAAGGACCCGTCCGGGACCGTACGCGGGCTGTACACGCTGGGGATGGACACCACCCGCGAGTTCGAGGCGCGGGAGCGGCTCAGCCTGCTGAACAGGGCCAGCGCCACCATCGGCAGCACCCTGGACGTGCGCACCACGGCGCAGGAGCTGACGCAGGTCGTCGTACCGGAGCTGGCCGACTTCGTGACCATCGACGTGCTCGACTTCGTCCTCGCCGAGGAGGAGCCCTTCCGGGCGCCCGCGGGCCCCGCCGTGGTGCGCCGCCTGGCGGAGAACTCCGTCCTCGAAGGCGTCCCGGAGTCGGTGCTGAAGCCCGGGGACACCGAGGTCTATCTCGACGACTCCCCCCATGCCCGGGCCCTGAGCACCGGCACCTCGTTCATCACCAAGATCGTCGGCGATCTGGACAGCGACGCGTGGGCGGGTCGCCGGGAGGAGCGTTCCGCAAAGGGACAGGTCTTCGGCTTCCACTCCGCCATGGTCGTACCGCTGCGGGCCCGCGGCAGCACCTTCGGACTGGTCTGCTTCTATCGGCACCAGTACCCCGACGACTTCACCCCCGACGACCTGCTGCTCGCCGAGGAGATCACCGCCCGCGCGGCCGTCTGCGTGGACAACGCCCAGCGCTACGCCCGCCAGCGCGCCACCGCGCTGACCCTCCAGCACAGCCTGCTCCCCCACGACGTACCGCGGCAGACCGCGGTCGACGTCGCCAGCCGCTATCTGCCCTCGGACGTACAGGGCGGCGTGGGCGGCGACTGGTTCGACGTCATCCCGCTGTCCGGGGCCAGGGTCGCGCTGGTCGTCGGGGACGTCGTCGGCCACGGTATCCAGGCCTCGGCGACGATGGGCCGACTCCGTACCGCGGTGCGCACCCTGGCCGACATCGAGATGCCGCCGGACGAACTGCTCACCCAGCTCGACGGCCTCATCGACCGGCCCTTCACCGGTACCGGCGAGCGGCAGTCCGACAGCCAGGCGGGAGCGACCTGCCTGTACGCGGTGTACGACCCGGTCACCCGCTGGTGCGCCCTGGCCCGGGCCGGCCATCCGCCGCCGGCGCTCGTGCTGCCCGACGGCAGCGTCGAGGTGATCGACGTCCCGGCCGGTCCGCCGCTGGGCCTGGGCGGCCTGCCCTTCGAGAAGGTGGAGGTGTGCCTGCCCGAAGGCAGCCTGCTCGCCCTCTACACCAATGGACTCATCGCCTCCCGGGACAAGGACGTCGACCAGGGCCTGGCCGAACTGCGACGCCAACTGGCCGGGCCCACCGCGTCCCTGGAGGAGACCTGCGACCGGCTGCTCACCAGGCTGCAACGGGAGCCGCCGGCCGACGACGTGGCGCTGCTGCTCGCGCGTACCCGCGTACTGGACTCGGGGCACACCGACACCTGGGAACTCCCCTCCGACCCGGAGGCGGTGGGCAAGGCGCGCGAGTACGCCAGCCGCACGCTGGAGGCCTGGGGGCTGGACGACGTCACCTTCACCACCGAGATCGTCGTCAGCGAACTCGTCACCAACGCCATCCGCCACGCCTCCGGCCCGATCCAGCTCCGGCTGATCCTGGAGAGCGGCACCCTGATCT
The DNA here is from genome assembly GCF_042650325.1 of Streptomyces polygonati. NCBI lineage: Bacteria > Bacillati > Actinomycetota > Actinomycetes > Kitasatosporales > Streptomycetaceae > Streptomyces > Streptomyces polygonati. Next base: position 45,714 of record NZ_JBHSBB010000030.1, on the reverse strand, counting down.
GCGAGGTCTCCGACGGCAGCGACACCTTCCCGCGACTGCGCCGGGCCCGGGTCTACGACGAGGGCGGCCGCGGGCTGCTGATGGTGGCCCAGCTCAGCCGGCGCTGGGGCACCCGCTCCACCTCCACCGGCAAGGTCATCTGGGCGGACCAGCCGGTGGGATCGACCGCGGCCGGCGGTCCGGAGGACGGCGTGTCGGCCGCCTGACGGCTCGGGCCGGGGCGCCGACGCGATCGCGGGGACTCATGGGCGGCGCGCCTGGATCACGGCGTGCGTACCGTTCGTCCGCCAGGGCTCGCCGCTCGCGTCGAGAGCGTCGAGGGCGGCGGCGTCGAGGCCGACAGCCACCTCGGACTTCAGCGTGCGCAGGGCGATCAGCGGACCGTCGCCGGGGAAGTACGAGGTCAGCTCGGCGAAGGACGTGGTGCCCGGCCAGTGCTGGTCGCCCACGAGGCGGCGGTAGTTCAGATCGCCCTTGGCGATGACGAGGGTGGCGCGGGCGAGGTCGTCCCGCAGGTCGCCGGGCATGGCGGCGTACGGCAGCGGCGCGCAGGCGAACGCGTGCGTGTGCACCGCCAGACACCCGCTGTTCATGGCCTCCCACAGCCGCGCGCCGACCCCCGCCGCGTGTCCGGGCGCCCGGGTCATCCGCCGCAGGCAGTGCACGACATCGGCCGTCGTCGCGTCGGAGACGAAGTACGGGTACGGCTTGACGTGCAGCACGACGGTGGCGGCGCGGCCGGTGTGCAGCAGGTGGTCGATCAGGACGAGGTCGGCGGTCAGTTCGCGCCCGGCGTTGTCCGCCAGCACATGCACCGCGCCCGGCGGCAGCGCGTACTCCCAGAGCACCGCGCTGTCGTCCACGATGACCCGTCCGGTGCCTTCGCCCCCGCCCTCGCCGTCGCCCTCGCTGCCGCCGTCCGCGCCGGCGGCCCGGCCGGAGGAGATGCGGAATCCCAGGTCCGCCCGGTTGCCCCACAACGCTCCGTGCAGCACGGCCAGATCCCGCGCCTCGGGCGGCAGACCCGCCACATCGTCCAGCGCGGCCAGTTCCTCTTCGACGGCCCGGCTCCGCAACTCGGCCCGTTTCGCCGGGCCGAAGGGATCGATTCCCTGCCACGGCCCGGCCTCGAAGTAGCCGACGGCCTCCAGCAGCCTGCGGTAGAAGTAGCTCTCCGCCCACAGGAACGGCACCTCGAACCACGACCGCCCGATGTACTCCCTCCCCCAGCGGTTCCACTGCTCATAGCCGTGGGCGCCGACCGGGAGCGGACTGATCGCGCCTCCCTCGATCTCCTCGCGGAGCACGTGCAGCGCCTGCGACTCCGGCGGCCCGTAGGGGATGGCGTCCCGTACCTGCTGGATGAGCGCCGGGTGCCGCTCGGTCAGCACCTTCCGGGCGAAGGAACCCGGTGCCCCGCCGATGATCACGGGCGCGCCGGACGAGGGGGCGGTATCTGCTTCGGGCATCGGCTGCGGCGTTCCCTCAGGTCAGGATGGAGCTCCGGACGGAGATACTGGACGGCGGCGGTCGCCGGGCGTTCCTCTCTGTGACGGCCGCGCACGCTCGGACGACGACCGCCCCACCGGCAGCGGACCGCCGATCACCGATCACCGATCACCGATCACCAACCGCTCGTCACGGTAGCCGCCCACGCCCTCGGCCCCAACAGCACGCGCCGACCGACCGCTCAGGCACCCACCCTCCCGTCGATCCCCTCCCGCAGGAAGTCGGCGTGGCCGTTGTGCCGGCCGTACTCCAGCAGCACATGGATCATCACCATCCGCAGCGAGACCTCTTCCTCCCATCTCGGCTGGTAACCGGCCACCTCCAGCGATTCGGCCTCCCGCTCCATCCGACGCGAGTTCGCCACCTCGGCCTCCCAGACCGAAAACGCCTCCGCCCGCGACGACCCGCTCGCGTCGTACGCCGCCTGGAAGTCCGTCGTCCCGGACCAGAGCAGCGGCGCGGCGTTGTCCTGGAACACCCGGCGGAACCACGTGCGTTCCACTTCCGCCAGATGGCGTATCAGGCCGAGCAGCGTCAACGTCGAAGGCGGCATCGACCGCTGCCGCAACTCGTCGTCGGTGAGTCCTTCACACTTCATGGCGAGGGTCGCGCGATGGTAGTCCAGGAAGGCCCGCAGCATTTCGCGCTCGCTGCCGAAGTGGGGCGGGCCGACACGAAGATCGGGATGGTCAACGGTCACTTGTCGTACTCCTTGTCTCCGCTCGATGCGCGGTCTGTTCATGCTCGGGCCTGATGTCCGGGTCCGGACCGGGGTCCGGACCGGGGTCCGGACCGGGGTCCGGACCGGGGTCCGGACCGGGGTCCGGACCGGGGTCCGGACCGGGGTCCGGACCGGGGTCCGGACCGGGGTCCGGACCGGGGTCCGGACCGGGGCCCAGGCCCGAACCAGCATCCGGGTCCGTCCGGAGGCGGGCCCTCACCCCGCCGGCGCGGCTCGCGCCACAACCTTTTCCGGGAGCGATCGGTGAGCGAGATTCATCGGGTCCAGGCCGGCCCGCGCCCCTCCGCTCCTCCCGAACGCGTCTGGTACGCCGCCTACGGCTCCAACACGCACACCGCCCGCCTCCGCTCCTATCTCACCGGAGGCCCCGCTCCCGGCGGCTCCCGTACATACCTGGGATGCCGAGATCCCCGGATGCCGCTGAGGTCGGTGGCCCTCGAACTGCCCGGCAGCGTCTACTTCGCCACCGAGTCCCTCGTCTGGACCGGCGGTCGCGCCTTCTACGACCCCGACGCGCCCGGCCGCGTGCGGGCACGGGCCCACCTGGTGACCACCGGCCAGTTCTCCGACATCGCCGCCCAGGAGATGTACGCCCCGCCCGGCCGCGACCTCGACCTCGCCCCGGCCCTCACCACCGGCCGCGCCCGACTCGGCCCCGGCCGCTACGAGACCCTGGTGTGCCCCGGCGAGATGGACGGCTTCCCGGTCCTCACCTTCACCGCACCCTGGGCGATGACCGAGGTCGAGTGGAATCCGCCCTCCGCCGCCTACCTCCGCCACCTCACGGCCGGCCTCCTCGAAGCGGACACCTGGGACCTGCCGTCGATCGCGGCCTACCTCGCCGGTCTGCCCGGCGCGGCCGGCCAGTGGACCGCTGAGCAGGTGCGCCTGCTCGCCCAGCGGCCCTGAACCGTTGGCCCCCGCCCGTCAGGACCGCGGCTCTCGCCACATGGGCCACATGTGCGGTCCGCCTGGGAGATCGACCGTGCGGCCCATGAAGCCGAAACCGAGCCGTTCGTAGAGCGCCCGGCTGCGGAGGCTGCTCGCTTCCAGGTACGCGGGCAGGCCGTCCCGGTCGCAGCGCGCGAGCGCGTCGTTGATGAGGTCACCGCCCAACCCCTTGCCCTGCAGCCCGGGCTCGACGCCGATCATCATCAGATACTCATGGGCCCGGTCCGTGGGGTGGGCAGCGTTGGTGAGGCGGGCTATCTGCTCGATCCGTTCATTGTCCGGGTCGATCGCGACACGGAAGCCGACCGGGTCGCCGTCGCCGTGGTCACCCGCGGGTACGGACGTCCACAGCGCGACCGCCGAGCCGTCCTCCGTCAGGTCGACATGCCCCTCGGCCAGCGCCATGTCGTGGAAGGCGGCCATCAGGACGCCGTGCCTGCGCTCCAGGTGATCGGGGTCGGGAAAGATCCAGCGGCTCACCGCGTCCGGTGTGAACGCCTTGTGCAGCAACCCGACCACCATGTCCCGGTCGCTCTCCGTGCCCCTGCGAATCGGTACACCCATCCGTCCGCCCTCCCCTTCATTTCGTTCCGCTCAACCCGTCCTGGCCGTACGGCGGTTGCAGCCTAGACGGTCACGCCCTCGCCCCCACCCCCAGGAGACCCGGCCCTTCCCCACGTATGCCGGCCGTGCGCGCCTCGATCGCGTGCAGCACCGAGATCATGTCGCCAGCGGCGTGGCCCAGCGTGACCGTCTCGGCGAACAGCGCATGGCACGCGTCCAGCAGTGGCGACGCCAGCTCCGACCCTCTGGCGGCCTCGGCGATCAACTCGTTGTTCTTCAGGACGTCCAGCGCCGCCGCCTGCACATCGAAGTCGCGGGCCAGCAACTTGGGCGACTTCATCCGCGAGACCCCGCTCGCCATCGGCCCGGCATCGAGCACCTCCAGGAACTGCTCCCGGTCCAGGCCGTGCTGGTCGGCGAAGTGGAACGCCTCGGTCAGACCGGTGACCTGGGTGATCAGGAAGAGATTCACCGAGAGCTTCATCAGCAGGGCGTTCGGAGCCGGACCACACACAAACGCCTCCCGGCACATCGGCGCCAGCAACGGCCGCACCCTGCCCACGGCCTCCTCCTCTCCGGCGAGCATCGCCACCAACTCCCCCTTCTCCGCCGGCACCCGGGACCCGGAAACCGGCGCCTCCACATAACTCCCGCCCGCCGAACGCACATCGGCCTCCAGCGCGCGGGAGTACCCCGGAGCCGTCGTCCCCATATGGACGATCGTCCGGCCCCCGACGTACGCGGCGAAGTCCGCGGTGCCGCGTCCCAGCGTCGCGTCCATGGCCTCCCCGTCGGCGAGCATCACAAAGACGACCTCGCTCCGCTCGAAGACCTCGCCCGGCGACTCCGCGACACGCGCACCCGCCGAACGGAGCGGAGCGCAGCGGGCGGCAGTCCGATTCCACACCGTGAGCGCGGTGCCCGCCCGGGCCAGATTGAGCGCCATCGGACGTCCCATGACGCCCAGGCCCAGGAAGCCCACGTCCTTCGCCGTCGCCGCCGTCTCCGTCCAGGTCACCGTCACTTTTACCGCCGCCTTCTTCGCTTCGTGCCGTGAGTTCGATTCGGTCATCGGACTTGCCCTCTATGACAGCCGACATAATACTGAGTCCTATGACGACTGTCATAGAGGACTCGTGCGGCTCGCCGGCCACCTGGCTCCGGTCCGGCCCGCCGCCCACCGCACCCTGGTATGTCGGGCCCGCCCACCCGGCCGACCGTCCGGAGGTCGTCGCCCTGTTCGCCGCCTGCTCCCCGGAGACCGTCCGCCTCCGCTTCTTCGGGCAGCTGCGGGAATGGCCCCGCGACTACCTGGCCAGCGCCCTGTCCGCGTCACCCGAGGAGCACGACGCCGTGGTGGCATACGACCCGCACCGCGCCAATGTCCTCGGCCTGGCCAGCCTCGCCGCCCCCTCTGCCTGCCCGCCGGGCATCGGCGAGTTGGGCGTCCTCGTCGCCGACGCCTGGCAGCGGCAAGGCGTGGGCGCCGCGCTACTCGATCTGCTCCTCACCCGCGCCCGCGCCCGAGGCGTGGAACGGGTCGCTGCCTCCGTACTGCCGGGCCGCTCAGCGCTGTTGGCGGCCCTCGCCCGGCGCGTGGAACCGGACAGCTTCCTCCACTCCAGGGACAGCCTGACCGGCATCTATAAACTGACTCGGCGGGCATAGTCAGCCGACAGGATGGAACACAGGGGAGCTGTCGTTCCTTCGGTGAGTCGGAGAGGTGGTCGGTCGCAATGGCGGCATCGGCAGGTCAGCCCCTGGGCGGGCACGCGACGCTGGACAACGGGTCCGGGTCCCGGCCCGGCTCCGGACCCTCCAGCGGCACCGGTTCGGCGCGCCCCACGCACGGCCCCCGCGAACGCCTGGTGTTCAGCGCCGCCCAGCTCATCCGCCGCGACGGAGTGAACGCGACCGGCATGCGCGATGTCGCCGCCCACGCCCAGGCACCCCGCGGCTCCCTCCAGCACTACTTCCCCGGTGGCAAGGAGCAACTGGTCAACGAGGCTGTCGCCTGGGGAGGCCGCTACGCGGCCAAACGCATCGGCCGCTTCCTCGCCGCCATGACCGAGGAGCCCACGCCGAGCCGACTGTTCGCTGCGATGGTGCGTCAGTGGACGGACGAGTTCGAAACCGTCGGCTTCGCCCCCGGCTGCCCGGTGGTCGCGGCGACGGTTGACTGCGCCGAGTCCACCAAGTCCACCCGCGAAGCCGCCGCCGCGGCTTTCGCCACCTGGAACGCCCCCGTCGCCGAGGCGCTCACCGCAATGGGCGTGCCATCTGCCCGATCCTCCTCTCTCGCAACCCTCATGATCAGCGCTTTGGAGGGCGCCATCCTCATCTCCCGCTCGGAACAGAACATCCGGGCACTCACCACCGTCGCCCAGGAGTTGGGGCCGATGCTGGACGGATGCGTCGCGGCGCACCCGTAATCCCGGATCGGATTCCGGAATCCGCCGAGGACCAACGGCCCCGCCCGGACCGGCCGTCCGGGCCATCGGCGGGGCGGGACCGCCGCCGGGTATTCGGACCGACCGCGTAGCGGGATATCGCGGTGGGCCCTCACGCCACTTGGCCGGCGTCGGCTGTCCCCTGTCTGCCGACCGCACCCGCCCAAGAGGCTCATTCGCAATCATCCCCCGGGGCTGATGCCGCAAACAATGAATTCCATGAAATTTATCGTCCGGGAATTATATGGATTATAGGAATTCCACTTGGTGTTTGCGGCAGCGGCTCGGGGGCAGCCGGTCGTCGTGCGCATCCGCGTATATACGAAAGAGTATGAGGAGACGGCCATGGTCGAGCCTTTTGCCGATCCGGAGGGCGAGCTGCCGGACTCGCCGTCGAGCGAGCCGACCGGATCGGTGGCCGGCGAGCAGCCAAGCCCGGTGGCCGCCCCGCTGACGGGTGAGTCGGTGGGTGCGCCCGGCAGGATCGTGGTCGGCGTCGACGGTTCGGAACCGTCCTTGCAAGCACTGCGCTGGGCCGCCCGCCAGGCCGCCCTGACCGGTTCGACGCTCGAAGCGGTCACCGCGTGGGAGCTGCCGGCCGCGATGGGTTGGGCCGGGCTGCCCGAGCTGCCCGCGGACATCGATCTGGAGGAGCCCGCGCGCAAGGCGCTTTCCGCCGCGGTGGCCACCGCGCTGCCGGGTGAGCAGGCCGCGCCGGTGAGCGAGGTCGTGGTGATGGGCAACGCGGCTCAGGCCATTCTCGACCGGGCGGTGGGCGCCGAGCTGATCGTGGTGGGTGTTCGCGGCCACGGCACCTTCCGCGCGACGCTGCTCGGCTCCGTCAGTCACATGGTCACACTTCATGCGTCGTGCCCCGTCGTCGTGGTGCGCGGAACAGCCGACCAGCCGGCCCCGGGCGCGTAGAAAGACATAGGGGAGAACGGTGGGGAGAACCGGCCGGAGGGAGCGGTAGCGGACGGCATAACGGGCACAACGGACGGCCCGGATGGGGCAAGCGCGGCCGGAAGTTATCCACAGGCTGCGAAGGCCATCTCACCGAATGTGCGTGCGGCAGAGCATGATGGGGGCATGAACGAGATCACCGGACCCGCGAGCGGGTCCATGCCCGATTGGGAGAAGCGGTTCCGCGCGCCGCGCGTCGGTCTGCCGGAGTGGGCTGAGGATGCCCCGGAGCGCAGTCTGTTCGTGTCGAACGTGACGGGTACGTATGAACTGTATGCGTGGGACCGGGGGACGGGTGGCCGCCGCCAGGTGACCGACCGGCCGAACGGAACGACGGACGGCGCCCTCAGCCGGGACGGCACCTGGGTGTGGTGGTTCTCGGACACGGACGGGGACGAGTTCGGCGTCTGGATGAAGCAGCCGTTCGGCGGAGGCGAGGACATACCGGCCGCGCCCGAACTCACCCCCTCCTACCCGGCGGGGCTGGCGCTGGGCGTCGGCGGGATCGCGGTGATCGGCCGCTCCACCGACGACGAGGGCACCTCCGTCCACGTGGTGCGTCCCGACGCGACCGCGCCGTATGAGATCTACCGGCACGCGGAATCCGCGGGCGTCGGGGATCTGTCGGAGGACGGCACCCTCGTCGTCATCGAGCACACCGAGCACGGCGACGCCATGCACAGCGCGCTGCGTGTCGTCCGCGTCGCGGACGGCTCGACCGTCGCCGAGCTGGACGACACCGCAGGCGGCACTCGCGAACTGGGCCTGGACTGCCTCGGCTTCGCGCCTGTGCCCGGTGACACGAGGCTGCTCGTCGGACATCAGCGGGCCGACCGCTGGCTGCCGATGATCTGGGACGTGGCGAGCGGGGAAGAGGTCGCCCTGACCATCGACCTGCCGGGCGACGTCCACGCCGAGTGGTATCCGGACGGCTCCGCGCTGCTGGTCGTGCACGACTTCCACGCCCGCGGCGAGATGTTCCGCTACGACCTGGCGACCGGGGATCTGACACCGCTCAACACCCCGGCGGGCTCGATCGGCGGCGCGACGGCCCGGCCGGACGGCACGGTGGAGTATCTGTGGTCGTCCGCCGAGCGTCCTCCGGTGGTGCGCTCCACGACCGGCGCCACCGTGCTGGAGGCGCCGGGGCTGCGAGCTCCGGACTCGGTGCCGGTGGAGGACGTATGGGTGGACGGGCCGGGCGGGCCCATCCACGCGCTGGTGCAGCGGCCGACCGGGACCGGAGCGGACCCCGAGGCCGGAAAGGACCGGGCGGCGGGCCCGTTCCCGACCGTCTTCGAGATCCACGGCGGCCCGACCTGGCACGACTCCGACGCCTTCGCGGCCGGGCCGGCCGCCTGGCTCGACCACGGCTTCGCGGTGGTCCGGGTCAACTACCGAGGCTCGACCGGCTACGGCCGCGAGTGGACGGACGCCCTCAAGCACCGAGTGGGATTGATCGAGCTGGAGGACATCGCGGCGGTGCGCGAGTGGGCGGTCTCCTCCGGGCTCGCCGATCCGGACCGGCTCGTGCTGACCGGCGGCTCCTGGGGCGGTTATCTGACCCTGCTCGGTCTGGGGACGCAGCCGGAGGCCTGGACGGTAGGCATAGCCGCGGTCCCGGTCGCGGACTATCCGACCGCCTACGCGGACGAGATGGAGGCGCTGAAGTCCCTGGACCGCACCTTCTTCGGCGGCTCCCCGGAGGAAGTCCCGGAGCGCTACCAGGCGTCCTCCCCGCTCAGCTACGTCGACAAGGTGGCGGTGCCCGTCTACATCAGCGCGGGTATGAACGACCCGCGCTGCCCGATACGCCAGATCGACAACTACGTCGAGCGGCTCCGGAAGCTGGACAAGCCGCACGAGGTGTACCGGTACGACGCCGGCCATGGCTCACTGGTGGTGGAGGAGCGGATCAAGCAGGTCCGGCTGGAACTGGCCTTCGCGCTGCGGCACGTGGGCGGCTGACCGGACGGAATGCGGCGAGCTCGGGTGATCCGAACCGGCGGGGTCCGGACCACCCGAGCGCGAGACAGACGGGGGCGGAGCAGGAACTGGGCCACGGCGCCGGGCCGCGCTTAGTTTCGCTTCCCGAGCCGGTCACCGGGCCGGCTCCGGTAGCGCCGACGGTCAGCTGCTGCCCTAGCTCGCCGGAGCCGGGGAGACCGCCTCCGGCTCCGCGCCCTCGGGCTCCGCGCGGTCCTGGGATCCGTCCCCTTCGGGTCCCTCCCCTTCCGGGAGGAGGCCGAGCGCGGCGTCCGACCGGGTCTCGGCCTCGCGCCGGACGAGTCGGAACCACATGAAGACGACGAAGCCGGCGAAGACGAACCACTGCCCGGTGTAGCCGAGGTTCTGGAACGCCTTCAGGTCCAGGCCGCTGTCCGGGGGTGCGGCAGGCGGCACCGCCTTGAGCGGCGGGGCAGGCTGCGAGGCGGTGATCCAGCCGCTGTACACGGGATAAGGGAGGATGTTGACGAGTGAAGCCGCACTGATCATGCCAAGCTGTCCGGACGGCAGCACACCGGTCTGCGCTTCGCTGGTGTCGGTGGACTCGGGGTACTGCGCGGCCCCGACCACCGTGACCTCACCGATCGGGGCGGGCGGTACGGTATGGGACCGCTCGGCGGCGGACGCGTCGCCGGGGAGCCAGCCGCGGACCACCGGCAGCGCGGCGCCACCGCCCACCCGCAGCGGGGTGAGGACGTAGAAGCCCTCGTGCCCGTCGAGAGTGCGGCCGGGGACGAGGAGTTGGCGCCCGGCGTCGTACCGGCCGGTGGCGCTGACGATCCGCCCGGAGTCGTCGCCGGAGATCGTGGACCCGGTGCCGGGCAGCACTTCCCGCAGTGGCACGGGGGCGGCGACGGCGGTCTGATGCTGGTCGTGCTTGGCGTTCTTGTCCTGGTCGACACGCCCCTCGAACCGGCTCAGCTGCCAGCTCCCCATGAACACGCAGAAGGGGATGGCCAGCAGGGCGAGCAGGCTGACCGCCAGCCAGCCGCGAGTGAGCAGGAACCGGTACACACCCACCACGGTACGGGGGCCCACCGCCGGGACGGTAACCGGCCCCGGGGGAAGGAACCCCGAGTGCGGTACCGTCCGCCGCGGACCGCCGACCAGGAAGCCCCGGCCGAGCCCCGGCCGGCTCGACGAGTCAGGGACGCCGGGTCAGGACGCCGGGGGGTCGCCCGATTCCGGGATGGCGGTGGTGGTGTAGACGGTGCCGGCGCAGGCGTCCTGGATGACGGGGCCGTCGACCACCGGGGCGCCGGCGGCGGGTGTGTGGTTCAGGGCGACGCTGCCCGACGCGGGAGACACAGGGGCGTCCTCGCCGAGTTGGGTCGAGACGGAGTTGGCGGAGCCGGCCCCGGAGTTGGAGCCGGAACCGGAACCGGACCCCGATCCGGAGTCGGGCCCTGAACCCGGACCCGGGCCCGTACCCCCGGTGTCGGTGGAGCCCGGGTCCGTACCGGTGGTGTCGGTCGGGGTGGGCGAGTCGGGCGGCGTGGTGGGGGTCGTGGTGGGAGGAGGGGGAACGGGACAGCCGCCGGGTCCGTCGCTCGCGGGCACCCACGCGAAGGCGACCTCGTAGTTCTCGCCCGGCTTGAGGACGACGGGTCCGCCCGAGGGGGCGGCGGGCAACCCGCTGGCCGCGTCGCCCGCGGTGTGGTCCACGATCTGGATCCTGGACGGGTCGGCGGCCCCTTCGGCCACCGCCTGGACGACGCCGCCGCTGGGCACCGTGCACGCGCTGTCGGAGACGTTGGCGACGCGGAACCAGCCGTAGACCGTACCGCCCGAGTCGGGGGCGTCGGCGTTGCTGGCGCCCTGGCCGAGTTGGGAGCTGGAGCACTCCGGGACGGGCGTGACCGTGTCCGAGGGGCTCCTGGGCCGGCTCGAAGGCCCGCCGGCGGTGCCCCCGGTGGTGGGAGGCGCCTGCTTCGGCCCGCTGTTCGGTCCGCCCGGGGAGGGATGCTCGGAGGGATCGCCGGAGGCGCCCCAGGCGGTGGTGTGCCCGTCCTCGCCGGGAGCGCCGATGTGGGAACTGGGCAGGCTCGCCGCCGCGGTGCCCGTTCCGCGCCCGGTGCCGGTGGCCCGCAGCAGGGCGGGCATGGCCATGCCCGCCAGCAGCAGTGCGGCCGCCGCTCCGACCAGGGCCTGCCTGCGACGCTGGCGACGGATCGGGATGGCCCGGCGCAGGTGGTCGAGCGCGTCCGGCGAGCCCTGGAGGCCGGAGACCGCCTCCTGCATCAGCCTGCGCAGCGCGGCCCCCTCGACCGTCTCGTCAGAGCCACCGGGACCATCGAGGTCGCCGAGATCGCCCAGATCACGGAGGTCGCCGAGGTCGCCCAGATCACGGAGGTCGCCGAGGTCGCCCAGATCACGGAGGTCGCCAAGATCGCGAAAGACACCGAAGCCGCTGCCCGGGTCGTCGCCGGAGCGGTCTGCGGGCTGGTTGACGACGCGGTCTGCGGGCTGATCGCCGGAGCGGTCGCCGAGGTCATCGCCGCGGTTCTCGCCGGGGCGATCGTCTGGAGCCGGGGTCTTCCGGAAGCTGTGCGAATCCATACCGTGTGCGTCGTCCGGAGCGTTGGGGGTGGTCATGCCGGTGCCTCCATCGCGACGCGCAGCGCCGCGAGGCCTCGTGAACCGTACGCCTTCACCGAGCCCAGGGAGATCCCGAGGGTCTCGGCCACCTGCGCCTCGGTCATGTCGGCGAAGTAGCGCAGGACGAGCACCTCGCGCTGCCGGCGCTGCAGCAGGCGCATGGCGGCCTTGAGCTGATCACGCTCCAGGATCTCGTACGCCCCCTCCTCCGCGCTGGCCATGTCCGGCATTGGCTTGGAAAGGAGTTTGAGGCCCAGGATGCGGCGGCGCAACGCCGATCGCGAAAGGTTGACGACGGTCTGCCGGAGGTAGGCGAGGGTCTTCTCGGGATCACGGACCCGGCTGCGCGCCGAGTGCACCCGGATGAACGCCTCCTGGACGACGTCCTCGCAGGACGCGGTGTCGTCCAGCAGGAGTGCCGCCAGGCCCAGCAAGGAGCGGTAGTGGGCTCGATAGGTCTCGGTGAGATGGTCGACCGTGGTGCCGACTGCCATCGCGGTGTCAGCGTCCCCACTGTCGACGGTGGTGGTAGTCCCGGCCACCCGGACCGGCCAGGGCGCGATCACCGGCAGACCACCGGCCCGCGGCGGCGCGAGCGTCCCGCCCCGTCGTCCGAATACCGTCTCGATGCCCAAAGCCTCCGCCACGCCTGTTGGACACGCATCCCCCCCTCAGGGTTGTACGCGCAAGACAGGTCGCCCCGCGGAGCGCCAGTTATCCCCATGCGTACCAGCTCTTCCTCAATGCCCTTATTGCACCGACGTTTTCCCCGGATCACGCTCGGTGTGCCGCGCCACAGGCGCAATGCGCTGACACAAAGACGCTCCCCCGCGGCGGTCGGTTGCAGCCGAGGGAGAGCAAATTGTCCAACGCGCGGGTGGGAAGGTACAAGTGGTCCAGACCTGCGGTTTTGTCACACACGCATGCGGGGCGCAACGATTTCACCGTCGCGCCCCGCGTCGTTCTCCTAAAACCATTTCCGGCCGACCCCGCCGGCCCCTACAATCCCGCGTTCCTATCGTCTCCGAAGGGACTCCGACGGCGCCCGACTGCTTCCGACCGCCTTCCGACAGCCCTGCGACCGCCGCCCGACCGCCTCGCGCCAGCCCGCGACCGGCGCCCGCCTCAGCGGCCGGTGCCCCCGTAAACGACGGCCTCGTCGCTGTCACTGTCCAGACCGAACGCCGAGTGCACCGCCTGTACCGCCGGCTTCACATCGTCGACCCTCGTCACGACCGAGATGCGGATCTCGGAGGTTGAGATGAGCTCGATGTTCACCCCGGCGTTGGACAGGGCCTCGAAGAAGGTCGCGGTGACTCCGGGGTTGGTCTTCATCCCTGCCCCGACCAGCGAGATCTTGCCGATCTGGTCGTCGTAGCGCAGCGAGTCGAAGGCGATCACCGCCTGCGCCTTGGTCAGCGCCTCCATCGCCTTGTGCCCCTCGGACTTCGGCAGTGTGAAGGAGATGTCGGTGAGGCCGGTGGCCGCCGCCGACACGTTCTGCACGACCATGTCGATGTTGATCTCGGCGTCCGCGATCGCCCGGAAGATCGTCGCCGCCTCGCCCGGCTTGTCCGGCACCCCGACGACCGTGATCTTCGCCTCGGACGTGTCGTGCGAGACACCCGAGATGATCGCCTGCTCCATCGACTTGTCCCCTTGCGTTGACCCTGCGGTTGATCCCGATCCCGATCCCGACGACCTCGACCCCGGCATGGAACGCTGGAGAGGCCGGTGCCCCGCCGGCGGCTCGTTGCTGACCCAGGTGCCGGGAAGCCCGGAGAACGAGGACCGGACGTGGATCGGGATGTTGTACCGGCGCGCGTACTCGACGCAGCGGTGCAGCAGCACCTTCGATCCCGAACTGGCCAGCTCCAGCATGTCCTCGAAGGCGATCCACTCCATCTTGCGCGCCTTCTTCACCACCCGCGGGTCGGCGGTGAACACTCCGTCGACGTCCGTGTAGATCTCGCACACCTCGGCGTCCAGCGCGGCGGCCAGCGCCACCGCCGTGGTGTCCGAACCGCCCCGCCCCAGCGTGGTGATGTCCTTCTTGTCCTGCGACACGCCCTGGAACCCGGCCACGATCGCGATGTTGCCCTCGTCGAGCGCGGTACGGATCCGGCCCGGGGTGACATCGATGATCCGGGCCTTGTTGTGCACCGAGTCGGTGATCACACCGGCCTGGCTGCCGGTGAAGGACTGCGCCTCGTGGCCGAGGTTCTTGATCGCCATCGCCAGCAGCGCCATGGAGATCCGCTCGCCGGCGGTCAGCAGCATGTCGAACTCGCGCCCGGCCGGGATCGGCGAGACCTGCTCCGCGAGATCGATCAGTTCGTCCGTCGTGTCGCCCATCGCCGACACCACGACGACGACCTGGTGGCCGCCCTTCTTGGTGTCGACGATCCGGCGGGCGACCCGCTTGATGCCTTCGGCATCGGCGACAGAGGAGCCGCCGTACTTCTGCACGACAAGGCCCACGTGCGCTCCTCGCTCAGGGATGAATGCGGTCGGCCCAGTTTAACGAGCGGTACCGGTACGCCCGGTACGTATCGCATGGTGAGACCGGGCGTTCAGCCCGTGATCAAGTACCCGGGCGCGCAGCCCGCTACTGACGGCCGCGCCGCCCGATCGTCCCGAGCTCCGCCTCCATCACCTGGCCCGCTTCCTTCGCCAGCTGCTCCTCGTCGTCTCCCTCGCCCCCGGTGTCCAGACCGTCGAGTTCGTCCAGCGGGCTGTCCAGCCGTACGTGCGCCACCAGCGACTGCAGCGCCCGCAGCGACGCGCTCGCGGTCGACCCCCAGTTGGACAGGTACGAGAACTGCCACCACCACAGCGCCTCGGAGATCCGCCCCGACCTGAAGTGCGCCAGGCCGTGGGTGAGATCGGCCACCACATCGGCCATGTCGTCCGAGATGCGGCAGGCCACCGGCGTCGACCTGGGCACGTACGGGTCGAAGACCTCGGAGTAGACGTCGATCGGCTCCAGCAGCGCGGCCAGCCGCTGCCGCAGATCGTCCTCGTCCGGCTCCGGACCGACGTCCGGCTCATAGCGCTCGTCGGGCACGATGTCCTCGTGCGCGCCGAGCCGCCCGCCGGCCAGCAGCAGCTGCGAGACCTCAAGCAGCAGGTACGGGACAGCGCTGTCGGGGTCGTCCCCCTTGGCCACCTCACGGACCGCGAGGATGAAGCTCTCGATCTGGTCCGTGATCTGGACGGCGAACTCGTCCGGCTCCTCGGCGCCAGCGGAGGAACCCTTCGGTGCGTTCTTCGTCTCGTTCTTCGTCACACTCTTTTTCACGTTCTCGTTGAGCTTCTTGGTCACGTTCTCGTCCGAGATTTTGGTCACACCTATGGCTGCGTCTTCGGTCGTGTCACCGGGCACGCCGGTCCCGTCGGTCCCGCCGGCCGCGTTCTCGTTCGCCGCGGTGTCAGACATCGAGCAGCCGCCTTCCCTCGAAGGCCCGCCCCAGCGTGACCTCGTCCGCGTACTCCAGATCGCCGCCCACCGGGAGCCCGCTGGCCAGCCGCGTCACCCGCAGCCCCATGGCTTTCACCGTCCGGGCGAGATACGTGGCCGTCGCCTCCCCCTCCAGATTCGGGTCCGTCGCCAGGATCAGCTCGGTGACCGTACCGTCCGCGAGGCGGACCATCAGTTCCCGTATCCGCAGATCGCCCGGACCGACACCGTCGATCGGGCTGATCGCGCCGCCCAGTACGTGGTACTTCCCCCGGAACTCACGGGTGCGCTCGACCGCCACCACGTCCTTGGGCTCCTCCACCACGCAGATCACCGAGGGGTCACGGCGCGGGTCACGGCACACGCGGCACTGCTCGTCCTGCGCGACATTCCCGCACACCACGCAGAACCGCACCTTCGCCTTGACCTCGGAGAGCACATGCGCGAGGCGGCGTACATCGGCGGGGTCGGCCTGCAGGATGTGGAAGGCGATCCGCTGCGCACTCTTCGGACCCACGCCGGGCAGCCTGCCGAGTTCGTCGATCAGGTCCTGAACCACGCCTTCGTACACGCCGACGCGCCTTCCTTCACTGGTTGCGTTGCACTGGCCGGCGAACCGGTGGATCGGTGGATCGGTGGATCTGGAGGTCAGGGTGCCCGAGGGTCAGAACGGCAGGCCGGGCATGCCGGAAAGTCCCTCGGTGAGCGGGCCGAGCTTGGTCTGCTGCAACTGCTGCGCCGCCTCGTTCGCGTTATGGACGGCGGCCACCACCAGGTCGGCGAGGGTTTCGGTGTCGTCCGGGTCGACCACCTCCGGGTCGATCACCAGCGCGCGCAGCTCGCCCGCGCCGGTCACCGTCGCCCTGACCAGGCCGCCGCCCGCTGAGCCCTCCACCTCGGCGTCGGCCAGTTCCTGCTGGGCCGCGGCGAGGTCCTGCTGCATCTTCTGGGCCTGCTGGAGCAGCGCCTGCATATTCGGCTGATCACCGGGGATCATGGTCTCGCTCCTGACGTGCGGCTGTGCGGGTGTGATGGTGCGCCGGTGCGGAAGAACCGGGTGCGCGCGTGGTGGTGCTGGTGCTCCGCTGCTGGTGCTCCAGTGCTGATAGGCCGGTCCGGCGGGTGGGTGCGGCTGGGATGCCGACCGACCCGGGACCGGATGACAGGGCGAGCCTACGTGCTCGCACGACGCAGCGCCCTACACCGTACGGAGGATCGGCGCGATGTCGCGTCCACCGCGAGCGGTACGGCGGTACGGCGCCGCGCCCGGTCCGGCGCATCATCGGGTCAGCGGGGTATCGCGGTCGCGTCAGCCATGGCTGATCTCCTCGATCACGGTGGCACCCAGTTCCTTGATGAAGAGGTCGTGGCCGCTGGGCGCGGAGTCGATCAGACCGGGGTCGTCATCCTCCGGGATGTCGTCCTCGATCGGCGCGTAGTCCGGGTGGTCGTCGGGCGGGGGCGGCGGCGCCTCGGAACCGCCGGACGCCCTGGCGGCGGGCCGGTGGGAGGGCTGGGCGGCCCGTTCGGTGGTGGGCCCGGCCGGGGCGGCACCCGCGGGACCGCTTCCGTTCGACCCCTGACCGTACGGGGCCTGCGCGGGCGCGCCGCCGCCGTACGTGGAGGGCCCGGCGGGCGGCTGCGCCGGTGCCTGCGCCTGCGCCTGCGCCTGCGGTGCGGCGGGCGGGCGGGGCGAACCGCCGCCGCCCCCGGGGCCGCCGCCCTGGCCGCCGGAACCCCCGGGCCCCCCTGGCCCGCCACCGCCGAAGCCGCCGGGTCCGCCCGGGCCACCGGACCCGCCCGTACCACCCGCGGGCCCCCCGTAACCGCTCGAACTCCCGCCGCCGCCCCCGCCGCCGGACGGGTCGACGATCGCCTCGATCCGCCACTCCACGCCGAGCGCGTCGTTGATCGCCGCCCGGAGTACGTCCTCGCTGCCGTTGTTGGTGAAGCTGTTACGGGCGCCGGGGTTGTCGAACCCGATCTGCAGCGTCTCGCCGTCGAACCCGGCAACCTGGGCGTTGTTGAACAGCAGCATCCAGGTCAGGCGGCGGCGATTCTTCACCGCTTCCAGGATGTTCGGCCACATCTGCCGTACCCGGGCGGGATCGCCGACGATCTGCGCGGTCCGCTGGGAGCCGGCGGGAGCGGCGGCCGGCGGTGCTGGCGGGGCGGGCGCGCGTTCAGCGGGTGGCTGCTGTGCCGCGGGTACGCCGGGACCGGCCGTGGTCGGCCAGGCACCGGGGCGGGGTGCGGCGGCGGGGGGTTGCTGAGGGGGCGGCGTCGGGGCCGGGGCCGAAGGGCTCGACCCGGGCGAAGGCGTACCGCCGCCCTGGGACACCGGCCAGGCCCCAGGACGGGGAGCGGCCGGGGGTCCGTCCACCGGCGGGGCGTCGTACGGTGCCGCCGGGGGCTGGGCGGGACCGCCCTGCGGGGACGGCGGGGGCGGCGCCTGGACCGGAGCGGGGGCAGCGGCCTGGCCTTCCCCCCGGCCCGCGTCGACCCGGCCCGTATCCGGCCGCCCCGTGTCCTGGCGTCCCGCATCCGGCCGTCCCGCATCCGGAGCCGCGTGACCCGCTTCCGCCCCCGTACGACCCAGCGCCGCACGCGCCGCCGCGGCTCCACCCGGCCCGGTGGGAATACCGCCGGCCTCCCCGCCGAAATTCGGCGCCGAGGTGAGTCCGATCGCGCCCGAGGCGATCCCCCGCTCCAGGCGCTCCAGCCGCGCCTGCGTCGACCGCTCGTCGTCGTACGCCGCTGGCAACAGCACGCGCGCGCAGATGAGTTCGAGCTGGAGTCGCGGCGAGGTGGCACCGCGCATCTCCGTCAACCCGGTGTTGACCAAATCGGCGGCGCGGCTCAGCTCCGCGGCCCCGAAGACCGATGCCTGGACCGCCATCCGTTCCACCACTTCGCGCGGGGCGTCGATCAGCCCCTTCTCCACGGCGTCGGGCACGGCCGCGATGATCACCAGATCCCGTAGCCGTTCCAGCAGGTCGGCGACGAACCGGCGCGGGTCGTGGCCGCCCTCGATCACCCGGTCCACCATCTCGAAGACCACCGCGCCGTCACCGGCCGCGAACCCGTCCACCACATCGTCCAGCAGCGCCGCGTCCGTATAACCGAGCAGGGCGGTGGCCATCCCGTACGTCACACCGTCGGCGCCCGCACCGGACAGCAACTGGTCCATGACCGACATCGAGTCGCGCACCGAACCGGCGCCGGCCCGTACCACCAGCGGATACACCCCGTCCTCGACCCGGATCGCCTCACGCTCGCACACCGCGGTGAGATGGTCGCGGAGCGTGCCGGGCGGGACCAGCCGGAAGGGATAATGGTGCGTACGCGACCGGATGGTGCCGATGACCTTCTCGGGCTCGGTGGTGGCGAAGATGAACTTCAGGTGCTCGGGCGGCTCCTCGACGACCTTCAGCAGGGCGTTGAACCCCGCCGAGGTGACCATGTGCGCCTCGTCGATGATGTAGATCTTGTACCGGCTGCCGGCCGGCCCGAAGAACGCCTTCTCCCGCAGATCACGGGCGTCGTCCACACCGCCGTGCGACGCCGCGTCGATCTCGATCACATCGATCGACCCCGGCCCGTTCCTGGCCAGGTCACGGCATGACTGGCACTCCCCGCACGGTGTCGGCGTCGGCCCCTGCTCGCAGTTCAGGCACCGCGCCAGGATCCGCGCGCTCGTCGTCTTCCCGCACCCGCGCGGCCCGCTGAAAAGGTACGCGTGATTGACCCGGTTGTTCCGCAGCGCCTGCTGCAGCGGGTCCGTGACGTGCTCCTGCCCGATGACCTCGGCGAAGGTCTCGGGACGATAGCGGCGATACAGAGCGAGGGACACGCTTACGACCCTATCCGGGCCCACTGACATCCCACCCCGAGTCAGCCTCCCCCACCCCCGAAGAAGCCCCCCGACCCACCCGCCCCCGGGCATGCGAAGACCCCCCACGCACCCGCCAGAGCCCACCTACCCTTGCTGCCTTCCGGCCCTGGGGGAGTTCAGCGAGATAGCGCCACGTGAGGGGCTGCCGCCAACCTTACCCGATCCCCCCACCCCCGATCGAGTTCGCACCCACCCCCTCCCGCCCTGTACTCTCTCCCACGGAGGATTCGCCTAGTGGCCTAGGGCGCACGCTTGGAAAGCGTGTTGGGGGCAACCCCTCACGAGTTCGAATCTCGTATCCTCCGCACTTGCTCTCACCGGGCAATACGTCGCTGGCCCCCACCGTTCGCGGTGGGGGCCAGCGGTGTCTGTGGTCTCAGTTCTGGTCTCAGTTGACGGCTCGCGCGCGTAGGCGCACCGGCGTGAACGGCCCCAGACCATTTCCGTCTCGGCACCTGCGTCCCTCGCTGGGGTGACGCACTGCGCGGTACGCCTGTCCGCCGGCATCCCGCCCTTCGGCACCACTCGGAGCCGTGGCCTTCGATGAGCACAGCGACGAGTCGACCTCAATGCGAACCATCCCTAACGCACGCGCCGTCAGGATCGACGATGCGCACACAGACGCCCTCTCCGAACGACCAAAGCAGGATGCTAGGACCCGCCGAAGACACGCCCCTCTCCTGGCGCTCATGATCCATTGGCGCTTGGACGAGTTGTCGGTAGGCGCGCGTAGTATGCCCGCCCAGGGTACGAAATAGGGGGCAGTACGTGGGCGTCAAGCCGCGACCGTGGCTGATCGAGGACACGGCGATCACCAAGCGAGAGCAGGACCGTTTCGACCATGAGTCGGTCGCACAGGAACTCTCTGAGGTGGTGTTGGCTGCTGAGCACCCGCTCGCGATCGGGCTGCTCGGCCCCTTCGGTAGCGGCAAATCGTCCGTGGTCAGACTGCTGACCGAGCACCTGCGCGTAAACCCCGCGTGGGCTGTGCTTCAAGTCAGTGCCGAGCACCACAGTGGGACGGCTCGGGCGCGCGCGATGCTGTACGGCCTGATCGATGCCGCGCACCGGCAAGGGCTCCTCACCGACGAGATCCGTAAGAGCGAACGGGCGTGTCTGGAGGGGGCGCGGCAGCGCACGGTTCAACGGTCGACACGCGATGCCGGAGAGCCCGGCAAGCCCGAATTCGAGCGATACGCAGTCGCGATGGGCGCGGGTGCGGCCTGGATCGCAGCGATGTTCACCATGGTGTGGCTGCTGGGCGTACTCGCGGTCTTCGTAGGGCATCGGGCAGGAGTGGGGCACAGTGTCGACCCGTGGGCGTGGTTCGCAGCCCGCGGCGCGGCCCCGGTCTCCACGGTCATCTTCAGTGCTGCGGTGGTCGCCGGCGTAATTGGCGCTGCCAAGGAGGGTGCTCAGCAAGTCCTCAGGGGCTACGACATCACCGTGACTAGCCCTCGCCCGGACTCCACCGACGACCTTGAGCAGGTGTTCTCACGGCTGATCGATCACAGCAAGAAGCGCTTGGTCGTGGCAATCGATGACATCGATCGTCTGACTGCAACCGAGGTACTCGAGGCCCTGACCACCATCCGGAGCCTGCTTTTGGCGGGCACGCATTGCAAGCGCAAACCGGTGTTCGTAATTTCCTGCGACGAGGACGTCATCCGCGAGGCCATTATGGGTGTGCGCCCTGGTCTCGCGCGCCGGGCTCCTGACGATCTGCTCGCTACACACGACGCGCAGGAGACACGGGGTGACGCTCTCACCGTGCCAAGTGAGTCACGGGACGACGAACTCACGGGGGCCCAACGCAAGGCCACGGAGGAGGCGGCACAGGAGTATCTGAACAAGCTGTTCACTGTCCGCCTCACCCTCCCCGCCCATCTAGACCACGACCTTCGGGTCTACGCCGAGCATCTGCTGCTGAACCCGAGCCCTCATCCGGTCGTCGACCGTCTCGGCGATCGCGGAAGAGTCCAGGACGTCATCGAGATTTTGGTCCACCCGCAGGTCCGCGATCCTCGGCACGCCATCCGCCTTCTCAACGCATTTTTGAACGACTATCACCTGGCTTCGCGCCGTGAAATCCCCTCGGCCTCCCGACCACCGCGCATCGCGCCCGGCGAGGTCACTGGATATCCCCTGGAGCTGGCCCGCCTAGTCGTATTGCGACACGACTACCGAGAGCTGTACGACCGCATAGCTGCAGAGCACGACTTGTTGCCGCTACTCGATGAGGGTCTGCTCGGCTCCTCCTCAGCCCTGGATAACCCCCTGCTGAAGAACTATCTAGCCCCTGGCGGGGAGCGTCGACGGATGGATACCGCGCGCTGGCCAGGCCTGAGCTACCTCCGTGCCACCGCAGCGCGCACCCGTGGCCGCCGGCCTCCCCAGCTCGGCGCCTTGTTCACCCTGGGATCAACTCCGGCCAGCCGCCAACTTGGTAGTGAGACAGCGACCGCTATTCGCACGGAGTTGATCCAGCGCGACAGCGACGCATTGATCGAACACCTTACAGACCACACTCAACGGGAACGCGTCCTCCGGGCAGTCAAGGACTCAATCAGTGAAGTGCGCCGGGGGCTGGATCTCGACAACGCCCTCGCCGCCGCGATGCTCGCTGTTGGACAGTTGCCCGATCTCGCAGCTCATCTGGTGGCTCCGATTGACGACACGGGTCGCGCCCTCCTTGCGCTAACCGATCAGATCGCTCGCCGGCGATCCGACATGACCACTCCGCTCGCGAGCCACCACCTGGTTCCGCTGCTCGCCATCACGGAGCCGTCGCACCATCCGGAGCTGCTGGACGGGCTGACGCAACGCCCCGCCGAGGAGCCGGAACAACGAGCCTGGGCAGTAGCACTGTTGAGTCTGCCGTCAGGCAGTGGCGAGGCTCTTGCGCTCGCGCCCTCCATCGCTAGCTATTTCGGAGATCTCGTCAGATCGGGCACAGAAGACGACCTAAAGTCATGGCTGGCCTCGGAAAACCACCATGATGCCTGGCCGCCGGAGGCGTATGGGGCTCTGCTGGGAATGTCCGCTCGCCACGGCGACACCGCCGCGATGTCCCAAGCCTCCGCACTGACGCTTCAAGATGACCACCAGCACAATTGGCAAAGGCCAATCCTAGAGGGTCTCGCGGTCAATTGGGATAATGCGCCTCTTGAAATCGCGCGCGCTCGAGTGGCTCTGCTCTCACACCCTAGATTCCCCAACGATGGCTGGGGTCCGGCTCTCGGTGACGCAGACCAAGCAGGTACAACACTCGCAGGCCAATTGGCCCAAAACATCGCTCAATTTCTCACTGATGACGATGAGGTTGAGTCGTCGGTCGAAGCTTCGAATCTGCTGAAGTTGTGGCTGCCGCACGTCGGAGCAGAGCCGAGCGCAGAGGCCGACCGGTCTGTAAGTTCGGTTATTGCCGAGGCTGTCGCGCAATCCGCTATCACCGCCCCCGAACTCATGGCAGTGGCGGAAAGGATCCTTGCTGACTTGCCCCACGCCGACGCCGCTGACTGCGTGACCAGCATCGCTGGCGAACTGGCCGGAGATACAGTGCCCGCACAGGTCGTGAACGCAACGTATTCGGCGCTCCTCGCCTTTCTGCAACGGTGCGATGGGATTGACAGCGGAGCGATGGCCACGGCGGCTCAGGCTTGCCTTAACGCACTGCTCACAAGTGTAGACAAGGAAACTCCGACTGGCAGTGTGAGCCGTATGGGGCTGCCCGCCGTCTTGGCCACTAATCGCGGCATGGTGACCAGACAGTCGATCGTCACTCGCCTGGTACAGGCCCTCCCTACGCCACTTGCGGGGAACGCCCCGGCGCCCGGCCTAGCAGGCGAGCTGTTGGGAAGCCTCCATACGATCTTCCGCGATGAAGAAGCACGCGCTGAGCACCTGCCAGGCGTACTGAACCAACTTCAAAGCAGCATCAACCAAGGATACGCCGTTATCCCTGCAGACTTCGCTGCTCGATACGCCGACCAGTCAGCTGTCAATGGTCCTTGGCTGAACCACATAGCTGGCCAATGGAACAGTCTGACGATCGATGCACGCGACCAGACAATGCGAGGTTCGACACGACCCGAAGCACGCGACGTACTCGGCAGCCGTTTCCTGGAGCACTTGCTCGTAGGTTCGGACGAGTCCTGGGAATGGGCCCCGAATCTCTGGCCGATTGCAGCTCCCGAAATCCAAGCCAATCTTTTGGCCGAGGCTCGCGGTCGGTGCCCTGCTCTGGCCGAACAAGCGGCCCAGGCTGACGCTGGAGTGCTGACCTCGGCACTGCTTCGCGCTGGCGATGACCTTGATGCTCTACTTAAGCTGATCGAGGGAAATCCCCTCAGCTCCGAGGCCATCACCGATTACCTCGAAAACACGATCGCCGGCGACGGCTGGGAGGAAGAGCAGATCACAGCGGCCATCAGAGCAAGCTCTGACCAGTCGGCATTGTGGGAGATATGCCTCGAAGCAGCAGCCACCGATCGGCAGGCTGCGCGCCGCGGCGCTGTCATCCTCTCTGCGCTGGCCGGACGTGATCCCGACAGTGCGCCCATCGACTTGGTCGATAAACTAGCCCCAGTCTTGCTGGTTTCCGACAGCGAAACGGTGGAGGTGCTCGGCTCCTCTATCGCGCCGCTGCCTAAGAAGACCAAACAGGAACTCTCGAAGCGTATGTGTCCCACCGGATCCAGCTCAGAACAACGCCGGCATCGAACCATATTCAGACGAGCATCTGGGCTGTCGTAGGTACGGCAGATGAGTGCATCGGGCTGGCGCCGGTGTCGTCTGGCCTCTAACCGGGCGGCCCACTCACCTGGGCCGCCCGGTTAATTTGGTGCCAAAGACGCCTATCCGGAGAGCTCGCCGCTTGAGCCCCAGATCGCGCCTTGGATTTTCTGCGCTGTGTCCTGGAGCAGCGGGTCCGTCACGTGCTGGTAGCGCTTCGCCATGGACGCCGAGGACCAGCCCATGATCGCCATCACGATGCGCTCGGGCACACCCAAGAGCAGGAGAACCGTGGAGGCGGTGTGGCGGGCGTCGCGGACGCCGGCTTCCTGGAGCAGTTCCTTCCAGTGGTGGTAGTCGGTGTTGGGGATCAAGGGTTCGCCGGTGGGTGAGGTGAAGACGTAGCCCTTCTCCGTCCAGAGTTGCCGCGCCGTCGCTCGCTCGCGCGCCTGGACATCCCGGTGCTGGCGCAGCAGTTTGGTCAGTTTGTCGGGGAGGCCGATCGCACGTTTGCCCGCACGGGACTTGGTGTCCTTGGTCTCGCGGCGGATCTGGGTGCGCTGGCGGCAGTAGCCCGGCTTCCGGCCGCACTCCCCGCCGCAGCCGTGGGCGTACTTCGGCCGCAGGCGTCCTCGGCGGACGCGGATCACACCCCCGTCGAGGTCGACGTCCGACCATTGGAGGCCGAGCACTTCGCCCTGCCGGAGGCCCAGGGCAAGGGCGATGACCCAGCGGGCTGCGTTGCGCCGCTTACCCGCCGCCAGCAGAATGCGCTGCACCTCCTCCACCGAGTACGGCTCGATCTCCTCCTCTTCGAGGCGCGGCGCCTTGGCGATCTTGGCAACGTTCACCGTGAGGTGCCCCCGACGGACAGCCTCGCCCAGGGCGACCCGGAGGGTGCGGTGGGCCTGGTGAGCGGTGGCGGGCTTGCTGCCGCCGTCCTGCATCTTCTTGTAGAAGCGCTCCAGGTGCTCCGGCTCCAGTTTGATGAGCCGGTGGGCGCCCAGCCCGGGTATGAGATGGACGCGGACGGCGACCTCGTAGCCGGCGATCGTGTTCTCGGAGACGCTGATCGGCGCGATGTTCTCGATCCAGTGAGTGAGCCACGCCTTGACGGTCCACGCCTGGCCTGGTTTGCCGACGGTGCCGGCGTCGCGGTGCTTCTCCAGCTCACGGACGAGCTTGGTGACCTCGGCCCGGGTCTTGCGGGAGACGTGGCGGCGGTCGGGGGTGCCGTCGTCCTTGATGCCGACGGTCACGCGGCCGTGCCACCGACCGTCGTTACCGAGGTAGATGGACGAGGCGCCGTTAGGCTGGCGGGAGTTGGCCATGTTCGTTTCCCTCACGCCGCGGTGGTGAAGCCGGAGGCGTCGCCGCCCTGCCGGGCGACGAAAGCAGCCAGCGCCTCGGCGGGTATGCGGCGGAGGCTGCCGATCTTCACAGAGGGGATCTGGCCGGAGGAGACGTACTCGTACAGCTTGGTGCGGCTGATGCCGATGCGGCGGGCGGCTTCAGCGACGGTGAGGGCGACGAGGGTGGGATCGCCGTCCGATCCGCCCCGGGCGGCGATGAGCGCCCGGAGGTCTTCTTCCGCAACGCCAAGGAGGCGGGCGATCTGGGCGACCGGAAGGTCGTTGGAGTGCAAGGCAGAAACCTCTCCTGGCGAGGCGTCGGGGCGGCAACCCCGGTCTCGCCGGTCTTGTTCATTCGTGGGTACGGGCGGTTGTGCTGTTGGTGCGGGAGGACATAGCTGTTCCGCCGGTGTTCGTAGCACCGGCGGAGGCGGGGGTCTGGACTACGACGCGGTGCCCTGGTCCGGGGTGCGGAGCCAGCTCTGCATCTTGGGGCGGGCACCGAGGTGGTGGCGGAACTCACCGTTGGATGCGACGGCCAGCTCGTGGGTGAGAAGGGCCTTCACGAGGTCGTCCTGATCGGGGTGGGCCTCGGTGTACTCGCGGAGTTCGGCCTGGATGGCGTCCATGGCCTTGCCCAGGGCTCGCCACTGCTTCCACTGCTCGACGTACTCGCCGACGAGTCTGCGGACCTTCGGGTTGGCGATGTGGTCGGGCGCGGCGGTGAGGTCGTCGAGGGTGATGTCGAAGACCTTGCAGAAGCCGAGCGCCTCGTCGAGGTTGACCCGGCGGCGGGGCTTGCCGCTCTCGATGCGCCAGATCGCGGACTGGTTGATCGGGTGGCCGGCCGCGGTCATGCGCTCGGCCAGGGTGACCGTGCTCCAGCCCCGCACCTCGCGTTCGGTTTTGATGCGCTGCGCGACGTAATCCTCCGCGAGGGGGCGTTCGGGCCCGGCAGATCGGGCCGCTCCTTCCTCGGCCATCGCGTCCACCTCCTTCGTCTCGGGCCGTCGGGCGACGGCACGGGCGGGGCCTCAAGTAGTAAAGCTCATTCGGGAGCAGAATGCAAGCTAGTCATCCTGCAATGCGCCTGGTACACTCGTAGGGCCCCCGGACACCGACGAACACGCAGGAGAGAACGAAGAAGCCCCCGGCGCTACGAACGCCGGGAGCTGAAGCAGAAACCTCAACAACCGCCCGTACCCACGAACGATCAAGACCGGCTGGGCTGGGATTGCCGTCCCGCTGCCCGCCAGGTGAGGAGTTTCCGTGTATCAGCGTACGGCCTCGGAGCCGGATACGCCATCACGGCCGTCGGCAGCCGCCCCGGCCGTGAACGAACCCCCGAATGACCTCGTCGCCGAGCAGGCCGTCCTCGGCGCGGGCATGTTCCGGCACCAGGCCGTGGACGAGGTGCGCGCCGTCCTCGTCCCCGAGGACTTCTACCGCCCGGCGCACGAGACCATCTGGCGGGCGATCCTCGCCCTGCGCGCCGAGGACGCCCCGACCGATCCGATCGTGCTGGGCGACTTCCTCCCCAGCCGTGGCGACCTCAACCGGGTCGGCGGATCGACCTACCTCCATGTACTGGCCAGCGCGCCGCCGACCGTCGCCAACGCCGCGCACTACGCCGGGATCGTCCGCCGCAAGGCCGACCTGCGCCGCCTGCGGGAGAACTGCATCCGCACCGTGCAACTGGCCGGCGAACCGGGCGCCGACCCCGACGAGATACGCAGCGCGCCGAGGCGGAGCTGCGGGCCGAACGCGAACGAGCCCTGGCATCCGGCAACGGCCGGCTGTCCCGCTACCTCGTGGACGGGTGGCGCTTCGTCACCGAGACCGGCGCCGACACCGACCCCCTGTGGGGCACCCGCGAGCAGACCGCCTGGTCCTCCGGCGAGAGCCTGATGATCGTCGGCCCGCCCGGCGTCGGCAAGACCACACTCGCCCACCAGGTGATCCTCGCTCGCCTCGGCCTCCAGGACACCGTCCTGGACATGCCCGTCAGCCCGAGCGAGCGGGTGCTGTACCTGGCTATGGACCATCCCAAGCAGATCGCTCACGCCATGGCCCGCCACATCGAGCCGCAGCACGAAGCGGTCCTGCGCGACCGGCTCGCCGTCTGGCAGGGACCGCTGCCCGCCACTCTCGACAAGGAACCCGACCTGCTGGCCGACCTCGCCGCCGCCCACCAGGCCGACACCATCGTGATCGACAGCCTCAAGGACGCGGTCAGCACCCTCGTGGACGACGCCCTCGCCGTCGCCTTCCACAACGCCCGCATGCGCGCGCTGCGCAACGGCGTCGAGATCATGGAACTCCACCACCAACGCAAGGCCCTCGCCGACGCCCCGCGCGGTCAGCGCCCCACGCTCGACCGGGTCTACGGCTCCACGTGGATCACCTCCGGCGCGGGCAGCGTCCTGTTCATCGCCGGAGAGGCTGGCGACCCCGCCGTCACGGTCCACCACCTCAAGACCCCGACCGGCGAGATCGGCCCCCTCCAGGTCATCCACGACCACGCGAACGGCACCACGACGATCGAGCCCACCTTCGACCCGGTCGCCATCCTGCGCGCCCATCCGGACGGGCTCACCACCCGCGACCTCGCCGCGATCCTGAGCAGCCAGGCCAACCCGGACCGCGCGGCCGTGGAGAAGGCCAGGCGCCATCTGGACCGCCTCGCCAAGGCCGGACTGGCCAGGAAGACCGAAGGAGCGGCAGGCGGCACCGGAGGCGGCCAGCAGGCCCGTTACCAGGTCTCCAACCTGCACATCGCCGTCGGCTGACCGCACCCTCGTCGCCGCGCCCGGACCGTACACGGGGGCGTACACGCGGCCCTGTCCGCACCACGCCACACGAACCGTGCCCAGGCGTCCACGCGCGACACGAAACCGCAGGTCAAACGATCACGCGATCGTACACGCCGCCCACGCAGCGAGGCGTACACGCGCGGACCCCCCCTTTAGAAGGGGGTTCGCGTGTACGCCCCCGACATGACGGCCGTGATCGCACCCGCCATCACCCCTGGAGAACCCCCGCATGAACAAGCACACCGCCGAGCGATACGCGCTCGCCGCCGCCGGAGCCGTCATCGTCGTCCTCACCGCCGGCGGATTCTGGCTCTCGTACGCACACCTCGCCGAGGTCGCCGGACAACACGGACTTCGGAACTCACCGCTCCGCCAATGGACCTGGCCTGCAACGCTGGACGCCTTCATCGTCGCGGGCGAACTGCTGATGCTCCGCGCGGGGCTGCGCAACGAGGCCGACTGGTGGGCCATCGGCCTGACCGCCGCCGGATCGGTCGGATCCATAGCGCTCAACCTCGCCGGGGTGAGCGGAACAGGCCATGCCGCCGCCGTCCCCCTCCTCGACTACATCGTCGCCGCGGTTCCCCCGACCGCCGCACTCCTGGCCTTCGGCGTGCTGATGCGACAGATCCACCGGCTCGTCACCGAGCCCGGCGCCACCGTTGCGTCGATATCCGCACAGCCGACGGAACCGCCGTCCGAAAATCCGGCACCCCCAGCCCGCAAGGGCCGCCCGGCCGACGCCACGGTCGAGGAACTCGTCGAGATCGGGCGCATTGCGGTCGCCGAACAAGGACGCGCATCCCGCGCGGTCGTCCAGCAGGCCATCCGCGACAAGGGCCTCAGGGTCGGCGGCCAACGGCTGACCCAGACCATGCGCATCCTGCGGTCGGAACTCGGCACCGGCCAGGACGACGAATGACCGTTCCGGGCACCGGAGCAGACCGGGGTGGTCGGAACCGTACCGACCACCCCGACCCTGCGACCCTCGCCCTTTGCCCGCCAGCGCTCAGACCTGGCGACGAGCGTGAAATGCAGCCACCACCCGCCGACTGATCGGCCAGCAATACGCCCACCCATACCGAAGCCCCCGGAGCAGCATCCGTGACACACATCGAACACCCCGCCGAGGCCGCGTACGACGAGCCCGGACCCACGACGAAGTCGCATACGCTGAGGAGCCGTTGGCAGCGCGCGTTCGGAAAGACGGCTCCTGGCGGAGCCAGTAGTACCCCGAGTCCGACTCGCGGCCGGTCTCGGGGGATCTCCGCCCCGGGGGTGGCGGAGACGGTCCGGCGCGAGGGCGCGCCGGACCGGGAAGGCGGGGTCGGCCCCGACCCGGACACGCTCCACAGCGCCCAGCGAGCCGTCCTCGACAGCGTGTCCGCCGATCCCGCCGTGCAGAGCGCCCAGCCCATGATCCGCCGTTTCACCGGCGATAAGCGCACCGTCCGCGTCGGCCCGCTGCGCTTCACCCCCGACGAGCACACCAGCCTCCAGGAGGCCGCTGCCGAGCATGGGTACAAGGGCGAATCCGGCTTCGCCGCCGACATCGTCCTCGCCTTCGTCGCGGGCCGGTTCACGGCGAACCTTCCGCTCAGCGAGGACCGGCGCCGCACGCACATGTTCCGCGCCCAGGTCCTTCGCGCCCTCAACCGCATCGGCGTCAACATCAACCAGATCGCCCGCGCCCTCAACAGCGACTACACCCCACCCGACATCCGCGAACGCCTCGACGAACTGCACCACCTGCTCACGACGATCGCCGAAGCCCTACGCCAGCCCACCGACCCGACGGAAGGCTGAACCGTGATCGCCGCCATGAAACCCGCAGGCGCCAACACCCGCGGACTGCTCGGCTACCTCTACGGACCCGGCACCCACGACGAACATCTGGACCCCCACATCGTGGCCGGCTTCGCCATGCTCGGCATGCCCGACCCAGGCCGCGACGAGAACGCCACCCTGACCCAACTCGGCCACCACCTCGACGAACCCGTCGCCCTGCGCAACAGCGAGTTCGGCAAGCGGGTCACCGACCACGTCTGGCACTGCCCCGTCCGCACCGCCCCCGAAGACCGCTACCTCTCCGACACCGAATGGGCCCAGATCGCCCAGCGCATCGTCACCGCGGCCGGCATCGCCCCCGAAGGCGACGACCTGGCATGCCGCTGGATCGCCGTGCGCCACGCCGACGACCACATCCACATCCTCGCCACCACCGTCCGCGAAGACGGCCGCCGCCCCAAACTCCACGACAGCGGCATCCGCGTCGGCAACGAATGCCGCCAGATCGAGAAGGACTACGGCCTGCGCCGCCTCAACAAGGGCGACCGCACCGGCACCCGCGCACCCAGCCAGGCCGAGATGCACAAAGCGGCCCGCCTCGGCTGGGAACAGACCAGCCGCGCCTGGCTCCAGGACCGCATCCGCGCCGCCATCCCCCACTCCACCACCGTCGAAGAACTCCTCGCCTACCTCGAAGCCGACGGCGTCCAGATCAAACCCCGGCGCGCACCCTCCGGCGACCTCACCGGATACGCCGCCGGCCGCCCCGGCGACCTCAACAAAGACGGCGAGCAGATCTACCACCCCGGCGGAAAGATCGCCCCCGACCTCACCCTGCCCAAACTGCAAGCCCGCCTCGGCACCAGCACACCCGAGGAACACCCCACCGCCCGCCGCAACCGCCCAACCACCCCCTGGCAGCAGGCAACCCAAGCCCTCGACACCCTCCCCGGCCACCTCACCAACACCGAAACGGGCGGCGGCCAAGACGGTTCGGGCCAGGCCCAGATCGCCGCGCTCGGCGAACTCATCGAAGCCACCGCCCAAACCGCCCCCGCGGAACTCCGCGCTGAACTCCAGGCGGCATCACGGGCATTCGCCCACGCCCAGCGCTCCCGGATCCGCGCCGAACACAGCACCGCCACCGGCCTGCGCACCGCAGCCCGCGACCTCGTGCACGCCGGCACCGGCAACGACGGCAGCCCCCTCGCCGTCCTGATCGCCGCCCTCATCTGGTCTGCGATCCTCGCCGACCGCTGGCACCAGACCCGAGGCCACGCCCAACAAGCCGCCGCCGCACGCCAAGCCGTCCAGCACCTCGAAGCCGCCTACACCCAGGCCGCCGCACCCCAACTCGCCGCACTCGCCCAGCGCCAGCCCCAGCCCGACGCCCAAGCTACTCTCGCCCACGACGTACGGACCGCCGTCCCCGACCACGCCGCCCGCATCCTCGCCGACCCGAACTGGCCCGCCCTGGCCACCGTCCTCGCCGACGCCGAAACCGCCGGCCACCAGCCCGTCCAGCTCCTCAAAGAAGCCGCCGCCCAACGCGAACTCCACACCGCCCGCATGCCCGCCCGCGTCCTCCTCGCCCGCATCCAACACACCAGCCGAAACCCCGCACCCAACCCCCGGGCCGAAGCCGCCCGCCTCCGCTCCCACGGCGCAGGAAGCCTCCCCCACAGCTACGGCCCACAGGCCGCAGAGGCAGCCAGCCCCGCAACCGAACCCCAGCGACACCGCAGGCGCTGACGAAACAACTCGCCTAAAGCAGAATTCATAGGGCCCGGCGTGGGATTGAACCGGCGGTCACTCGATGCTTCTCCGCGCACGGCTCTGGGCAGGGCAGGCGCCTTGAGGTCCTGAAATTCTGGGACGGAATCACCCGGTACGCCGCTCGGCGCCTGCCGGCCAGACGACCTCGACAGGGAGGCCGAGGGCGCGGGCCTCCTCGACCACGTCGGCAGTGCCGCCGCCTTTGGTGCCAGGCGGCATGCCATTCCAGACGGCGACGAGCCGGTCGGCCCGGCGCAGCAATTCGCTGTTGGCGGCTTCGTACGCTTCCCGGCCGGCGGTCGCGTGGTCCATCACCACCACCTCGGTAGCTGCAGCCAGAAGCCGGTCGAATTGCGCAGCGTGCGTAGCCTTGACTTTCGTCTCGCGGTAATCGCGGGAAGGGATCACAGCAACGAGGCTTCCGCCAGCGTCAAGGACGGCCTCGGCGAACAAGGAGTCCGAGCCAGCCGCGATGCAGGAGACGCCGACCAGCGCGCCGTCCGCCACCTCACGCATCAAGTCGTCAAGGGCTGCTCTGACCAGGGGCACGGAAGTGTCGGTGAGGTCCATGTGGCCGGTTACGGCGAGGATGGTCACAGCGCTCCTTGTCAGTCGGCGAGTTGCTCGCGGAGCCTAGCGCGCGCTTCTCGCACAGGTGTCGAAGTACCGTGCCCCACCGTGTAGGCGTACAGCTCGGCCATGCCTTCTCGTACACGTCCGGAGTGGACGCGCTCGGCGACATCGCAGGCTGCGTGGGTCTCGGCGACGGCTGCGGCGAGGTCGCCGGAGAGGAAGTAAACCTCGGCCAGACCGAGGCGATCCAACGCGTGTGACCTGCCGGCCTCCGGTCCCCGACTAGCGAGTGCGGTGCGGATCTGTTCCTCGGCGTGCCCGGCGTGGAGCCGAGGATCGCGCCGGGCGAGTTCCAGGAAGCGACCGCCGGTTACGCCTGCCAGTTCCGCTTCGTCGAAGTAGCCGATCCAGTACGGCTCATCGAGACCGGCATCGGCAAGTGCCTGGCGGGCTTGTTCTGTTGCCCGGTTGAACGCCGCAGTCCTGCCCATCGCGGCCAAGGCCCACGCCTCTCGCGTGTAGAGCATCGCGCGGAGCCGCGGTCCGGCTTCATCACGGACACCCTCCTGTGCGAAGCGGACGAGTTCAAGGGCGTCTGTCGGGCGAGCCGCATAGAGCAACTGGCGAGCCATGCCGGCCAAGGTGTTGGCGCCCCAGAGGCGGTCGCCTGCGGCGTGGGCCGCTCGCAGGCTGAGCCGGTAGTAGTCCTGTGCTCGCCGTTGCAGCCCCGCATCCCACGCCATGCCCGCGGCAGTACCGGCAAGCTGCGCGAGTACCGCGTACAGCCGCTGCTCGACTAGTGGTGCTTGGTGTTCGTGGAGGAGAGCGGTCACCTCCTGCAACTGGCCGAGAACCGCCCGGCGCCGGAGTCCACCGCCGTACTTGTGGTTCCAGGTGCGGAACGCCTTCGCCGTCTCCTCAAGCTGTTCGACGTCGCGCATCCCCAGTCGGCCGGGGCGGTTTCGGCGGGAGCCTGTCTCACCAGGCAGCATCCAGCCTTCCAGCGAGTCGAGCAGAAGCGGACCGGTCATCACCGTGGCCGCGATCGCTCGGGTGAGCGCGCGTCGGTCCATGGTGAGGTCGACGCGGGTGAGTTGGTCCGCCAGTTCGACCGTGGCGCCGTTCTGCCATGGACTGTCCATGCGGGCTGTCACCTCGGGAGTGTCAGGGCGGCCCGATGCGGCCTCCTCCATTTCCCAGGGACGGGTGGCGAGACCGATGAGCTTGCCGGGGATGTGCAGGCCATCGGCGATGCGGCACAGCACGTCGTACGAGACGACGCGCGTCTGCCCGTTCATGATGGTCGACACCTTGCCGGGGGTTAGCCCGCACGCCAATGCGATGCGGTTCTGGGACAGGCCACCGTGCTTCTTCAGAAGCTTGAACGCCTCGGCGAAGTCGTGTTCGGCCAGCGCCTGACGCATATCGGTCCTGCTCAGGACATCCGTCGACATCGGTGTGGCGTTCACGAGCCGCCTCCGGAGGTGTGCGGCGACCCGGCTCCCGGGCCGGGACAGTGGTGTTACCGCCTCGGTAACCCCCAACGGTCATGGTGGCGAAACGGTGTGAGCGCAACGCTACTCACAGACACCGATTACCGAAACCGAGTGGGGAAACCTCATGCCCAACCTGCCACGTTGTGCGGGGCCTCCGCCCTGCGGGCTGCGCCACCAGGGCCCCGCCGGCGGGGTGAACGAGCAGTGAGATTCACACAAACGGCCCTACGAGCCACGCTCAGTGCCCGCGGCGTCGAGCTGCCGCGAACCGCGAACTCGGACGCAGGGCGCGCCGGTCTGGGCACCATCGGCCTGGATAGTGCAGGTGCAGGCGTCATCGCCCTTTGTCGCGCTGTGGCGCCGACGCCGAGGCTCGTCCGCACCCGAGGAGAGGGGCGGGCTTCATGACCCGGACTGCCCACGCCGAGACGGAGGCCACGCCTACGGCTGCCGTCCCGGCGCCGCCCGAGCCCATCTGCGACGAGTTCGCGGTACGGGTCTCCGTCGGCAACGCGACAGGCAGCGCTCTCGAACGGGACGTCGACGGCCGGTGGGTGGGACGGCTTCGCCGCATCAGCGCCGCAAAGCTGCGCGCCTGGGGCCTGGCCCCGCTCATGGACGACGTCCAACTGCTGGTCAGCGAACTCGTCACCAACGCGCTGCGATACGGCGAGGATGGCGAGATCGCGTTCCGCTTGGTGATCACCCTCCAGGGGGTGCTTATCGCGGTGAACGACGGCTCCGGCCGCCGCCCTCGTCTGAGCGTCGTCGACGACGCGAGCGAAACCGGCCGCGGCCTCTTCCTCGTCGCCGCGATCGCCGACGACTGGGGCGTGAGCCCCGACGGCACGACCACCTGGTGCACGTTGCGCGTCGCGGAGCCGCAGTGATGACGGTGCAGGCTCGTCCACCCCTCGTATCCACGCAGAAAGCAACCGGCAATGAAGCACGAGAAGCCACTGTTCCCGCTCTGCGGCCGGACCGCCCGACTCCCAGAAAATCTCGTCCAGGAGGCTCTGCGGATCGCGACACCGTACGGATCAGTGGACGAGGCTGACGTGGAGCGGGACTTGCGGTGCCACCTCCAAGTCCATAGCGACGGGGAGCACTTCGCCCTCGTGCTGGACCTCGACGGCTTGGCCACCGGCGCCATTTGGACCCGCTGGGCAGACGGCACCCCCGCCGCAGCACTGGACGTCCGACCGGACTGCTCATTCATCGATCCCGCATCACACGACGCCTGCTGCGAATTCGCCTTCCACCCGGGCGCCCACACCCACCAGCTCACCGCCATACCCGTCGAAGTCTCCTGACTTCCCGCCCCAGCAAGGGAGATTGAATCTTGGCGACCACCTCAGTGGCTCCGAAGCCGGCCACCGCTGCACGATCCGTCCAGCAATCGGCCTCCAACGCGACCACTTCACCCGGCCAGACCTGGTCCATCAGCACCACGGGCGGCTTCACCCTCACCGGCTACCTGCCACCCTGGGCCGACGAGGACCCCAGCGCCACCGACGTCCCGTTAGAAAAGCTCTCCATCAAGCTGATCGACCTCGCGCACTGGCGCCCCTTCGACGGCCAGCGGATGCGCATCCACCACCCCGCCCACGCCGACGGCGACGGCCAGCCCGGTGAATGCGAAGAGAGTGTTCTTGACGGCCACATCGCCTGCTACCCGTACAGCGACGACCCGGCGGAGAGGACCCCGTACGCCAACGTCCGGGTGGTGGACGACTTCTGGCTGAACAACCTCACCCCCGAGGGCCTCACCAAGCTCGCCACCCAACTCCGCGCGCAGGCCCACCACCTGGAGACGGACCTCGCCCCGATCCTCGAACAAGCCCGCAGCGACTGGACCGCCCACCAGATCGAGCGCGCCAACCACGTCCTCCAATGAGGGCAGAAACACCGTCCCCCGTTCACATCCCTGAGAGGCAGCTGACATGAGTCCCACCATTACGCACAACAACAACGGAAGCCCGGTGGTCACGGGCTCGACCGCATCGGACGGCTTCGACCTCGACGTCACCCTGGTCGAGGTCGGCGACATCGCCGGCCTGATCAGTCTGACGGATGACGGCTGCGGCGAGACCTGCGGCGCCTGCACCACGAACGTGGCCTGACCGTAGGCGCTCGGACCCCCTGGCCGGTGCCTTTGTGACCCGACGTGCGAAGGCACCGGCCACCCCGCTTGACCAGGAGGTTGTGATGGCTTCGAGCACCACGTTCCGTGCCGGTAGGACTGCGCTCGTCCGTGCGGTCGCCCGGCCGGAACTCCCCGTCCCACCGGTCCCTGACCTCGATGACCCTTCCCCTCGCGGTGTGGCCCTCCGACTGGCGTGGTTGCGGCAGGTCTGGTCCGACGATGACTTTGCCGAGGCAGTGGAGCACGCCAGCCCGGCCCTCGCCTCCCAGGTGCGGGCCCTGTGCTCCTGCGAAGCCCCTGCCGACCGAGATGTCCGGCGCGCCGCCGCCTCGGTGGCACGCTATGTACTGCGTGCCGAGCAGCGGGCGACTCCATTCGGTCTGTTCGCCGGCGTCGCTCCGGCCACCTTCGGACCAGGGGCAGGCACCACCTGGGGTTCGGCCCATACGGTCATCGCGCGGGCGAGCGCGGAGTGGCTGACGGCCGTTGTGGAACGGCTGGAGTCCTGCCACGAGCTGCTGGAGCGCCTTCCGGTGGTCCTCAACAACACCGCACAGGTACGCGGCGGACAGCTGGTCGTGCCGTACAACTCCGACACTCACACCGACCGGCGCCGTGCGGTCGAGGCATCCATGGCCCTGACCGAACCACTGCGGATGATCCTGAACGCGGCCCGCGAACCCGTCTGCGTGGGCCCCCTCGCCGACAAGCTGGCCGCGGGCTTCCCCGGGGCAGGTCCGGGAAGGGCGCAGCGGCTCGTGCGGGAGCTGGTCCGCAACCACGTGTTGATCACCAGCCTGAACGCACCGAGCACCGAGACAGACGCTCTTGAGTACCTGGTGGAACAACTCGACGCTGTGCAAGCCGATACGGTCGCTCCGGTCGCCGACACTCTCCGCGAATTGCGCGCCGTACGAGCCGACCTGCGGAGCTGCGACTCAGCCGGCAGCCGGGCCAGCGCCGCCTCACGGATGCGGACGGTTGTCACCGGCCTTCGCCGCCACCCCGTCGCCCTCGACTTACGCCTGGACGGCAAGATCACGCTGCCGGAGCAGGTCGCCCGCGAGGTCGAGCGCGCCACCGAAGTCCTGACCCGGGTCAGTGTCATGCCCTACGGGACCGCGGCCTGGAAGGCGTACCAGCGGCGGTTCTACGAGAAGTACGGCATCGGCACGATGGTGCCGCTCACCGACGTCGTCGCTGACAGTGGCACCGGCTTTCCCGACGGATACCCGGGAGCCCCCGCCGACGGCCAGCGCTCCCGTCTCTCGGTACGCGACGACCTCCTGGTTCGGCAGGCGCAGGCCGCCGTCCTCGACGGCCGCGACGAAGTGGTTCTCACCGACGAGCTGATCGCCGCGATGGACCTGGGGCCCGCACATCCCCGGGTGCCGCCGCACCTGGAGGTCGGCATCCGGGTACACGCTGCCAGCGCCGAGGAGCTGCAACGCGGTCGGTTCCGGCTGGAAGTGGCGAGCGTGTCCCGCGGCGCCGGCGTCACCGTAGGCCGCTTCCTGAGCGTGCTGGCTCCCGAGGACCGCAAGCAGCTGGCAGCGGGGCTGGCCGACCTCCCGGCCGCTGATGCCGGCACCGTCGCGGCCCAGTTGTCTTTCCCGCCGCTGCACCCCGCCAGCGCACACGTCACCCGCGCTCCGCAGGTACTGCCCACCGTCATCAGCGTCCAGGAGCACCGCGCACCGACCAGCGACGTGCTCACTCCGGCCGACCTGGCAGTTGCGTGCGACGGCCGCCGCATGTACCTGGCCGCGCCCGCACGCGGGCAGCGGATCGAGGCCGTGGGCATGCACGCGCTGAACCTCAAGGAGCACACACCACCGCTGGTCCGCTTCCTCACCGAGCTGGCCCGCGCGCAGTGCTCGCAGGTCACTTTGTTCGACTGGGGCGTCGCGAAGGCGATGCCGTTCCTGCCGCGGCTGCGTTACGGCCGTACGGTGCTCGCCCCGGCTCGGTGGCGGCTGGAGGCCGCCGAGCTGCCCGGCCGCGACCGCGCACAAGCCCAGTGGGACACCGCCCTTGAGCACTGGCGAACCCGACGGCGGCTGCCGCACCGGGTCCACCTGGCCGAAGGCGATCAACGCCTCCTCCTCGACCTCCACCACGCCGCACACCGGACCCTGCTGCGCCAACACCTGAACCGCGCCCCGTCCGCGGTCCTCGTAGAAGCACCGGACGCCGACGCGTACGGCTGGTGCGACGGCCGCGCGCACGAAGTCGTCGTACCGCTCAAGGCGACCCGGACCCCGGTATGGCCCGCTCTTCCGATCCCCACTGCGGCCCGGTCCTTCTCCCCGGCGCAGATCCAGACACCGGGGCTCTCTTCGCTGCTGCTGGCAACGCTCTATGGCGACCTTCGCCGACAGGACACCCTCCTCGCCCAGCACATCCCCGATCTGCTCAACCGGCTCGGCGGCCAGCCCTGGTGGTTCATCCGCTTCCGCGACCCCGCCCACCACCTACGGCTGCGCATCGCCCTACCCGATCCGGACGCCTTCGCCGAGTCCGCCCGTACCGTCGGCACCTGGGCCGACGAACTGCGCTCCGGCGGACTGCTGTCGGACCTACGCTTCCCCACCTCCTACCGCGAGATGGGCCGCTGGGGCTCAGGCCCGGCCTGGGACGCCGCCGAGGAAGTGTTTCGTGCCGACTCTCGGGCCGTCCTCGCCCAACTAAAGCAGCGCCAACGTCCACCGCAGCGCGCCCTGGTGGCCGCGCACACCATCGCCATTGCCACCGCGTTCCTCGGCAGCGCCGAGGCCGCCATGCGCTGGCTGACCAAGCACATCCCCTCCAAGTCGCCCGCTCCGGTTCCGCGTCCGGAGTTCACCGAGGCCATACGGCTGGCCGATCCGTCCAACGACTGGGCGGCGCTGCGCGACGTGCCCGGTGGGCAGGCCATCGTGGAAGCGTGGGCCGAGCGGGACGCGGCCCTCGCGGCCTACCGACCTCACCTCCCCGGCTCGGATACCCAAGGCATACGCCTGGACGATGTCCTGTCCTCGCTGCTGCACGTCCACTTCGTGCGGCATGTCGCCGTCGACTTCCCGGAGGAAGAAGTCTGCCTCTACCTCACCCGCGCCGCCGCCTTGGCATGGCTGGCCCGGAGGTCACGGTGACCGATCCCCACGCGCTGAAGATCGCCGACGCGGTCGCCGACCTCCTAGCCGACCCCGACACCGTTCCGGTTAGTCCGCGCACCACAACCACCGACCGGCAGCAGCTCGCGTACGGGCCCCTGGGGATCGCGCTGCTGCACATCGAACGAGCCGCAGCCGGCCTGGGACCGTGGCAGCGCGCCCACGCCTGGCTCGCCGCCGCCTCCCGGGAGCCGTTCACCAGCGGACCCGACAGCCACCCCTTCTATGGTGCCCCGGCCCTCGCCCACGCCGTGGCCTGCGCAGCCGAGCACCAGCCCGGCCCCTACCAGCGTGCCCTCCTCCACCTCAACGCGCAGATCGACCGCGACGTCCATCGGCGCCTCGACGCCGCACAACGCCGCGTCGACGCCGGCGCCCTGCCCGAACTGGGAGAGTTCGACGTGATCCGAGGACTCGCCGGCTACGGCGCCTACCTGCTTCACCGCGACCCGCTCAGCCCCACCCTGAACAGGCTCCTCCACTACTGCGTCCGCCTCACCGAACCGGTCAGCCACAACGGCGAGACCCTGCCCGGCTGGTGGACATCCTCCGGTCCCTCCGGCCGCCCGGACGAACGGTTCCCCGGCGGGCACGCCAACAGCGGGATGGCGCACGGCATCGGCGGAGTGCTCGCGTTGCTGGCCCTCGCCGCCCGGCACTGCAACACCGTCGGCGGCCACCGCGAAGCCATCCGAACGATCCTGGCGTGGCTGGACCGCTGGCAGCAAGGGACCAGCCCCGGCGTTGCCTGGCCGTACTGGATCACCCGCGCTGAACTCCGCGAAGGGTGTTCCGCCCCTTCCGCACCTCGCCGCCCCTCGTGGTGCTACGGCACCGCCAGCCTCGCCCGCGCCCAGCAGCTCGCAGCCATCGTCCTCGGAGACACCCGCCAGCAAGTCGCGGCGGAAACCGCGCTCGTGGCCGCCCTCACCGACTCCGCGCAGCTCAAAGCCACCACGGACAATGGCCTGTGCCATGGCTTCGCCGGGCTCGCCCACGTCGCGGCACGCACCGCCGCCGACGCCCACCCTTCGACCGCCGGGCAGCTCCGCGCCGCGATCCCGGGCCTCCTGGCCGCGGTGTGCCCACCGGGCACCGCTCCCGCCACCGTGGCCAAGGCACTGGTGCAGGACGAGAAAGCCGGGCCCGGGTTCCTCGACGGCGCCGCGGGTGTGGCCTTGACACTCATTGCCCCCGCCACCGTCTCGTCGCCCCTATCCACCTGGGACTCCTGCCTGCTCCTCGCCTGACCTCTATAGGGGCATCCCCGCCGATCGAAGGACCCTGCCCATGGACCCGGACCGCTGGCACCAGCACAACGTCCTCTTCTCCGACCGCGACAGCGGCAAGCGCGCCATTACCGAACGCCTCGGGCCTGCCCTGCTCGCGGCCGAGGAGGCTGGGCAGCTCGCCGGCTGGTGGTTCATGAACAAGCAGCCCTGGCCGCTGCGGTATCGCGCCGCACGTCCGTCGCCGCTGGTCCAGTCGGTCCTGAGCGAACTCGTCGACGACGGCACAGTGAAGTCCTGGCTGCCCGGCATCTACGAGCCGGAATCCACCGCCTTCGGCGGAACCCTGGCAATGGACGCCGCCCACGACCTGTTCCACCAGGACAGCCGGCACCTGCTCACCTACCAGCCCGGCCCCGGACACGTAGGTCGCCGAGAGACCGCCGTCCTCCTGATCAGCGCCATGATGCGCGCCGTCAACCTGGACTGGTTCGAACAGGGCGACGTGTGGGCGAAGGCCGCCGAACTCCGACCGGCCACCGACCTCACCCCGGAACGGGCCGCCACCCTGATACCGGCGATGCGCACCTTGATGACCGTCGACGCGGGCAGCCTGTGCCGCCCGGACCGCCCGCTCGACGGTCACACCGCCTGGGTGGCCGCCTTCGAGCGGGCCGGGACGACGCTGGCTTGCCTCGCCACCGACGGTGGGCTCACCCGCGGCCTGCGAGCCGTCATCGCCCACCACGTGATCTTCCACGCCAACCGCGCCGGTCTCCTCCCGGATGACCAAAGCGCCCTATTCGCCATCGCACGAGAGGCAGTCATGGGATCGAGTGACAACCCCGAGTCCTCCGCCGAGGACACGCCTGAAACCACTAGCTTCGGGGCGGTGACCACCGACACCATCGCCCCCAACGAAGCCGAGGCCGCAAAGCTCCGCAACGCCCTCGTCGACCAGATCCGCGAGTACGGATACGCCCGGATGCCCGCGGTCGAAGCAGCGCTGCGGACCGTCCCCCGCCACCTGTTCGTGCCCGATGCGCCGCTCGAAGACGCGTACGCCAACGCGACGGTCGCCATCAAGCAGGACACCGATGGCACCGTGATCTCCTGCGCCTCCCAACCCAGCGTCGTCGCCATGCTGGACCAGTTGGACGCCCAACCCGGCGACCGGATCCTCGAACTCGGCGCCGGCACCGGATACAACGCCGCACTGCTCGCTCATCTCGTCGGCGACGCCGGATACGTCACCACCATCGACGTCGACGAAGACCTCGTGGAAGGCGCCCGCGCGCACCTCGCCGCCGCTGCCTTCACCAACGTCGAAGTGCTGACTCGCGACGGGGCCCTCGGCCACGCCGAGGGCGGCCCCTACGACCGGATCATCGCCACCGTCGGCGCCCACGGCCTCCCCCACGCCTGGCTCGACCAACTCGCCCCCGGCGGCCGACTCGTCGTCCCCCAGCGCCTCAAGGGCAGCGTCTCCCGCTCCATCGCGTACGAGCAGCACGACGGCCGCTGGACCAGCGTCAGCAGCAAGATGAACACCTTCATGCCGCTCCGAAGGGGTATCGCCGACGACGACCGCCGCGTCATTCCCCTCAGCATCGATGGCACCGTACGACTCCAGGCCCCCGCCAGCCAGCCGATCGACGCCGACGCCCTCGCTGGCGTGCTGGACCAGCCGCGCACCGAGGAGTGGACCGGCGTGACGGTCCGGGCCATGGAAAATCCGGAGTGGATGGAGCTGTTCGTCGCCTGCTCCCTGCCCTCCGGCCTGATCCGTATGCTGTTCCCGGCCGGCGCCAAGGGCATGTTGCTCACGGAGGACCCGTACCCCTCCTCCACCGCGGCGATCGACAAGGGCGCCATCACGTACCTCGCCCGCCGCGTATCGGAGCAGACGACCCCCGACGGCGGCAAGCTCTGGGAATTCGGCGTCATCGGCCACGGCCCCGGCAGCGACGAACTGGCCGCACGAGTCGCCGACGCGATCCGTACCTGGGACCTCGACTACCGCGGTCGTGAAGCCACCTTCGAGATCCAGCGCCTCGACGCACCCGCGATCGAGCAGCGGCCCGGCCTCTTCGCCATCGACACCCCGCTGAACCGCATCGTCGCCGACTGGCGGTAAGGCCAGATCACGTTGGGGAGCCCGCAGGCGCAGCCGACGGGCTCCCCGGTCCCCACCCACACCGTCACCGACAGGCAGACTCATGGACGCGCACGGCCCGATAGCAAAACGCTTCCCACTCGTCGCCCGCTTCCGCCCCGCTTGTCTGCCGCTGCCCGACCGCGTACAGGCCCTGGTGAACCTGGCCAGCCGGGCCGCGGAACAGAACGACCAGGGCTTGGCCTCCACCGTCTTCAACCAGGCCGCCCTCCTCGCCTCCGACATCGGCCTTCCCGACCTCGCCCGGCAGACGTGCCACCGCCACGCCAAGGCATACCTGAACGCAGGGCCGTTGCCCGCCATGAGCGCCATCCGCGGCCTGGAACCCCTGATCAACCTCGCCCGCCTGCAGATCCGCGCCGGCCACCCCGACGATGCCCGTCAACGTCTCCTCGACCTCTACGAAGCCGTCGGTACCGGCAGCCCCGCCACCTTCGAGGGCATCACCGTCCCAGCCGACCTCACCCCCACCGACGAAGACCGCCGCGAAGTCCGAGCCTGGCTCTGGCGCGTCCTCCTCGCCGACGGCACCCGCACCCTCACTACCACCGGCCGCTGGCCCGAAGCCCTCGCCCACATCCAGCAGCACCACGGCATCGGCACCCGCATGCTCGACGGCCGCCAAGTCGCCGTCGTCGCCGCCCTCACCGAAGGCGACACCCACCACGCCGCCGAACTGCTCAGCAACACGGCAAGGGGCGAACCGTGGGAGCAGGCCGTCACCGCCTGCCTGACGGTGATCTGCTGCCGTGACGCCGGCCAAGCAGCCGACAGCCAAGTCGCAGCCCTGCTCAACCTCTACCTGAGCCACGAAGCTAAACCGGGCCTGACCGTCTTCGACGTTCGCCTCGGCCTCACCGTCCTGGACGCAATGGGCACATCACAGCATCCCGAAGCGCGCAACCTCATCGAGAGCATCATCCGCCGAACTACAGACGCCCACGACGGATACGCGGCTCTCGAACTCGTGATGCATCCTGCGGCCGTCGCGCTCGCTACGGCCACGCAGGCCAAGAATTGTCGTGACCTGATCCGATCCTGCACATTGGGAGTCGGCGTCATCCCTGATGAGTTCCAGGCGTCGCTCTCCGGCGCCCTGGACACCGCCGGACGGGTACTCACCGCCGGGTAACCAAGACTCGTGCGGTGAGGAGCCGTATCGACCTCAAGATCACCGACCAACGTGCGTCGATTCATACAAGCGGTAGCGCTCGGAGAAAACCCCCACTCGCCACGTAGAGGACTCCGTCGACCACGGGGGGTGGCGGCGCGGGATCATGGGACCAGAGCACATCTGCGACGGTGCGCCTCTTACCGGTGCTCTCGTCGAATGCGAGGAGTTGACCGGCGCGGTGTGCGGCGAACACGGTTTCGCCGACAGCGAAGGGCTGCTTGTCGAATGCGCCCGGGCCGCGGTGGGTCCAAAGGACTTCTTCGGCGCGGTAGTCGTAGGAGGTGAGCCGATGAGGATCCCGGGTGGGAACAACGACGGTCCGGCTCGTCGCCAGAGGAGCAGCGCTTATTCTCGCGCCGACCTCGATACCCCACCGGGTGGTCCCCTTCGTCGCGTCCACGGCGAAGAGCCGGCCTTCCCTGTCCACGAGGAACACCACGGGGCCCGCCTCCTGCGGTGCCACCGCTGCCTGCGCCGTGGCGTGTTCCCACCGAGCGGTGCCGTCGTCGAGGTTGAGGGCAACTGTCCTGTCGCAGGAGTTGCCAGCGCTCAACACCATGTAGGCGGATGTCTGTCCAACCGTCCAGTGCCGGATCGAAGGCAGATCGACCGATCGCCAGCGTTCCTTGCCGACGGTCGCGTCCAGTGCCACAAGGTGGGACGCCCCTGGCTGGGAGGAGGCGGAGCTGCCTGTCACCAGCACGTACACGTTCTCGCCGCGAACGACAGGCGGGGACCCAATTGTTCCGGTGCTATCGCGCCACGACCAGAGCCGTTCCCTGGACCGGCAGTCGATCGCCATCAGTCCGCCGGCTTCACCCGC
Source organism: Streptomyces polygonati (assembly GCF_042650325.1). NCBI lineage: Bacteria > Bacillati > Actinomycetota > Actinomycetes > Kitasatosporales > Streptomycetaceae > Streptomyces > Streptomyces polygonati. Next base: position 1,340 of record NZ_JBHSBB010000030.1, on the reverse strand, counting down.
GAAGTACAGGGTTCCGCGATCGTGAACGACCGCACCCTCTCGGACCCGAAACGGCAACGGTCCCCGACGCTGTCCCGACCGAAGATCCCGGGGACGCAACTGCCGCATGGCAGCGACCTCGTAGACCGTCCCCGCTCCGACCACCGGAAGGCCCGACGTGCGTGGGTGCTTCCACAGTTCCTCCCCGATAGCCGCGTCGACGGCGCGCAAGAGACTGCGGTCGCGCACGACAAGGACCCCTTCGGAGAACTGCGGCTGGGTCGCGCCCTCGCCGACCTTGAGGGGCGGCCAGAGGTCAGCACTGTCACGGACTAATCTCCCTTTGGTGCCACGTGACGTCCGCTTCGCCACGGGAGTGGCGGCCCGGGATCCGTTCGGTTCCGGGAGCGCAGAAGGCTCGCCGGCAAAGGCGGCGTGTCCGTACAGGTCGGCGCGGATCATCGAACGCGTGACCTCGGCTCCCCGTGAGGCGTAGGTGCCGGCCAGTTCCGCCAGGCGCGAGAACAGTGCATCAGCCTCGTGGTTCGACCGGTTCGGCGTGCTGGGCAAAAGTCGTTCGACCGCGCTCGTCCTGTCGCTGAGGTCAGCTCCCTCAAGACGGATCGTCAGAAGGCTGAGTCGATACAACAGGCGCCAGGTCAGCTCCCGTACCAACACATCCGCGGTCCATTTTCCGCCCGCGACTGCCGCCTCGACGATCGCGTCCAACTGCACAAGCCGACGACGAGCCTTGCTGTCAGCATCGCTCGCGGCATTGGCTCGGAAGACGCCCTCGGTTCCGGACGAAGCCGCGATCGTCGCCAACGCCCCCAGTTCATGCGCGGGTACGCATCCGGGCGCGACCGCCAACCCGAGTGCCCAACGCCCGCTTCTCAGGAGCGGCCACCGCTCATGGACAACGTCGAGATACGCGCCGATGAGCCGAACGGAGGACTCGTCCGCCGGGGTGAGCTTGGGCCGCCGCCGGACCCCGATGGCCAGCACATGAGGAGTGCCGTGCACTCCCACACCTCGTACCAGCAGGTCATCCACGCTGCTGTCCGACCACGCCTGGAAACGCACCGACTCCGGACTCACGCCGTCACCGAGACCGGGAACCGGTGCCCTCGTCAGCAGATGGGAGAGCAACACTGCACCCTGCTGGTGCTCAAGCCGGGTACCGCCCCCGCCTGTGGCATACGGGTGGGCTCCAGGAGCCTTGCCCATCAGTGCTTTCCCTTCCCGTCCGCGGTGGGTCCGCTGGCTCCGTCCATCGGCCGGGAAACGGCAGCGTGTCGGCGACGCGTGAATCGTGACCCACTTCCGACGGGTGAAAAGTGACCCCCACTGCGTCAGTTGAT